>JAQTNK010000004.1:62500-153498 GCA_028713915.1 Rhodocyclaceae bacterium | reverse complement strand
CACCAGATCGCAGGCCGCGGTGAGCGCAGCGGCGCCATCGAGATCGTTGAGCAGATCAACTTCGTCGAAGCTGTGAATCCTGATCCCGAACAGGCGTTCGGCCTCGGCGATCTCGTCGCGACTCTCGTCGTATTGAAGGTTGACGAAGACCAGGCCGGGAATCGAGAAGATCGCCCGCCACTCCGGCAAGCGCGTGAACTGGGCATTGCGCAAGTGGGTCCTCAGCCGGCTGCGCCACGAAATTCCGACGATCAAGCCCTTGCCTTGCTGCGCCAGGCGTTCGCGCCATGCCGCCGTCCGCTCGGCCGCGGCGCGCAGATAGCCGCCCTGCGGCGGAAAGGCGTCGACCGTCGGCCGCACCCAGCGGAACAGGTTGCCGAACGGCGCCTGGTAATCGATGCCCGGCTCCAGCAATGCCGGCGCCGGCTGATCCGTTCTGGCGAACACCTTTGCCCGCGGAAACGAACGTTCGAACAACGTGACCAGCCGCGGATCGACCTCGATCAGGCACTCGGCGGCCTGGGCGACGATATCGCCAACCGGGTTGGCAAACATGATTTCGTCGCCGACCCCTTGCTCGCCGCGCAGCAGGATGCGCTTGCCGGCCAGCGGCTCGCCGCTCCACCACGGCTGCGGAAAACGGCGGGCGATATCGCGCAAAATCGTCTGCCAGCGAAACTCGTAAAGCGCCCAGCCTTCCTGCAGCTTGCCCTGGCTGATCAGGGCCAGGCCCAGGTTCCACCTCAGCACCGCATCGAGCTTTCCGAGCTTCAGCGCCTCGCGATAAAGCTTCTCGGAGTCGCCGAAGCGGCCCCGGGCCCGCAACATCAGCGCTTCGTTGTTGAGGGCATCGAGAAAGTCGGGCTTCAATTCCAGGGCGCGCTTGAAGTGCTGCTCGGCGACGTCGAACTGCGCCAGGTTGCGATAGATGCAGCCGCTCGAATTCCACAGCTCATGCGAGTCCGGTGCGCGCGCCAAACCCGTTCGCGCGTAGCCGATGGCCTCGTCGTATCGATTCAGGTTGTTCAATACGACGCTCAGATTGACGATCGGTTCGAGGTAGCCCGGCTTCGCGTCCAGCGCCTTCTCGAGCCAGGGTACGGCCTCCTCGAACCGGCCCAGTTCGTTGAGCGCCGCGCCGCGGTTATTGAGCGCCTCGGGATAGTCGGGCCTCAGTTCGCACGCCCGTTCGTAGTGCGCCAGCGCCGCCTGGTGCTGGCCGTTCTTCTGCAGCAGCCAGCCGTAGGCGTTCTGGACCTCGGGCAGATCCGGCGCCAGCGCCAGCGCAAGTTCAAGATGCGGCTGCGCTGCGGCGGCACGATCGAGCCGCAGCAGATGCGAACCCAGGTCCACGCGCGCCACCGGCGATAGCGGCACCAACGCCACGGCGCGCTCCAGTTCCGCCGTGCCGGCTTCGCCGCCATGAAGCGTGTGAAGCAGCTTGCCGAGATTCTGGAAGGCCTTGGCGAAACCCGGCTGCAGCTCGATGGCACGCCGATAGCAGGCTTGCGCCGCGGCGAAATCCTTGACGTTTTCATACGCCGTGCCGAGATTCAGATTGGCTTCCGCCATGTTCGGGTCGAGCGAAACAGCTTTCTCGTACGATCGGGTCGCTTCGGCGATCTTCCCTTGCGCGTGAAGCGCCAAGCCCAGGTTGTTGTGAATCATGGCGACGCCTCCGGCCCGCTGCAGCGCCCTCTTGAACAGTTGCACGGCGGCCTTGTGCTTCCCTTGTTCGTGAGTCACGACACCGAGCAGATTGAGCGCATCGGGATTGCCGGGCTCGAGGGCGAGCACGGCCCGATAGATGGCCGCCGCAGCGTCGGCCCGCCCGCCCTGCTGCAACGCCACCGCCTCGGCAATGGCCGCCGGGATGTTCGCCTTGTCGAGCTTCGGCGTGCCCTCGTCATTCGTGCCGCCCGCAGGCAGCGCCGCTGCCGTCTGGGCGCCTGCCATCGACCGGACCTTCTTTAGTCCCTGAATGGCCGCAACGTCAATGGCGTCGGCGGCCAGGGCGCTCTCGAAGCACTGGGCCGCGGCGCGGGCGTCGCCGCCGTCGAGACAGGCATTGCCCATTTCCACCAGGCCGCCCGGTGAACCGGGATCCAGGTCGAGTGCCCGTTGAAAATGTTCGCGCGCAGCATCCGGCTTGCCCGCCGCACGCAGCACGCGGCCGAGGTCCAGATGAAACGAAGCTTCTCCGGCGCGCAACGCAATCGCCCGCTCCAGCACCTGCGCGGCAACCTCAAGATTGCCGGCCTGGGCGGCCGCCAGACCGAGCAGATGATGGGCATTGGCATTTTCCGGCGCCACTTGCAGCACGTCGCGATAGATCTCCACGGCGCCCTTGAGGTCGCCAGACTGCTGCAACTGCACCGCCGCTATCAGGATCTGCTCGAGATCCAGCGCCGCATTGCCCGTCTCGTTGCCCATACGTGTAGCCTTCTAAGAAATTGATTTAGCGTAATTTTTTTGATGATACCCTAGAATGCCGGCAGTCAGCGCGGCGCCGGCCGGGCCGGATCGGTCTGATCCGACAAAGGGCTAAAGTTTTTTCCCTTGACGCCGATAAACATTCCAACGGCCCATGCCGCGAGTCCTGCCAAGCACAAAACGGGGTGGGGAAATCGGAACATTCTGAAGGAGATTCAAAATGCCAATGTACATCAACACCAATATCGGCTCGCTCAATGCGCAGTACAACCTTGGGATGGCCCAAAACTCCCTGCAAACCGCCCTGCAGCGCCTTTCCTCGGGTTTGCGCGTGAATAGCGCGCAGGACGACGCCGCCGGCTACGCCATTGCCAACCGCATGGGCGCCCAGGTCGCCAGCGTGAACCAGGCGGTGCGCAACGCCAACGACGGCATTTCCCTGGCCCAGACCGCGAACAGCGGCATGAACACCATCAGTAACGACCTGCAAACGCTGCGCCAACTGGCAGTGCAGTCGGCCAACGCCTCGAACAGCACGATCGACCGCCAGAGCATCCAGACCCAGGTCAACCAGCTCCTCGGCGACATCCAGACGGTCGCGACCTCCACCCAGTTCAACGGCATCAACCTGCTGGACGGCAGCTTCAAGGCTGAGGTCTTCCAAGTGGGCGCCAACCAGGGCCAGACGATTACCGTCGCCAACCTCGGCAATGCCACCACCAGCGCCTTGGGCTCCGCGGCGACCGCCGACTTGAGCGCTGTCGGCAATTCCAACGCGCTCAGCTCCGCCGACCTGATCGTCAACGGCGTAGCCATCAGCGGTTCGTCGGCGAGTTCCGATGGCCTCTCCTTTACCAGCAAGGCGTCGAGCGGCATCGCCAAGGCTGCCGCGATCAACGTCGTTTCGAAGCAGACCGGGGTGACGGCGACTGCCAATGCCACGAATGTCCAGGGTGCCGCCATGACCCTTGGTACGGCTGCCGGCAACGTTACGATCAACGGCGTCTCGATTGCCCTGTCGACCTCGGCTTCCGGCACCAACGCGTCCAACCGCGCCGCAGTCGTGGCCGCCATCAATCTTTATCAGGGCCGCACCGGCGTTACCGCGATGGACACCAACAACGACAACGAGGGCGTCAAGCTGGTGGCGGCCGATGGTCGCAATATCACCATCAGCGGCAGCACCGCGCTCGGCACGAGCACGGGCCTGGCGACGGACAACACCTTCTACGGCGGCTATACCCTGTCGTCCACCGCGGCAATCTCGGTTCAGGCCGGCAGCGGTACGATCTCCAATTCCGGCCTCACGGCAGGCACCTACGCGGCGCAGCAAGCCTCGGCAGTCACAGTCGACAGCGTCGCCAACACCAGCCTCGTTCTGACCCACGTCTCCGCCGGCGACTTCACCATCAACGGCGTGGCCATCGGATCGTCCTCCGGTTACGACAACGTGTCGACCGCCGACTCGAGCGCGAGCGCCCTGGCCAAGGCGGCAGCCATCAATGCCATTCAGAAGCAGACCGGCGTCACCGCCACCGCCAGCACCACGGTGGCAGGGGTCTCGCAAGGCACGGCGGCGGCGGATAACGGCAACATCACGATCAACGGCATTTCGATTGCGGTTGCAACCAGCGGCGCCAGCAACGCCCAGGACCGCGCCTCGGTGGTCGCGGCGATCAATGCCTATCAGGGTCAAACCGGCGTAACGGCAATCGACACCGGCACCGACAGCGGCGGCGTCAAGCTGGTTGCCGGCGACGGTCGCAACATCGACGTGGTGAATGGACTGAACGCCACGGCCGGCGTAGCCGCCACCGGCACGTTCATCGGCGCCGTATCCCTGAGCTCGACCGCTGCATTCACCGTCGATGCCGGCCCGACAGGCAGCGATGTCTACAACACGCTCGGCCTCTACGCCGGCACCTACGGCGGCGGCCGCACCGGCGGCGCGCTGTCCAGCATCGACCTGACCACGGCGGCAGGCGCCACCACCGCCCTGACCTCGATCGACAACGCCATCAACGCGATCAACAGCTTCGCGGCCAACCTCGGCGCGATCCAGAACCGGTTCTCCTCGACCGTGTCGAACTTGCAGGTGTATTCCAACAACCTGCAGTCCGCCAAGAGCCGGATCACGGACGCGGACTTCGCGGCGGAAACGGCGAATCTGTCACGTGCCCAAGTGCTGCAGCAAGCGGGTACGGCGATGTTGGCCCAGGCGAACGCGCTGCCGCAGCAGGTGCTGACGCTGCTCAAGTGATGGGGGCGAGCTAATCGCGTAAGAAGGGTGCGGAGCCGACGGTTCCGCACCCATAAACCCTAGTCACGAGGAATACGGCCATGTCGATCCAGTCTCTCAACGGCACCCCTGGAGGAGCAATCCCCCAGTCCTCACCGCCTGCGGTGGGGAGCGGCGCGCCGGCGGCGGCTTCGATCTCAGTGCCTACGCCAACGCCAGCCCAGCCTTCGACCCAGCAACCGACAGCGCAGCAGCTGCAGGAAGCGATCAAGGCGATGGAAAGCGTGATTCAGCCGAAAGCCAGTGCTCTGCAGTTCTCAGTGGATAGCGAAAGCGGATCTACCGTGGTTAAGATCGTCGACGGCCAAACGGGCGACGTCATCCGGCAGATACCTTCTGAAGAAGTCATCAGGATCGCCCAATCCATTGATCAGTTCCAGGGCATTCTCGGTAAAATCAAGGCCTGACGGCGGTAGGAGTGCAGGATTCGAAATAGCAGTTGCCGACAATCCGACCATTGCAAGAAAAAGAATGCCCGCCGCAAGCGGGCATTTTTTTATCTAGGTATGTTGCTTGCTTCAGAAGGGCTTTAGGCTAAGCTTTCAGGAACGGACTCCTTCAGAATTCCGCTGCTTGGTCGTAATTGAAGTTGTAAGCCGAAAGGATGGTGTGATCATGGCGTTAACCATTGCGTCTCCCGCGACCGCTTCCACCGGAACGTTGACCACGACCGGCATGGGATCGGGGATTGACGTCAACGGTCTCGTGTCCAAGCTGATGGCCGTCGAGCAGCAGCCATTGACGATGCTGCAGACGCAGGAGGCCGCCGACCAAGCGAAGATCACCGCCTACGGCAGCCTGAGCGGCGCGGTGTCCAGTTTCCAGACGGCCGTGCAATCCTTGACGAGTACCTCGACGTTCTCCGCGCAGTCGGTGAAGGTGGGGGACTCTTCCGTCGCCTCGGCGAGTGCCGACGGCACAGCCGTTAGCGGTACGCATACGCTGACGGTCACGAATCTCGCGTCTTCCCAGATCCTGGAATCGGGCACCGCTTACAGTGCGACCTCCACGCAGATCGGGACGGGAACGCTGACCATCGACTTCGGCACGTACAGCGGCGGCGCCTTCGCCCAAAATTCGGCAAAAGGCACGAAGACGATCGATATCTCGGCAAGCCAAGGCTCGCTGGCGGGCATACGCGATGCGATCAACTCGGCAGGGATCGGCGTCACGGCAAGCATCATGAACGACGGCAGCGGCTACCGCCTGATCATGAGTTCGACCGACTCGGGCAGCAGCAACGCCTTGCGAATCGCGGTGGCCAATACGTCCGGCACGCTGAGCGACCTCGCCTACAACGCCGCCAGCGGCGGGACGAGCAACATGTCCCAAACCCAGGCGGCCCAGGATGCGCAATTCAGCGTCGACGGCGTCGCCATCACCAAGTCTTCCAACACGGTGTCCGATGTGATTTCCGGCGTGACGCTGAACCTGACGGGAACCAATACCGGCAGTTCGACGACGTTCGGCGTCTCGCGCAATACTTCCGCCATCGCCAGCGCGGTCACCAGTCTCGTCTCCGCGTATAACAGCGCCGCTTCCACGATCAAGGGCCTGACCGCTTACGACGCATCGACCAACACCGGATCCGTCCTGCTTGGCGACTTCACCACGCAGTCGGTGCAGAGCCAGATTCGCTCGATCATGAACACCAACCTGGCGTATGCGACCGGCGGCGTCAGCAGCCTGGCGGATCTGGGCGTCACCTTCAACAAGGACGGCACGCTCAGCCTCGACTCGACCAAGCTCGCCAGCACCCTCGCCGATCCGAGCAAGGACGTCTCGTCGCTTTTCCTCGCGCTCGGCAAGCCGACGGACAGCCTCGTTTCCTATACCGCTTCGACCGCCGCTACGAAGTCGGGCAACTACGCGGTCAATATTTCGAAGATCGCGACCAACGGCCTGATCAGCAGCAGCGCCGCCATTGCGAGCAACCAGACCGTCCTGTCCTCCGATACCCTGAACATGACGGTTGACGGCATCGCCGCCACCGTCAAGCTGAACGACGGCACCTACACGAATGCCGGCCTGGTGGCCGCACTGCAGTCGGCCATCAACGGCACGTCCGCATTCTCGGGTGCCGGCGTGGCCGTCACCGTCGGCATGAACGGCACGCAGGCGAATGTCGCCGGTTCGACACCGGCCGGCACGACGATCACCAGCGGCATCAACGATTCCATCGATGTGACGGTAGATGGCGGCGCGCCCGTAACCGTCGCCCTGACGCCGGGCACGACCTACACGAGTGCGACGCTCGCCTCGATGGTTCAAGCCAAGGTCAATGCCGCGCTGTCGGGCGGCGCGTCGGTCACCGTGACGCAGACCAATGGCATATTGAGCATCAAGTCCAACAGCTATGGAGCCGGCTCCGGGGTGACGGTCGCGGATTCGGGTGCGACGACGGGTGCGACCAGCCTGCTCGGCGCCGCCACGCAATCCGGCAGCGGCACCGGCACCGCCAGCTTGAAAATTACCTCCAACAGTTTTGGTGCCACGTCCAACGTGAGCATTACCGGCGGCACGGCCGCCAGCGCGCTGTTCGGCGCCGCGACGGCGACGGGCACCGCCGGCGTCGACGTCGCCGGCACCATCGACGGCGTGGCCGCGACGGGCTCCGGGCGAACGCTGACCTCCACAGCGGGCAACTCGAAGGGCCTCAAGCTGACCATCAACGGCGGCATCACCGGCAGCCGCGGCACGGTAAGTTTCGACCGCGGGATTGCGGACCAGCTGAATACCGCGCTGACGTCCGTCCTCGACACCACCAACGGCACCATTGCCACCGCAACCAATGGCCTGAACAAGACGATCTCGGCGCTGCAGGATCGGCAAACGGTCCTGCGAGGACAACTTGCCGTGATCCAGCAGCGCTATCTGGACCAGTTCAACGCGATGGATACGCTGGTGGCCAGCCTGCAAAGCACGTCGAATTTCCTCACCCAGCAGCTGGCCGCCATGTCAGGCAACAGCTCTTCCACTTCCAGCACGAAGATCGGCTAGAAACGCCCAAGGAGCGCCAGAATGTTTGCCACAATGAACAACCCCGCGAAGACATACGCCAAGGTCGGACTCGAAACCGGCGTCGATGCGGCGAGTCCGGTGCGTCTGATCGTGATGCTCTATGACGGCGCCTTGCTCGCCATCGCCTCGGCCGAACACCACATGAAAGAGGGCCGCGTCCCGGAAAAGGGCCAGGCGATTTCCCATGCCATCAGGATCATCAGCGAAGGCCTCCGGGCGTCGCTGGATTTCCAGGTCGGCAGCGATCTCGCCGAAAAGCTCGATGCGCTGTACGACTACATGGAGCATCGCCTGATGCAGGCCAACCTGCAGAACCAACCGGCGATCCTGCGGGAAGTGGCGGGGCTGCTGCGCGAGCTGAAAAGCGCTTGGGAAGAAATAGCCAGCGATTCGGCCGCAGTTGCCAAGAACAAGGGCGCGGCCTGAACATTAACATGCTGCACATGCCCTTCCAGATCGAGACGTACCAGGAAATGAGCGCGCTATCGGCCCAAATGGTCGAGGCTGCGCAGGCCCAGGATTGGGAGCGCCTGATCGCGCTGGAAAAATCGGTCGCGGCGCTACGCGACCTGCTCATGGCGGAAGACGACAACGCCGGCCTTTCGCTGGACGAACGCGGCACCAAGGCGGCGCTGATCCAGCGCATTCTGGACGACGATGCCGAGGTCCGTCGCCACACCGAGCCCTGGATGGAGCATGTACGCCAATTCCTTGGCGGTGCCGCCAAGCGCCGCCGGGTCGAAAATGCCTATAAGGGCGTCAACTCCCTCGGTGGCTCGGCCGGATAAGCGTGGGCGGCGATGCCCGCCATTCAGTGCGCAATAATTCGCTGTAATCCGGGGCCGACAACATGGCTCTAATTCCTCCCGACGCCGGCATCCGCATGCGTCTGCAAAACGACGCGAGCCTCCTGCAGCCGACGACGCCGGTGTCGGAGATTCCGACCGACCTGTCGGAACTGCGCGTCGGCCAGACGTTTACCGCCAGCATCCAGGAGGTGCTGCCGGAAAACACCTACAAGGCGCTGGTGGCGGGCAAGCAGCTGACGCTGCAGCTGCCCGAGGGCGCGAAGGCCGGCGATACGCTCGACCTCGTCGTCGTCGACCGCACGCCGCGGGTGGTCATCGCCCACTTGGCGGAGCCATCCGCCGCCGCTGCGGCGGCCGGCGGGCTCGACAAATACACGACGCTGTCCCCGGCCGGCCAAATGATAGGCAGCTTGCTCCTGCAAGAAGGCGAGACGCCTCAGCCGGCGATGCTCAATCGCGGCCAGCCGCTGTTGGCCCAGCCGCCGGCGACGGCCGCCGAGCTCGCGCCGGCGCTGCAAAAGGCGATCACGCAAAGCGGCCTGTTTTACGAGTCGCACCAGGCGCAATGGGTGGCCGGCAAGCTGCCCCTCGAACAACTGCTGCAGGAACCGCAAGGCCAGCGCTCGGCACCGGCGACCCTCGCGGAGCACGGAGTGGCGCAGGCGGCGCCGGAGACCGGTCGCCCGGCCGCTCAAGGCGGCGCGGCGGCGACCCCGGCCCGCCTCGAACCGGCGCTGCGCGGCGACGAGCGGATCGGCGCCTCGCCGTCTTCGCGCGAGTCACAGGCCACGACGCTGACGCAAGCCGTGCCGACGGAACTGCGGCCGATCGTCCAACAGCAACTCGACGCCGTCACCACGCAGCGACTCGTCTGGCATGGCGAAGCCTGGCCCAACCAATCCATGGATTGGGAGATCGTGCGTGGCGACGAAGGCAACACGGCGACGGCGCGCGACGAAGAAGTCTCGTGGCGCACGACGCTGCGCCTCGACACGCCGCGACTCGGCCATATCGCCGCGTCGCTGCACCTGACCAACGCCGGCATCACCATGAGGCTCGCGGCGACCGACGACACGGCCGCCGCCGACTTGCAGAAAGCCTTGCCGTCGCTGACCGCAGCGCTTCAGGCCGCGGGCATTTCGCTCGTATCGGCACAGGTGCGCCACGAACATGAATAGCGACGATCCGCGCTCGCTCGCCGTCGCCTTGGCCTATGCTTCCGGCGATGCCGCGCCGAAAGTGGTGGCCAAAGGCCGCGGCCTCATCGCCAAGGAGATCGTGGCGCGGGCGCGCGAGCACGGCGTCTTCGTGCATGAATCGAAAGAGCTGGTCGCGCTGCTTTCGCAAGTGGATATCGACGACCATATTCCGCCCGAACTCTACTTGGCGATCGCCGAGTTGCTCGCCTGGATTTACCGCGTCGAGAAAATGGGCCTGGCGCCGCCGCCCTGAGGCGCGCTTCGCGGCGCGAGCCGCAAGGTAAAATAGTCGCCTTCGATAGCCGGATCCACGGCATGGACGAACCGCACGCCGAAGGCAGCCAGGGACAACCGCCGACGCAGTCGCCGGCCAAGGCGCCGCCTTTGCTCGAGCCCGGCGATTATGCCCAATACATGCTCCATGCGAGGGGCGAGATCAGCTTCGTCCTGAAGAACCTGCTCGAGCGCGCAGCAGAAATCACGCTGTTCTTCGACGAGGGCAAGGAGCTGTTGCCCACCACCTTGATTGCCGTCGACAGCGATCGAATCCTGCTCGATTTCGGCGCCAGCATGGAGACCAACCGCAAGGCGCTTGCCGCCCAAAAGCTCTTTTGTGTCACCGCGCTGGACAAGGTGCGCATCCAGTTCGTCCTGCGCGGCTTGACGCAGACCACCTACCAGGGGCGTCCTGCCTTCAGCGCCGGCTATCCGACCGACGTACTGCGGTTGCAGCGGCGCGAATTCTTCCGCTTGACGATGCCGATCACGCGGCCGCTCAAATGCCAGATTCCCATCGCCGAGTCTGAGTCCGGCAACAACTTCGTCATCGACGTCAACGTCGTCGACATCAGCGGCGGCGGCCTGGCCATCGCCCTGCCGGAAGGCATCGCTTTCGACCCGAACCGCGAGTTCGCCGATTGCCGCATCGAACTGCCCGAAGTGGGCCTGCTGACGGCCACGCTGAAGGTGTGCAACCAGTTCGAGATCACGGTGCGCAGCGGCAGCCGGGTAAGGCGCGCCGGTTGCCAGTTCGTCGGGCTCCCCGGCCCGATGCTGACCCTGGTCCAGCGCTACATCATCAAGGTCGAACGTGAGCGCAAGGCGCGCGAAAGCGGAATCATCTAGGCGCTGCGCCGGCAGTCGGGACGACCAGCAGTTGCCGCCTAGCGGCTATTTCTGCGCCTGCTCGTAGAGCGGCATGACCTCCGGCAAGTGCTTCTCGATTTCCCGGATGCGGTTTTCGCCCGACGGGTGCGTGGATAGCCACTGCAGCGGCGCTCCGCGATTCGCGGCCGTCATCTTCTGCCACAGGGTAATGGCGGCGCGCGGATCGAATCCCGCCCGCGCCGCCAGGTCGAGCCCGACCACGTCCGCTTCGGTTTCGTCGTCGCGGGAGAATTTCAGCGTCAGCAAGCGGCCGCCGAAATCGAAGGCGCCCGAAAATCGGCCGCCGCCGATGAACTGCCCGAGCACGTTCGCACCCAGCTGGGTCAACTCGCTTTTCGCCAGGCGTTCGCGCGCATGCTCGCGCAGCGCATGGGCGACCTCGTGACCCATGACGACCGCCACTTCGTCGTCCGTCAGATGGAGCGTATCGAGGATGCCGGTGTAGAAGGCGATCATGCCGCCGGGCATGCAGAACGCATTGACCTGTTTCGAACCGATGAGATTGATCTCCCAGCTCCAGTTCTGGGCGCGGGCATTCCAGCGCCTGGCATAAGGGATCAGACGCTTGGCGATCGCGCGCAAGCGCCGCACTTGCGGATGGCTGGCCGGTGCCAGCGCGCCCTTTGCCGCGGCCTGGCGCATCAGCTGCTCATAGTCCCCGCGCGCCTGTTGTTCGAGTTGCTGGGCCGGGATGAGATTACGCAACGCCGAAGGCTGGCCGACATCGACGCCCTCGGCAACTCCTGCGGACGCAGCGGCCAGCAGAACTGCGCCGAGCAAGCACCGCAAGTACACGCGAGCTCGCCCGTCAGACGGGCATATTCATGATGGTTTGGTAGGCGCTCACCAGCTTGTTGCGCACCTGCACCATTTGCTGGAAAGAGATATCGGCTTTTTGCAGATTGACCATCACGTCCTGAAGATTGACGTTGCTCTGGCCGCTGGCGAAATTCTCGGTCATCTGGTGCGCCTGCTGCTGAGCCTGGCTGACCTGATCGATCGCCGACTTGAGCACTTGCGAGAAATCGGCGCCACCGACGGCCGGCGTCGCCTGCGCGGGCTTGCCTTGCGCGACCGCCGCCGCCGAACGCAGTTCGGACAGCATTTGATCGATATTCCGCGTGTCGATGGCCATGGTCAAACTCCAACTGCCCTTTTGCCTATTGGTGCGATTGTATTAGCAAGGTGTATGCCGAGGGAAGACCTGCGATGCATCAAAAATAACCTTCCTCCTTGTACTGTTTGAGCTTGTATCGCAAGGTTCGTTCCGAGATGCCGAGTGCTTCGACCGCCTTCTTGCGCGAACCGCCGACCCGCGCCAGCGTGTCGAGGATGTGCAGGCGTTCCAAGTCTTTCATATTGGCGGACATTTCCGCGGGCACCGGCGCGGCTTCCGGAGCCGCCGCCAGGGCGGCGGGCGGCGCCGAAGCCGCGGTCGGCGCGGTCGCGGCCAGCAGCAGGTGCTCGTCCTCGACCACATCGCCCGGCGCCAGGATGACGGCGCGCTGGATCACGTTTTCCATCTCGCGCACATTGCCGGGCCAGACGTGGACGGCAAGTTTTGCCTCGGCTGACGGGGCAAGCCTTGCCGACTTGCCAAGCCGCACCGCATGCTGGGAAAGAAAATGCCTGGCGAGCGGCACGATATCGGCGGGACGTTCGCGCAGCGACGGAATATGCAGGGGAAAGACGTTGAGGCGGTAGTAGAGATCTTCGCGGAAGCGCCCCGCCGCCACCTCGGCCGCCATGTCGCGGTTGGACGTGGCCAGCACGCGGATATCGAGCGGTATCGGCTTCTTGCCGCCGACCCGCTCGACCTCGCGTTCCTGCAGGACCCGCAGCAGCTTGGCCTGCAATGACAACGGCATTTCCGAGATCTCGTCGAGCAGCAGCGTGCCGCCGTTGGCCTGTTCGAACTTGCCGGCCTGCGCGCCCTGCGCTCCCGTGTAGGCGCCTTTCTCGTGGCCGAACAAGGTCGCTTCGAGCAGGTTGTCGGGAATCGCCGCGCAGTTGATGGCGACGAACGGCCCTTTGGCCCGGTTCGACTGGTCGTGGATATGACGCGCAAAGACCTCCTTGCCGGTGCCGGATTCGCCCGTCAACAACACCGTGGCATCGGTCTTGGCGACGCGCGCCGCCAGCAGCAGGATTTCCTTCGTGCGCGGATCGGCGGCGACGATGCCCGCGGCACTTTCGCTGCGCGGCGGCTGGGCGTAGCGCGCAACCTGCTCGATCAACGCCTTCGGCTCGAAGGGCTTCAACATGAAGTCGCAAGCGCCGCCGCGCATGGCCGCCACCGCCTTGTCGACGTCGCCGAACGCCGTCATCAGCAGCACCGGCAAGCCCGGCTTGCGGGCGCGGATTTCGGCGAGAAGTTCGAGACCGTCCATCGGCGCCATGCGCAGATCGGACACGACCATGTTGAAGGCTTCCCGCGCAATCAGCGCCAGCGCCGCGGCGCCGCCGTCGGCGCCGAGCGCATGGTGGCCGGCCGCCTCCAGCGTCACCAGCAGCGCGTCGCGCAGGGAATCGTCGTCCTCGACAACCAGTATGTTCATCACGTTGATATCTGACATCGTCATTCTTCGTCCGAGGCCGTCAGCCCCAAAGATACTGCCATAACAAATTCCGTACCGGCGCCGGGCGCGGACACCACGTCGATGCCGCCGCCGTGCGCCCGGGCGACGCCGCGCGCGATGGCCAGCCCCAGGCCGGTACCCTCGGGGCGCGTCGTGAAGAAAGGCTGGAACATGCGCTCGACCACATCCGGCGTCATGCCGCGGCCATTATCGCGCACGGCGAAGACCCAGTGCGCGTCGGTGCGGCGCACCGTGAGGACGACGCGGCCGCCGCCCGGATCGACCGCCTGCAAGGCGTTCTCGATCAGGTTGGTGACGGCACCCGCCAGCGCCTTGCGATTGCCGGTAAGGTTCGCCTCATCTGCGTCGGCGACGACCTCGAAATCGACGCCGCGGCTCTTCGCCAGCGGCTCGAAGGTATTGGCCAGTTCCGCGATCAACTCGCCGACGCCGAAAGTCTCGCGGCCCAGGACCTCGCCGCGGGCGAACAGCAGCACATCCTGGATCAGGTGCTCCAGATGTTTCAGGCGCGCCACGGTCTTTTGCGCGATGCTGACGCGGCTGGCCGCCGCCAGGTCCGGGTTCTCGAGGTTGCCGGCATAGAGCAGCGCCGCCGCCAGCGGCGTGCGCAGCTGATGCGCGAGTTGCGCCGCCATTTCACCCATCGCGGCAAGCCGCTCGTTGCGCTCCGCCTGCGTCTTCAGGCGATGGGCTTCCGTGACGTCGTGCAGCAGCACGATGCGCCCGCCGGCGGAATCCAGCGGCGTCACCGAAACCGCGACGCGGCGTGCGCCGGCGTGATATTCGCCGGGCGTCTCGGTGGCGGCAAGCCCCGCCTCTTCGGCCTCGGCCCACGACCGCCCGGGGGCAAACCCGAAGGCGCTGGCGGCCGGATTGACCTCCACCACGCGCCCCGCCGCATCGAAGACGACGACACCCGCCGGCAGGGCATTGAGCAAAAGCGTCAAACGTTCAGTCAGCGCTGCCTTTTCCTGGTACTGTTGGCGCAGTGCGCCATTCGCGGCGGCCAACTCGGCGGTCAGTTCGGCAACCTGCGACTGCAGCGTCTTGTAGGTGCCCGCCAGTTCCTCGGAAGCCTGGTTGAAAATGCGGAAAGCCTCCGCCAATTTCTCGGATTCGGCGGGCGCGGTGGAATCTTTCGTGTTTTCGGGGGCGCTCATGTCTGCGCCCATGATGGCAGATTCGAACTGTATCAACAACTTCCGAAATGGCGGCAAAAATTGCCGTTTCTTCCGGGAACCGCACTTGCTAGCGAAGTCCACAATCCGGTAGCGGTCGGAATGGCCGAAAAATAGGCGTTTATGGCAGAACAGACGGCAGCTTTTCCCTTTTCCATCGAGGGGTTCAACCAGCTTTCCTCCCGGCAGAAGGTCGGAGCGATGTTGGCGGTGGCGTTCGCGGTGGCGCTGCTCGTCGGCGCCTGGATGTGGACGCGCGAACCTTCGTACAGCGTGCTGTTCTCCAATCTGTCCGACAAGGACGGCGGCCAGATCATCACCGCCTTGCAGCAGCAAAACATTCCCTACAAGTTTTCCGAAGGCGGCGGCGCCATCCTGGTGCCGGCCAACCAGGTGCACGACGTGCGCTTGCGGCTCGCCTCGCAAGGGCTGCCGAAAGGCGGACAAGTCGGCTTCGAGCTGATGGAAAACCTCAAGCTCGGCTCCACGCAGTTCGCCGAACAAATCGCCTACCAGCGCGGCCTGGAAGGTGAGTTGGCGCGCACCATCGAGTCGCTGGCGGCGGTCAGCGGCGCGCGCGTGCACCTTGCCATCCCGAAGCAGACTTTCTTCCTGCGCGACGAGCAAAAGCCTTCAGCGTCGGTCCTGGTCAGCCTGCGTCCGGGGCGCGTTCTCGACGCCGCCCAGGTGGCCGGCATCGTGCATCTCGTCTCCTCGTCCGTGCCGCAACTGGCGCCGGCGGACGTCAGCGTCATCGACCAGGACGGCAACCTGATTTCCCAGCAGTCCGATCCGACCAAGAACGCCGGCCTCGATCCCTCGCAGATCAAGTTCTTGCACGAACTCGAGGCAAGCTACGTCAAGCGCATCGAAGCCCTGCTGGCGCCGATCGTCGGCGCCGACAACGTCCGCGCCCAAGTGACCGCCGACGTCGACTTCTCGCAAACCGAACAGGTCGCCGAAACCTACAAGCCCAACAGCGCGCCCGAGAACGCCATCCGCAGTCAGCAGACGGCCGAGAGCAGCAGCACGACCGCCAACGCCATCGGCGTTCCCGGAGCGCTCACCAACCAGCCGCCGGTGCCGGCCACGGCACCGATCACGACGCCGCCCGCCGGCGCACCGCCCGGTACCGCGAACGCCTCCATCGGCTACAACGCGCCGGTCAATTTCAACAAGAACTCGACGATCAACTACGAGGTCGACAAGACCGTGCTGCATACCAAGGGCGTCCCTGGCACGATTCGGCGACTGTCCGTGGGCGTGGTCGTCAATCATAAGAAGGGAGCGGAAAAGGATGGCAAGCCCGGCAAGCCGATCCCACTGACCGATGCCGAGCTGAAGCAGCTCACCGCGCTCGCGCGCGAGGCGGTCGGCTTCAACCAGGAGCGCGGCGATTCCGTCAATGTCGCCAACGTCGCCTTCGCGGCGACGGAAAAGGAAATCGTTCCCGAACTGCCGTTTTGGAAGAACCCCGACGTGATCGCATTCGCCGGCGAAGCCGTAAAATATCTGGTCTTCGCCGTGATCGTTTATCTTTTGTGGACCAAAATATTCAGGGCACTCTTCGAAATGTTCGCCACCGCCGCCAAGCGCATCGAGATCGAGCAGGCAACGCAGGCGGAAAAGGCGCAGGAAGCCCTGCTGCATCCCCATCAGGGGCCGTCCTATGATACGAAACTGCAACAGGCCCGCGACCTGGCGAAACAGGATCCGAAGATCGTAGCCAACGTGATCAAGGAGTGGGTCGGTGGCAACGAACCCCGATGACGGCATCGAACGCAGCGCCATCCTGTTGCTTTCGCTTGGCGAGGATGAAGCAGCCGAAGTATTGAAGCATCTGGGCCCGAAAGAGGTCCAGAAGCTCGGCCACGCCATGACCGCCCTCAAGGCCGTGCCGCGCGAGAAAATCGAAAACGTTCTCGACAGGCTGCACAGCGAGACGGCGCTGGGAAGCCCGGTTTCAGTCGACGAAGCGCAGATACGCTCGATGCTGACCAAGGCGCTCGGCGACGACCGTGCCGCCAACCTGATCTCGCGCATCATGCAGGGCGGCGACACCGCCGGCATCGAAAGCCTCAAGTGGATGGACGCCGCGACCGTGGCCGACCTCATCAAGAACGAGCACCCGCAGATCATCGCCACCATCCTCGTGCACCTCGAGTTCGATCATGCCGGCGAGATACTCAAGCTCTTCACCGAGCGGTTGCGCAACGACGTGCTGTTGCGCATCGCCACGCTCGACGGCGTGCAGCCGACCGCCCTGCACGAACTCAACGAGGCGCTGACGCGCTTGCTCTCCGGCGCTTCGTCGAACATCAAGAAAGCGGCGATGGGCGGCATTCGCCACGCCGCCGAGATTCTCAACTTCGTCGGCCAGCAGGCCGAGACCTCGATCGTCGACAACGTGCGCGAATACGACCCCGATCTCGCGCAGAAGATTCTCGACGAGATGTTCGTTTTCGAGAACCTGATGGACGTCGACGACCGCGGCATCCAGCTGCTGCTGCGCGAAGTGCAGTCGGATTCCCTCATCGTCGCCTTGAAGGGCGCGGCGCCGGAGCTGCGCGAAAAAGTCTTCAAGAACATGTCCCAGCGCGCCGCCGAAATGCTCAGGGAAGACCTCGAATCGAAGGGACCGGTGCGGCTTTCCGAAGTCGAAGCCGAACAGAAGGAAATCCTCAAGATCGCCCGCCGCCTCGCCGACGAAGGACAGATAGTCCTCGGCGGCAAGGGCAGCGAAGATCAGATGGTCTGACATGAGCGACGTCACCGATGTAGGCAAGCTCACCGCCTGGGAACGCTGGGAATTGGCCGAGTTCGACGGCCCCACGCGCAAGCCTGCCGCCGCCAAGCCGGCGCCGCCGCCTGCGCCCGAGCCGACGGTGCCGATGCCGACGGCGGCGGAAGTCGAGCGCATTTATCAGCAAGCCCAGGATGATGGCTTCCAGACCGGCTATCGCGAAGGGCAAGCCAAGGCCCGCGACGAGGCGGCGCGACTCGAACGTGCCGCCGCCAAACTGGATGAGGCCATGGCCGCACTCGAAAGCGGCGTCGCCGACGAGCTGCTGCGCCTGGCCCTGGAACTCGCGCGCCAGGTGGTGTGCCGCGAGATCAGCGCGCGGCCCGAGACGCTGCTCGACGTCGTGCGCGAAGCGCTCGGCCAGTTGCCGCACCAACACGCCTCGATTTATCTCAACCCGGACGACGCTTCGCTGGTGCGCTCCTATCTCGGCGACCAGTTGAGCCATGCCGGCCACCGCATCCTCGAAGACGCCAAGCTCGCCCGCGGCGACTGCGCGCTCGAAGCGGGCGGCAGCCATCTCGACGCCAGCGTCGCAACGCGCTGGCGGCGCGTGCTCATAAGCCTCGGCATCGACGACGCCTGGACGCCGCCGCCGGCATGAACGCGAGCATCGCCGCCTGGCGCCAGTTCCTCGCCGGTTGCCGCGAACAGGCAGGCGACGCCAGCCCGTTCCAGTTGTCCGGCCGGCTCACGCGCATCAACGGACTGGTGATGGAAGCATCGGGCCTCAAGCTGCCGCTGGGTTCCGGCTGCCGCATCCAGATTCCCGGCGACGGCGCCGTGGAAGCCGAAGTCGTCGGCTTTTCCGGCGAGAAGCTGTACATGATGCCGACCGAGGACGTCTATGGCCTCGCTCCCGGAGCTCACGTCATCCCCCTGGAAATTCCGCCGCCGCCGGCGCGCCTGGGCCACCTCGGCGAACTGCGCCGGCGCTCGTTCGACCGCGCCAAGCACCTGCCGGTCGGCGACCAGTTGCTCGGCCGCGTCGTCGACGGCAACGGCCGTCCGCTCGACAGCCTGGGTGCGCTCGATACCAAGCAGGCGCGCTCGCTCGTCAGCCGGCCCTTGAATCCTCTGCAGCGAGCGCCGATCGACCGCAGCCTCGACGTCGGCATCCGCGCCATCAATGCCTTGCTGACGGTCGGACGCGGCCAGCGCCTGGGCTTGTTTGCCGGCTCGGGCGTCGGCAAGAGCGTCTTGCTCGGCATGATGGCGCGATACACCGCGGCCGACGTCATCGTCGTCGGGTTGATCGGCGAGCGCGGCCGCGAAGTCAAGGAATTCATCGAACAGAACCTGGGCGGCGACGGTCTGCGCCGCTCCGTGGTCGTCGCCTGCCCGGCGGACGTCAGTCCGCTGATGCGCCTGCAGGGCGCCTCCTATGCGACGACGATCGCCGAGCACTTCCGCGACCAGGGCCGGCATGTGCTGCTGATCATGGACTCGCTGACGCGTTTCGCCATGGCGCAGCGCGAGATCGCGCTGGCCGTCGGCGAGCCGCCGGTGACGCGCGGCTATCCGCCTTCGGTGTTCGCGCGCTTGCCGCAGTTGGTGGAACGCGCCGGCAATGGCGCCGTCGGCGGCGGTTCCATCACGGCCTTCTACACGGTGCTGGCCGAAGGCGACGACCAGCAGGATCCCATCGCCGATGCCGCGCGCGCCATTCTCGACGGCCACTTCGTACTCACGCGTCATCTTGCCGATGCCGGCCATTACCCTGCCATCGACATCGAGCAGTCGATCTCGCGCGCGATGACCAGTTTGATCGAGCCTTCCCATCTCGAACTGGTGCGCACTTTCAAGCAACTGTACTCGCGCTACCAGCGCGCCCGCGACCTTCTCGCGGTCGGCGCATACGCCAAGGGATCGGACCTGCTGCTCGACCAGGCGATCGCCCTCTATCCGCAGCTGGAGCGGTTTCTCCAGCAGGAGATCACCGAGCGTGCCGACTACGGCGGCAGCGTTGCCGCACTTCGTGCCATCCTCGCAACGCGGGCGTAGAATTCCTCATCCTGCTGCCATCAATAAGTCGTGAAACGGCAATTTCCCCTCCAGTCCCTGCTCGACCTGTCCCAGGTGCGCCTGGACGAGGCGACGCGGCTGCTTGGCGAACTCATCTCGGGGCAGCAGGAAGCCGCACAACGGCTGGAGTTGCTGCAGCAATATCGGGACGAATACCAAACCCGCTTCCTGGCGGCCGCCCAGACAGGCATCGGGCGCGACGCCTGGCACAACTACCGGGCCTTCCTCGAGCGGCTCGACGCGGCGGTGGCGCAGGCCAAGGACATGGTCGCTGCCTCGGAGCGGCGTACCGCCGCCGGCCAGCTGGAATGGCTCAACAAGCGCGGCCGCGTGAAAGCCTTCGACACCCTGGCGCAACGGCACCAATCGCGCGTCGTCCACGCCGAATCGAAGCAGGAGCAGAAGGCATTCGACGAACACGCCGCGCGTCGCCATCACGAAAAGGATTTAGCCGGCAAGTAGTTGGCATGCCTCTTGCGTCCCACGAAGACGAGATTCGTCTGCAAAGGATGTTAAATGTTAGCAATGAGCGCCGCGCCTAGCCCGATCCCTGCCCCGGTCGCGGCCAATTCGGCGAGTCCTGCCGGTCCTCAGCCTGACGGCGCGACGGCGAGCGGCAACGACGCACCGACGGCGGCCCCATTCGCTGCCGTGCTGGAGCACCAGATGCAGCCGGCTGCCGGAAAGGCCGCCACGCTTGCGGCCGCGAACAAGGACTCCGCGCTCAAGGCCGATGCGCCCACTGAGGCTCCGGCCGACGCGGCCTCGGTGCTGGCATCCATGCTGGCGAACATCGCGGCGGCCCAGCCGGCATCGGCGAAGAGCGACGCGGCTGCCGCCGACGCGCGGGACCCGGCGCAAGGCGGCAACGGCCTCGATGCGGCGACGATCACGGCCATGGCCGCGTCTGTCGCGATCAGCGGCAATCCGGCAACCGCGGCGACCGCCAAGGCGGCCGCGGCAACACCGGATGCCAGAACGCGCATGTCGGCGACGGCAATTGTTGCCGCCGAACCGGCTGCCAATACGGAAGGCTCTGCCGACATCGGCAAGCCGCGCGCCCAAGCCGACAACTTCGCCGCCGCGCTCGATGCCGCGCGCGCGACGCAAACCGCCAGCCGCGATCGCGCCGTCGCCACGGCCGGCGACAACGCGGCCATGACCGCCAACACCAATGCCGCGGCCAGCATCGACGCCGCGGCCTCTGCGGCGGCGACTGCCGCTCATCCCGTGACCCGGACGGCCGCGCCGAACGCCAGCGCCACTATCGCCACGCCCGTCGGCACCCAAGGCTGGGACCGCGAAGTCGGCGACAAACTCACCTGGATGGTCGGGCGCCAGGAGACCCACGCCGAACTGGTCCTCAATCCGCCGCAACTGGGCCGCATCGAGGTTTCCCTGTCGATGAACGGCGACCAGGCCAATGCGACCTTCACATCGGCAAATCCGCTAGTGCGCGATGCGCTGCAAAACGCCATGCCGCACCTGCGCGAAATGCTCCAGGATGCCGGCATTTCGCTCGGCCAGACGCAAGTCGGCGCCGAGTCCTTCCGGCAATCGGCAGACACGCATGAAAACGGCGATAATTCCCGCCGCGGCCATGCCGGCAACGGTGACGGCGGCGGTTCGGCTTTGCCGGGAATTGCGGCGAGCAGCGCTTCGCAAACACAATGGCTGCAACGCGGCAACGGCCTGGTCGACACGTTCGCCTAGTCGCTCCGTCGCGGCATAACGACGATCAGGATTCAAGGAGTCATGCATGGCTGAGAAGAAACCCGAAGCTGGCGAAGGCGAAGCCCCGCCGCCGAGAAAGAAGAATACCAAGCTGCTGCTGTTCATCGTCATCGGCATCCTGGTGATCGTGCTGGGCGGCGGCGGCGCCGCCTATTTGCTGATCAAGAAGAAGAATTCCGCCAGCGAGGACGACACTGGCGACGAGACCGCCGTGTCGGAGAAACAGAAAGCCAAGAAGGAGCATCCCGATGCGCCGCCGGTCTTCGTCAAGCTCGAGCCGTTCACCGTCAAGCTGCAGGTAGAGCAGCAGGAAGCCTATCTGCAAGCGACGCCAGAACTGCGAGTCGTCGACGCTCCGGTCGGTGAGCGCGTCAAGGAGTACATGCCCGAGATTCGCCACAAGGTTCTGTTGCTCATGTCCGGCAAGAAAGCATCCGAACTCTCGACGCCGCAGGGTGTCCAAACGCTGGCGAATGAAATGCGCAACGAAATCAACGTCATCATCGACGGACCGAAAATAGCGCCGAAGGGGAAAGGCAAGGTCGGCGGCGAGGTTGCCGCAGCGCCGGCCGACGAAGCGGGGCCGGACGATTCGGTGCGCGCCGTGTTGTTTACTTCCTTCATCATTCAGTGAACGCGAAGGTCATTTCAGCTAGCGTCAGCATTAGGCCAATGGCATGAGCCAGGATTTTCTCTCCCAGGAAGAGGTCGATGCCCTGCTCAAGGGCGTCACCGGCGAAGCCGACGAAGAGCCGCCGCACGAGGAAGTCGGCGGCGTCAAGGCTTATGACCTCGGGCGGCAGGAACGCATCGTCCGCGGCCGCATGCCGACGATGGAGCTCATCAACGAGCGCTTCGCGCGGCTGTTGCGCATCGGCTTGTTCAACTACATGCATCGCAGCACGGAAATTTCCGTCGGCCCGATCCGCGTGCAGAAGTACAGCGAGTTCATCCGCAATCTCGTGGTGCCGACCAATCTCAACCTCGTTACCGTCAAGCCGCTGCGCGGCACCGGGCTTGTCGTCTTCGATCCGAACCTGGTGTTCCTGATCGTGGACAACATGTTCGGCGGCGACGGCCGCTTCCACACCCGCGTCGAGGGCCGCGATTTCACGCCGACGGAGCAGCGCATCATCCAGGGCCTGCTCGGCGTGTTCTTCGCCGAATACCAGAAGGCCTGGCAGCCGGTCTACCAGATCCAGTTCGAATACGTGCGCTCGGAGATGAACACGCAGTTCGCCAACATCGCCACGCCGTCCGAGATCGTCGTCGCTGTCACGTTCACGGTCGAGCTGTCGGGCAACTCGGCGGAGATGCATCTGTGCCTGCCCTATTCGATGGTGGAACCCATCCGCGACGTGCTCTACAGCACCATGCACAGCGAGCAGGCCGGCAGCGACAAGCGTTGGAGCAGCCTCCTGTCGCGCCAGCTGCAGGCCGCCGAGATCGAGCTGGTCGTGCCGCTGGCGGCGACGTCGGTGTCCCTCGGCCAGATCGTCGCCATGAAAGTCGGCGACATCATTCCGATCGTCATCGAAGACAAGATCAAGGCCACGGCTGACGGGGTACCGGTCATGGAATGCCGCTACGGCGTTCGCGGGGGGCAATACGCGTTGAAAGTGGAACGCTTCCTGGCCCAGGAAACGGACTGATAGGAGTTGTCATGAGCGACGAGGAAAACCAGATTTCCGAAGACGATTGGGCCGCAGCCATGAACGAACAGGCGGCTGCGCCGGAAGCCCAGCCGGCGCAGATATTCGAGCAGCTGACGGGCGCTTCCCCGAAGGCGGTGCCGCCGGGCGATTTCGACTTGATCCTCGACATCCCCGTCAACCTAACCGTCGAATTGGGCCGCACGAAGATTTCCATCCGCAACCTCTTGCAGCTGGCCCACGGTTCGGTGGTGGAACTTGACGGCCTGGCCGGCGAGCCGATGGACATCCTGGTCAACGGGACGTTGATCGCGCAGGGCGAAGTGGTGGTCGTCAACGACAAGTTCGGCATCCGCTTGACCGACATCATCACGCCGCAGGAACGCGTGCGCAAACTGAACCGCTAGGCGGAATTGCCGTTCCTTTTTGCTTGTGTTCCGGCCATCGGAGGCCGGGTCGCGCCGTATGCTGGCGAAGCCTCAGACCCCTTGCGCCACGCCATGCGATCAACGCGTTTGTCCCTCCTGTTCCTGCCGCTGCTGCCGTCCGTGGCGCTTGCCGAAGCGGCCCCGCTGCCCGACGCCGGCGCCAGCTTTCTGCAAATGCTGGTCGGCCTGGCGGTGGTGCTGGCGATGCTGGTCGGCAGCCTCTGGCTGCTCAAGCGGCTGACGCATCCGCGCGGCCAGAATTCCAGCCTGATGCGCATCGTTGCCGGGACGGCCGTCGGCCAGCGCGAACGCGTCGTCTTGCTGGAAATCGGCTCCACCTGGCTGGTGCTTGGCGTCGCGCCGGGCGAAGTATCGATGCTCGCCGAGGTGCCCCGCCAGGACATCCCCGCCGCTGCCGGCGGCAACGGCGGCAAGGATTTCGCCGGTTGGCTCAAACACATCACCGAGCGTCGCCATGGGCCGCAGGCTTAGGCTTTGCGTCGCCCTGCTGCCGCTACTGCTGCCCTGCGCCGCGTTCGCGCAGGCCTTGCCGGCGATAACCAGCACGCCGGCGCCCGGCGGCGGCACGCAATGGTCGCTGTCGATTCAAACCCTGCTGCTGATGACGGGGCTGTCTTTCCTGCCCGCGTTGCTGCTGATGATGACCAGCTTCACGCGCATCATCATCGTGTTCAGCCTGCTGCGCCAGGCGCTCGGGACGCAAAGCTCGCCGCCCAACATGGTGATGATCGGGCTGGCCCTGTTCCTGACCTTTTTCATCATGGGGCCGGTCGGCGAGAAGATCTACGCCGATGCCTACGTGCCGCTGTCCGAGAACAAGATCACTTTCATGGAAGCCCTCGATCGCGGCGCCGTGCCTTTGCGCGCCTTCATGCTCAGGCAGACGCGCGACGCCGATCTCGCCACCTTCACCAAGGTCGCCAACCAGCCCAAGCCGGAATCGGCCGACAAGGTGCCGATGCGCGTGCTGATTCCGGCCTTCGTGACCTCGGAACTGAAGACCGCATTCCAGATCGGCTTCATCGTCTTCATCCCCTTCCTCATCATCGACATGGTGGTCGCCTCCGTGCTGATGTCGATGGGCATGATGATGATGTCGCCGGTGATCGTCGCCCTGCCGTTCAAGATCATGCTGTTCGTCATGGTCGACGGCTGGAACCTGCTCATCGCTTCGCTCGTGCGCAGCTTCGGCTAAGAGGACAGATCGCGCCATGACTCCCGCCACCGTCATCGACATCGGCCGCCAGGCCATGGAAGTCATGCTGATGGTATCGGCGCCGCTGTTCATCGCCGCGCTGGCCACCGGGCTGCTCGTCAGCATTTTCCAGGCGGCCACGCAGATCAACGAGGCGACGCTTTCCTTCGTGCCCAAGCTCGTCGTCACGTTCATCGTGCTGATCGTCGCCGGCCCGTGGATGATCACCACCATGACCGATTACATACGCCGGCTTTTCGAAGCCATCCCGAGCATGATCGGATGATCTCCGTCACCTCCGCCCAGCTCGACGCCTGGGTGGCGGCCGTGATGTTCCCGCTGGCGCGGGTGCTTGGCCTCTTCTTCGCTGCGCCGATCTTCGGCAATGCCGCCATTCCCGAACGCATCAAGCTGATCGCCGGCGTGCTCGTCACGCTGGCCATCGTTCCGGCGTTGCCGCCCATGCCGGAAGTGCCGGCGGGATCGTGGGCCGGCTTGGCCATTCTCGCGCGGCAGACCGTCATTGGCTTGCTGCTGGGATTTTCCTTGCGCATCGTCTTCGCCGCCGTGGACATGGCGGGCCAATTGATCGGCCTGCAGATGGGCCTTTCCTTCGCCATTTTCTACGACCCGCTCAACGCCTCGCAAACGCCCGTGGTCGGCGAACTGTTCGGCCTGCTGGCGACGCTGATCTTCCTGGCGCTCAACGGCCACCTGCTTTCGCTGTCGCTGCTGGCGCAGAGCTTCACGTTGCTGCCGGTGTCGGCCAATGCGGTTTCGGCGACCGCCTACTCGGCTTTCCTGGCCTGGGGCGCCACCATTTTTTCCACCGGCTTGCTGCTCTCCCTGCCGCTGATCGCGGCGCTGCTGATTGCCAACATCGCCATGGGCGTCCTCTCGCGCGTCGCGCCCCAGCTCAACCTGTTCGCCGTGGGCTTTCCGGTGACCATCGTTTCCGGCTTCATCGTCACCATGATCTCGCTCCCCTACTTCGGCGCGGCGCTGGAGCGCCTGTTCGATCAGGGATTCGCAGCGATGACCGTGATCATGAAAGCCGGCGCCGGCTAGTCTTCCTTCTTCGTCAGCGCAATCACGCCCTCGGCCACGCGCCGCGAGCCGAGCACGGACGATTCGAGGCCCTCGCTGTATTCGATGACTTCGTAGCCGTCGTAGCCGCCGGCCTGAACCAGTTCCCTGGCGCGGCGATGGAATACCTCGCGCGCCTCGCCCGCTCCGCCCGCGTAGTAGCGCTTCATGTGCAGGGACATTTTGTAGTGATCGCCGGGGAACTTCGCTTCCTCGATGTCCCAGTTGGGTGCCCAGGGATCCAGGATCAGATAGGCGGCGCCGGCATACGCGCCCCAGAACACCATCTTCTCCAGCGGGATGGACAGCGAGGGCGTCAGGTTGAAGGTGGTTGCCGGGACCACGGACCCTTTCGCCGGAAGATGGCCGCTGAGATTCGTCGGCACCTTCCAGCTGCCGCAGCCCGCCAGCGCAGCGGCGAGCGGCAGCAACACCAGGAGCCGAAGCGGATCATTCCTCATGCGCGCTCACAAATAGTTGAACAGCGACAGTTGCGTCACTTTCGTGAAGGACTGCTCCGCCGCCTGCAGGTTGACCTGATTCTGGTTGAGATTGGTCACCGCGGTCGCGTAGTCCAGGTCCTGCAGCTGCGACAACCGGTCCTGGTAAGTGAGCTTGGCCTGGCCGCCCGCGGTGGTCAGGGTCTGCAGCTGATTGATGCGGGCGCCGATGGTCGCCGTCACGGTGAGGATGTTGTTTTGAGCGGAATCGATATTGCTCAGGCCGGCGGCCACCGCCTGGCTCAGGGCCGTATTCCCCGACGACGTGCTCGTCGTCGGCGTTTCCGCGGCGTTGATGATTTTGGCGAGGGTGGTGAAGATGCTGGTGGGCGCGCTCGGGCGAATCGTGAAGGTATCGCCGTTGGCGGGAGTGCCGTTGATGGTGACGCTGGCGCCCAGGTCTTCGCCGGCGCCGGGAACAATGCTCTTCAAGTCGATCGGCGTTCCGGCCTGATAGGTGCCGGGAAAACGGGAACCCGTGTACGCGCCGCCCGATGCCGCCAGCGCGGAAGGCGCGCCGCCGTTCAGCACGGAATTGCCCTTGTCATCGACGACGTCGTAAGTCGTCAGCGGCGGGGCCGCGGAATTGTCGGTGGCGAACTTGATCGTGTAGTTCTTGTCGTTCGTCGCCGCGCTCCATTTGGTCTGATCGCTCACCGTCGCCGCGCCGATGGTCGCGGGGCTCTTGTTGAGCGGGTCGGCAGCCGTCGCGAACGGCACGCTGGCGTCCTGACCGACGAGGAAAATGCTCTGGCCCGAATCGCTGATGGCGACGGACTGCGACGCCGTTACCTGCAATTGGCGCTGCCCGTTGTCGCCGTTGTACGTCACGCCGGTATCGACGGAACCGGTGAACGGCGGGGTGTCGCCGCGAAATCCCGAATAGAGATAATTCCCCGTGGCGTCTTGCTGGTTGGCAACGCCCATCAACTGGCTGAAGTCCTGCCGCAACTGCGTGGCGATGCTGCGCCTGTCGCTATCGGACAGCGACGCATTGCCCAACTGTGCGGTCAATTGGCGAACCTGCGTCAGCACGTCGCCGCTGCTCTGCAACTGGCTCTCCGAGAGCGAGAGGGCACTCGTGGCGGTCTGCTGGTTGCTCATGTACTGGGTGTTGATGTCCAGGCTCTGCGAGACTTGCAGGGCCTGGGCCGCGGCTACCGGGTCATCGGACGGCGTCAGGATGCGCCGCCCCGTCGCCATCTGCTGCTGGACGTTCAACAGGTCGCTGGTCTTCTTCTGCATCCCCGCGACGCCGCTTTCGTAGATCATGCTGGTGGAAATTCGCATGGTCCCTGCTCCTTATAATCCGGTCAGAAGATCGAACAACTTGCTCGCAATGCTGATGATTTTCGCTGCCGCCTGATATTGCTGCTGATAGCGAATCAGGTTGGCCGCCTCTTCATCCAGGTTGACGCCCGAGAACGACTGCTGATTGTTCTGCGCCTGCGTCAGCTGTGCCTGCTGCGCCTTGTTCATGACATTGACTTGGTTTCCCTTGTTGCCGACGGTGCTGACGAGCTGCGCGTAGGAATCCTCATAGCTCGCCGTGCCGCCGAGCATCGTCTTCATCGTCTGCAATGCGCCCAGCAGCTGCATGTTGCGGTTGTCGGTCGTGCCCGACGCGGTCGGCGCGATGACAAAGGTATCGCCGTTCTGCGGCGTTCCAGTCAGCGTCATGCTGACGCCGTTCACCATGAGCTGCATGCCGGACGTGAAGGAGACGCCCGTATTGGGCGCCGTGATCGGCACCTCCGTGGTCACGCCGTTGGTCGTCACGGCGACGGTGGCGCCGGGCGGAAAGCCCGTCAGCAGGTTGCTCTGGGAATCGTAGCTCAGCGTGTACGGCGAAGTCGGCAACGACGCCGAGAACGCGGTCGGCGTTTCGCCGATCGTGGCGGTGGCCGAAGTCGTGGACGGCAATTGGGCGACGCTGAAGGTGTCGCCATCGGCGGGAATGCCGGCGCCGAAAACGACGGCAGCGCCGCTGAACGAGTAGGTGGCGCCAGCCACAAAAGGAATCGTCGTCGCCGGTCCTGCGACGTTGAAGGTGTTCGTCAGGCCATTGGCTGTCACTTTCACGGTCCCGGCCGGGAAGCCCGTCAGGTTGCCGCCGTTGTAGGCGAGCGAAGCGCTGCCGAGCGCAGAGCCCGAACTCGTCGGCAACGCCGATATCGTTCCGGCGCCGGCATTGGCGCCGCCCGCCGAAGCGACGGTGGAGGCGCCGATGGTAAACGTATCGCCGTCCGCGGGTGCCGCTCCGCCCAGGCTGAAGCTTATGCCGTTGTACTGGTACGTCGCGCCGGCGATGTAGGGAATCGTGTCGGTGGCGAGACGGATCGGATACTGCGTCGTCGTCGTGACGCCGGCATTGGTGACGCTTGCGCTCACCGTGGTTCCGAGCAGCGGACTGGGCGTCGGCGTGATCGAGAAGCCGTTGGCGGCAGCCGAATAGGTCAGCGTCGTTGCGGCGATTCGCCCGCCGGCGCTGATCGTCGCCGGGCCGGTATTGGCGCTGCCCGCCTGCAGCTGATTCGGTCCGATCGTGAAGGTGTCGCCGTTGGCGGGCGCGCCGGTCACCTGGAACGTGATGCCGTTGACCGAGACGTTCGCGCCGGCCGGGATGGCGACTGCCTGCGACGACGAGGAAACCGTTTGCGTCGTCGTCGTTGTGCCGTTCCAGATCGACAGCGTCGCCCCCGCGGGGAAACCCGTATAGCCTTGCAGGCTGCTGCTGTAGGTGAGCGTCACGGGCGCGACGAGCGCGCCGCCGGATATCTGCGTCGTACCCGTATTCGCCACGCCCGACGACGCCGTGACCGGCACGCCCGCCGCGATGGAGCGAACGTCGGTAATGGCCACCGACAGGTCGCGCGCCGCATATTTCGTCGGTTCGATCTTGAAGGACTCGCCGGGGGCCAAGGCGCCGGAGACGTTGATCGTCATGCCGTCCACGGTTATCGGCAGTTTCGTGCCGGACGCCACCACCGTATTGTCAGAAAGTCGCGTCAGCGAGACGCCTTGGCTGCCGGCAGTCAGCAAGTAATCGCTGGTCGTCAACGCCGAGGCGTCGGAGATGGTCGCGCTGACCGTGCCCGGCCCGGCCGCCGGCGGCGGGTTGTTGGCGTCGGGAACGACCACGGGCGTCGGCATCTTGAAGAAATCGCCGCCCATGGCGCCGGTCAGGTCCTGCCCGAGCCGATGTTGCGTGTTGAAGGTATCGGCGAGGACGACGGCGATTTGCCCAAGCGCATTGCGGGCATCGTTCAGCGTTTCCGAACGGAACTGCAGCAGTCCGCCCAAAGCTCCTCCCGACAGGAGATTCTCGGGAATCTGAGAGCTTTGTCCGGTCGGCGATATCAGATTGACCGTCGTCTGCGCCGGATCGTTGGTCGACGACGCCGCGCTCAACTTGAACGACGCAGTGCCGACGACGAGCGGCTGGCCGTTGCCGATGAAGACGCTGTAGCTGCCGTCGCTCTGGCTGACGATGCTGGTGGAAATGTGCGAATTGAGCTGCGCCACCAACTGGTCGCGCTGGTCCCGCAGATCGTTCGCCTGCTGGCCGGGGCCTGCCGCTTCGGTGGTGGCGATGCTCTGGTTCATCGCGGCGATCTGGCCGGCCAGCGAATTGATGGTGGTCGTTTCGCTGACGATTTGCGAATTGACGCCGCCGTTTACCTGGGCCAGCTGCTGGTCCATGTCCTGGAATCTTGCGACCAGGGACTGCGCGGAGGAAAGCATCGATTGGCGCGCCGCGGCCGAACTGGGATCGGCGGCCACCGCATTGACGCCGTCGAAAAAGCCCGTGATCCCCGGCGTCAGGCCGACTGTCGGGTCCGACATCAGGTTCTCGATTTGCGCGATCTGGTCCGAATAGGTCTGCAGCTGGCTCGACTGCGCCTGCGTCGATGCCACCTGATCCGACATGAATTTGTTGTAGGCGCGCACGACGGTCGTGACGTCGGTGCCTTGGCCGAAGAACCCCGAACCGGTCAACTCGGGCGTCTGGGTCGACTGGACCGCCGACTGCCGATTGAAGCCCGGCGTTGAAGCATTGGCGATATTGTGGCTGGTCGTCTGCAAATTGGCTTGCGCCGCATTCAGACCAGTGACCGCAATGTTTAACAGGCTGGAGCCCATGTCGTTTTCCCTGATATCAACTAGCTAATACGGCAAGAGTTGCCGCAAGTTGAGCCTTGCTGCCTATTGTGCAAACCCCGTGCCATGGGCGCACGGGGCAGCCGCACCAGGATCAACTGCCGAGCGCGGCGCGCAGGGAATTGCCGCCGATGATGCGGGCGAGCTTGTCGCCGTACATCGGATCGGTGGCGTAGCCGGCCCGTTGCAGGCCTTGCGAAAAACTTGCGGCATCCTGGCTGCCGATGACGCCGGCATAGCGCGGATTGGAAACGAGCAGGCCGGCGTAGTCGCGGAAGCTCTCCGCATAGGAGCCGTAGGCGCGGAAACGCCCGGTCTGGCGCTGCGCCACGCCGTCGACGTATTCGGTCGTCGTCGCTTCGACGGTGGGCCCGGTCCAGGAGCGGCCGGCCTTGATGCCGAACAGGTTGTAGCTTGGCCGGCCGTCGGCAAAGCGCGGCTCGGCGCGGCCCCATCCCGTTTCGAGCGCGGCATGGGCAACGAGGAAATGCTGGGGAATGCCGGTGATGCGGCTGGCCTCGGCGGCCTGCGGCCAGACATTGGCGACGAAAGCGCGCGCTGCCGGCGAGGCTGTCGCATCGGCGCCTGGAGCGGGTGCGGTTGCCGCGGGTGCGGTTGCCGCGGGTGTCGCCGCGGGTGTCGCGGCCGGGGCGGCGGCGCCGCTGCCCGGCGCCAGCAGCACGCGATCGAGCGGAAACGCCCGCGGCGTCTGCCCGTTATCGAGAGGCAGGCCGCGGCCGGCGGCGCCGTCGAGCGGCAGGTATTGGGGCGGCGGCACCAGCGGCAGGCCGTCCTTGAAAGTGGTCAGGTCGGCAGTGCTCCGCGTCAGCTGTTTTTCGATCACCGCCGCCAGCCCCAGGCCGTCCTTGGAAGACATCACCTGGGCCAGCTGCTGGTCGAGCATGGATTGATACATGCGCGTCTGATCGGAATCGAACATGCCGTCTTGCGGCGTGGCGTCGCGCATCGACTTCAGCATCATCTGCATGAACAAGGCTTCGAACTGCTGGGCCGCCGCTTTCAGCGCCTTGGGATCGTCCTTCTTCACGGCGCCTTTGAGCGCAGTGAGATTGTTGATGTCGAAGATCGACGGGACGGCGGACGTGGTCATGGCAGGCTCAAGGATGTCATCGCGGCGGCGCGGCAATCGCCGGAGAAAACCGGCAAAGCTTGCCTTGCTTAGATGATCTCAAGTTCGGCGTGCAGCGCCCCGGCCGCCTTCATCGCCTGCAGGATGGCCGTCAGGTCCTGCGGATTCGCGCCGATGGCGTTGAGCGCCTTGACGATGTCGGCGAGATTCGCGCCCGACCGGACATTGATCAGGGCGCCGCCTTCCTGCTTGATGTCGATTTGCGCATTGGTCACGGCGGTCGTTTGCCCGGCCGACAGCGCCGGCGGCTGACTCACGGCGTTCTCGGCATTTACCGATACCGACAGGTTGCCGTGGGCCACGGCGCAGTTGTCCAGGGTCACCGCCTGATTCATCACGACCGAGCCGGAGCGCGTATTGATGATCACCTTGGCCACGGTCTGCACCGGCGTCACGCCGAGGTTTTCGACCGCGCCGAGGAAGGATACGCGCTCGTCGGCGCCGAGCGGCGCGCGCACGCGGATCTGGCGGCCGTCGGCCGCCGTCGCCACCGGCCCCATGGCCTTGTTGATGGCAGCGGCGACGCGCTGGGCGGTGCCGAAGTCGGTGCTGTTGAGCTCGAAATAGACGTACTCGCCCTGGCCGACCGGCGTCTGGACTTCGCGCTCGACGGTGGCGCCGCCGGCGATGCGGCCGACGGAAAGATGATTGATCGTCACCTTGGAACCGCCGCCCGAAGCGCCGGCCCCGGATACGGCGAGGTTGCCCTGGGCCATCGCATAGACGTTGCCGTCGGCGCCCTTGAGCGGCGTCAGGACCAGCGTGCCGCCTTGGAGCGACTTGGCGTTGCCCATCGAGGAAACGGTGACGTCGATTTGTTGACCGGCGCGCGCGAAGGACGGCAAGGACGCCGTCACCATCACGGCGGCGACGTTCTTCAACTGCAGGCTGGTGCCCGGGGGCATGGTGACGCCCATGTTGGAGAGCATGTTGACGATGCTTTGCACCGTGAAAGGCGTCTGCGTGGTCTGGTCGCCCGAACCGTCGAGGCCGACGACCAGGCCGTAGCCGACGAGCTGGTTGCTGCGCACGCCGGCGATGCTGGCAAGGTCCTTGATGCGCTCGGCGCGCGCCGCATCCGCGACCAGCAGCGCGGCGAACATCCACATCAGGAGGATCAGGTATTTCTGCGTGCGCGACATGATGCTGTTTCCGCTAGAAGGGCATGACGGTCAGGAAGAACTTGCCGAGCCAGCCCATGACCTGGGCCGAGTCGATGAAGCCGTTGGCCTTGTATTCGATGCGCGCGTCGGCGATCTGCGTCGACTGCACGGTGTTCGACGTGGTGATGGTGTTGGGGTTGACGACGCCCGAGAAGCGGATGAATTCCTCGCCTTCCTTGAGGCCGATCTGCTTCTCGCCCGAGACCAGGAGGTTGCCGTTCGGGTACACCTCGATCACCGTCACGGTGATGGTGCTGGTGAAGACGTTGGAGGAATTGTTCTGGCCCTTGCCGTCGAAATTGTTGCTGTCGCTGGCCGACAGCGTCGTGCCTTGCGCGCTCTTGAACGGCAGGCCGATGATCGACGGCACGGCAGCGTCGATGGTCTGGCTGCGCGAGGTCTTGTTCTCGGATATCTTCGACGCCGCCGTGTTCTCGACGATGTTGATGGTGATGATGTCGCCGACGAAGCGGGCGCGGCGGTCCTCGTACAAGGGCCGCGCCGAGGCCACGTTGTAGATCGCGCCGTTGGTCTGCGCGTCGTAGTTGCGCGCCTCGGGACGAGCCGTCATCGGCTGATGCACCGACGTCGCCGGCGTCGTCGTGACGCAGCCGAACAAGGCCAGGACGGACGCCGCGATCAGGATCAGCTGGGTCCTCATGGCCGTCATCCGATCTGCGCCAGGTTTTGCAGCATCTGATCCGAGGTGGTCACGACCTTCGAATTCATTTCGTAGGCGCGCTGCGTCTGGATCATGTTCACCAGTTCCTCGGCCACGTTCACATTCGAGGTTTCGACGAAGCCCTGGTTCAATACGCCCGTGCCGTTGGTGCCCGGCGTGTTGGGCGTCGGCGTCCCGCTCGACGCCGTCTCGACGAAGAGGTTCTGACCCTTGCTCTGGAGTCCGCCGTTGTTGACGAAGGTGGCCAGCTGGATGGTGCCGACCTGGGTCGTCGCCGCCGTTCCCGGCTGGGTGATGGAAACGATGCCGTCCTGGCTGATCGAGACGGTGAGCGCGTTCTGCGGAATCGTCACCGACGGCGAAAGCGGAAAGCCGTCGGAGGTCACGACCTGCCCCGTGGCATCCTTCTGGAAGGAGCCGTCGCGCGTATAGGCGAGCGTGCCGTCGGGCATCTGGATCTGGAAGAAGCCCTGGCCGTTGATGGCGATGTCGAGAGGATTCTGCGTTTGCGTCGGGGCGCCCTGCGTGAAAATGCGCTCGGTCGAGATCGGCTGCACGCCGGTGCCGAGCGTGAGTCCCGAGGGGATCGTCGTCTGCTGCGACGATGCCGCGCCCGGCTGGCGCAGCGTCTGGTAGAGCAAGTCCTCGAACACCGCGCGCGAACGCTTGAAGCCGTTGGTGCTGACGTTGGCCAGGTTGTTGGAGATGACGTCGAGCTGGGTCTGCTGCGCGTCCAGGCCGGTCTTGGCTATCCACAGGGATCGGATCATCGTTGAGGCCTTTTTCTTATAACTGCGTAATGATTTGCGTCGCCGCTTTGTCGTTCTCGCTGGCGCTCGAAAGCATCTTCATCTGCATCTCGAACTGGCGTCCCAGGGAGATCATGCTCACCATCTGCTCGACCGGATCGACGTTGCTGCCTTCGAGATAGCCGCTGGCGACCGTGGTCTTTTCGTCGAGCGGCGCCGCCGTCCCGTCCTTGAGGTGGAACAGGCCGTCCTCGCCGCGCACCAGATCGGCTTCCGGCGGATTCACGAGCTTGATGCGGCCGAGCGTCGACACCGTCTGGGCGCCGGTTTCGGGTATGACCGAGATCGTGCCGTCCGAGCCGATGGTGGTCTTGCTGTCGGGAGGCACCGTGATGGGGCCGCCGTCGCCCTGCACCGGCAGGCCGCTGCGCGTCTGCAGCACGCCGTTGACGGAAAGTTCGAGGTTGCCGTTGCGCGTATAGGCTTCGCTGCCGTCCGGCTTGGTGACAGCGATCCATCCCGGTCCCTGCACCGTGACGTCGAGCGTGCGGCCCGTGAACGTCGCGGGCCCCTGGGACAGGTCGGAATGCGTGCTGGCGTCGACGACGAAGGCGCGCGTCGGCAAGGCCCTGGAATTGCCTTGCGCATTGACCTGTACGGCGCGCAGCCGGTGTTCCTCGGAACGGTAGCCGGTCGTATTGACGTTGGCGAGGTTGTTGGCGACGGCGGCCTGGCGCCCCAGAATCTGGGACGCCCCGCTCATCGCCGTATAGATCAGCCTGTCCATCGCCTATGCTCCTGCGCTTAGCCGAGGTTCACCAGCGTCTGCATGATGGTGTCCTGGGTCTTGATGGTCTGCGCGTTGGCCTGGTAATTCCGTTGCTGCGTGATCATGGCCACCAGCTCCTTGGTCAGATCGACGTTCGACTCTTCGACCGATGCCGATTGCAGCGCGCCGAGGCTGCCCTGTCCCGGCGTTCCGGGAATCGGCTGTCCCGACTCGGAGGTTTCCGCCCACTGGTTGCCGCCGAGCGACGTCAGGCCGTTCGGGTTGTTGAAGCTGACCAGCACGAGCTGTCCCATGTTCTTGGACTTGCCGTTGGAGTAGCTGCCGAGCAAGGTGCCGTCCTGCGACACGGACAGACCCGACAGGCGTCCGGAGGTGTAGCCGTCCTGGGTCAGCTGATTGACGCCGGAGGCGATGCCGTACTGCGTCGAGCCGGTCAGGTCGAGAGTGAAGTGCAGCGGATTCGCGCCGTTGGCAAACGCGTAGGACGAGTTGGCCGCCGGAAGCGTGATCGGCATGGTCGTCGTCAGCGCGCCGGCGCCGTTGAACTGCAGTTTCGTCGGGCCCTGCTGCTGGGCGCCGTCCAGCGTCGTGTAGAGCTGCCAGGTGTTGCCTTGCGAGGTCTTGACGAAATACAGCGCCAGGTTGTGGCCGTTGCCGAGGCTGTCATAAACCGTCTGGGCGGTCGACGCCGTGAAGCCGAGGGAATTGATCGAAGCGGTATTGACCGTGCCCGGCGTCGACGTCGGCGAGGCGCCGAGAATGGTTGCCGATGCGTCCTGCCCGCCGCCCGCGGTCACCGCCACAGTCGACATCGGGCCGAGCTTGTTGGAAGTGATGACCAGCTGGCCGCTGGCATTGATGCTTGCCGTCACGCGTGCATTCTGGCCGGCCGCGGCAAGCGCGGTATTTACCGCCGTCTGCACCGCCGTCGCCAGCCCCAACGACGTGTAGGTAGTGCCGGCCGGGACGCCGGAAGGGTCGGGAATGAGGGCGTTCACGACCACGCCGTTGTCGACCGAAATCGCCAGCGTATCGTTGGTTCCGGCGACAATGGTCGGCGTCGTCAGGGCACTGCTGCCGGTGGCATAGCCGCTCGTGGTCGGATTGAAGTTGTCGGCCCCGGTCACGGCGACCGCGGTGGCCAAACCGGCAATGGCGCCCGGCCCCGTCACCGCGGTGCCGCCCGTGCCGGTGAGCGCCACCGACGAGCCCGCGCCCTGGCTGCCGACGGTGCCCTTGCTGTTGGAGGTGATGAGCATGCCGTTGTTGGTGTCGATCGACACGGTCACGCCGGCCCCCGAGGCGGAGAGCTGGGAATTGATCAGGCCCTGCACCGTGGTCACCAGCGTGCCGGGCGCGTAGGAGCCGTCCGGAATCGTGATGGAAACCGGCAGGCCGTCGACGGTGAGATTGAGGGTGTTGTTGGCCGCCGAGATCGTCGTCGTTGCGGCCAAGGCCGCACTGGCGTCGAGGCTGCCGCTGGTCATCGCGGCCGGCGGCGTGGAGCGGGAATCCTCGTTGACCTGGATCTGGCTGTTGGTCGTGACCTGCGGCGCGATGTTCGTGTTGTTGACTTGCAGCGGCACCATGTTGCCCGGAACGATGGTGCCGGTAACGGGATCGGCAGCATAGCCGGTGACCTGCAATCCGGCCGCATTGACGACGTAGCCGTTCTTGTCGAGCTGGAATTGGCCGGAGCGCGTATAGCTGATGGTGCCGTTGTCCGACAGGCGGAACATCCCCGAACCGTTGATCGCGACGTCGAGCGGGTTGTTGGTGGTGGTGATGTTGCCTTGGGTGAATTGCTGGGAGACGGTCGCGAGATTCGCGCCGATGCCGATCTGGCTGCCGCCGCCGCCGCCCAGCGAGGCGGCATAGACGTCGGCGAATTGCGCCGCCGATTCCTTGAAGCCTACCGTGTTGGCATTGGCGATGTTGTTGCCGATTGCATCAAGCGCCTTCGACGATCCGTCGAGTCCGCTGAGTCCTTGCTGGAAGCTCATTTTATCTCTCCGTCCTATCCGTTACATGATCAGCTTGACGTCGGTCGTGCTGAAACTTCCGAGCGCGCCGACGTCGACGCTCATGCCTGTAGAGCCATTCACCACCGCGCTGACGGTGCCGGTGGCGAGAGCCGTCGCCGTCACCGTATTGCTGCCTTGCGCGGCGGTCACGGCAAAGGTGTATGCGCCGTCGGCCGCGGCCGCGCCGGAATCCGTCTTGCCGTCCCAGGCGAAGGCCTGGACGCCGGCGTCCTGGTTCCTCATCTGCAGGGTCCGCACCACGGTGCCGCTGGAATCCTTGATGCTCACCTTGACGACATCGGCGGCGCTCGCCAGGTCGAAGCCGGCAATCGCGCTGCCGCCGGAAAGCGTCATCGCGCTGCCCGGCACCAGCACGCCGTGGCCGACCAGCGCGGCCGCCTGCAGCGTCTGCGACTGCGTGTTGTTGCTGAGCAGCGTCTGCAGGGTCGCATTGAGTTGCGTAATGCCGTCCACCGTGCTGATCTGCGCCAGCTGCGAAGTCATCTGCGAGTTGTCGAGCGGATTCAGCGGGTCCTGGTTCTGGAGCTGCGTCGTCAGCAAGGTGAGGAAGGTATTCTTCTGGCTGCTGGCGGAACTTGCGCTGCTGGTGCTGTTCGTGCTGCTCGTGCCGTTGAGCGAGGCGAACAAGGCGCTGGCCGGATTGCTGGTTGCTGCCGTCGAACTGGTGGTCATTGCGGTTCTCCTTGATTACTGCCCGATCGCCAGGATCTTGAGCATCAGCGTCTTCGCCGTGTTCATGACTTCGGCATTGGTCTGGTAGGCGCGCGAAGAGGAGATCATGTTGACCATCTCTTCGACGACATTCACGTTCGGCATCGCGACATAGCCCTTGGCGTCGGCTGCCGGATTGCTGGGGTCGTAGGTCATGCGCATGGGCGCGGCACTTTCCACCACCTGTGTCACGCGCACGCCGAGGCCGCCGCCTTCGACGGGCGCCGCCTGGAACACGACCTGCTTGGCGCGGTAGGGCTTGCCGTCCGCGCCGGCGACGCTGTCGGCGTTGGCCAGATTGCTGGCCACGGCGTTGAGCCGCGCCGACTGGGCAGTCAGGGCAGAACCGGCAACGGAAAAGATATTGAGCATGACGCGCTACCTCATTGGCTCGTGACGGCGGTCTGCAGCGTCTTGAAGCTGCCGCGCAGAAACGTCAGAAGGGCCTCGATATGCAGGGAGTTCTCGCCGAAGGCGGCACGCTCGACGTCCATGTTGACCGTGTTGCCGTCGACAGCCGACTGGTATTCCGTGCGGTACTTGAGGGCGCCGGAAAACTCGCTGGCCTGTTCCCCCGCCAGATGCCCGGGGGCGGTACGCGCCAGGCTCAGTGCGCCCTCGGTGCGGCCGGCGATGGCATTGTCGAGAGCCGACTTGAAATCGATATCGCGCGCCTTGTAATACGGCGTATCGGCGTTGGCGATGTTGGAGGCGAGCAACTCCTGCCGATAGGCCCGAAGGTTCAGGGCTTTCTGCGTGAAGTTCAGTTCGCTGTTGAGTTGGTCGAGCACCATGGCCTCAAGTTTCGGTGGTACCGACCGTAATGCAGCAACCGTGCCATGCCTTTGGCAGGCTCGAAATCGCCGCGCTGCGGCCGCAAGCGGCAAAACAGCGCGGCAATTCTTGCCGACCTTGCGGACTTTTCGGCGCGCGCTGCGTGGTTGAATGCGTCCGATGTATCCTAGCCTTATGCGTAACCTGCTCGTCAGCCTCGCCTTCCTCCTAGCGCTTCCCTGGGGCGTTCCCGCGTGGGCGCACCAGGAGTCGGCGCCGGTCCGCAAGGCCGTCGAAGATTACCTGCGCGTACAGACCAAGGGTTTGCCCGGCCAGGTCAGCTATACCGTCGGCGCCATCGACCCGAACAACAACCTCGCCGCCTGTGCGGCGCTGGAAGTCGCGATGGCGCCGGGGGCCCGCGCCTGGGGCCGCACCACGGTTGCCGTGCGCTGCGTGCAGGCGAACGGTTGGAGCATGTTCGTTCCGGTGCAGATACGCGTCGTCGCCGATTACTTGGTCACCGCCCGTCCGATCGCCCAGGGCCAAGTCGTGCGCGATGCCGACATCGTGCGCCAGAACGGCGATCTCGCCGACCTGCCCACCGGCATCTTGACGGCCGCGGAACAAGCCGTCGGCCATACCGCGACGATGTCGGTTCCCGCCGGCCGGCCCTTGCGTGCGGATATGCTGCGCCAGGCCTTCGTCGTGCAACAGGGTCAAAGCGTGAAAGTGGTCTCCCGCGGACCGGGCTTCCAGGTCGCCAACGAAGGTCGCGCCTTGAACAATGCCGCTGAAGGACAAGTGGTCCAGGTCCGCCTGGGCAACAGCCAAGTCGTGAGCGGCATCGCCCGCGCCGGCGGCATTGTGGAAGTCGGCTTCTGAACGAAATGGCGTAGAATTAGTCCTTTGAAACATATACTCAAGTTTCGCTCTGGGCGGTCGTTAAAGTAGCCAGAGACCCCTTAGCGGAAAGGAACCCACCGTGAAAATCAACACTGCCATGCCGTCGGTCGGAAGCGCCCCGGATGGCGGGCGTGCGCGCACCGCCAGCAGCACGGCGTCGCGCCCGTCGTCAGACGGTGGCGATGCGCAGGTCGCGCTTTCGCCGCTGTCGTCGCGCTTGCAGGAAATCGGCGCCACCGCCGCCGCCGGGCCGATGGTGGACGCCAAGCGTGTCGCCGAGATCAAGCAGGCGATCTCCGAGGGCCGCTTCAAGATCGATCCGGAACGCATCGCCGACGGCTTGCTGAGCAGCGTTCGCCAGATGCTGGCGAAAGGCAACTGAAGGCAGTGGCAATGCTCGCTCCCGTGGCCGCCATGGCCACGTTGCTGGATGAGGAAATACGCGAGGTCGAGTCGTTTGTCGGCCTGCTGCGGCAGGAGCAGGAATTGCTGGTCGCCGGCGGCAAAGACGACGCGTTGCTGCCGCTCGTCAAGCGCAAGTCGGAATTGACCACGCGCCTCGAGGCGTTTTCCGCACGCCGCGAACAAATTCTCGCGACGAGCGGCCAGGGCAAGGGACGCGCCGGAATGGACGCCTGGCTTGCCGCCGCTCCCGCCGCCGATGCCAGTCGCGCCCGCTGGCCGAGGCTGTTGGCGCTGGCGGCCGAGGCCCGGCAGCTCAACGAAACCAACGGCAAGTTGATCGGCATCCACTGGCAGCACAATCAGGCCGCATTGGCCACGCTGATGGCCGCGACCAACCGCGCCATGACCTACGGCCCCGACGGCCAGCAGAAGACTGGCGGCGGCAGCCGCTCGTTCGGCAACGCCTGACACCGCCGCTAGCGGGCGGATGCCCGGCGAGCGGGTTCGTCGCTTCCGGAGTTATTGCGGAATCGCCACTTCGACCGGATTGTCCGGCACGCGCGATTCGATGGTGATGGCGACGCGGCGATTGCGCGCCTTGCCTTCCGCCGTCGCGTTGTCCGCGATCGGCCGCTGGTCGGCATAGCCCGTGGCGGTGAGCCGGCGCGGATCGACGCCGGCCTCGATGAACAGGCGCACGACGCTCGACGCACGCACGCCCGAGAGCTCCCAATTCGACGGAAACTGCGCCGTGTTGATCGGCGTATTGTCGGTGTGTCCCTCGACTGTGATGGGGAAGTCCGCCGACGCCAGGATTTGCGCCACCGCCAGCAGCGCCCGCACCGCCTCGGGACCGAGGCGCGCCTCGCCCGGCGCAAACAATACGTTGGCATTGATGTCGATGGTGACGCCGAACGCGCCCTCGGTAACACGCACCTGCCCTTCCTTGACCAGCGCGGCCAGCGCTTCGTTGACCTGCTTGGCCATGTTGCGCAGCGTCTCCTTGTCCTTGCGGCGGACCTCGTCCATCTTGACGTTGGGCTGCGCCTTGCGGGTCGGGATGGCGACCGGCAGCGGCGCATTGGGGTTCACGACCGCCAGCGCGCCCGACGTGGTGCCGGGAACGTTGCGGAAAGCCGTCGACAGCGTATCCGACAGCACCCGGTACTTGCCCTCGTTCACCTGGGAGATGGCGTACATGACGACAAAAAAGGCGAACAGCAATGTTATGAAATCGGCATAGGAAACGAGCCAGCGATCGTGGTTATCGCGATCCTCTGCGCTGCCCCGGCGGCGTCGTGGCATGGCCATCCCGGCTATACGAGATAACCTTGCAGGCGGCTCTCGATGACGCGCGGATTATCGCCGTTGGCGATGCCCACCAGGCCGTCGACGAACATCTCGCGCATGACCACCATGCGTGCGATGTTCGCCATGAGCTTCTTGCCGATCGGCAGGAAGATCAGGTTGGCGGAACCGACGCCGTAAATGGTCGCGACGAAGGCGACCGCGATGCCGGCGCCGAGCCGGGACGGATCGGAAAGGTTTTCCATGACCTGGATCAGGCCCAGCACGGCGCCGAGAATGCCGATGGTCGGCGCATAGCCGCCCGCCGCTTCCCACACCCTGGCGGCCATCTTCAATTTGCCCTCGAAGGACGAAATCTCGACTTCGAGCACGTCGCGCAGCCGATCGGGCTCGGCGCCGTCGACCAGCAGCTGCAGGCCTTTTTTCATGAACGGATCGGACAGCAGGTTGACCTGCGCCTCCAGGGCGAGCAGTCCTTCCTTGCGCGCGATCTGGCTCCATTGCGTGGTTTGTTCGATCAGGCGGTGCGGCAACAGCACCGGCGGCACGAAGACCCACGCCGCCATGCGCATCCCCGCCAGGAATACCGACACCGGACTTTGCAGCATCACCGCGCCGAGCGTGCCGCCGATGACGATGAAGAAGGCCGTCGGCTGCAGCAGGGAAGCGATATGCCCGCCTTCCATCAGTTGGCCGAGGACGATCGCCGAGATGCCGAAGATGAGTCCCAGGACGCTGATCTTATCCATGCCCGCCCTTCCCCTCAAGCGCCGTCCGCGGCCGGCGCCCGCGCCGCTTCGCCAGCGGCTTGTTCTCGCCCTCGCCGACGACGGCCGCCCGCAAGCGCGCCACCGCCTGGCTGTGCATCTGGCAGACGCGCGATTCGGTGACGCCCAGGACTTCGCCGATTTCCCGCAGATTGAGGTCCTCTTCGTAATAGAGCGCCATCATCATTTTTTCCCGCTCGGGCAGATTCTCGATCGCCTTCACCAGCGCCTGCCGCACTTCGGTATCCTCGAGCGCGGCCAGCGGATCGATTTCGTCGCCGGGCTGGTTGCGGTCGAGATAGTCCTCGTCGTCGCCGCCCGTCAGGTCCTCGAGATAGATCAGCTGGTGGCCGCGGGCATCCTGCAGGAGCTTCTGGTAGTCGGCGAGCACCATGCCGAGAGCATCGGCCAGTTCCTTTTCGGTCGGCGCCCGTCCGTTCTGGTGTTCGAGCTGCTGGATGGCGCTTTCGATGCGGCGCATTTCGCGCCGCACGCCGCGCGGCAGCCAGTCGTTCTCGCGCAGGCCGTCGAGCATGGCGCCGCGGACGCGCTGCACGGCATAGGTTTCAAACTGCGCCCCGAGGCCTTCTTCAAAACGGCCAATGGCGTCGAGCAAGCCCAGCATGCCGTTCTGGATCAAGTCGTCCACCTGGACGCTGGCCGGCAGCCTGGCCATCAAATGGTAGGCGATCCGCTTGACCAGCGGAGCGTACTGCAAGACGAGCTGTTCCTTGTTGAGGGCGCCCTGAGCTGAATACATCGACGATATGAGGGGATAGGGCCGTAGCGGCCTACTATACCATCACGATGCGTTCGAGTTTCGGCGGCGGCGGCGAGAAAACGAAGCCGCCGCTTTCCGCTTCGCCGATGCTGGGCGGCAAGCGGGTCGTCAGCGCTTCGGCCAGGTGTTCGGTGACCGGAACCATCGACGCGCCGAGGAAAACCAGGCGCACGCCGAGATGTTCCCTGGCCACGCGTTTCATGTTGTCGAAGATGGCGCGCGCCTCTTCCCGGGCGCGGGCGCGCGTGATCACCATCTGGAAGCCGTCGCGGCCGCGCTCCTGCGCCATGTGCTTGATCAGCGCGTAAGCGTGGGTGATGGCGCTGCCGTGCGCCGCCACGACCACCGCCAGATGGCGCGCCGCCTGCGCCAGCGCCGACAGATGGCCGCCGCGGCGCGTCGCGCAGTCGATGAGCACGAAGGCGGCGCCGCGCTGCACCTCCTGCAGGCACTGCGCCAGGCGCTGGCACGCAGCGGGGTCCAGCGGGTCGAGTTCGCGCGCCGCCCGCGCCGCCGGAATGACGCGCACCAAGGGCGCCGCCGGCAGGGCGACCTGCCGCAGCGAACGCTCGCCGTCGATCATGTGCATGAGATCGTAGCGCGCCGTCAGGCCGAAGGCCTCGATGGCATTGTTGGGCGGCGGATTCTCGTCGATGATGACGACGGCATGGCCTGCCGCCGCCAGGGCCGCGGCGGTCTGCACCACCAGCGTGGTGCGGCCGCAGGATTCGCGGCCCGAGGCGAAGGCCACGACTTGCGGCGCGCGCGTGCCGAACAGCCGGCGCAGGCCTGCCGCCTGGTCGCTCGACAGGTCGATGTCGGCCGTTTCAGACAAGCGGCGTCTCCCGCGGCTGCGTCCCGCGCGACGACAGCACGAGGCCGATTTCGTCTTCGCGCAGGCGGTGCGGGGAGGCCGCCTCCGGTTGCTTGAAGGCGCGATGGAGCAAGTAGTTGCGGTTGGGCAAGTGCAGGTCTTCGGGCACGCGCTGGCCGTTGGCGACGTACGAGAGCATGAGGCCGTGGCGCACGGCGGCGTCCAGCGCCGGCGCCAGCGACGCCGCCTCGTCGACCTTGGTGAGGATGCAGCCGGCCAGGTTCTCGCCGGCGTAGGCGCGGATGACGTCGTCGAGCGTGTCGCCGCGGCTGGTGGCGTTGAGCAGCAGCAGGCGGTTGACTTCGCCGGCGCGCATCAGCATCGCCGCCTGTTCGGCCACCATGCGGTCGCGCTGGCTCATGCCGACGGTATCGATCAGCACCATGTGCTTGTCGCGCAAGTCGGACAAGGTGCGGCGCAGGTCTTCGCTGTCGCGCACGATATGCACGGGCACGCCGAGGATGCGGCCATAGATGCGCAGTTGCTCATGGGCGCCGATGCGGTAGCCGTCCGTGGTCAACAGCGCCATGCGATCGGCGCCATAGCGCACGACGCAGCGCGCGGCGAGCTTGGCCGTCGTCGTCGTCTTGCCGACGCCGGTGGGGCCGACCACGGCGAAGACGCCGCCGCGATCGATGATGTCGTTCTCGTTGGTGAGCGTGCGCAGGCGGCGATTGACGGCGCTTTTCAGCCACTTGCGGCCCTCGTCGGCCGACAGCTCGGCGGGCATGTCGTCGGAGAGCTTGCGCGCCAGCACGCCGGAAAAGCCGGCCTCCAGCATTTCCGACAGCAACAGCGCCTTGGCCGGCGTCTGGCGCGACATCTCGCCCCAGGCAAAGCCCGCCAGCTGCCGTTCCAGCAAGGTCTTGATGGTCTGCATTTCCGCCATCAGTTGCGTGACCTGCACGCCGGCCGGCTCGCCGTGCGGAGGCATGTCCGCGGCATGCTGCAGTTCCGCCGCCACCTGCGCGCTGGTCGGCACCGCCGCTTCGCTGCGCGGCGGCAACGGCCGCAGCGGCGGACGCGCCGCCTTGGCTGCCGGCGCGGGCTGCGGCGGCGGCTGCTGCGGCCGTTGCGCCGGCGGTTGCGGCGACGCTTGCCAGGCCTGGAAAGGCGAACGCGCCTTGGCGGACAGGCTGACCGTGTAATCGTCGTCCACGACCGGCGGACGTGCCTGGACGGCCGGGCGCGGCGCCGGCGCGCGCGGCGGCTCCGCTTGCGCCGCAATCGCCGGACGCGCCTGCGGCGCCGGTGCGGGGCGCGGCGCCGGCTGTTGCGACAGCGCGTTCAGGCTGTCCGCCGACATGGCCATGATCTCGACGCCGCCGTCGAGCGCACGATTCGATACGACGATGGCATCGGGGCCGAGCTCCACTTTCACGCGGCGCAGGCACTCGCGCGCGGTCTCGGCAAAATAGCGTTTTACGGTCATGTCGTTACCTTCGTTTCAGGCGTCATTTTCTGGCCCCGATGACGGTGGTCACCTTGAGCGTTCGGGATTCGGGAATTTCGGCGTTGGCCAGCACCTTGAGATTCGGCCAGGCGCGCCGCAGGAAGCGCGACAGCAGCCAGCGCAGGTTGCCCGGCACCAGCAGCACGGCCGGCAGGCCGACTTCCTCCTGGCGCTGGGCGGCGGCAACGGTCTCGCGCAGCAAGGTGTCGGCCAGGCCGGGCTCGATGCCCGAAGCTTCGGCCGTGCCGCCGCCGCCCTGCACGGCCTGCGTCAGAATGCGTTCGAGGCCGGGCTCCAGCGCCATCACCTGCAGTTCCGTGGTGCCCGGATAGAGTTGCTGGACGATGGCGCGACCCAGCGCGATGCGCACCTGGGCGGTGAGCTCGACCGGGTCCTGAGTGCGCGTCGCGTTCTCGGCCAGCGTTTCGATGATGCTGCGCATGTCGCGGATATTGACGCCCTCTTCCAGCATGTTCTGCAGCACGCGCTGCACCGTCGCGAGCGGCAGCTGCTTCGGCACCAGGTCTTCGACGAGCTTGGGCGCATCCGTGGCGATATGGTCGAGCAGCGCCTGGGTTTCCTGGCGGCCGAGCAGTTCGGCAGCGTGCGAGAGGATGACGTGGTTGAGATGCGTCGCCACGACCGTGCCGGCATCGACCACGGTATAGCCGAGGACGTGGGCCTGGTCGCGCAGGTGCGCATCGATCCAGATGGCCGGCAGGCCGAAGGCCGGATCCTTGGTGGCGTTGCCCGGCAGCGGCCCCGACACGCGGCCGGGATTGATCGCCAGGAACATGCCCGGATACGCTTCGCCGGTGCCCACCTCGACGCCCTTCAACGTGATGCGGTAGGCATTCGGCTTGAGTTCCAGGTTGTCGCGGATGTGCACGGGCGCCGAAAGGAAGCCGACTTCCTGCGCGAACTTCTTGCGCAGGCCGCGAATGCGCTTGAGCAGGTCGCCGTCCTGGCCCTTGTCGACGAGCGGAATCAGGCGGTAGCCGACTTCGAGGCCGAGCACGTCGACCGGAGCGACGTCCGACCAGCTCGCCTCCTGCGATTCCGGCGGCGCCGCCACCGGCGCCGGCGCAGCCGCCGCCGCGCTGGCCACGGCCTTCTGCGCCTTCAGCTTCCACCAGGCCAGCGCGCCGATGCCGCCAGCCAGCAGCAGGAAGACGAAATTGGGCATGCCGGGAATCAGGCCGAGGATGCCGAGGATGCCGGCCGTCAATACCAGCACCATCGGATTGCCGAAGACCTGGCCGACGAACTGCTGGCCGATGTCCTTGTCGTCGTCGCCGACGCGCGTCACTACGAGGCCGGCGGCGGTCGAGATGATGAGGGCCGGGATCTGCGCCACGAGGCCGTCGCCGATGGTCAGCAGCGTGTAGGCCTTGGCCGCTTCGCCGATTTCCATGTCGTGCTGGAGCACGCCGACGATGAGGCCGCCGATGACGTTGATCAGCAGGATCAGGATGCCGGCGACGGCATCGCCGCGCACGAACTTCGAGGCGCCGTCCATGGAGCCGTAGAAGTCGGCTTCCTGGGCGATATTGGAACGGCGCCGGCGCGCGTCGTCCTCGCCGATAAGGCCGGCGTTGAGGTCGGCGTCGATGGCCATCTGCTTGCCGGGCATGGCATCGAGGGTGAAGCGCGCGCCGACTTCGGCGATGCGGCCGGCGCCCTTGGTGATGACGACGAAGTTGATCACCGTCAGGATGACGAACACCACGATGCCTACGGCATAATTGCCGCCGACCAGGAAGTGGCCGAAAGCCTCGATGACCTTGCCCGCCGCCGCCGGCCCGGTGTGGCCCTGCAGCAAGACGACGCGCGTCGAGGCGACGTTGAGCGAAAGCCGCAGCAGCGTCGTCACCAGCAGCACGGTCGGGAACACCGAGAAGTCGAGCGGCTTCAGGGTGTACATCGCCACCAGCATGACCATGACCGAGAGCGCGATGTTGAACGTGAAGAAGACGTCCAGGACGAATGGCGGCAGCGGCAGCACCATCATCGACAGGATGAGGACGATCAGCAGCGGCGCCGCCAGCTGGCGCAGGTTGGCGCGCGAGAAGAAGGCGTCGAGCGTGATTGCCTGCGCCATCAGTCAGGAACTCCGGGATCGAGGCCGTCGGGCACGGCGATGGCGCCGGGCAGCTGCGGCGGCAGCAGCTTGCCGCCGCTCGTCATGAACTGGTTGAGCTGATAGACGTAGGCCATGATTTCGGCGACCGCGGTGTAGAGCGCGGCGGGAACCTGGTCGCCGATGTCGGCGTGGCGGTACAGCGCGCGCGCCAGCGGCGGCGCTTCGATCACCGGCACGGCGTGCTCGGCGGCCAGCTCGCGGATCTTCTGGGCGATCACGTTCATGCCCTTGGCGACAACCTGCGGCGCGCCCATGTTGCCGGCGTCGTACTTGAGCGCGACGGCAAAATGGGTCGGGTTGGTGACCACCACATCGGCCTTGGGCACTTCCGCCATCATGCGCTTGCGCGCCATCTCGCGCTGCTGGCTGCGGATGCGCGCCTTCATCTGCGGATCGCCTTCCATTTCCTTGTATTCCTGCCTGACCTCTTCCTTGGTCATGCGCAGCTTCGAGTAGTACTGCCACAGCTGGAAAGGCACGTCGATGGCGGCGATCAGGGCGAGGCCAACGACGAGGCCGAGGGCCGCGAACAGCAGCATGTTCACCAGCGAGTGGATGGCGGCGTCGATCGGCTGGGAAATCAGCGCGAACAGGTGCTCCTGCTCGTGGCGCACCACCCACCAGACGATGCCGCCGATCAGCAGCGACTTGAGGACGGCCTTGACGAGTTCGCCGACGCTGTGCATCGAGAACATACGCTTGAGTCCTTCCAGCGGATTCATGCGCTCGAAGTTGAGCGTCAGCGCGTCGGGCGAAAACACCCAGCCGCCCATGAGGAAAGGCGTCAGCAGGATCGCCGCCATGGTCAACACGAAGATCGGCGCCGCCAGGGTCAGCCCCTCCCACGACAGCGCGACGAAGGCGTTGTTCATGGCGTGCGTATCGAACGCCGCGTCGCGGCCGAAACTCAAGCCGTGACGCATGATGCCGCTGGCGCCGTGGGACAGCCAGGAGCCGAGCGCCCACATGCCGGCGACGCCCGAAGCCATGACGAGAAAGGCCATCAGTTCGCGCGATTGCGGAACCTGGCCTTCTTCGCGCGCCTTTTCGATGCGGCGGCTTGACGCTGATTCTGTTCGTTCGAGGTCGCTGTCTTCAGCCAAGGGCATGCCCCTCCATGCCGGCAATTATTGCCGCCGGTGGCAAGGGCAAAGCAGGGAAACAGGGCCGGGATTCAGCCCTTATTTGACGCGGCGAAAATCAGGCGGCGAGCGCGTCCCGGATGACGAAGGCCGAACGCGGCACGCCGCGGCCGTCGCCGAGGCCCAGCATCAGTTCCTTCATGTCGAGAATGAGGACGATCTGCCCGTTGGAGAGCGTCGTCACGCCGGCGACGCCCTTGGGCCGGAAGTCTTCGAGGGACTTGATGACTGCATCCTCGCGCCCCATGAAACCGTCGATGGCGAGGATGAAGGTATGCTCGGCCGTCTGCATCAGCACGCCGTATTCGGCGACCTGCTCCGGCGCCCAGCCGAGCAGGTAGTGCAAGGGATAGATCGGCATCACTTCGCCGCGCACCACCATGGTCGCGCGGCCGCCGACTTCCTGCACCTGGCTGACCTCGATCGGGAGGATCTCGCGCACCATCGACAGCGGCACGGCGAACGGCTGCTGCCCGAGCTGCACCAGCAGCACCGGCAGGATGGCCAGCGTCAGCGGCAGGGAAATGATGAAGGTCGAGCCCTTGCCGGCCGACGACTTGATTTCGATCGAGCCGTTGAGCTTCTGGATGTTGGTCTTGACGACATCCATGCCGACGCCGCGGCCCGAGACGTCGGACGCGACGTCCTTGGTCGAGAAGCCGGGCAGGAAGATGAGGTTGAAGCTCTGCCGCTCGTCCATGGTGTTGGCCTCCTCATCGGTGATGAGGCCTTTCTCCAGGGCTTTGGCGCGCAGCTTTTCCGGGTTCATGCCGCGACCGTCGTCGGCGATGATGAGCACGATATGGTCGCCTTCCTGGCGCGCCTCGAGGCGCACCGGCGCCTTCTCCGTCTTGCCGTTGGCGCGGCGCTCTTCGACGGTCTCGACGCCGTGGTCGACGGCATTGCGGATCAGGTGGATGATCGGATCGGACAAGTCCTCGATCATCGTCTTGTCGATTTCGGTGTCTTCGCCGACGAGCACCAGCTCGACGTCCTTGCCGAGGCTGCGGGCGAGATCGCGGGCGATGCGCGGATATTTCTGGAACAGCCGGCCGATCGGCTGCATGCGCGTCTTCATGACGGCGTTCTGGAGATCGGACACCAGCAGGTCGAGCTGGCTCACCGCCTGGTCGAGCGCGTGCAGCGTGTCGGTGTCGGAACGGCCGTTGAGGATGTCGCTGCGCAGCGAGGTCAGGCGGTTCTTCGTCAGGCCGATTTCGCCGGACAGGTTCAGCACCTGGTCGAGGCGGGAGGTGTCCACGCGAATCGAGTTGTCGCGCGTCTTCTCGTCGGGCCGGCGGCCCTGCACCGGTCCCTGATAGCCCGGCTTGTCGGTGGCGCGCCGACCGACGGCCTGCTTGATGATTTCCTCGGGAGACTTGCCGGCAACGTCGGTATGCACTTCGACCGCGGTGGCGGGCACGGCGGGCACCGCGGGGGCCGGCGGCGCCGCGGGGGCGACGGCAGCAGGCGCGGCGCCGGTCACCGCGTTGAAAAGATTATCCCAATTGGGCCCGCCGGCCTGAACGGCGGCCGTTGCCGGCACCGCAACGGCGGCGGCGGGCGCTGCCGCAGCCGCCGACAATTGGCCGGCGATCGCCGCCTTGAGGTTGGCGATCAGCGCGGCATCCGCCGCCGGCGGCTGCACGCCGCGCTCCAGGTGGCCGAACATGTCGCGCACGGTGCCCGTCGCCGCAAGGATGCTGTCCATGACCTCCTTCGTGATCGCCAATTCGCCGTTGCGCAGCCTGTCGAACAGGCTTTCCGTCAGGTGGCACAGGGTCACGAGCTCGGTCGCATTGAGGAAGCCGGCGCCGCCCTTGATGGTATGGAAGCCGCGGAAAATGTCGTTGAGCAGCTTGCGGTCGTCGGGGCTGCGCTCGAGGTCGATGAGCATGTTGTCGACGCCCGAAAGGAGATCGGTGGCCTCCACCAGGAAATCCTGCAGCAGGTCTTCCATGCCTTGAAAGTCGCTCATACCGTACCCCTTTCCATAATTACGCGACGGCGCCTTCGCTGCCTGCCGACACGCGCGCAGCGCATGCCCGGCCGCAACCCAGATCCATCCGTCGCATTCTGTCCTTCGTTCCCTGCACGGCGCCGGGCAACGATCTAGAACCCAAGGCTCTCAAGCAGATCGTCGACTTGCGCCTGAGTCGTCACCACGTCGGAACGCCCGTCGGCACTGACCACCGGGCCGTTCATCAGGCTTTCCGGCGCCGCGGCCTTGCGCTCTTCGGGCATCACCTCGATCAGCACCGTCAGCAACTGGCTTTCCAGCCCCTGCACCATCTCGACGACTTTCTTGATGACCTGGCCGGTCAGGTCCTGGAAGTCCTGCGCCATCATGATGTCGGTCAGCTGGTCGTTGGTGGCCTTGATCTTCGCCGGCGCCTGCTGGAAAAACGCCCGCGAATCGGCGGCCAGCGCCTTGAATTCGTCGACCGACAACTGGTTGGCGAACATCTTGTTCCAGCGCGCGCCGAGCGCTTCCGAGTTCGCCAGCAGGCTGTCCTGCAGCGGCTTGGCGATGTCGGTGGCATTGAGGACGCGGCTCGCCGCCTGCTCGGTCATCTGGGCGATGTAGGTCAGGCGCTGGCGCGCATCGGGAATCGTCTTCGCCGTATTCTCGAGCATCTTGTCGTAGCCGAGTTCGCGCAGCGAATCGTGCAGTTGTCGCGCCATGTGGCCGATGCGATTGAAGGCGACTTCCTGGGTCGACATGTCGCCCGCGGCGGCCGATGCGGCGCCCTTGGGCGCCTCGGCGACCTGTTCGGCCACGGAGTCGAACAGCGCCTGCAGCTCGTCGGAATCGCCCGAATGATTCGGCCGCGGCGATGCCGTGGGCGGCGGCGCCGGCGTCCTGCCGGCGGCGATGCTGTCGAACAAGGATTGGAGGTCTTCCGAATCGCCCGATTCGTCGAAATTGATGGGTTTGGCCATTATGGTTCGTTCCTATCGGCGGGGCTCAGGCGCCCATCCTCTCGAATATCTTGACCATCTTCTCGTTCAGCGTCGCCGCCGTGAAGGGCTTGACGATGTAGCCCGACGCGCCGGCCTGGGCCGCGGCGATGATGTTCTCCTTCTTCGCCTCGGCCGTGATCATCAGCACCGGCAGGTTCTTCAGCGCCGGGTCGGCGCGCACGCTCTGGAGCAGCGTCAGGCCGTCCATGTTGGGCATGTTCCAGTCGGTGACGATGAAGTCGATGCCGCCGCCGGACTTCAGCCGCTGCAGGGCGACGGCGCCGTCTTCCGCCTCTTCGACATTGACGAATCCCAACTCCTTGAGCAGGTTGCGGACAATGCGGCGCATGGTCGAAAAATCATCGACCACAAGGAATCTGATCTTGCTGGGATCAACAGCCATGGATTACTCCGAATCAATCTCTGTGGGATTTCATCAACAGCGGGCGCAGCGTTTCGGCCAGCGCGTCCGCGTCGAACTTGGCGACGTAGGCATCGACGCCGACGCTCTTGCCCATCGAGCGGTTGGCCTCCGACGACAATGACGAATGCATGACGACGGGGATGCCTTCGAAGCGGGCATCCGACTTGATGTTCTTCGTCAGCACGTAGCCGTCCATTTCCGGCATCTCGGCGTCGACCAGGATCAGGCTCACCTCCTCGCGCAAGTCGCGGCCCGACTGCTGGCTGTGGGCCGCCATGCCGGACAGCCGCGTCCAGGCTTCGAGTCCGTTCAGCGCATGCTTGTGCTTGACGCCGAGCTTGTCGAGCACCTCGGCGATCTTCTTGCGCGCGACCCCCGAGTCGTCGACGAAGAAGACATTGTGTTCGTCGGCCGAATCGACCCGTTCGATCTGGCCGATGATGGCCTCGCCGAAAGTGTTGGCCATGATCTGCTCGACATCGACGATGGAAACGAGCTTGCCGTCGGGCAGTTCGGTGATGGCGGTGATGTAGGCATGCGAGCCGCTGGTGACGGACTCGGGCGCGCGCACGCGGTCCCACTCGACGCGGATGATGCGATCGACGCCATGCACGAGGAAGCCGAGGGTGCGCTTGCTGTACTCGGTCACCATCATCGAGCCGCCGAGCTCCTGCGGTGCATCGGCCAGGGCCATCACCTTGGACAGCGAGACGCAGGGAATGACGTTGCCGCGCAGGCTGATCAGGCCTTCGACGCCGTCGGGCATGTGCGGCGCCTTGGTGATGGAAGGCGTCTTGCTGACCTCGCGCACCTTGAATACGTTGATGCCGAAAGTTTCGTGCGTGCCCAGCGAGAACAACAGGATCTCCATGCGATTGGAGCCGGCGAGCTTGGTGCGCGCATCGACGCTTTCGAGCAGCGAGGCCGAAGCGACGGAACTGGAATAGAGCGACTGGGGGGCGTTCATGGAACGGTTCCTCGACGGTCAGTGGGCCTCGGCGGTTTCGCCCGGGCGGAGTATGAGCCGGGTCAGCGTTTCCGCCAGACGTTGCGGCTCGAACTTTGGCACGTACTCGTCGACGCCGACGGACTTGCCGAGCTGCATGTTCGACATCGATGACAGCGACGAATGCATGATCACCGGAATGGCGGAAAAGCGCGGATCGCTCTTGACGGTCTTGGTCAGGATGTAGCCGTCCATTTCCGGCATCTCGACGTCGGTAAGGATGAGCTGGACCAGGTCGGTCATCTTGCGTCCCGCCGATTCGGCGTAGGCGCCGATCTTCTGCAGCTCGTCCCAGGCGGCGCGGCCATTGACGGCGGCGATGCCCTTGATGCCCAGCACGCTCAGCGTGCGCTCGATCTGGTTGCGCGCCACCGACGAATCGTCGGCGTAGAGCACGGTCAGGTCGTCGCGGTTGAGCGGCTTGATGGACGTGAACTTGTACTCGTCGTCCTGCTTGGCGGTTTCCGCCAGCACGCGCTCGACGTCGAGCATCATGACCAGGCGGTTGTCGGCGAGTTCGGTGACGGCGGTGACGAGGCCGCCGAGGTTGGCGGTGAGCATTTCCGGCGGCACGCGCATTTGCGCCCAGTCGAGGCGCAGGATGGTGTCGACGGCCTCGACGAGGAAGCCCTGCGTGTGGCCGTTGTATTCGGTGACGATCATGATGTCGCGCGGCGACTCCGGCTGCATGCCGACATACTCGGCAAGATCGACCACCGGGACGAGGATGCCGCGCAGGCTCACCATGCCCTTGACCGACGTCGGCATGTCGGGTGCGGCCGTGATCGGCGGCGTGCGCATGACTTCGCGCACCTTGAACACGTTGATGCCGAAAGTCTCGCGGCGTGCCGTGCGGCTGTCGACGCCGAGCGAGAACAGGAGGATTTCCAGCTTGTTCGTTCCCGCCAGGCGGGTACGCGCATCAATGTTCTTGAGCAAATCGGACATATCCGAACCTTTCGCCAGATCTTCCTCTACTTTGGGAGGCTGGAATGTTACGCCATTTCTGGCGGGTAAATTCTGCCGGCGCCCAGCGCCAGCGCGTCATTCCGTCCGGTAGCCGACGCGGAAGCCGCCCCAGTGACGGCCCTTGACATAGATCGGGGCGGAGATGTCGTGCATGATCTCGCCGGTGTCGCGGCGGTAGGTTTGCAGCAGGAACGGAATCTCGTGGGCGCCGCAGCGCTTGCCGACCGGATCGGAAAAGATGCGCTTGGTGCGGTTGCCGATGAAGTCCTTCTTTTCGTCGCCGGTGAGCGGCTGGCAGAAGCGGTTGTTGTGCGTCGGCACGTAGCCGCTGGTATCGCAGCCGATGGCGTAGGTGATTTCCTTGTGGCGCGTCAGCAGCGGCTCCTGGATGGCCGGCAAGAGCCGATCGCACAGGCTGTCGAAGCGCGTGTGGAACTTCGGCGGCTTGGAATTGGCGATCGGCGCGTAGCTGCGATCGAAGAGATCGTCGAGCTTGATGGTGCCGCTGTCGACGGCCGCCTCGAGCGCCGCCGAGACCTGCCGGGCGGCGTCCTGCACGACTTGCGGCATCTGATGATGGACCTTGCGCGCATCCTCGCCGGCCTGGCCGAGCTTGAACACCGTGCCGATTTCCTCGAGATTCGTGGCCAGGTAATCGAGTTGGTTGGCCTCGGCCAGCGTGCTGCGCGCGCCTTCGCTGTTGCGCTCGGCGGACCCCATGATGCTGGTGACGTGCTCGGCGATGCTGCGGGTCTTGCCGCTCTGCTCGGCCATGGCGCGGGCGATGGCATCGACCTTTTCCATGGTTTCCTGGGCGCCGTGGTTGATCTGCGTCAGGGCGTCGGCCGCCTGCCGCGCCAGTTCGGCGCCGTTGCGCGCCTGGCTCGAGCCTTCCTGGATCGTCGCAATCGCGCTTTGCGTCTCGCTCTGGATCGCCGCGATCATGGTGCCGATTTCGGCGGTCGCCGCGGTGGTGCGCTCCGCCAGCTTCCGGACTTCGTCGGCGACGACGGCAAAACCGCGGCCCTGCTCGCCGGCACGCGCCGCCTCGATGGCGGCGTTGAGCGCCAGCAGATTGGTCTGGTCGGCGATGTCGTGGATCGTCTTGACGATGCCCGAAATCGCTTCGGAGCGCTCGCCCAGGGCGGCAATCACCCGGGCCGACTGTTCCACCGAATGGGCGATGCGCTCGATCTCCGCCGAAGCCGCGCCGACGATCTCGGCGCCGCGCGACGAATGCTCGCGCGCCGACTGGGCGATGTGCGCGGTGCCGTCGGCATTGTCGGCGACCGCGGCGATGCCGCCCGACAGCTCGGCCACCGCTTCGGCAGCGCCCTCCGCGGCGATGTTCTGGCTTTCGGAACTTTCCACCGTAAACTTCGCCTCGACGATCAGCTTGTCGGCGGCCTCGGCCACTTGTTGCGCGGTAAAGATGATGCGCGTGGCGATGCCCTGGAAACTGGCGATCAGTTCGTTATAGGCTTGCGCCGTCGCGGCGATGCCGCTGCCCGGCGGCACCACGGCGCGCCGCGACAGGTCGCCGTCGTTGCGCGTCAGCGCAATGGTCTGGCGCAGTTGTTCCAGGGGCGTCGCCAGCGAGTGGGCGACGACGAGCGCCGGGATCAACCCAACCGCGAGGCCGACGACGAGGTAGAAAGCGACGACGCCCAGGCTCGGCGTGGCACCGGCCAGATAGACGCCGCCGATGCCGGCACCGGCCAGCACCAAGCCGGCGAGGCCATGCGCCATGCGCGCATGAGTCATGACTTTGGATGCCGCCATATCGCCTCTTCCTCCCGTAACCCGCGATTTTCCGCTATGCCATCGCAATAAACCGCACCGACCTGGCTTCCGGCTTTCCCCGTTCTGTCAGTGCCGATGGGGTCTTTTCTCAAGCGGCAACTCTAAGTGTTTCGCGGCGCGAAGACAAGTCCTCGGCGGCCGCCGCCAAAACCTTCAAATGTCCGGATTGGCGCCGGCGGCGGTCGGCTTCAGGGCCAGGACGACCGTGGCGGCATTGCCGATGTCGTTGAACTCGAAACTGGAAGACATCGCGCGCACCAGCGCCAGGCCGCGCCCGAACGGCAAGTCGCCGTCGGCGGCGGCGCTGCGCTCGAGCGCGGCATGCGCGAAACCCGGGCCGGTGTCGCGGCAGACGATGCGCAGCCAGGCGCCGCCGGCATGTTCGAACTGCTCGAGTTCCAACTCGATCTCGCCGGCACCGAGCAGCGCCAGGCGCGCCTCGCGCTCGCGCAGGAAGCGCTCCATGCCTTCGGGGTCGAGCTTCTGCCGCGAATCGAGCAGCAGCAGGCCATGATCGAGGGCATTGTTGAACAGCTCCGACAAGACCACGAAAAGCTCGCCGGCGCAGTGGCGCGCGCCTTCGAACTGGCCGACCAGGCCGAGCAGCAGCGGCACCACATCCAGCGTGCGCAGTTCCCTGGCGCCCAGGCGCAAGCTGAAGCGCCAGCAGCGCTGCTCGGTGGCGGCGACGAGCGGCGCTGCCGCCTGCGGCGGGTCGACCGCGGCGAGCTCCGGCTGTCCGCGCACCAGGATCATGGCGACGTCGTCCGCCGTCGCCGCCGCGCCGCAATGCGCCGCCACTGCCGCAATGGTCCCGGCGACCCGCGCCGGCGGCGCCGCGCCGGCAAGCGCAGCCTTCAGGCGCTCGCCGCCGAAAGGCTCGCCGGCGGCATTTTCGGCTTCGATCAAACCGTCCGAATAGATGACCAACTGCCGCTCGGCGCCGAAGGCGTGCGTCTCGGTGGTCGCTTCGAACTCGCCTTCGACGAGGACGCCCAGCGGCAAGTGGCGCAAGGCGAACGTCGCTTCGACCTCGCCCGCCGCCGAGAGCAGGAGCGGCGCGGGATTGCCGCCGTTCCACAGCCGCACGTAGGCTTCGCGAAAGTCGATGGCCGCCACGGTGGCGGCGACGAAGCGGCCTGCGGGCAGGAACTGCCTGACCTTGGCATTCATCTCGCGGACGATGGCGTCGATGCCGAAGCCCTTTTCGGTCATGCGGTAGAACGGCGCGATGATGGGCAGCACGTTGACGGCGGCGGCGAGGCCGCGTCCGGGACCGTCGGCCAGCAGCACATGCAGCGTGCGCCCCGGCGTGCGCGCGGCGGCGATCAGGTCGCCGCCGAAGACCGCGGCGGCGGAAAGCCAATGGCATAGCGCCGGATCGTCGAGCTTGTCGGCAATGACGAGGCGGCGCAGCAAATGCGCGGCGACGCGCCTTTCTTCCTCCGCGGCAGCCTGGCATTTCGCCAGTTCGTCGCCGCGCTCGCGCTCGCCGCGCTGCGCCGCCAGCAGGCGCTCGACGAGCTTCAGGCTGGCGTCGAGCAGCGGCGCCGATACCGGCTTCGTCACATAGCCGTCGGCGCCGGCGCGAATGGCCTGCGCCCGCAAGGCGTCGTCGCGCTGGCCGCTGAGGAACAGCACCGGCTGCCAGCGCGGCGCCGCGCGCCGCTGAACTTCCCGCGTCAGTGTGAAGCCGTCCATGCCGGCCATGGCGATGTCGGTGACGACGACATCCGGGCGCTCGCGCTCAAAGAGCGCCAGCACGCGGGTCGCATCGTCGACGTCGACCACGTCGTGACCCAGCCGCATCAGCTCGTGGCGGGCGAGGCGGCGGTCGTCCGGATTGTCATCGACCAGGAGTATCTTCATGGCCGAGGCAACCGGCTGGAATCAGGTGATGGAGAAGAGTTTGCCGAAGTTGGCGATTTCGATGACTTGCTTCACGGCGCCGCGGCAATTGGCCAGCGCGACGTTCTTGCCGGCGCCGCGCGCCTTGTCGCGCAACATCAGGAGCATGCCCAGCGCCGAGCTGTCGAGGTAATCGACGCCGCCGAAGTCGACCTGAATCTCCTTCAGGCCTTCGCTCTTCAAGACCTGGTCGACGGCGTCGCGAAACTCGCGATGGGCATTGAAGTCGAAGCGTCCGCTGAGGCGGATGACGGTGCGGCCGTCCGCCGATGACACATTGGTATCCATGGAAGAGCCCCTTTTGTTGTCCTGACGTCGAAGCAGAGTATAGCCTAGCGGGCTTGCCTGTCCCACTGGCGCAATTTGGCCAGGATGCGCGCGGCGACGTCCGGCAAGGCCGCCACTTCTTCCACGGCGCCGACGTTGGCCGCTTCGCGCGGCATGCCATAGACGACGCAGCTGGCCTCGTCCTGGCCGATGTTCCAGGCGCCGGCCTTGCGCATTTCCAGCATGCCCTGGGCGCCGTCCTTGCCCATGCCGGTGAGGATGACGCCGATGGCGTTGTGCTTGGCCTGCTCGGCCACGGAGCGGAACAGCACGTCGACCGACGGCCGATGGCGATTGACCGGCTCGGCCTTCGACAGCTCGGTGACGTAATGGCCGCCGACGCGCTTGACCAGCAGGTGCGAGTGTCCGGGCGCCAGGTAGGCGTGGCCGGGTTCGATGCGTTCGCCGCCTTGCGATTCGATGACGGCGACGCGGCACAGGCTGTCGAGGCGGCGCGCGAAGGAGCCGGTGAAGGATTCCGGCATGTGCTGCGCCATGACGATGCCCGGCACGTCTTCCGGCAGCCCGGTGAGGACGTCCTTGATCGCCTCGGTGCCGCCGGTCGAGGCGCCGATGGCGATGATCTTCTCGCCCAGCAGCCGCGACGACAAGCCCGCGCCGGCGGGCGGCGCGACCGCTTCGCCGCGCGGCTCGGCCGCGGCCGGAATGGCCGGCGCCGAGCGCTTCAGTTGCGCGCCGCAGGCGGCGCGGATCTTGTCGCGAATGTCATCGGCATAGGCCTGCAGGAGCGTGATGTTCTCGGCGCGCGGCTTGGCGACGAAGTCGACGGCGCCGATTTCCAAAGCCTGCAGGGTGACTTCCGAGCCGCGCTCGGTCAGCGACGAAATCATCACCACCGGCATCGGCCGCAGGCGCATCAGGCGTTCGAGGAAAGCCAGGCCGTCCATCTTCGGCATCTCGACGTCGAGCGTCAGCACGTCGGGGTTGAGCGCCTTGATCATTTCGCGCGCCGCGAGGGGATCGGGCGCGGCGCCCACCACTTCGAGGTCGGGAGCGCCGCCGATGATTTCGGTGAGCAGGGCGCGCATCAGCGCGGAGTCGTCGACAATGAGGACTTTGATGGCCACGGTGTTTCCGTCAGGTAAAGAGTTCGATATCGCCGGTGACCGGCGCTTCGATCAGGCGCGCCGCGTATTCCTTCTCCCGTTTCATCACGGTGTCATTATGCATGCGCACCAGCTTCTTCACGAGCACGCGGCCCGACGTCGGGAAGTAATAGACCTTGCGCGGATAGACGTCGAGCAGGTCCTGGGCCGCCACGGGGATGCCTTCGGTGGCGAGAAAATCGAGGACGAAACTGCAATTGCGCTCGCCGACCTGGGAACTCGTCAAGCTCGCCAGGACGCGGCCGCCGCCGAAGACCTTGGCTTCGAGCGCGCTCTTGCGGGCGCCCATCTTCAGCAGATGGTTGATGAGAATTTCCATCGCGTAGGTGCCGTAGCGGGCCGAGGCCGACACGATTTCGTTGTCGCCGCCGTCGGCCAGCATGAAATGATTCATGCCGCCGACGCCCTTCTCGCGGTCCCGTACGCAGGCCGAGACGCAGGAGCCGAGCACCGTCACCAGCACGATGTCGGCGGACGTGACGAAGTACTCGCCCGGCAGCACCTTGACCGCTTCGACTTCGAACTGGCGATCGAAATAGCGATTCCCCGCCAGGTGTTCGGCGAAGCCGATTTCGTTCATGCCGGGCGATGCCGCATGTCGCGTGACGGGCCCTTGCGGTCGGCGCGCTCATAGACGGTGCGGCCGAGCGAGCGCATCAGGTCGGCGGCATGCAGGAAGCTCTCCGAGTGGCCGGCGAAGAACAGGCCGTCGTCCCGCAACAGCGGCACGAACTTCTTGAGGATCTGATACTGCGTGTCCTTGTCGAAGTAGATCATGACGTTGCGGCAGAACATGACGTCGAACGGCCCCGGCATCGACCAGCGCACGTCGAGCAGATTGAAGCGGCTGAAGGTGATGAGCTTCTGCAGTTCGGGCCGCACCCTGACATAGCCTTCCTGTTTTCCCGAGCCCTTGAGAAAGAAGCGGCGCAGCCGCTCCGCATCGAGCTTCTCGACGCGCTCTTCCGGATAGACGCCGCGCGCCGCCGTCGCCAGCACGTTGGTATCGATGTCGGTGGCGAGGATGGTCACCGGCGGCGTCACGCTGCCGAAGACTTCGCAGGCCGTGATCGCCAGGGAATACGGCTCCTCGCCGGTCGATGCGGCCGAACACCAGATGCGGATCGGCCGCGAGGAAAGGCCGGCGAGGTAGTCGGCGAGGATGGGGAAGTGATGGTTCTCGCGGAAGAACGACGTCAGGTTCGTCGTCAGCGAGTTGACGAAAATCTCCCACTCCTTTTCGTCGCCCTTCTCCAGGTGCGCCAGGTAGTCGCCGAAGCTCGTCAGGCCGAGCGCCCGCAAGCGCCGCGCCAGGCGTGAATAGACCATGTCGCGCTTGATCGGCGCCAGCGATATGCCGGCGTGGTCGTAGATCAGCTTGCGCACACGGTCGAAGTTCTCCTGCGTGAAATGGAACTCGCGCTGGGGCGTGATCGTGGGCGCGTCGACGCGGCCGGAACCTGGAGTCATCGCCATGGGGGTGACCCTTGCGGCACGCGGGCGCCGCCGGCCGCCCGCCGCAGGCAGCGGTCGAGGCCTCGTTTCAGAACTCGGCCCATTCTTCGTCGTCGCTGGTCAGGTGGGGCGGCGGTATCTGCTTCACCTTCGCCGGCGCCGGCATCGCCTTCGGCGCGGGCGTCGCCGCCAGCCGCGGCGTCCCCGCCAGCGTCCGCAGCGGCTCGCCCACCGCGCCGCCTTCCGCCAGTTTGAAGCTGCCCACCGCCTGCACCAGCCCTTGCGCCTGTTCCTCCAGGCTCTCCGCCGCCGCCGCCGCTTCTTCCACCAGCGCCGCGTTCTGCTGCGTCACTTCGTCCATCTGGCTCACCGCCTGCGTCACCTGCTCGATGCCCGAGCTCTGCTCCCGGCTCGCCGCCGTGATGTCCCCCACCAGCGCCGCCACCCGCTGGAACGAATTCACCACTTCGTCCATCGTGCTGCCCGCCTGCTGCACCAGCTTCGCGCCGCCCTCCACCTTGTCCACCGACTCCGCGATCAGCGCCTTGATCTCCTTCGCCGCCGTCGCACTGCGCTGCGCCAGGTTGCGCACTTCCGTCGCCACCACCGCGAAGCCCCGTCCCTGCTCGCCCGCCCGCGCCGCTTCCACCGCCGCGTTCAGCGCCAGGATGTTGGTCTGGAACGCGATGCTGTCGATCACGCCGATGATGTCCGCGATCTTCCTCGAGCTGTCCTGGATGCCGTCCATCGTCGCCACCACCCGCTTCACCATCTCGCCGCCGCGCGTCGCGATCTCGTTCGAGCTGTGCGCCAGTTCGTTCGCTTGCCGCGCGTTCTCGGCATTCTGCTTCACCGTCGCGTTCAGCTCTTCCATCGAGCTTGCCGTCTCTTCCAGGCTGCTCGCCTGCTCTTCCGTCCGGCTCGACAGATCCTGGTTCCCCGCCGCGATTTCCTTCGACGCCGTGTTGATCGCCTCCGACGCTTCCTTGATCCGTCCCACCACTTCCCGCAGCCGCTCCACCGTCGTGTTCGTGTCCGCCTTCAATTGGCCGAAGACGCCTTGATAGTCTTCTTCGATCTTCGTCGTCAGGTCGCCGCGGGCGACGCGATTGAGCACTTCCGAGGTCTTCGCCAGCGCTTGCTGGGTGTTGTCGAGCAGGGCATTGAGGCTGCGCGCCAGGGTCTCGTAGAAGCCTTCCTTGCCGCGCAAGTCCAGCCGCGTCGCCAAGTCGCCCAGCACCGCGTTTTGCACCAGCTCGGCGATCTCGCGTTCGACGGCCATCTCGTCGGTGCGGTCCTGCCACTCGCCGGCCGAGCCGAGGCGCACGCCGGCATCGTTGAGCACCGGCGTCGTCACCACGCAATAGGTGCGGCCGCCGATGTCCATGGTGGTCTTCACCGTCTGCGTCAAGCTCGCCAGGCGCGCCAGCGCCGCGGCGGGATCGGCATACAGCGTGCCGATGCTGCTGCCGACGAAGCCGTCGACGCTGAAGGCAGGGTTCTGCGCCTTGAGGACCGGCTCGATGCGCCGCAAGGTGGCCAGCAGCGCATGGTTGGCGTAGATGACGCCGCCATCGACGTTGGCGATGCGCACCGGCGTGCTGACGTTGTCCAGCGCGATCTTGACCCGCGTCATCTCGTCGGCCGTGCGCTTGGTTTCGGAGACCTCGAAGCCCATGCGCGTCTGCATCGATTGCAGGCCCCACATCAGCCGGCCGATCTCGTCCGTGCGCGAGACGTCGATGCGGCTGCTGTAGTCGCCGCCGGAAATCGCGCCGAAAGCGCGCAATATCGCGTCGATCGGATGCAGCAGCGAACGCACGAAGATGCGCACCACGAGCAGCGCCGCCAGGACCATGATGACCATGAAGATCACCGTCGCCTTGATGGTGTCGCCGACTGCCTTGTCCAAGGCGGCGGATTCCTTTTTCGCGCGTTCCTGGTTGAGGGCCGTGAGCTTGGCGAAGGCCTCGCCCAGCGGCCGGTCCGCGCCCTTGATGGTGCGGTCGATTTCGGAGATCAGGATGCCGTCGTCACGCATGCGCGCGACGTCGATGCCCGCGGCGCGATAGGCCTTCGCCGAGGCGCCGATGTCGGCGAGGATGCTCTGCTCGTCGGCCGTCAGCGCGCCGACGCCGCGATACTCGGTGACGACTTGCTCGATCTCGGCGATGGCGCCCGCGAACTTTTGCGGATAGTCGCCGCCGCGCAGCATGGAATTCTTGAAATAGTGGATGGCGTTGCCGAGCGCATTCGAGCCCTTGGCAGCCAGCCGCTCGCGGCCGACGGCCTGCTGCTCGTACTGGCGGAAGTCGTCCTGCACGCTGACGAGGCCGAGGTAGCCGACCAGCCCCATCAGCAGGCCCATCGCCAGGACGACGCCGAATGCCAGCAGGAACTTGCCGTTCAGGGACAGGTCGCGCAGCGACTTCTTGATGCCGCCGCGGCCGGCCACCGCCTGGCCGTTCTCGATGCGCAGGTTGCCGGCGCGCTTCTCGCGGAACAGGCGATAGGCCGCGTCGGCGGCATCGATGTCCGACCGCGACGGCTTGCGCCGCACCGACAGGTAGCCGGTGACCTCGGTGCCTTCCCAGATCGGCGTGACGTTGGCGAGCACCCAGTAAAAGTCGCCGTTCTTGCAGCGGTTCTTGACGAGACCCGTCCACGGCCGGCCCGCCTTGAGCGTGCTCCACAAGTCCGCGAAGGCCTCCGGCGGCATGTCCGGATGGCGCACGATGTTGTGCGGCTCGCCGATCAGTTCCTGCTCGCTGAACCCGCTGATCTGCAGGAAGTCGCGGTTGATGTAGGTGATCAGGCCCTTGCGGTCCGTCTTCGAAACGATGAGCGTGTCGTCGCCCACCTCGACTTCGTTCTGCGTTACCGGCAAGTTCGTTTTCATATCGCCACTCTGCTGTCGATGGCCCGCACGGGGGGCCGGCACCCGGATCGGAAGTTCAGAACTCTTCCCATTCTTCGTCGTCGCCGGCCAGGTGGGGCGGCGGTATCTGCTTCGCTTTCGCCGGCGCCGGCATCGCCTTCGGCGCGGGCGTCGCCGCCAGCCGCGGCGTCCCCGCCAGCGTCCGCAGCGGCTCGCCCACCGCGCTGCCTTCGGCCAGCTTGAAGCTGCCCACCGCCTGCACCAGCCCTTGCGCCTGTTCCTCCAGGCTCTCCGCCGCCGCCGCCGCTTCTTCCACCAGGGCCGCGTTCTGCTGCGTCACTTCGTCCATCTGGCTCACCGCCTGCGTCACCTGCTCGATGCCCGAGCTCTGCTCCCGGCTCGCCGCCGTGATGTCCCCCACCAGCGCCGCCACCCGCTGGAACGAATTCACCACTTCGTCCATCGTGCTGCCCGCCTGCTGCACCAGCTTCGCCCCGCCTTCCACCTTGTCCACCGACTCCGCGATCAGCGCCTTGATCTCCTTCGCCGCCGTCGCACTGCGCTGCGCCAGGTTGCGCACTTCCGTCGCCACCACCGCGAAGCCGCGTCCTTGCTCGCCCGCCCGCGCCGCTTCCACCGCCGCGTTCAGCGCCAGGATGTTGGTCTGGAACGCGATGCTGTCGATCACCCCGATGATGTCCGCGATCTTCCTCGAACTGTCCTGGATGCCGTCCATCGTCGCCACCACGCGCTTCACCATCTCGCCGCCGCGCGTCGCGATCTCGTTCGAGCTGTGCGCCAGTTCGTTCGCTTGCCGCGCGTTCTCGGCATTCTGCTTCACCGTCGCATTCAGCTCTTCCATCGAGCTCGCCGTCTCTTCCAGACTGCTCGCCTGCTCTTCCGTCCGGCTCGACAGATCCTGGTTCCCCGCCGCGATTTCCTTCGACGCCGTGTTGATCGCCTCCGACGCTTCCTTGATCCGCCCCACCACTTCCCGCAGCCGCTCCACCGTCGTGTTCGTGTCCGCCTTCAAGTCGCCGAAAATGCCGATGTAATCATTGTCCACCGTGCGCGTCAGGTCGCCGCGGGCGACGCGATTGAGCACTTCGGAGGTCGACTCGAGCGCCTTCTGCGTGGTCTCGAGCAGGTTGTTGATGCCCAGGCTGAGGCTGGAGAAGAAGCCGGTCTTGTCTTCGAGCCCGACGCGCATGGTCAGCACGCCCATGGTGGCGGCGTCGACGATCTCGGCGACTTCCAGCTCGACCTTGATTTCGGCGGTGCGGTCGAGCCATTGCGAGACGCGGCCCAGATAGCTGCCCGCGGCGTCGTAGACGGGGCTGGCGGTCACCCGCAGATGGCGCCCCGCCAGCACCGTGTTGAAGGTTCCCGCTTCCTTGAGCGCGGCGCGGTAGGCCGCCGTGATTTCCTCGTCCTCGAAGTATTGCGCCAGCGGCGCGCCGATCATCTTCGCCACGGTAAATCCCGGATGCCGCTCGGCGATGCCGGCGGCCATGCCCTGCCACAACTGCTCCGCGGCCAGGTTCATGTAGATCAGGCGGTTGTCCTCCCCGGAGATCGTCATCGGCACCGACACGTTGTCGAGGCCGATCTTGATGCGCGTCATCTCGTCGGCGGTGCGCTTGGTCTCGGCGACCTCGAAGCCGATGCGGTTCTGCATGGTCTCGATGCCCTGCAGCACCTGGCCGATTTCATCCTTGCGGCCGCAATCGATCACGTTGTCATATTTGCCGCCCGACAGCGCGCGGAATGCCGGGATCACCTGCTCGTGCAGCGGACGGCCGACGAGGACGCGCACCAGCCAGAAGATCATCAGGAACAGCACGACGATGACCAGCAGCGACGTCAGCCAAAGATAATGCTGCATCGAACGCGACAGGCCTTCGAATTCGTCCAGGTAGGTGCCGCCGCCGATGGTCCATTGCCAGTCGGGAAAAGTGTCGTAGACGACGAGCTTCTCGCGCGCCGCGGTTTCGCCCAGTTCCTTGTTCAGCCACGGATAGCGGATCACGCCCTGCTTCTTGTCGAGCATTTCCTTGATGAACTCGTGGCCGTCGGCATCCTTGGCCGCGAGGATGTTGGCGCCCTCCTTGGCCGGATGCACGATGAGCGTGCCGTAGTCCTTGCCGGGCTGGGCATCGAGCACGTAGAAGTAGCCGCTGTCGCCGATCTTGATGTTCTTGATCTGCTGGCGCAGGGCGGCGATTTCCGTCGACACGTCCATGCCGACGAAGGTGGCGCCGATCACCTGGCCGTCGGCGCCCTTGATCGGCGTGTAGGACGTGTAGTAATCCTTGCCGAAAAGATTGGCGCGGCCGGCGAAGCGTTCGCCGGCGAGCAGCTTGGCGCGGCCCGGGTGGTCCTTCGCCAGCAGCGTGCCGATGGCGCGCTCGCCCTTCTCGTTCTTCACCGAGGTGGCGACGCGGATGAAGTCGTCGCCCTTGCGCACGAAGAGCGTCGCCACCGCATGGGTGAGCCCGCCGAAGCGGTCGACCTCGTCGCTGCGCTGGTTCATGACCGTCTTGCCCGACTTGAGGACGGGCACGTCGGCCGCGGCTTCGACGCTGAAGCCTTCCGGGAAATAGCCGGCGAAGAGGTCGTTGAGCCGCACCGCCTCGTTGCGCATGGCGTTGGCGCGCACCTCGACCATGCCGCGGATCAATCCGAGATTCTGCTTGAGCTCGGCCTCGCCCTGCGCGCCGAGGGCGGACGACAGATGCTGTCCGAGGAACAGCGTCGTCGCGCTCATGATGGCCACGGCGCCAGCCACGCAACCCAGCATGATCTTGGTCGAAATCGACGAATCGGCCAGCGCGCGCCGCAGGCGCGCGAACGGCCCGGTCGACGCCACCCAGCCTTCGCTGACCATCAGGCCGCCGGCCTTCTTCTCGCGGAACAGGCGATAGGCGCCTTCGGCGGCCTCGACCTTGTCGCGCGGCGGCTTGTAGCGCACCGACAGGTAGCCGACGACTTGCGTGCCCTCCCACATCGGCGCCGCGTGCGCCTCGACCCAGTAGAAGTCGCCGTTCTTGCAGCGGTTCTTGACGTAGCCGACCCAGGGACGCTCTTCCTTCAGCACTTTCCAGAGATCCGCGAAGGCCTCGGGCGGCATGTCCGGATGGCGCACGATGTTGTGCGGCTCGCCGATCAGTTCTTCCTCGGTATAGCCGCTGATGTCGAGAAAGCCCTTGTTGACGTAGGTGATGCGCCCCTTGAGGTCCGTCTTCGAGACGATCAGCGTGTCGTCGCTCAGCAGGATTTCGTTCTGGGTTACCGGAAGATTGGTTCTCATGGTGTCTTCGTTATCGAGGGGTCAGGTGTGTTCAGGCGTGCGCGACGGCGTCATCCACCAGGGCCATTTCGGCGGACAGCATCAACTTCTCGATGTCCACCACGATCAGCATGCGCTCGCCGAGCGTGCCGAGCCCTTCGATGTAGTGGGTACTGACGGTGGCGGCGAACTCCGGCGCCGGCCGCACCTGGTCGGAGCGCAGGCTGGTGACGTCGGAGACGCCATCGACGACGATGCCGACGACGCGGCTGCCGATGTTCAGAATGATCACCACGGTGAAGGCCGTGTACTCGGCCACGCCGACGCCGAACTTGATGCGCAGGTCGACGATCGGCACGATGGTGCCGCGCAGGTTGATGACGCCCTTGATGAATTCCGGCGCATTGGCGATGGTGGTCGGCTGCTCGTAGCCGCGGATCTCCTGCACCTTGAGTATGTCTATGGCATATTCCTCGGGGCCGAGGGTGAAGGTCAGGTATTCCTGGGCGAAACTGCCTTCCCCGGTGTCCTCGCCTTGCGGTTTGGCGTTGTCGTAGGCCATGCTGTGCTCCTGGGGAAATTAAGCGGTAACTAGGCAGCGGCAGGCAGCGCGGCGCGCGCCATGCCCACCAGCGCCGGGACGTCGAGGATCAGCGCGACATGGCCGTCGCCCATGATGGTGGCGCCGGAAATGCCGCTGACTTTGCGGTAGTTCGATTCGAGGCTCTTGATGACCACCTGCTGCTGGCCGACCATGGCGTCGACGTACAGCGCCGCCTTGACGCCGTCGGATTCGAGGATGACCATGATGCCCTGGTCCAGCGCGGTGACCGCGCCGGGAATGCGGAAGATCTCGTGCAGCGCGATCACCGGCAGGTATTCGTCGCGCACCTGGATCAGGCGCTCGACGCCGGACACGCTCTTGATCATGCTGCGGTCCGCCTGCAGCGACTCGATGACGTAGCCGAGCGGCGCGATGTAGATCTCGCGGCCGACCGCCACCGACATGCCGTCGAGGATCGCCAGGGTCAGCGGCAGCTTGACCGTCATGCGCGTGCCGATGCCCGTCATCGACTGGATGTCGACGCGGCCGCCCAAGGCGCCGATGTTGCGCTTGACGACGTCCATGCCGACGCCGCGGCCGGACACCTCGGTGACCTGGTCGGCGGTCGAGAAGCCGGCTTCGAAAATCAGCTGCCAGACTTCCTGGTCGGTCATTTGCTCGGACACCGGCAGGCCGCGCTCCTTGGCCTTGGCCAGTATCTTCTGGCGGCTCAAGCCGGCGCCGTCGTCGCCGACCTCGATGACGACGTTGCCGCTCTGATGGTAAGCCTTGAGCGTGATGGTGCCGGTCGGCTGCTTGCCCTTGGCGATGCGATCGTCGGGCATTTCGACGCCGTGGTCGAGGCTGTTCCGGACAAGGTGGGTGAGCGGATCGGCGATGCGTTCGATGAGTCCCTTGTCGAGCTCGGTATCCTCGCCGATCAGCTTCAGTTCGACCTTCTTGCCGAGCTTTTGCGACAGTTCGCGCACCACGCGCGGGAAGCGGCTGAAGACGACCGACATCGGCATCATGCGGATCGACATCACCGATTCCTGGATGTCGCGCGTGTTGCGCTCGAGCTGCGCCAGGCCGCTGATCAGGCGCTCGAAGCGCACCGGGTCGACCGCCGACACCGACTCGGCGAGCATGGCCTGGGTGATCACCAATTCGCCGACGAGGTTGATCAGCTGGTCGACCTTCTCGACGCCGACGCGGATCGAGGTGTCGGCGCCCGGCTTGGCCGCGGCGGCGGCCGGTCGCCTGGCCTCGGCCTTCTCGCTGACAACGACCGGCGGCGCCGGCTTCGGCGCCGGCACGGCCGCGGCCGCGGCCGCCGGGGCGGCAACGTCGACGAAAAAGCCGTAGCCGTCGCCGTCGTCGGGCTTGACGGGCGGCAACGCGGCGGGCGGCGGCGCCGCGGGATCGACGAAGAAACCGTAGGCGCCGTCGGCGGAATCCGCGCTGGCTTGCGCTTGCGGCGCCGCCGCCGGCAAGGGCTCGAAAAAGCCGTACGCTTCGTCGGCCGCTGCGGCCGGCGCCGGCGCGTTGCCGGGTTGCGGCTCGAAGAAGCCGTAGGCGGTTTCGGCGACGGCGGCCACTCCCAGCGGCAAGACGCGGATGCTGTCGCTGCGGGCGACGAAATCGAGCACCGAGCGCACGAGATCGGCGTCGGCGGCGCCGGCAAGCTCGACGTGCCAAGGCTGCCCGGCCACGGCGGGGCGCTCGCTGACGCGCACGGTGCCGTACGTGCCGAGTTCCGCCATCACGGCGTCGAGCGTGCGCTGGACGGCCGGCTCGTCGCCTTCGAGCACGAAGTACAAATCGAAGCCGGCCGCCGGTTGGGCAGCGGCAGCCGGCGCCGGCGCGGCGACCGCGGCAACGGTGGCAGCTGCGGCGGCAGGCGCGGCCGCCGGGCTGGTCGTCAACTCGCGCAGCCGCGCGCAGATCGTCTCGACGTCCACCTGGTTCGCCTCGCCTTCGCCCTTGTGCACCGCGAGCAGGACTTTCAGCACGTCGCCGGCATCGAGGAAGGCGTCGATCATTTCCTCGCGCAGCGCCAGTTCGCCCTTGCGGATGCGATCGAGCAGATTTTCGAGAATGTGCGTGACCTGCGCCAGGTCGGTGAAGCCGAAGGTTCCCGCCGAACCCTTGATCGAGTGCGCGGCGCGGAACACCGCGTTGAGTTGCTCGGCGTCCGGATTCGCGATGTCCAGCGCGAGCAACAGGGATTCCATGCTCGCCAGGTGTTCCGCAGTCTCCTCATAGAAGACCTGGAAAAACTGGCTCATGTCGATAGCCATAACGCCTCCCGGAAATGAGATTGGGACGCGACGGTCAGCCGATGACTTTCTTGACGACCTCTATCAACTTTTGCGGATCGAAGGGCTTGACCAGCCAGCCGGTGGCGCCGGCGGCGCGTCCCTGCTGCTTCATGGCGTCCGACGATTCGGTGGTCAGCATGAGGATGGGAACGGTCTTGTATTGCGGCAGGGCGCGCAGGCTCTTGATCAGCGTCAGGCCGTCCATGCGCGGCATGTTCTGGTCGGTGAGGATCAGGTTGAAGCTCTTGGCCTTGGCCTTGTCGAGGCCGTCCATGCCGTCGACGGCGTCCACGACTTCGTAGCCCGAGCTTTTCAGGGTGAACGCCACCATCTGGCGGATGGAGGCGGAATCGTCGATCGCGAGAATGGTCTTTGCCATGGTGTGGCTCCTAGAAGAGTTCAACGTCGCCTTGGGTCATCGCCCGTTGGCCGACAGGGTTCTTGGTCGTCTCCGTCGCCAGCGACTGGAGACTCGTTGCGATCTTCGCGGTTTCGCGCTTCAGCGCGTCGATGGCGGCGCCGGTGTCGGCCGCGGCGGCATTGCGGTTGAGGGCTTCGCCGAGGTCGCCCATGTGGCGCATGACGCCGTCGAGCGCCTCGACGCGCCGCTTCACATGGCCGACGAGCTGCGAGACCATGTCCTGGAACTGCAAGGCGGTGATGGCGACATTGACGCGGTCGTCCATCTCGTGCGCGGCCGCGCCGAGGCGGCCGATGGCGTCGCTGCGCAGCCGGTTCTGGCGCTCCATCGTGTGAATGATTTCCTCGACGCGCTGCTTCGATTCGAGGGCGAACGTCATGTCCTGGCTGGCCATGCGCTGGATCGCATCCTCGGTCTGCTGCACCGATCCCTGCATGCCCTGCATCAGGCTGTTGATCTGCTGCGAGAACTGCGTCGTGCGGGCGGAGAGGTCGCGCACTTCGTCGGCCACCACGGCGAAGCCGCGGCCGGCCTCGCCGGCGCGGGCCGCTTCGATGGCGGCGTTGAGGGCAAGCAGGTTGGTCTGCTTGGCGATCGAGCCGATCTCGGACAGGATGCTTTGCACGTCGCGGGCACGCTGGGCGATGCCGTCGGTGAGTTCCACCAGTTCCATGCCCAGCCGACTGTTGCCGACGACGCTGTCGACGACGCGCTGCATGACGCCGGAAGTGTTGAGCACGAACTCGTCGAAACGCACGCCCTCTTCGCTGTCCGCCGCGCCCGAGGTCACGGAGACGGCCAGCTGGCGCTGCTGGTCGGCCTGATCGTGCATGCCCTGAAAGCTTTGCGTGAGCTGCGCGATCGCCTCGGCGAGCAAGGACTGGACGCGTTCAATCTCACCCTGGATGGCGGCGTACTGGCTCGTGAATTCCTTGACGCACTCGGCCAGCAAGCGGTGGAATTCGGCCATCAGGGTGCGCTCTTCCTCGCGCAATTGCGCTTCGGCGGCGGCGCAGCCCTGCGCGCTCGTGGCGCCGAAGGCGGCGGCGTGCCAGCCGAGGCCGATCAGGACGAATGCCGCGATGGCCGTCGCGCCGGCCTGTCCGAGCGGGGAAAATGCATAGAATCCCCAGCCCACCAGGGCCGTCCAACCGGTACCGATCCAGAATGATCTGCCGAAAAATTTCATATTCCGTCATCAATGATCCGGGCGCGGTTTGCGGGGAGCCCAGGAAGTCCCCGGATTCTACCTGACTGTCAGTGCGGGTTGGCCGCGGCGGCGGCTTGCTGGGTCTGGTCGCTCTTGTCCTCATCCGGCAAGGCGGCGCCGTCGCGCATGATCGCCTCTTCGGTACGCTTGTTCATGACGACGATGCTGATGCGCCGATTGATCGGATTGTAGGGGTCCTGTTTGTCATAGAGGACCGTCGACGCCAAGCCGACCACCCGCATGATCTTGCCTTCGTCCATGCCGCCGGCAAGCAGTTCGCGCCGCGAGGCGTTGGCGCGGTTGGTAGACAGCTCCCAGTTGCCGAAGCCCTTGTTGCCGCCGGCATAGGGGGTGGCGTCGGTATGCCCCGACAGGGAAATCTTGTTGTCGACCTGATTGAGCGCATTGCCGATCTCGTGCAGGATCTCGCGCGTGTAAGGCTTGAGTTCGGAGCTCGCCAGATCGAACATGGGACGGTTCTTCTCGTCGACGATCTGGATGCGCAGGCCCTCGGAGGTGATGTCGAGCAGCATCTGGCTCTTGAACTGGCGCAGCGCGGGGCTGTTGTCGATCATCTTCTCGATGCCGACCTTGAGCTCTTCCAGCCGCTCCTTCTCCTTGCGCTCGAATTCTTCCTTCATGCGCTGCAGATTCATGGTCGTGCGTTCGGACAGATTTTCGCCTTTCTTGACCTGGCCGTAGCTGCGCGTCAAGTCCTCGCCGCCGCCGTTGATGACGGACGTGGCGTCGCCGGAACCCGAGCCGCCGAGCATGGACACCTTGAGCGGCGTCGAAAAATAGTCGGCAATGCCCTTGAGATCGCCTTTGGTGGTCGAACCCAGCAACCACATCAGCAGGAAGAACGCCATCATCGCCGTCACGAAGTCGGCATAGGCGATCTTCCAGGCGCCGCCGTGCGCCGCGCCGCCGCCTTTCTTGATCTTCTTGACAACGATCGGCTGTTGGGTGTCGTCGCTCATCTAGCGCTCACTTGCCCTTGCGCGCCTTGAGGTCGTCTTCGAGTTCGATGAAGGTCGGGCGGTCGGCGGAGAACAGCACCTTGCGGCCGAATTCGACGGCCACCTGCGGCGCGTAGCCGTTCATGCTGGCCAGCAGGACCACCTTCATGGTCTGGAACATTTTCGAATTCTCGGCCAGCTTGTGCTCGAGCGCGGTCGCGATCGGACCGACGAAGCCATAGGAAAGCAGAATGCCGAGGAAGGTGCCGACCAGCGCCGCGGCGATCAGCTTGCCGAGTTCGGCCGGCGGAATCCCCACCGATTCCATGGTGTGCACCACGCCCATGACGCAAGACACGATGCCGAAGGCGGGCAAGGCATCCGAGACCTTCGAGATCGCGTGCACCGGAACTTCGCCTTCGTGATGATGGGTTTCGATCTCGTTGTCCATCAGGTTTTCGATCTCGAAGGCGTTGAGGTTGCCGCCCACCATCATGCGCAGATAGTCGCAGAGAAATTCCATCGCGTGATGGTTGCCGGCGATGGCCGGGTACTTGGAAAAAATCGGGCTCGACTCGGGATTCTCGACGTCGCCCTCGATCGACATCAGGCCTTCCTTGCGCACCTTGGAGAGGATCTCGTAGAGCATCGCCAGCAGATCCATGTAGAGCGCCTTGTTGAGGGACGAGCCCTTCAACACCGTCGGCAGCGCCGCGAGAATAGCCTTGATGACGTTGGGCGGATTGCCCACCAGCAGGGAGCCCACGGCAGACCCGGCGATCGTCAGCAATTCGGTCGGCTGGATCAGGGCATGGACATGCCCGCCGGCGAGAATGAACCCACCCAGCACGGCGCCGAGAACGACCACGTAACCCACAATGACGAACATTAACCGCCTCCCTGCGCGCCCCACCGACGTGAGTGCGCAATGATAGCGGAAATCCTTGCCGACACTAATGTCGGCAAGGACGAAAAAATCGCGCTCAGGCCGTATCCGGCCTCAGGAAACGCCGGCGGCGCAAGCCGGCCGCCCGCAATCAGGCGACGGCGGCGAGGCTGGCGGCGCGGCGGGTCTTGCCGGCGCGCGCCGGCATGTGGCACAGGCCGCAGACGTAGCCCTTGGTCGGCTCGTGGGCGTGGGTGACGAAGTCGCCGCCGCAGTCCGTGCACGTCGCCATCTGCAGCATGTGGGCGTCGAAAAACCGCACCATGGTCCAGGCGCGGGTCAGCGACAACACCTCTTCCATGCCGTTGCGCCGGGTCTGGTCGAGATACATGCGGTAGGACTTGATGAGCAGGTCGAGGCCGCGCAGCTTCGTGTGCTTCTCGAAAAAGCGGAAATAGGCCATGAACAGCGAAGCATGGACATTCGGCTGCCAGGTCATGAACCAGTCGGTCGAAAACGGCAGCATGCCCTTGGGCGGCGATTCGCCGCGGACTTCCTTGTAGAGCTTGAGCAGGCGTTCGCGCGAGAGTTTCGTCTCGGCTTCCAGGAGCTGCAGGCGGGCGCCGAGCTCGATCAGTTCGACCGCCAGGCCAATGTCTCTCGCTTCCGAGATAACGGATTTATTGCGCATACAACCTCCTGCCGTGATGGCGCGACGTGTTCAGGCGACTGCTTCAACCGGACGGCCGGCGGCGAGGATCGCCGCATGAATGTGACCGACGCCGCGGTCGCGTTCATGATTGGCCAACAGATTGAGCAGCAAGGCATCGTCGAAGCGGAAGTTGCACAGCAGCATGTCGGACGCGGCCATTTTCAGGACCTGTCCCGGGGTGAGGCGATCGAGGATATCGGCAATCTCCTCGCTGACGCCGAGGCGGAAAATGGCCGTTTCGCGATCGGAACGAACCATGTTCTGAGCCAGCATCAGGTAGGCAAGATTGACTTCCTTTATATCGTTGTAGGTGTCGGTCGATTTCATCATGCACTCCTAAGTCCCGCCATCGACCACACGGGGAAAGTCCCACGCATCAGCCAGATTGACGGCATTGACATTATCGCGGCAACTTAGGCAAGGAGAAAATCAACGGAAAAACGTTTCTATTGTAATAACCAGATAGGGGCGGTTTGTAAGAAAAAACCTTACAAACGCGACCTATCGATTTGTTCTTACAAACAATTATCGCGTTTTTCGGCTGTCAGGCGTGCTTCCATCGTGGCGACGTCGATGGGGCGGCTGAAGTGATAGCCCTGGAAGCGGTCGCAGAGTTCGGCGCGCAGGAAGGCCAGCTGGGCCTCGGTTTCGACGCCTTCGGCGACGGTCGTCAGGCGCAGCGAGTGGGCCAGGGCGATGATGGCGCGCACGATGGCGGCGTCTTCCTCGTCGTCGGGCAGATCGCGCACGAAGGACTTGTCGATCTTGAGGATGTCGATGGGGAAGCGCTTGAGGTAGGAGAGCGAGGAATAGCCGGTGCCGAAGTCGTCGACCGAGATGCGCACGCCCATCGCCTTGAAGGCGCGCAGCATGCCGATGGCGGACTCGGCATCCTGCATCAGCACGGATTCGGTGATTTCGAGTTGCAGCGCCTGCGGCGAGAATCCCGTTTCCTCCAGCACGCGCTGCACCACTTCGAGCAAACGCGGCTGCGCGAACTGGACGGCGGACACGTTCACCGCGAGATAAATCTCGAAGCCCAGGTCCTGCCACTTGCGGCCCTGCTCGCAAGCGCGGCGCAGCACCCATTCGCCGATGCCGACGATGAGGCCGGATTCGTCGGCGATGGGAATGAAGCGGTCGGGCGGGATGACGCCGCGCACCGGATGCTGCCAACGCACCAGCGCTTCCATGCCGACGGTGCGCCCGTCGGCGGCATCGATGCAGGGCTGGTAATGGAGGAACAGTTCGTCGCGCTCGAGGGCGTGGCGCAGGTCCGATTCCATGGCCACGCGCTCGCCCGAGTTGGCGTTCATGTCGCGGCGGTAGAACTGCACGCCGTTGCCGCCGAGCCGCTTGGCGCAGGCCATCGCCGTTTCGGCGTTCATCAGCAGTTCATAGACTTCGCGGCCGTCCTCGGGCAGGCGCGCGATGCCGATGCTGGCCGTGATGTAGAGCTCGATGCCGCCTTTCTCGAACGGCGCGTCGAAGACCTGCTTGATCCACTGCGCGGCGCTGTCGATGCCGTCGACGAGGCTGGCGCCGGGCAGGAATATGCCAAACGCATCGCCGGACAGGCGCGCCAGCATCACCTGCGGGGGCAGCGCCGCCGTCAGCCGCTTGGCGGCCTGGCGCAGGATCTCGTTGCCGGTGTCGTAGCCGAACGACGTGTTGATGCGCAGGAAGCGGTCGAGATCGAGATAGGCGATGACGCCAAACGGCGCCGTGCCGCGCTTCTCGGCATCGAGGATCCACTCGGTCACCTGGGCGCAGAAGAGGTTGTGGTTGGGCAGGTTGGACAGGCCGTCGTAATAGGCGAGTTCCTGGATGCGGCTGTCGGCCTTGCGCACGGCGCTCCGCGCCGCCGCATTCTTCAGTTCGCGTTCGATCACCGGCATCAGGCGCGCGTAGTTGCCTTTTTCGATGTAGTCCTGGACGCCGTCGTGCATCGCCGAGACGGCCTGCTGGTCGGTGATCTGGCCCGAATAGATGACGAAGGGAATGTCCTTGCCGCTTTGCTTGACGATCTGCAGGGCGGCGAAGGAATCGAAGCCCGGCATGTTGTGGTCGCAGATGATGATGTCCCAGTCGCGCTCGACCAGGGCTGCCGTCAGGTCGCGGCCGGAGTCGACGCGCTTCCAGTCCAGCCGCGCGCCGCGCGCGTTGAGCTCGGAATACAGCAGGAACGCTTCGTCCTCGGAATCCTCGACGATGAGCATGCGGATCGGGCGATCGCGCATCATGCCGTCGTCGCGCCGTGAGCCTGAACGGTCGCCAGCCGGTTGCGGCCGCGCTGCTTGGCGAGGTAGAGGCCGCGGTCGGCGCACTTGATCATGGCGTCGGCGTCTTCCATGCCGTCGTCGCGCGTCGCCAAGCCGATGCTGACGCTGCCGATCAGCTGCTGGTTGCCGGCCGCCATGTGCAGGCTCTCGACCGCCTTGCGCATGCGCTCGGCGCAGATGGCGGCCGACGCCAGGTCGGTGTCCGGACAAATGACCAGGAACTCGTCGCCGCCCATGCGGGCGATGACGTCCTGCGCGCGCAGGCCGCCCTTGAGCGCGACGGCGATCTGCTTCAGGGCGGCGTCGCCGACGTCGTGGCCGTGCCCGTCATTGATCTTCTTGAAGAAATCGATATCGATGGCCATGCAGGTCAACGGCCGCTTGTTGCGGCTGCAGGCCGCCCATTCCTGTTCGAGGCGCTCCATGGCGTAACGCCGGTTGGGGCAGCCGGTCAAGGCATCGGTCAGCGCCACTTCCTGCAGGCGCCGGTTGGTCACCGCCAGTTCGGCGGCGAAATGGCGAATTTCCTCGCGGTCGCGCTCGACCTCCTGCTGCAGCGCGATGACGCGCTGGCCGGCGCGCAGGCGCGCGGCCAGCAGGCGCGGCTTGAGCGGCTTGGACATGAAGTCGTCGACGCCGGCCTCGAAAGCCTCGACCAGCTTGTCGTCCTCTTCCAGTCCCGTCAGGAGCAGGATGTAGACGCCGCGGCCGACTTTGGTCTGGCGCAGCGAGCGGGTCAGCTCGATGCCGTCCATGGTCGGCATCAGCCAATCGACGATCATGATCTGTGGCTGGATTTCGAGCGCCAACTCGAAAGCCTGCCGGCCGTCGACGGCTTCATAGACGTCGTGGCCGGCACCGGACAGCATGGCCTTGAGGATCGCGCGCATGCTGGCGTCATCGTCGACGACGAGGACGCGCATGCGGTTCGCGTCCAGCCCGGCGGCGGCCATGTCGCCGGGCGGCGGCGGCGCAGGCGCCGGCTTCGACAAGTCCTCGAACAGCGGCACCGCGCACGTGCGCACGTTGAGGATGTCGCCCCATTCGCCCCATTCGCGCGCCACCTGGTCGCACAGGGCGTTCAAGGTTTCCGGCGCGATCGACAGCTGTTCGCCCAGGCGCAGCAACTGCGGCACCATGGCGCGCCGTTCGGCGTCGGCGGCGAGACAGATGTCGGCGACATGCCCCGCCAGCACTAGCGACCACAGCATCGCGTGCTGGCGCGGATCGTCGGCAAACGTCGCCGACTCGGGCCGCTCATGGTGGAAGACGGGCTCGGCAAATACCCTGGGCATGCCCCAGTCCAGCATCATCGCCGCCGACAGCGCGTCGTGGGTCATGACGAATGCCGTCTGCTCGAGCTCCAGCAGGCTCTTTGCCTGCGGCTCCCGGCGCTGCGCCAGCACGCGCGAATAGTCGTCGGGGAAGATCGTCGCCAGCGCCAGTTCGCCGATGTGGGCGAGCAGGCCGACGCTGAAGGCTTCGTCGGGGGGCGCGGCGTGGGTATGCTTGACCAGCGCCTGGAGCGCGACGGCGAACGCCAGCGAGCGCGACCAGAAGCGCGGGTAGTCGAAATTGCGGCAACTGCCGCTGGCGAAATTCGACAACAGCGAGAAGCCAAGCGCCATCGACCGCACCGCGGGAACGCCGAGGACGATCAATGCATTCTGGATGGAGGCGATGGGCCGGCGCGCGCCGGCATGCACGGTATTGGCGGCCTTGATGAGACGGCCGACGAAAGCGGGGTCCGCCTTCACCGCATGGGCGAGGTCGGCGAGCGAAGTGTCGTCGCGCTGGGTCAGCCGGATGATGGCAAGCGCAGCCCCCTTCGGCGACGGCAAGTCACCCGTGGCTTTCAGCTGTTCGAACTGGGCAAGATCGATGGGTTCCATTGCGGCGCGGCGCAAATTTTTGCGAGCACGAAGCTTATCCCATCTTAGCCAACAAGGGTAAAGGCACGGCACCGGGAAAATGCGTTGGGGCCGCGCTAGAATGGGCCGACCATGGATCCGGCCATCAACTTTTGCAGCGTATGCGGCGCGCCCGTCGTGGTCCGGGTGCCCGCCGGCGATTCCTTGCCGCGGCATGTCTGCGACCGCTGCAGCGCCATTCATTATCGCAATCCCAAACTCGTCGTCGGCACGCTGCCCGCCTGGGAGGACCGCGTCCTGCTCTGCAAGCGCGCCATCGAACCCGGCCATGGCAAGTGGACGCTGCCGGCCGGCTTCATGGAAAACTTCGAAACCGTGGCGGCCGCCGCCACGCGCGAAACCGTCGAGGAATCCGGCGCCCATATCGAGATCGGCGAGATCTACACGCTGATATCCGTCCCGCATATCAGCCAGGTGCACGTCATCTATCGGGCGCGGCTGCTCGATCTCGATTTCGCGCCGGGCGAGGAAACCCAGGAAGTCATGCTGTTCCGCGAGGAAGAAATCCCCTGGAGCGAGATCGCCTTTCGCACCATCGCGCTGACCCTCGAGCACTACTTCGCCGACCGGCGCGCCGGCCGCTTCGACTTCCATACGGGCGAAATCGGACCCGGCGCGCTGAGCGACGCTATTCGTCAGCCACGTCGAATATCACCGGCAGGTTGACGACGAACGCGTGCCGGCGCAGCGCTTCCGGCACCGCGGTACGCGGCGCCGCCTGGCGCATCATGTCGAGTGCGGCGTCGTCGAGCGCGGCGTGCCCGCTCGACCGGCCCAGCGCGATCTCCTGCGACTGCCCGCCGGCCGACACCGCCACGAGCACCTCGACCGTGCCGCCAATCTCCTCTGCCAACGCCTGCGGCGGATAACGCTTGAAGCGGCGCGCCGCGACGGCCAAGGCCAGGCGATATTGGCGCACGCCGTCGGCGTCCAGCCCGGCGCCGGGGTGCGCAGCGCCTCCCGGCGGCGACGGCGCGTCCGCCGCCTTGCCGTCAGCTGCGGCGGCCGATGTTTCGGAACGCGCCGGCATTTCCGTGGTCGAAGTAGGCGTACTGTCTTGCGCCGGAGTCGGCGATGTAAGGAGTGCGGGTTTCGTGTCGGCGTGAGGTGATGGCAGGCGCGTCTCCCGAAGCAACGGCGCGGGCAATGCGGGTCGCGGCACAACGGGCGCGCTGCCGTTCGCCGGGCGCAAGGTAACCGCCAGCGCTTGGGCGATTTCGTTTTGGCGATAAAGCGAAACGGCCGGCCACAGCAGCAGGGCGTGCAAGAGGAAGGAAATCGCCAGGGCAGGTGCGAGTTTTCCCTGCTGCGGCATATTTTGAAAACTCACATCAATCTGATAAGGTTCGGATAATTCCGATTCTAGACGAGATGGGAACCTACCCCCTGATCCTCACGCTAGACCAACACGGCCTCCCACATCGCTGGGTGAGCTGGCAACATGCCTGCTTTTATTACGCCAAGGATCTCGTGGCGTGGACGATCGGCGAAAACAGTTTCCTCATCCATGGCGGCTTCAACCGGATCACCGGCGAGCGTTCCGCCATCGAGACCAACAGCATCATCGCGATCAAGGGCAAGGCCTTGGCGGGCAAGACGCTGCATCAGGTGCCGCCGCTTTCGAACCGCGAGCTTTTCCATCGCGACCGCCATCTCTGCGGCTACTGCGGCGCCGTCCTGCCCGGCTCGCGCTTGACGCGCGACCATATCGTGCCGGTGTCGCAAGGCGGCCGCGACAACTGGATGAACGTCGTCACCGCCTGCCGCCCCTGCAACCAGACCAAGAGCGGGCGCACCCCGGAACAAGCCGGCATGCAATTAATTTACGCGCCCTACGTGCCGAACAAGGCCGAATACCTTATCCTCTGCAACCGCAATATTCTCGCCGACCAGATGGATTTCCTGGCGCGGCACGTACCTTCGCAAAGCCGCGTCAAGCTCTCGGCCTAGCGCCACAGTTTCTTGGTTCCCGCTAAGCCGCTCACTTCCTATCGTCCCTATTGGGCCAAGCGCTTCGGCATCGCGCCTTTCCTGCCGATGTCGCGCGCCGAAATGGACGCGCTCGGCTGGGATTCCTGCGACGTCATCGTCGTCACGGGCGATGCCTACATCGACCACCCGAGCTTCGGCATGGCGCTGATCGGCCGCCTGCTGGAAGCGCAGGGCTTCCGCGTCGGCATCATCAGCCAGCCGGACTGGCGGTCGGCGGCGGATTTCAAGAAGCTCGGCAAGCCGAATCTTTATTTCGGCATCACCGCCGGCAACATGGATTCGATGGTCAACCGCTACACGTCGGAGCGCAAGACCCGCTCGGACGATGCCTACACGCCGGGCGCCGCGCCGGACAAGCGTCCGGATCGCGCGGTGGTCGTCTATGCGCAGCGGGCGCGCGAAGCCTACGCCGACGTCCCCGTGGTCATCGGCGGCATCGAGGCCAGCTTGCGGCGCATCGCCCATTACGATTACTGGTCGGACAAGGTGCGCCGCTCGGTGCTGCCCGACAGCAAGGCGGACTTGCTGCTCTTCGGCAACGCCGAACGCGCGCTGGTCGAACTCACGCACCGGCTCGCCAAGGGCGAAGCCATCGGCGACATCCGCGACCTGCGCGGCAGCGCCTTCATGGTGCCGCACGGCTGGACGCCGGCCGCCGACTGGCAGGATGCCAACGCGCCGACGCACGATGCCGAGCGGGCCCGCAGCTACGTCCGCCTGCCCTCCTTTGAGGAGGTTGCCGCCGACACGACGCGCTATGCGCAAGCCTCGCGCGCCTTCCACCTCGAATCGAATCCCGGCAATGCGCGCTGCCTGGCCCAGGCCCACGGCAGCGGCGCGGGCTTGCGCGACGTCTGGCTCAATCCGCCGCCGCTGCCGCTCGGCACCGCCGAGATGGACCACATCTACGGCCTGGCCTACGCCCGCGCGCCGCATCCCGCCTACGGCGGCGCGAAGATTCCCGCCTGGGAAATGATCCGCCACTCGATCAGCATCATGCGCGGCTGCTTCGGCGGCTGCACCTTCTGCTCGATCACCGAGCACGAAGGCCGCATCATCCAGAGCCGTTCCGAGCACTCCATCCTGCATGAGATCGAGGAAATCCGCGACAAGACGCCGGGCTTCACCGGCATCATCAGCGACCTCGGCGGCCCGACCGCCAACATGTACCGCATGGCCTGCAACGACAAGAGCGTCGAGGCGGCCTGCCGACGTCTTTCCTGCGTTTACCCCGAGATCTGTCCGCGCCTGTCCACCGACCACGCGCCGCTGATCGCGCTCTATCGCAAGGCGCGCACGCTGCCCGGCATCAAGAAAGTGCTGATCGGCTCGGGCCTGCGCTACGACCTCGCCGTACGCTCGCCCGAATACGTCAAGGAACTCGTCGGCCATCACGTCGGCGGCTACCTGAAGATCGCCCCCGAGCACAGCGAAGCCGGGCCGCTGTCGAAAATGATGAAGCCGGGCATGGCGGCCTACGACAAGTTCAAGCGCATGTTCGACGCCGCCACGCAGGCCGCCGGCAAGGAACAGTACCTGATCCCGTATTTCATCGCCGCGCATCCGGGCACCACCGACGAAGACATGCTCGAGCTCGCGCTCTGGCTCAAGCGCAACGGCTTCCGCCTCGACCAGGTGCAGACTTTCCTGCCCACGCCGCTGGCGCTCGCCACGACCATGTACCACACGGAAAAGAATCCGCTGCGGCGCGTCGACGCCGCCGGCGAAGCGCTGGTCGTCGTCCGCGGCGCGCGCAGCCGCAAGCTGCACAAGGCCTTCCTGCGCTACCACGACGCCGAGAACTGGCCGCTGCTGCGCGAAGCCCTGCAACGCATGGGCCGCGCCGACCTCATCGGCAACGGCAAGAAACACCTGGTGCCGGCGTGGCAGCCCGCCACCTGCAGCACTGCGATCCCCGCGGCGCGCAAGACCCGCCCGGTCAAGCGGCGCTGACGCGGCAGCTTTCGCACATTCGCTGCAGGAACCTTAGGTCGACGCGGGTTCGACGAGCCACAGTCATTGTTGATGTTGGGATAAATGCGCATTGCCGGTAACATCAATACAGCGCATTGAAGAGAGGCTCCCACTATGGCAAACACGCACGCACAATCCCCGAAGAAGGCGGCCAACCTATCATTGACCAAGGCTCTTCTTGCCGAAGCCAAGGAACTGCGCATCAATGTTTCGCAGGTGGCCGAAGCTGGATTGGCTAAGACCGTCGCGGAAAAACACGCCGAACTTTGGTTGAAGGAAAATTGGGAGGCCATCGAAAGCTCCAATGCTTACGTGGAAGATCATGGACTGCCCTTAGAAAAGTACAGGATGTTCTGACGACCCGATACCGCGTTTATCCCGCTCCTCAATGCGAAGGCGGCAAGAGCGACTCCCTGAGCCATCTAATACGCGCATGGTCATTCCTCTTCCTCTGTTGCCGTTGGATGCCCCCGCACAGCATTGCCGGGGTTTGTTCAGTATTCGCCGCCGCAGGAACCTTAGGTCGGCGGCGGGTTCTAATGGTTTGTAGCCAATCGTCCTGGATTCACCTCCTGGTTGGCTGCTGGCAACAAGGCCCATCGGCGCCCTCCGTACGTCGATGGGTCTTTTGTCATTGCGGGCGGAGCGCCCTGCGCCGTGTCGTGGCGACTTGATCAGTTCTGCGCTTCGGTCGGTTGCGGCGTGACGCGCAAGGCTGTCGGCGAAGGCATTGTCGGGGCTGGAGCGTGGCCTTCCTTGGCCTGGTCAGGATGCGCCTGTTGCTTCGCCTTCCATCTGTCGAAGATCGCCTGGGCGATGCCGTCGTGGTCGCCGCCTTTGCAATGTTCCAGCTCGTGATGGATTGTGCCTTCGAACGTGTGATCGGCGATGTAGACGTCGCAGGTGCCGCGATCGAGATCGACCCAGGTGCAGGCGATCGGAATCGTGCCGAGAAGCTTCTGCCACAGCGGCAGGTCCGACCAGCATCGGCTCCAGATCTCCGCTCCCGTGGCGTGCTCGTGCATCGTCACGTTGAGCGTCGGCCAGCCTTGGACGTAGGTGTCGATTTCCGTGGCGCAGCCGCCGATGGCCAGGCTGGCGATCATGCATAGAAAAGCGGCACACCTGGTACTGACGGAGTTCTGCAAGCGCATGGCCGTAACTCCCCGCGTCGTCGGTCAACGGCCGCGAACAAACGCGTGGCGGCCACCGATCAAGACAGTCGCGGTGGAGGCGCCAACCGCCACTCGTCATGACCTGTGGTAAATCCTAGGGATCGGCCATGGCGGGAGAAATACGGCGGAATCCGCCATACGGCCTAGCGCAGCATTCATGCCGCGCAAATACAAAAATGCGAAATGCTTGCAGCGCGAATTGTTTTTGGAATTATTAAGGAATAGAAGTGCCGACCGGACGCTCGCCGTTTCAAAACGCAGGAAGCAATCTCCTTCGCGCGAGGCATAAGAAACTTGGTATCATTTAAAATCTTACGCGGAGGAGCAATTCGAATGGATCTGGCAAAACTTTCAATTACCGAACTCAATAACCTTAAAAACAACATCGACGCGGAACTCGTTCGTCGCCAGGAATCCGAAAAGGAAAAGGCCCGAATCGAATTGGAGGAATTCGCCAAGGCGCGCGGCTATACGCTCGACGAATTGCTGGGCAAGAGCGCCAAGAAGCAGCGCAAAACGGGGTCGCGGAAGCCCGCCGGAATCAAGTATCAATTTCCGGAAAATCACGAAATGACCTGGAGCGGACGCGGCCGGCAGCCGGCATGGGTCAAGGATTGGGTGGCCAGCGGCAAGCCGCTCGAAATGCTCGCCGTAAAATAACGCGCCGCTTATCCACTTGTCGTGACAAGCGCTGCCGACAGCGGTGACTCTCGCCAGTCACCGCTGTTTTAACGGCACCGCTTTTATTGCAGCGAAACGAGCATCAGCACGAATACCGCAAGCGCGGCGAGACTTAATACAAGCACCGCCGCCGCGGCGCAATCCTTCGCATTGCGAACAAAATCCGCTGCGTCCGGATGAAGGGCATCGAGCACCGCTTCGAGTGCCGAGTTGAATAATTCCGCGGCAAGCACCAGCGCAACGGCGATCCACAACATCGCTTGCCAAACACCGGGCGGGCGAAGCCAATAAATTGCGCCGGCGACGAAGACCACCGCCAGCAGATGGGTGCGAAAACTCTTCTCGTGGCGAACGGCATAGCGGATGCCGGCCCAGGCAAAGCCGATCCGCTGCAATAGCCCTTGTCCCTTCATGACCTGCCCCGCCCCTTTTCTCGCCATCCTTCGCGCCGCGAGCGGCAAGGATCCCATCTGATCAGAACTGCCAACTGGCGCGGATCGACTTGTCCTCGCCGATGCTCAATTGCGGACGGCCGCGGTGGCGCTGCTCTTCGCTCAACGCCGAACCGATGACGTAGCCCAACAAGCTGCCGGCCACCGTATCCGACACGAAATGCTGGCGTTGCTGGATGCGGCCAAAAGCGGTCGCGGCCGCCACGCCGTACAGCCAGGGCGCATCGTACCGTTCGGCAAAGGGAGTGACGGTCGCGAAGGCCACCGCCATATGCAGGGACGGAAAGCTGGAGTTCGTCGACGCCGTGCTGCCCGGCGAAAAGCTGTGCGTGCCGAGATTCGCGTCCGGCCGAGCGCGGCCGACGATGGTCTTGACAAGCTCGCCGCCGACGAGCGAGAGGCCGACGGACTTGATGCTGGTCCACGCCGTTTCCGAGGCGATCGGGTCGCCAAGCCCCATCCACAGCAAGCCGGTGCCGGCGCCGAGCACGATCGGGATGTTGCTGGCCATGCTGCCGAGCGTATTCCAGCGGCCATGGGCATGTCGCTGCGCCCATCGGTCGACACGATTGTCGAGCACAGCCGAGCCGGCGACCAGCAGCGCGCTGCTGATCAAGGTGTCGCTGTAGTTTCCGGAAAGCAGTTCGCGTCCCAGCGTCCCCGACGATTTCAGGACGTCGCCCAGCGGCGAACGCTCCGGCTCCGGCAGCCAGCTGCTTTCTTCCTGAATGCTGCTGGAGTTCGAATTGGTGGCCCGATAGCGCAGCAACTGCCGGTCGCGCGCGCCCGTCAGCGCATACAGCGGCGCGGCGCGATCCAGCCGCGCGCCGCCGTCTCGCGTCAGCGGCGACCAGTTGAAGTGGCCGACGGACGGACTGGAGAAGGGCAGGATCGCGTCGAAGGGAATCGATACGTAGATGCCCTTGTCGAAGCTGCCCTCGCCGAAGGTTGCCGCCGAGACGTTGGTCTTGGTGGCATACGCGCCGACGGCGACGCCGTTGTCGAAGGTGCGGCTGACATCGACGGTGACGCCGCGATCCCCGGCAAGGTACTGGCCGGCGCTGAGGTTGATGTGCGTCGACTTCCAGCCGGTGTCCCAGTAGAGCGTCGCATGACCCGTGTTGACCGTATAGCCCGTTTGGGCGCCGGCATTCTGCAGATCGAAGTTCTGGCGGAAATCGCGCTGCGCCACGTGGTTGAGGTCGACGCCGAAGGCGAACGGGCTGTGCCAGGGCCGGTAAAGCCATTCGCCGCCGACGCCGGCGAACATCTCTTCGAGATAGCCGGCGTAGGCGCTGTAGTACTGGGTTTCGCTCAGCTGCCCGACATGGGTGATCTGGAGATTCGGCAAGGTCGTCGCCGCGGTCGTCTGATATTGCCGCAAGTACGTGCGCACGCGCGGCAATGCGCTGGGCGCATCGTAGGTGTACTTCTCATAGTTGTCGGCCAGCCGGTAGGTGACCTTGCCCTCGATCCACGTGCTGTTGCCGAGGTCGACCTCGCCGATGCCGGACGCGCCCAGTTGGTAAAGGATGAAGCCGTTCGGCCCGCCCACCGTCTGCTGGAAGCTCGGCGCCAGGCCGAAGCTGTAGGGTGCCGCATCGGTTTTCCATAGCAGTTCGCCGGGCGCGCGCCGGCGCGGCGCCACGTCGACAACGCTGGGCTGACGTTCTGCCGGGGCGCGATAATTCACGTGATCGGCAAGCCATTCGTAGCGCTGGACGATGCGCTCGCTCATGGGCATGCCGCGTTCGCGGAACAGCAGCACGAAACGGGTGATCGACGCCGGCGCATCGCGGTGGAGGACGATGATCGCGCGCTCGATGCGCTCCTGCCAGTAGATGCCCGCCGGGTTGTCGAACACGACCTGCATGTCGCTGCCGTGCCGCACGATCTGGACCACCTGCCATTGCGTCTGGGCCTTCAGTTCCGCCACCGTATTCGACCATGCCGGTTCGCCTTGCGGCGCCGTCGGCGCGATCGGCAGGCGGACGGGATCGAGCAGCTTGGGCATGGCGACCTTGTTCAAGGCGCCGTGGAGCGTGAAGCCGATCATCGCGGTATTGCCGCGCTCGATGCCGGCCGTGAAATCGATCGACGGGGAATAGCGGTAGGTCAGGCCAAAGTTGATCGGCGAGGTCGCTGTCTGGTTGTTGCCCTGCGGCTCGTGCTGATAGTTGTTGCCGTCGTATTCGATCTTGGCGACCAGCCCTTCCCAGGGCGTCTGGTACTGCAATCCGCCGAACAAGGACGCCGATCCGTGAAAGAAGGCGCCGGTACTGAGCGTGCCGCCGGAGCCGACCGAATTGCTGCGAACATCGAATCCGCTGCTCAGCAGCGACAACGGATTGCGGATATTGCCCCGCCCGGCGAGATAGCCCCAGGCGATGCCGGCGCTCAAGTCGAGATCCCGATAGCGCTTGTTGGCGACCAGGTATTCGCTGGAAAACAGGCCCGTACCGCCGATGTCGATGACGCCGAGCGCGACTTCGGGCGTCTTGGCGCTTTCGCCGGCGAGCCTCAGCTTGAAGTCGACGCTCTTGTCCTTGTACGCCTGGCCGCCGGCGATATCCGGACCATAGAGCCGGTTGCTGATGTTCGTGTAGCGAAAGCCCGCCTCCAGCCAGTCGAGAGGCTGAAACATGACCGTCGCGCGCCCATAGGGATAGACGCGGCTGTAATGGAAACGCATGTCGCCGGCGGCAGCCATGCGCGACGTCGGCGTCTGCAAGAGGCCGATCTCGCCCCAGTCGCTGGCGCTGATCGTCGCATCGCGCGCCGGTGCATCCGCCACCACGGCGCCCGACAGTTCGAGACGCGGCAGCACCGATGAAGCCGAAACATTCGCCGAGCGGTCAGGGTCGGCCGCAGGCCCTTGCGTTGCCAGAAAGTGTGCCAGGCGCTCCGAAAAATGGTCGGGCCAGCGCGAACTCCTGGCCGGCGCCCAGAGCCATGCGCCGGGCGCGGGCTCCACCTGTGCCTCAGCGTTCCAAGCGGCAACGCCATAGCGGAATACCCGTCCGTCGGGCTGAACGATCCATGTCATGTCAATGTCATTTGCCGCCTGCGGAACGCAGGCGCGCAGGTAAGCCATGGCTTCGCTTCCCGACTGGTGGGGCACCACGCAACGCTGCCCCGTCTCCGTGATCACGCTGACCGTCCTGGGCGGCAGCGGCAGCCGCAGCGTCTGGTCGCGGCTCAAGAGGGGATCGAATTCCGGATGTGCCTGAAGCCAGCGCGGGTCGGCAAGTTCGACAGGCACGCGCCCGGTGACCGGCATCGCCTTGAGCCACGACGCAAACCGCTCGCGAACGTCTGTCGGCACGGCCAGTTGGGTCGAAGAAACAAGCTCAAGAAGGAGCAGCTCCCTGAGCGCGTATTGCGCATCCTGTTGCTTCGGCACCAGCCAGCTGAGCCCCGGCCAGTACGGCGCGGGCGCCGTTGGCTGGCACAGCATCCAGTCGCTCAGCCGTTCGCCGCTGCGGATCGATCGCACAGCGTCGACCGCCTGCGTGGCGCCGGCAACTCCGCCCTCAGCGAACGCTGGAAGCGCAATCAGCCCATAAGTCGCAAGCCCGCAGCAGACCAGCCAGCGGCTAACAAGATGCGCAACTTCGTCAGCAACCGACAAGGAATTCATTGCCCCGAATTAGCCACGACTGGCCAGGACTGAAGGGCGAGACAAAGCGAAGGAGACAGGCACTGCTCGGAATAGATCACCGTCTCGTTGTCTGCCCGTGGATCGAACGCGAAGCGCGCAGGCGGCAGCGGAACGGCGTTGGGCGTCTGAGACTGCGCTGATTCCTCGATCCAGCGCAGCGATGCTGGGTCGATAGCCTTGATGAGCGTGGTGCCGGGCGCGGCGATGGGCCGCGCGGTGACCACTTCGCGTATGCCGAAGTGATAGCCGGGCATCTCATCGCGCTCGCGCGTGTAGGTCGTGGTTTGTTGCGCCGCCATCGCGTGCCAGTCCGGCGGCGCGACAAAACGCACTTCTCGCCAGTCCGTCGCAAGTCCTGCGGTCGCGATGATGTGGCCGTGCTGAAGCTTGATGACCTCGTGTTCCGCGCTGTACCAAACGTCGATGTTGCCCCCCGGATGGGGTTCGACATAGCCGAGGACGAGCAACACGGTGCGACCATCGACGGTGGCGCGCAGATACCGATAATCGGGACGAAGCGTCGCTTGTGCCGTCGGATCGGAACTTGACACCAGCATGCCGACGGTCTTGCCGATGGCCGCCGATTCACTGGCACAGCCGCTCACTACCGCCGCGGCCAGCAGGCAAAGCACGATGGCGAGGATCGCCGGCGTCTGGCGCATAGGGGAGCGGCCCAAGTTGGCTAGGCCGCCAGGCCGACGATTCTCACGTGGCGGACCAAACGTCTACGCTCCGGGCGTGCTGTTCAGGAATTTGAAGGGCCACGGTTTGGTCGGGAAGTGGCGCGCGCGCACCAGAACCACGCCGACGGAAATCATGCCCGCCACCAACGTCGCAAGAATCACGATGAGGCCACGCTTCGGCCAATAACGCCGTACGGGCGCCGCAGCCGGATCGATGACCTGAAAGGCGAATTCGGGTTGCGTCGTCGCCATCATGATGGTCTTGACCTGATCCTCGATCACGTTGTAGATCGCCTGCTGCACTTCCACCGCCGCAGTCTTGGGCAACTCCGCGTGCAAGCTCTCGAGATTCTTCCGGGCGCGATCGATCGACACGCCGCGGACTTCGTTGTTGGCCATCACGATGAACCCGTTCGCCCAGTCGGCGGCGACCTTGGGGTCTTTCCATTTGATGGTGATCGTGGTGAGTCCCGACTTCTTGTCGGCTTCGATGCTCATCACGCTTTTCTCAAAGACTTCACGCGCCAGTTCCAGCCGCTTTGCGGAATCAGGCGCCTCGTCACTGAGCCCCAGAAACTTGCTTAACGAAAACCCGTCTTCGTTCAACAAGGCCGCCTCGATTTTTTGGCTGCGAACAAAGTCACGCATCAACTCCTTTGACTGCAGCGTACCCGTATTGGCCACCAGCGTCTCATCGCCCCCCGCACCTGCTGGGAGTACTCCCGCGGCGCTGGCAAGACCAGCCAAAGCGGACATCCCCGCGCCGGCATGGCTTCCCTTGATTTGCGTCACCACTTCCGCTTTGAACATGGGCGTCGGAATGAAGCTGAAAGCCGCCGCGACGAAAGCGACGCCTAAGCTGAATGCGACAATGAAGCGACGTTCCCTCCAGAGAACGGTGAAGAGTACAATCAGGTCGATTTCGTCGTCGTCGAGATCAGGCGGTGTGCGATCCTGTTCCATCACTTGATCACCCCGATAGTCTTCATCGAAGCCAGGCCGATCGCCATGTTGGAGAAGATCTGGCTGACGCTCGACCACATTGCCACCGGCGCCACCTGTTTCACGTCCATCGGCACGACGATGGTGTCGCCCGGATGAATGTCCGGCGTGACGCTGGCAATCCAGCCCATGCTTCGCTTGCCCTCCACGCTGCCGTTGGCGCGAACGACGTAGACCGAGTCCTCGTCGGCGGTCTGGGAAAGGCCGCCGGCATTTCTCAGGTAGTCGCGCAGCGACATGTGCGCGTCGAACCGGACCGAGTTCGGATAATTCACTTCACCCAGGATGGTCACCGATTCCTGCTTGGCCGGTATGACAAGCCGATCCCCGTCCTCCAGGGTAACGTCCTGCGAGCTGGACCCGCCGGCCACCGTTTCTTCGAGAATACGCGGCAAGTCTACCGACAAGCGCCCCACCGGCTTGATCATGCGAATCCGCTTGGCCAGGAAGTCAAGCATGCCTGCTTCATTAGTACCCTGCCTGCCCGCGAGACCTGCAGCCGCCAAGGTTGCCGAGGAATTCGCCGATTGCAGGGACTGGGCAGCAATTTCGCTGTCGATTCGCTGCAGCAGCGTCGCGTTGGCTTCGGCTTCCTTGGCTCTCAAATTGACCCGCGTAAGCACCGCGGCATCCGGCTCAGCATCCGGCAAGAAGCCGCCGGCACGGCCAACCAGCTGGGACAGTTTTTCCTCACGCTTGATGACGTAAGTCCCGGGGAAACGCACCTTGCCGGCAATTTCAACCTTCACGGTTTCTTCCCATCCGGGGATCGGGCGAATCACCAGGTTGTCGTATGGACGCAGCGCAATGTCCTTGCTCTCGTCGCCCTTGATGATGGAGGCCAAATCAACCGATCGATGGGTGATTTCGCGGAACTTGCCGCCTTGCAACTCGACACGCGACAGCTCGCATTCGATGACGTAAGCGCTTTCGCGGAATTTCCCCGCCAGGGCAACCAGGTCGCTGACTTTCATGTTCTTTGTCAGCGGATAGTCGCCAGGCGCGACGACCGGCCCGGAAATCGAGACGATGGCCGCGGGCTCCCCGCTGCGCGCCTGCTGCCGCAGACGTTGCAAAACGGGCTGAAGCAACGTTTGCCGCGAAATGACGTCGACCACTGTGGGCTGATTGGCGTTTGCTCCGGATCCCGTTGCAGCGGCGGGCCTTCCCGTGTCCTGGATCCCGTTACCGGCGGGAGGCATTCCAAAAGCTGGCGATGTTGACGCTGGTGCCCCGTTCTGCGAATACTGGCCGTATTGCGCATTCGGCGAGTATTGGCCATTCTGCGAATACTGACCAATTTGCGCGTTCGGTATGAACTGGCCATTTTGTGAATACTGGCCATTTTGCGCATTCGGTGAGTACTGGCCGTTCTGTGGATATTGGCCATTTTGCGCATTCTGCGAGTACTGGCCATTCTGTGAATACTGGCCGTTTTGCGCATTCTGCGAGGATTGGCCACTCTGTGAATACTGGCCGTTTTGGGAAGCTTGGGCGTTCGGCGCATTCTGCGAATCAGATGCCGGACCGTTTGCATTGGCGACGAGGGCGACGTCATCGTCAAGGTTGAAGACATACAGTTCGTCGCCCGGCTGCAGCTTGTATGCCAGCTGTTCCTTGAGCGTCGCATTGATCAGTTGCGTCGTGATGGCGCGCGTTACGGAATTCTGGCGCACGAGGAGGGCTTGATCCAGGTCGGCCCTTGGACGATCGTCTGCCGCCGCTTGCAGCAGGCGCTGCACGGACATGCCTTCCTCATAGGGATAGGTACCCGGAAAGCGCAAGTGGCCATAGATCGAAACGATGCG
>JAQTNK010000004.1:0-60000 GCA_028713915.1 Rhodocyclaceae bacterium | reverse complement strand
CGAGCGCACCGACGCTCAGGATGGCGCGCTGACCATCAGCTTTCTGTTCGACAGTCGCCCTACGCTGAAAAGCTGCGAAGGCCTTACAGGCAATATCGCTCGGGTCGTTCTCGAAGCATGCCGGCAATGCCGCGTCAAGAATATCCAATGCGAAGGCGCCCTGGACGAATTTCAGCGGCGCCTTCTCAGCGATGCCCCGCTTGCGGTTCCCTCGGGCCGGATGGCCAACGGCGTCGTGGTCTTTACTGCGGCCGTCCCCGAGCTTGCGTTGGTAGCCTGCAAGACGGCAGAAGCGCAGTCTGCCGTCCGGAGCAATCCGATCAAATGCTTCGCCGCAAATACACTGCGCCCCAAACCCGCGCCGCCGTCTATCGTCAGCCTGTGGTCTGCCGCCATGCTGATGGCAGCCTTGGCTGCCGCCTGGCTCACCGGCTGGCTGATCATCAGATATGAGCACTTGCATGCCCATCTCTCGCACGATCACGTCGGCAGCGGGCCGCAGAAGTACCACACCCAGCCCACGCCGCGCATCGGCGGCTTGGCGGTCATGGTGGGCCTGCTGGTCGCCGGCGGCGTCATGCTCTTCGTCGATACCTTGCCCAATGAACGCGAATTTGGGCTCCTGCTGTTTGCCGGTATTCCTGCCTTCCTGGGCGGACTGGTTGAAGACCTCACCAAGCAGGTCGGCGTCGTCAAGCGCCTGCTGCTCACCATGCTCTCCGGCGCCGTAGCCGCCTGGCTGCTCGGCGCAGTACTCAACCGACTCGACATCCCCGGCGTCGATCAAGCGCTGCAGTGGCTGCCGCTTGCCGTCATATTCACCAGTTTCGCCGTTGGGGGCGTTGCAAACGCCACTAACATCATTGATGGCTACAACGGCCTTGCCGGGGGATTTGCCGTCATCGTGCTTGCTGCACTCGCCTATGTCGCCGCGCAGGTCGGTGATAGCCTCGTATTCAACACGGCATTGGCCCTGGCTGGTGCCGTGCTGGGTTTCCTGGTCTGGAACTGGCCTGGCGGCAAGATATTTCTTGGCGATGGCGGCGCCTATCTGCTTGGCTTTTTGCTGGCGGAACTCTCTGTGCTGTTGGTTTCCCACAACCCAGAGGTCTCAACTTGGTTCCCGCTGCTGCTGCTGATCTACCCGGTGTTTGAGACGGTCTTTTCGATCTACCGCCGCAAGTTCAAGTTGGGGCTTTCGCCGGGCGCGCCGGACAACAAACATATGCATCAACTGATCCACGCCAAACTTGTCCTGTCCCAAATCCCAGCAGACAACATATTTCGTCAGGTTGAGACCAATAGCCGAGTGGCCAAATATTTTTGGTGTATAGCCGGCGCGCTCGCCACACTTGGCGCCATATGCTGGCAATCTGGTTATTTTCTTGCCAGCTTTGCGGCCGCTTTTTGCTGGATCTATGTCTTCAGCTATCGGCGCCTTGGAAACCGCCATTGAGGGCGACGATAGCCACCCGTCCTCGTTGTGCGTTTGCGACGTCCGTCAACCACACCATACAACTCGAACGCGAGTTGCTGCGTAAGGACCGCGGCCGCCTCGTCGGAACCCGTGATCACGTCGGTTGAGGGAGGGGTTGATCAACAAGTCATTTGAATTGGCTGATCTTGCTCAAGTTCTTCCACATCAGCGCACCAACCCCACCGAATGCGCCAACTCCGCTACGGTGCAAGGCAACCCAGTCTTCGCGGCTCTTAAGCAAAATGGCTTTAACGGATCGATTGCTGGCGCCGCCCAGGCGCATTTTTACCAGCACCTCAGGCAGGTACGTCGGCCTAAAAGCTGGCTGGATGAACAGTTGAAGAACACTGTAGTAGTCGGCTGCAATGCGATAGCTGATGTCCAGGCCTCCGATGCGTTCGTACCATTCACGCCTTACATAAAGCGTTGGGTGTGGCGGCATCCAGCCCCAGGCCAAGCGTTTCTTAGAATAGGGCGCACTCTTCCAGTCCCGCACCACTTCCGCTGTATTCTCCCTGCGTACATACTGCAAATCACCATACACGGCAGAGACACTTGGATCAGTCTCAAAAACGGCCGCAATATGCGCCAGAACATCGGGGTGTGCATATAGATCGTCGGCATGCAGAAATCCCACGACATCGCCAGAAGCCCGTGCAATGCCTTTGTTCAATGCATCGTAAATACCCCGGTCTGGCTCGCTGACCAGGACGGCCAACTGGTTTCGATGCGATTGCAGCAAATCGACAGTGCCGTCACGGCTTGCCCCGTCGATGACCACATGCTCCCGGTCGAGGTATGTCTGGTGCGCTACCGAATCCAGACAATCCTCAACCGTAGATATGCAGTTACAAGTTGCTGTCACAACAGAGATTTTAATTATTTTCCCGCTCCCCAAGAGTAACCAGATCACGGCGCACCGGGTTACAAAACGATTGCCTTGGACGATGGATAAGCTTCACGGACTTTGTCATCGTAGCAATTTGGCCACCCCTCCAGTGCTATCCATATAATTTTCCAAACCTTGTCGAGAAGTTAAGAACTGCACACTACTTCAAGCATTCTTCTCGCAACGGTTTCCCAATCTCGTGGAATCTTCACTAGGCACTCGTCCCAGTAGGGCCACCACCCCTCCCGTAGGCGGGTTTGCAGCGTTCGCAACGCATCTAGCAGCGATTCAGAACTGGCAGGATCAAAATAGATCGCCTGGTCACCGCATAGAGTGTGCGCGTAAGGCAGGTCGGGACAGACGATCGGTAGGCCGACGAACATCGCCTCCACAAGCGGGAAGCCGTAGCTCTCCTCCTTTGACAGGAAAAGCAACGCATCGGCCCGGGCATAGGCGGTAATCATGTCGTGTGGCGACAGAAAGCCAAGGCACTTCACCCAAGGCAGATGCGGTGCTGGATGGGCAGCCGCATCCAGCGTCAGCGTCAGCTGCTCGACCGGCCAGTCGGCATCCGCATCCAGCCGGGACAGCAGCGCGTGGTTCTTATGGGGATAGCCAGCTGCAGGATAGATTAGCCAGAGCCGGTCGCCGTCCGGCTGCGCGCGTGCTCGGCGCCTTAGATCGCAGCGCAGTAACCAGGAGGGCACCGGTTGAGCAATCACATGCACCCGACCAGCAACACTGGGATAGCTGCGCTCAAGCGCATCCCGCATTAGATTGGTCTGAACGATAAATGCTCGCACCCGATTTCGATTGAGGCTAAATATGGTTCTGGCCAGCCAGTACTTGAGGACACCAGGACGCCATTGGAACCGATCCGGACGCAGCAGGTTAGATTGCTGCACGAACACCGTCTGCGGTTCGTGGCAGCGCAGCGGCAGATCACCCAGCACCAGCAATGGCGAATCGCCATCGAACCGGCCGGCCAGCCAGGTGCACTCGAGGACGCGCGACAGCGCGTTGGGCAGTCGCCGCCGGTAGATCTCGACCACAGTCGAGAGGTTTGGACTGCGGTAGGCCGACAACGCACCGCGATCAGGCAGATCAATCCGCTCGACTTTGACGCCCGGATCACGTTCGAGCGCCGGTAGTAGCGATTGCAACAACTGCGAGGCACCGGCGCCAACCACGTTGGTCAGGTGAAGTCGCACCGGGATTCGGGATGCGGCTGAATTCATTCGGAGGGGAGGTACCAGGGGGAAGGAATCAAGGCGCGATGGGCCTCAGCGGCGGACAAAACCCGCAACATGTAGGCCGCAGCCCGTGAAGGCTGGATCGCCGCGGCAGCCGCCGGACAGGCTGCCTTCATGGATTGCAGTGCCAACGGTTCGCGCGTGAGCGCGAGCAATATGTCAGCTAGGGCCTCCTCATCACCGCGGGGAAAAACCAGCCCGGCGCCGAAGGTCTCGACCAGGACACGCGCACCGACCTGGTCGCTGCACAGCACCGGTACACCCGCGCACAGGGCCTCGTTGACGACGACACCCCAGCCATCGTAATGACTGGGCAGCACCAGGAGGTCATAGTTGAGCAATCGATGCTGCGTTTGCCCAAACGGAATACGTCCGCCATAGCGAATTCGATCGTCATCGCGGCCAAACACTTGCGGATTTCCCGGCCCATACACATCAAGTTGCAGATTGGCGCCCGACTTGATCGCACGCCGGGTAGCAGCTAGAAGCGTCGGGAGTCCTTTAATTCCGATTAGACTACCGACGAAAGCAAGCCGGACATACCCTGGAATGGCGGGGACCGCCTTCACCGGAACCGGAGCAGGTACCTCCGACGGGACGAAGTAGCCAAATGGGAACAAGCGCTGCTTGGGCATGCCGGCGGCGGCGTACTGCTGTGCCGCTAACCGCGAGATCGTGAAAATGCCCCTCAACCCGCGCCGCAGCGCCAGCACGTAGGCCCGGTACAGATGGGGGCGCAGCCAAGTCTTGAGCCGCTCGCGCCACGCCGCCTGGTCCCCAAAATACCCGAAGGAGACCGGCGAGTACGGCTCGGAGATGATGTAGAACTCGATTCGCAACAGTGAAGCCGACCACAGCAGGAGCATCATCCGGGGATCCTCGAAGGCGCTGCCAAACACATGGATTTGGTCGCGGTTCTCGAGCAGCCGGAGCAGGCCGTGGGGGATGAAACCCCATGCCGGGATCAACTGCCGCTCTATGCCGACCACACGGGTATCGGTCCAGCCCTGGGCTCGTCGAGTTTCGTCCTCGAAACGAGCCACCTGGACTATGACAGGCAGGCCTGACTGACGAGACAGTTCGAGATAGGTGTGTGCCTGATGATCGGTAAGTACAGGGTGCCAAGCGATGATCCGTTGCAGCTGCGGTCTCATATCCGCCCCCGGAATAGAAATTCGCGCAGGTCCTGTCCCGCCCCCTCTGGCGTACAGTGCCGCTCGGCCGCTAGGCGCCCCTGCTGCGCGCAGTGTGCCGCGCTGCCCCGGTCTAGCACCAACTCGGCCAAGCGCTCGATGAGCAGGTCAGGATCGTTGCGCTCGATATAGCGCGCCCCGTAGCGGAGCAGGCGGCGCACGTCGCTGATGTCGGTCGACAGCACCAGCAGACCGGAGCCGGCGAACTCGATAACCTTAGATGGGAACGTGGTATCGGCCAGCGCGCCACCGACCGGCTTAAGCGCTAGACCGACCTCGCAGCCACGCAATATCTCGATGTAGCGGGCGTCCGTTGTCCGTCCGTGGACACGGACCTGCGGTAGGCCGGGCTCGGCGGCTAGCCGCTCGAACTCGCTCACGCTTTCCCCCTTACCGGTGATCTCAAAGCGCAGAGCCGAAGCCCACACCGGTTGCCGGACGCGCAGGCGCCGGATCGCCTCGGCCAGCAGTGTCGCGCCGGTGTCGGGTGATAGCGTGCCCGACATCAGGCAGGTAATCGTCGGGGCGCTCCAGCGCGAGACGCCAACATCGCCGACTGCGGTACCGTAATAGCAGTGCACCGGCCGGACGCTCGTCAATCCGGCCAGCGCCCTGCAGGCCAACAATGCACCGTCCCGGCAATGCCGGTCGAACTGTGCCGGCACGAATTGGGAGAGCCGCGCCTTCAGCGAACGTGGTGGCGCCAATGGCTGCACGTCTCCATCCTCCAGATCGAGAAAGCAGCGATAGCCTTGGTGAACGGCCGCTATCAAGGCTAGCAGGTAGGCCGGAATCCGATTGTAGAAGATCACCGCGCGCTGGGGATGCCGGGCTAACCGACTCAGCGGCACCAACAAGCCGAACAGCGACAGCAGTTCGGACCAGCCGCGCCGATGCGAGAACGGTGCATAGATTGTTGGCACCCCTCCGACACGGCAGACGCGGGGAACGAACGCATCACCCAACCCGTCAGCTCGCCCTCGCCCCAGACTTAACACATACGGACGCACGCCAACCAGTCGCAGCGCCTGACACATCTGAAAGACCTTGCGCGAGGCGGCCGGGCTGTCGGTATGGATGCGACGCTGAATGCGAGTGAAATCGTCGAGCGCATTGCACACAATTACGACGATCGGCACACGAGGGCTCACTCCACAAGCTCCCGCACGACGCGTGCCGGCACGCCGGCAACTAGTACGTTCGCCGGTACGTTCCGCGTGACGACGCTTCCGGCACCCACCACGCAGCCGGGACCCATGCGCACGCCCCCCAGGATGATAGTGCGTGCACCGATCCAGCAACCGTCACCGATCTCGATCGGCAATGCCATTCCTTCTCCGGCGCGCCGTTGACTCGGCCCAATACGATGGCTCCCCAACACGAACTCTACATCTGGCCCGATGTCGCAATTCCGCCCAATTGTTATCAGGGCATCCGGATGGGTATAAAATTTTATTCCCGGACTTAGCCAACTGTCAGCGGAAATCAAAAGACGTCCCCGGCCATATATCCAGCCGCTACCACAAAAAGAAACATTGTCAGCCAACTCACATCCTGCGATGCGTAGCACACCACGACGCAGCGCAAGAAACCTAGATGCGGGCAGAAAAAACAATAAGACATTAACCAAATGCCGCAGCATGGCGACCCTTATTCCCTCTCGAAAGATGATCAATGTATATAACGATAATAACAGCATAGCCATAAGACATGACATTTGGCCGCTGAAGAAGAAGTAATAGAACGGCGAATATAACTAAGCTTTTGTTCCTTATTGTTAATATGAGCATATACACAAGCGTAGCGTAATATGCCAAAGACAGAAAAATTCCATAATGCACAAGGAGAGTTAGCGGATTCTCTCCGTACTTCAGATAAGCATCTTGGTGACATAACGAATCTCTAATAATACAATTGCCATCGAGACCCCAAAAGAATACATTCCAACCAAGATAATTGTAGGCATTGGCTATCAGTGCAGATCTTGAATCGCCTGATAGACTACCATCAACAAAAGATAGTCGATCCAAATAGAAACCAATTAGCCCACCAGCCTGAGCATCGTAAACAGAAAAAAGCGTGAGGCCGATAACTAGAAATCCAATAATCACGTAAACTGACCTGCGAATTGACCTAAAAAACAGAATGTGCAAGATGTAAAATACTACAAAAACCAAGTGCGCCAGTGACCCAGTAATAAATCCAAGAAGCAATAGCCATCCAGATACCGCTCGGGGCATTCGAAGCGTCTCGCGTAAAGCAACGGTCATACATGTAAAAAAAGATAGTGCACCGGGTTCATCGTAAAGTCCGCTCGGCCTTATGAATTGCATCAAATAAGTATTGGAAAATGTAGTCAAAAAAAATCCATTCTCTCGCCCGTCTGGATTTTCAATTGAGAAAATTGGCGCCCCACCATTCAAGCTATAAACAAAACCGATCAGCGCCCCGACCAACAGAATCAAATGGGCAACGGTAAGATAATCAGTATAAAGACGAATCACGCCTTCTTGAATAACCCGCGAAAGCAGGAATGGAATTAGAAAGTAAATTAGAACAATAGACGTATTTAGGCCCCAGTACAAGCCATTAATTGACGCAAAACAGATAATGGAGGCCGCAATTAGCAAACGCGGCACTGAAATGGGCATATCACGCCCGAATCGCAGCACAAAAATGCATATAATTACAAAAATAGAAATGAGCGAAATCTGGTTTCCACTAAAAAATATCAAGCCACCAAAGATAGGCGATACCGCTACAACCGAAGCGCAAAGCAACAAAAATGCAACTAACCGCTCGCGCGCCGAATCAGAACAGCTAATTATTAGAGACCGATTCAATAGCATAATATTATTAATTAAGCGCTATTGCTCTCGCCCGGTCAAACTTGCTGCCTTAGAATATAAGTTGCAGTATTGACTAGCGATGACCTGATTGGAAAAGCGAGAAACCGCGTCGGCTCTTGCATTGGCACGCAATTTGGTTAGCCGAATTGCATCTCTCAAACACCACAAGATTCCACTAGCCAAATCTTCTTTGTCAAATGCGGCAGCCAAATATCCCGTCTTCTTGTGACTAACGATATCTGGCATGCCGCATACATCGAAAGCCACAACGGGCGTGCCGCAGGCCAGCGCTTCCACACCTGTGTTGGGCAGGTTGTCTTGCCGTGACGGTAGTATAAAAACATCAGCCGCGCTATACAATGCCCGCAAGCTTAGATCATCGTGCACGTACCCGGCGTAATGAACGGGAAAGCCAAGGTCGGGTGGATCGCTTGGTTTAAGTTGTCCAAACACGACCAACTCGAGGCCTTGGATTTCGCCTCGTAGGTATCGCAAAGCTCCTTGCAAGAGATCGAATCCCTTGCGGGGATCCCCTTCCCCCCCCATGGCCCCAAAGAGTAATAGAGGCACCTCATTTGGCAAATCAAGTAACTCACGTGCTAAAGCCTGATCGATTGGGCGCCAGCGCTGAGTGTCGATAGGGTTTGGAATCGCGGTCACTGGCCAGTCGCGCATAAGCGCGCTCTGGCGTACACAATCGGCAAGCCAACGACTGGGCGTGACGACATGCATCAAATGCTGCCAGTACTTGCGTTTACGGAGCCATGCCCAGCGGTTAAGATCAAACCCGCTCTCATAGGAGGGACGGTTGTCATGTCTGTACCCCACGCGCCAGCGCGTATCGCTGGTATAGTGTTCCGCGCCACAGAATGCCCACATGTCATGTAGAGTCCAAACAACCGGTTTCTGTAATTGGCCAATGTCAGCAACTGACAGCATCTCATTTTGTACCCAATGCAGATGCACGATATTTGCATCGCTTGCATTGATCACCTTCAACCGCCCGGATGGGAGAATTGCAGGAGAATGAATAATTGGATTTCCCGTACGCAGCAGTCGCACCACAACGCCCCCCAAATGAGGCCGAATCCGCGCCAGAGCCCTAGCAGCCTTGCTATTGCGCCCTTGCACAGTCCAGTCGCCGGCTGTTGCGACGTCGACCAGCATAGTCGAATCAACACCGACTGAGCGCAGGGCGTGATGGATGCGATATGCAGCCCGGGCAGCACCACCTTGAATGTCTGAAGCATTTATAGTCAGAACTTTCACGATATAAACTGCGCCTTCCAACTTAAAATAGCTTCTTCATTTATCCGTATTTCGGGATCCCAAGCTCCCTTGATCATCCGCACCAATTTAGTCACGTCTGTACGCTGCACAACGGGCAAATTAATATCCTTATGCATCTCGGTCGCGCGATTATCAACGGCCAAGATAATGCTTCTTCTCTTATGTTGCAAAGCTCTAATGCCTGCGTGTAGACGCGTTCCAACGTAATCCAACGAATTCGAAGACGCCAATAACTGATCGTATGCCTCTAATGAGGGATTTAATGACTTAATACCTTCCGATCCCAATGAACCAAGATATTCCAAATCACCGGCGCCTTGTGGCCAATAATACACTTTCAGATAATGCCGCCTTAAAGTAGCAATTAATTTCTTATCAAGTTCATTATTCCTATTATAATCAGTCAAAGTAAAAACAACGTCTTCCGCTTTCGTGCGTGGCATTCCGCTACAAAAACCAGGTGTTAAATCCCATGTTGTTGGGCAGCCCGTATTAATTACATTTTGAAAGCCAGCAGCCCTTAGCTTATTCAGTGCATAGCCATCCCTAACTGAATGCAGGATTTTCTTATGAAGTACTATCTTATATAAGAATTGTGTATAAAAATTTGGATCTTTTTGATATTGCCACCAGCCAACTCCCATTAATATGATATTCCTTATAAACAGGGCATCAAATAGATTTATCTTCCATTGATTATAGCTATCCATATTCGAACATAATAAATTAGTTCCTGCCACAAATGAATAATCTGCGATACGATTCAATCGATAACTTAGCCGGCCAATGACTTCATGCGTGGATGTGTTCGAGAAATATGAACCTGGAAAAAGCCCTCTTAAATGACTGCGCACAGCATCAAGAATAATTAAATCTCCCAAGTTTTCCGTTGCAACACTCGTATCGAAAACTAATATCTTACTCACAATCATTCGGCCTCAACAAAAGCGCTTGTGTTTTTATACGAAACTGCATCCTTGTCCGTTTATTGAAAGCATCAAATAAATACGAAGATAAAATCAAGGCGAGCAATGTTGCAACCGCGGCACCCTTAATTCCATACTCTCCGATCAGCAAGACATTTAGCACTATATTAAGAACGCAAGCCCCAAGATTTCTGTAAAACGCTAAAATGGATAGGTTTTCATTAATATACCATCTTCCACTCGCCACCAGCAACGAGGCAAAAATACCGGACCAAGCATGAATCATCAATACCTCACCCGCTTGGTGATAAGCACTGCCATATAAAAACAATACGACCCATTTACTCAGGAATGTCATGGGGATAGCAATTGCAATACCGAGCCAAATCATGAGGGTATAGAGACTGCGCAGCCTCTTTAGATAATGGCCTTCGGTTACTTGCTTAGCGTTAACTATGGCTGGGAAAACGGATGTTGAAATAGCCATCGGAATAAAGTACCACGACTCACTTAATCTAACTGCCGCAGCATATTGACCAACAGCTTCAGCGTTCATCATTTCTTTAATCATTACCTGGTCAATTTTCATGTAAAGTGAGACGACCAAGCTAGATAAAGCCAACGACCATGAGTCTTTCAGTAGGGTTTTGGCAATTTGGCAGTCAAATCTCCAGGTAAATAATTTGAGGCGCGAGGCTGTTTTGTAATAATAAATCAACCCAGCCGCCAAAACTGCGGAGTCAAAAAGCGTGATAAGCGCAAAGGAATACAGCGGCGCTTCGTTCAGAAGTGCCAGAATCTTAACGACACTGGACAATACGAGTGACAAACTGTTGGCGAATGCGACATATTTGCAAAGCACTTTGGATTGGTAGTAGAAGTCAATCACGTTGAAGCTTTGGAATATGGTACCCGAGGCAATGATAAACACCAGTAGATTGGTGTAATTGTCGTTGCTGGTCAATTGCACCGCCAACACCAGCATGGGCAGAATCAGTATGGCGCCAACGAGCTTTAGTCCGAATGCGGAGCCCAGCAGAGTATCCCGTCGACCTTCGTCTTTGACCAGTTCCCGCACCACGATCCCGTCGAGTCCCAACGTAGCAATTGCCGTAAAGAGGAAAACAAAGCTTTGGGCATAACTGAACAAGCCAAACTGTTCAGGGCCAAGATAGCGGGCGATCCAAATGCCTACAATCAGGCCGACAGACATACGCAAAATTTTCTCGGCAATAAGCCACGAGGCATTGACCGCGTATCGGCGGAAGCCTTCATGGGCGACTAATTTGTTCAATCCTATAATCAACGGTTTGATCCTGAGCGAATGGGTATGGTTGCTATTGAACCAAATAGGAACAATTAAGTTTAATCCATGGTGAGGTTATCAGGAGTGGAATGAATGGCAGGAGCGGCATCTGTATGTGTCAAAATTGCTTGTCTAAGAGCGAAACTTTTGGCGCCCTTCGCAGCCGATCAATCACAAATAACTCATCTCGAATAAATAAAGTATTACTGGATTTATGATTCTTGCCACCGAGGTTGATAAGCTGTCTGGAAAAGGCATCATAAGAATATGTCTTAAATCCGAATTCAGCCATAGATTTAAGAATTTTTGATTCATCAAATCCATAACGACTTCCGCATCCATTTAGCTCCATAATTACACAGCGGAGTCGTTTATTGCTTAGAGTCTTCCCTGCACCATTCAAGACATTAGTTTCGAATCCCTCGACGTCCACCTTCATTAGTTCCGGAGCGCCCCCGCCTAATGAATCATCAAGTGAGACAAGCTCAACGATTATGGAGTTTTCACTTTCTTCTCCCTGGGCCAGTGCGTGGTTCATTGTATCGACTTGACTGGTAAAGGAAAGAGTTCCATTTTTTGCACCAACGCCTTTGTTGATACACTGCACCTTGTCCTCAAGGTGATTTAATCTTACGTTTTCGACGAGTCTTTCATAGGTGCTTAGAACTGGCTCAAACGCGCACCCTTTGGCCCCAATTGCGGCGCATGCCAATATTGTGTAAGAGCCGACATTCGCACCTACGTCTACAAAAAAATCACCAGGCCTCAAGAAATGCAACAAAAATGCCATATCAGGAAACTCGTGGAGACCCGCATAAATGTTCCCAGTTAATCCAGTTTCACCGGACTTGACTTTGAATTTTGATCCATTAACCCATTCAAAAATAATGGCTCCAGGCGCAAGACGGCTGCTAATTTGCCATTTAAAAAAGCGCGAGATTGATTTTAATTTTTTATCGCGATTCAGCGGTTGATTAACGATCGTACCAATTAAGCTCATGAAGGACACAATAACTTCCCTAAGTTGTAAAAGTTAAGGGCGTTGATACGACCATTCTCTCGCTGCATAGTCTCCATCTCGGCCTTCAGTGCTTCCGACTCTCCGTCTTGCATTCGAGGAACACCAGGTTGCGTGCCGGTCGGGTGCCGTAGACATACTTATTCTTAGATTTGCTAATCTAAGAATTTTCTAGTTTAACGACGCTTTTTATTCATCAAGACATTGAGAGAGTAATTCATACGCCATAAACTCTGCCCAACTGTTGGGCCAAGGCGCGTTGGCTGTGCGCATTTAAAACCTGTTTTGAAGACCAATACGTCAGCCGCACCGTAAACAACGGTGAGTAGATGGGTCACTCATGATAATCCATGGCCTTGTAGCCATGATCCTTGACAAGTTCATCCCGCTCGGCCGACTTAAGATCCTCACGCACCATCTCAGCCACGAGTTCATCAAAAGTAGTTCTCGGCGTCCACCCCAGTTTCTCCTTAGCCTTGGTCGGGTCGCCCAGCAAGGTTTCCACTTCCGTCGGACGAAAGTAGCGCGGATCGACGGCAACGACGCATTTGCCGTGAATGTCGTAGCCCTTCTCTTCAGCGCCTTCGCCTTCCCAGCGAATCTCCATGCCCAGTTCCTTCGCGGCAGCATTGACGAAATCCCGCACGCTGTATTGCACGCCCGTGGCGATGACGAAGTCTTCGGGCTTTTCCTGCTGCAGCATCAGCCATTGCATCTCGACGTAGTCGCGGGCATGGCCCCAGTCGCGCTTGGCATTGAGGTTGCCCAGATACACGCAATCCTGTAGGCCCAGCTTGATCCTGGCCAACGCCCGGGTGATCTTGCGGGTGACAAAGGTTTCGCCGCGAATCGGGCTGTTGTGCACGACTATCCGCCCAATCCCAGCCATAAAGCGCGCCGACCCGGTTTCCAAGTCGAATATCCATTCATCATCACTACAGCAACCGTCGGCTACCAACCGAATCTCATCGGCGGGTTTGCGCAAGTGTTGTCCCTTGCCGCCATTGGGTGTGGCTGTCCCGGGATTCAACTGGTAGTAATTGTGGCCGTTGCGGCGCTCCACGTAGACCGACGACAGGCGCTCCTGGTTGGCATAAAGCCAGTACAAGCCTTGCGCCAGCAAAGGGGAATTGGTTTTTATACTCTCACCTTTCCCAGCCTTGAGTCCATCCCCCGCGTAATAGCCGTTCAAGAAGGCCGCCTGGATTTCCTTGCTGGCGTTCAGTATGAGGGCGGGGACACGTTTCAACCCGTTCACGGCATATATTTGCTCTCGCAACCACCGAACAGCAGTACCGCCCGCGCCACTTAAATACCCTTGCATGACGCCCTGGGGACCGAAGCCAGACACCCCCTTGGCAAGCCGTCCTCTTCCCAGGAAAAGCTTGGACCAAAGCTCACCGACTCGGGCCTGCAGTCGCGGATCGTTGTTCGTAAACTGGACCACCGTCCGCTTGATATCGGGTACATATCCGTCGGCAGTCATCAGGCCAAGAAACTCCGCCATCTCTTTCGTCAGCACCGTCCACTCGGGAGACTGAGGCATTTTCCCGGCAAGCAATACCGATTCGCCGCTCGCTAATTCGTCGGCGCGACACTCCGCGCCGTTGGACCTGATCATTGTGTGGTGGGCACTGCAAGTGACCACGCCACCACGGGCCTCAATGGACAATAACCGGTGATTCTTATCTTTCCGCCGCCTTCGCGTAGCCGTAATTCCGACGACGCCGGACCAACCCTCCCCATCCCAGACTTCGAGTCCTGGAACTTCGAAGTGCTGGACGCTTTGCCCTTTGCGACGTAGCGGTACCAATTCGTCGGGTGTAACAACGTCCACCAATGTGCCGGAGCGCACAATGAGCGGCATGTCGATCGAAATGCACTCGTGGTTGAAGAGGATGCCGTTGCAGGCATAGAAGCCGTAGGCTTCACGATAGTTGACCGTGATCCAGTAGGCGTAGAGCTTGGCTACGGCATAGGGGCTGCGCGGATAGAAGGGCGTGGTCTCCTTCTGCGGGATTTCCTGCACCAGACCGTAGAGTTCGGAGGTGGAGGCCTGGTAGAAGCGCGTCTTCTTTTCCAGGCCGAGGATGCGGATGGCTTCCAGGATGCGCAGGGCGCCGAGGGCATCGGAGTTGGCGGTGTACTCCGGCTCCTCGAAGCTCACCGCCACATGTGACTGGGCGGCGAGGTTGTAGATTTCATTCGGCTGCGTCTCCTGGATGATGCGCACGAGGCTCGACGAATCCGTCAGGTCGCCGTGATGCAGAAAGAAGCGCACATCCTTCTCGTGACGGTCCTTGTACAGGTGATCGATGCGGTCCGTATTGAAAAGGCTGGTGCGGCGCTTGATGCCGTGGACGATGTAGCCTTTGTTGAGCAGGAATTCGGCAAGATAGGCGCCGTCCTGGCCGGTGATGCCGGTGATGAGGGCGACTCGCGGCGTGCTGGCAATAGTCATTTTGAGTAAAAGGATCTTCCAACTCGGTTGATATGATCGATAAGATCTTGGCTTTGTATCGCTTGGAAACGACTAAGATCAATTGAATAAGGCAACAGCAGGTCGTCCAACTGGGTTTCAAGTCTGAGCAGTTCAGCCTCGCTAAAGCGATCGCCGATCACCGTCAGATCAATGTCCGAACCCGGCCGAAAGTTGCCTTTGGCTCTTGAGCCATAAATGACCACGCGATCAATGCTTGGGTAGCCAGTCAAGATGCTGTTGATCTGGTCGACCACGGCTTGCGGTAGGCCAAAGCAACCCGAAGGCGCGTCAGATGGATGCATTACGGGCGAGATCCTGCATGCGGCTGTTGAATTCGTCGAACAGGCTCACGTAACGATCCGAAATAGTTCGTACCAGCTGGTCGGCGGTTCTTTCGTCGTAGGTATGCGATGAACGGTTTCTGCTCTTGATGGTATCCATCCAGCCCTCGCCATCCGCGACCAGACCTCGCTTAAAGGCCTCCCGGAGGGCGTCTCGGGAGCCGGTAATCGCCGTATTCCCCTGATACTCGAAATAATCCTTCAACACATTCCAGGCAAGTTCCTGAGTGAACTCGAAAGCCTTGATCAGTCCTTGCTGTTCAAGCTGAGACAACGGTCTTTGCTTGCTCAGTTCGACGGCGTCCACGAGTTGCCGATACGCCTTCTGGAAATTGCTGAAGCGCTGTATCCAGCGGATGTCCAGGCCGGAAGGAATTGTCACTTTCCGCTCTCCAGAAAGTCAGCGTAGGCCAAGGCCAAACCCTCTTCCAGCCCCACTTTGGCCTGCCATCCCAAGGCATTGAGCCGGGTGCTGTCCATCAGCTTGCGCGAGGTGCCATCCGGCTTGCTCGGGTCGAACCGGATCTCGCCTTGGTAGCCGATCGTCTTGCCGATGGCTTCGGCCAGTTCGCGGATGGTGATGTCGTGACCGCAGCCGACATTGATGTGGCTGAGCATCGGCTGGGTGTGCCGATCGTAGGTCGCCTTGTCGAGGTTCATTACATGGACGCTGGCAGCGGCCATGTCATCGACATAAAGAAATTCGCGCTTTGGCGTGCCCGTGCCCCAGATGGTGACGCCGGGCGCGGCGGCAAGCTTGGCTTCGTGAAAACGGCGAATCAGCGCCGGGATGACGTGAGAGTTTTCCGGGTGGTAGTTGTCGCCGGGGCCGTACAGGTTCGTCGGCATGACGCTGCGGTAGTCGACGCCGTGACTCGCGCCGTATTGCCGGTTGTAGCTTTCGCAGAGCTTGATGCCGGCGATCTTGGCGACGGCGTAGGGCTCATTGGTGGCTTCCAGCGTGCCGGTGAGCAGGGCATCCTCGCGCATCGGCTGCGGCGCGAGCTTCGGGTAGATGCAGCTGGACCCGAGGAAGAGCAGCTTCTTCACGCCGTTGCGAAAGGCCGCGTCGACGATGTTGGCCTCCATCATCAGGTTCTGGTAAATGAATTCCGCCGGATAGGTGTTGTTGGCGTGGATGCCTCCGACCTTGGCGGCAGCCAGATAGACCTGGTCCGGCTTTTCCGAGGCAAAGAAGGCGCGCACGGCGGCCTGGTCCGTCAGATCCAGATCGGCGTGGGTGCGGGTGACGATGTTCGCTTGCCCCTTGGCTTCGAGCGCGCGCACGATGGCGGCGCCCACCATGCCGCGATGGCCGGCGACGTAGATCTTGGGCGGCTGGGCCAGGCTCGTCATTGATCCCGGCCGTAGTTGTCGGCAAAACGCACGATGTCGTCTTCGCCCAGATAGCTCCCGGACTGCACTTCCACGATTTCCAGCGGGATGGTGCCTGGATTGGCCAGACGATGCGTTTCGCCCAGGGGAATGTAGGTGGACTGGTTTTCCGTCAGCAGCACCGTCTTGTCGCCGCAGGTGATTTCGGCCGTGCCCGTGACGACGATCCAGTGCTCGGCGCGATGATGGTGCTTCTGCAGCGACAGGCTCGCCTTGGGCTTGACCTGGATGCGCTTGACCTTGAAGCGCGGACCGTCGTCGATGCTGTCGTACCAGCCCCAGGGGCGATGGACCTTGCGATGCAGCGTGTGTTCTTCGCGCTTGCCGGCTTGCAGCTGCGCGACGATCGCCTTGACGTCCTGGCTGCGGCTACGATCGGCGATCAACACGGCGTCGGATGTTTCGATGACGACGAGATCGCGCACGCCGACGAGGCTGACGAGGCGGCTGGTGGCATGCACCAGCGTGTTGCGGCTGTCGGTGGTCAGCACGTCGCCGAAGTGGGCGTTGCCGGCGGCATCCTTGGGCAGCGCCTGCCAGACGGCGTCCCAGGCGCCGAGGTCGTTCCAGCCGGCGTCCAGCGCCACCATCCTGATCTGAAACTCGCTGCCGGGGCAACGCTCCATCACGGCGTAGTCGACGGAATCGGCAGGAACGGCGGCAAACTCGTCTTTGCCCGGACGCACGAAGTTGGCGTCGGTGCTGCGCTTTTCCCAGGCGCTGCGGGTCGCCCGCGCGATGTCCGGACGGAAGCGTTCCAGCGCTGCCATCCACACCGACGCCTTGAGCACGAACATGCCGGCGTTCCAGTAGTAGCCGCCTTCCGCCAGGTAGCGCTGGGCAGTGGCGGCATCCGGCTTTTCGACGAAGCGATCGACCGCAAGAGCCGCGGCCGGCGAAGCGGTGCCGTCGTTCGCGGGAACGACCTTGATGTAGCCGTAACCGGTTTCCGGGCGATCGGGGGCAATGCCGAGAATGACGATGGCATCGGCAGCGGCTTCGCGGATCGCCTGCTGCATGGCGGCCGTGAAGGCGGGCTGATCGGCGATGGTCTGGTCGGCCGGCGTGACGACGAGAATCGGATCGGCGCCGGACTCGAGCGCAGCCAAGGCGGCCAGCGTCAGCGCTGGGGCAGTGTTCCGGCCGACGGGTTCGAGCAGGGCCGCACCGACTTCGATACCGGCTTCGCGAAGCTGTTCGAGGGCGAGAAAGCGGTGGTCTTCGTTGCTGACGATGTATGGCGAGGAAACGCCGATATCGGCGGCGCCCAGCGCCGCCAGGCGCGCCGCCGCCTGCTGAAACAGGCTTTCCTTGCCGGTGAGGCAGAGAAACTGCTTGGGAAAGCCGGCGCGCGACAGCGGCCACAGCCGCGTGCCCGAGCCGCCGCAGAGGATGACGGGCTGGACCTTGAGCAAGGCCGGCGCGGTCATGCTTCGCTCCGTTCGGACTCGGCGCTGATCCGCATCGAGTAGTGCTCCAACGCCTGGATTTCGGCTTTGAGCGCGTCGTACTCGGTCTTCTTGCGGGCGACGTAATCCTGCGTCAGCCGAAGGCGCTCGCTGATGCCGGACGGCGTCAGGAGATAGGCAATTCTCTTGAGCTTCGTATCGGAACGGCGGAAGTGCTCCATCTTGATCGCGCCCTTTTCGATCAGGGCATCGAGAAGATAGTGGGTCTTGCTCAGGCTAAGGCCAAGCTGCTGCGCCAATTGCCGCTGGGTGAGTTCCGGATTCTCGTCGAAGGCCTTCAAGATGCGAAATTGTGCTTGTTCCTTGGGGGTCATGGGGCGAGCAATATGGCTTACGTTATACAGGGGAACCTGTTCACAACCAGAACGGAACGGATGATTCTAGTGAACTCCGGGAACGACGGCAAGGTTATTTCGCAGTTTCAGCGCAGGATGCGCTGCGGCCGGGGGTTGTTTCCCGATGCGGCAGGGTCCGACTTGGCTCTGCGTCAGCAGACGCGGCGTTCGAGACGCGCGATCTCTTCCTTGATACGCTTGATGTCGTTCTGAATCTTGACCTGATCGCGCAAGGGTATGGGCTTCCCGCTTCCCAGCTTTGCTTCGAGCTGTCTCAGCTCGTCAACGAGTCGCTTGACCTTCTCCATCGGAGAGAGAAATCCGGGCATGGCTCGATTCCTTTGATCCAGATAATGCTGCCGATTGTACGCGGAACCAACGGGTTAGATGCGCGGATTGATAGAAGCAAGAACGCGCCCGAAGGCGCGTCGTTACAAATCATCTGGCGGAGAGGCAGGGATTCGAACCCTGGTGCCCCCTTTCGGGAACCATCCGATTTCGAGTCGGCGCCGTTATGACCGCTTCGGTACCTCTCCGGGAGGGGCGATTCTACATCGAAGCGCCGGCACTTTCCAGCCATGGCAAAATGGCGGCCCCTCCGCCACGGAGAATCCGCTTCATGCGCTGGCTCTTCTGCCTGTTCGCTGCACTTGCCTGGCTGTCAGCGGCCTGTTCGCGGCTCGATCCGCCGCAGGCGGCCGGCGAGCTGGTGGTGGCCATCCGCGGCGATCCCGTGTTCTACGAGCCGGAGACCGAGGATGGCCCGGCCACCGGCTTCGAGCACGATGTCGTCGCCGCCTTTGCCGAGGAACTCAAAGTCAAGGTCCGCTTCGTGCCGGTCCGCACGTCGCGTGAGATGCGCGAACTTCTGCGCGACGGCAAGATCCATTTCGCCGCCGCGCTGCCGGTGGACGACGCCAAGGAGTACCGCTTCACCCAGCCCCTGCACATCGCGCGCGAGCTGATCGTCCAGCAGGCCGATACCATTGCGCTCGACACGCCGCAGCGTCTGGCCGGGCACACCATCGAAGTGGTGCCGGATTCTCCGCTCGATGCCGCGCTGCGCGCCATGACGCCGCCGGTGACCATTGCCGAGGTGGACGAAGCCAACGACATCGACCTGCTGGCCGACGTCGCCGACGGCAAGGCCGAACTGGCGGCGACCGATGCCGCGCATTTCGATGTCGCTGTCAATTTCTATCCGGACATCGTCATCGCCCAGGAACTGCCGGGCACGGTCGCCTATGCCTGGGCGTTTCGCAGCGAGAACGAAGATCTGCGGCGCAAGGCCGACGCCTTCATTGCGCGCATTCAGGCGGACGGCACGCTGGCGCGCATCCACGACCGCTACTACGGCCACATCAAGCGCATCGATCCCGACAACATGGCGCAGTTCCTCGCGGCGATGCAGACGCGCCTGCCGCATTTTCGTGCCGACTTCCAGCAGGCGCAGCTGCTCACCGGCCTCGACTGGCGGCTGCTGGCGGCCCTGTCCTACCAGGAATCCGCTTGGGATCCGCTGGCGACCTCGCCCACGGGCGTGCGCGGCATCATGATGCTGACCGAGGACACGGCGGACTACCTGCACGTTTCGAACCGCCTCGACGCGCACGAGAGCATCCTCGCCGGCGCCCGCTACCTCGACGGCATCCTCGATGCCATTCCCGACGGAGCGCCGGAACCGGATCGCACCTGGCTGGCGCTCGCCGCCTACAACCTCGGCCTGGGCCACTTCAACGGCGCGCGCGCCATCGCCAAGGGGCTGAAGCTCGACCCCGATTCCTGGTACGACATGAAGAAGGTGCTGCCGCTGATGGCGCGGCCCGACTACTACAAGCGGCTGAAGAGCGGGCGCGCCCGCGGCGGCGAGGCGGTGATCATGGTCGAGAACGTGCGCAATTTCTACAACGTGCTGACGCGCTTCGAGAAGCCCTACGTCGCGGCCGCGCGCTCCGCCGGCCTCAATCCCTCGACCCCGCCCGCTCAGGGCCTCAAGGCGCCGCGCACGACTCCGGTGCCGTCGGCCTTCTGGTAATCAGCGCGGCAGCTCCAACGCTTCCATGCCGCCCATGTAGCCCGCCAACGCTTTCGGGATCGCCACGCTGCCGTCCGCGCGCTGATAGTTTTCCAGGATCGCCACCAGCGTGCGCCCGACCGCGAGGCCGGAACCGTTGAGGGTGTGGACGAGCTCCGGCTTGTTCTTCTCGTTGCGAAAGCGCGCCTGCATGCGCCGCGCCTGAAAGGCTTCGAAGTTCGAGCAGGACGAAATTTCGCGGTAAGTGTTCTGCGCCGGCAGCCAGACTTCGAGGTCGTAGGTCTTGGCGGCGGAGAAGCCCATGTCGCCGGTGCACAGCGCCACCTTGCGATACGGCAGTTCGAGCTTTTGCAGGATCGCCTCGGCGTGGCCGGCGAGTTCTTCGAGCGCCTGCCAGGATTTCTCCGGATGCACGATCTGCACGAGCTCGACCTTGTCGAACTGGTGCTGGCGGATCATGCCGCGCGTGTCCCTGCCGTAGGAGCCTGCCTCGGAGCGGAAGCACGGCGTGTGGCAGACGAACTTGAGCGGCAGCTTCGCCAGGTCGACGATCTCGTTCCTCACGATGTTCGTCACCGGCACTTCGGCGGTGGGAATCAGGTAGAGCTTGGTGCCGTCGGCGCGCGGCACCTGGAACAGGTCTTCCTCGAACTTCGGCAGCTGGCCGGTGCCGAACATGCTGTCGGGATTGACGAGGTAGGGCACGTAGACTTCGGTGTAGCCGTGTTCGGCGGTGTGCGTGTCGAGCATGAACTGGGCGAGCGCGCGATGCAGGCGGGCGATGCCGCCCTTCATCACGGAGAAGCGCGCGCCCGAAATCTTAACGGCCGTCTCGAAGTCCAGCCCGCCGAGCTTCTCGCCGATCTCGACGTGATCCTTGGCCGGGAAATCGAAGACGCGCGGCGTGCCCCAGCGCAGCACCTCGACGTTGCCGTGTTCGTCCTGGCCCACCGGCACGCTCGCGTGCGGCAGGTTGGGAATCACGGCGACGAAGGCGTTGTAGCGCTCCTGCAGCTGCGCCAGTGCCTCCTCGTTGGCTTTCAGTTCGCCGCCGAGGCCCGCCACTTCGGCCATCACGGCGGAGGCGTCCTCGCCCTTGCCTTTCAACATGCCGATCTGCTTCGACAGGCTGTTGCGCTTCGCCTGCAAGTCCTGGGTGCGCGTTTGCAGCGTCTTGCGCTCGGTCTCCAGCGCGGCGAACGCCGCCGTGTCGAGCGCGATGCCGCGCGTGGCGAGACGGTCGGCGACCTGGGCAAGATCGGCACGCAGCAGTTGTATGTCCAGCATGATGGGCAACCTCTATTTATCTGATTTGGCTTTGCGGTCGAGTTCGCGCAAGTGCGCGAGCTTGTCGGCGATCTTCTGTTCCAGCCCGCGCGGCGTCGGCGTGTACCACTCGACGCGCGGCATGCCGTCGGGCAGGTAGGTCTCGCCGGCGGCGTAGGCTTCGGGCTCGTCGTGAGCGTAGCGGTAGGCATGACCGAAGCCGAGTTCCTTCATCAGCTTCGTCGGCGCATTGCGCAAGTGCTCGGGCACCGGACGGCTCTTGTCCTTGGCGACGAAGGCGCGGGCCGCATTATAGGCGACGTAGCCGGCGTTCGACTTTGGCGCCACCGCCATGTAGAGCACGGCGTTGGCGAGCGCCAGCTCGCCCTCGGGCGAGCCCAGGCGCTCGTAGGTGGCGCAGGCGGCGAGCGCGATCTCGAGCGCGCGCGGATCGGCCAGGCCGATGTCCTCGGAGGCCATGCGCACGATGCGCCGGCCCATGTAGAGCGGATCGGCGCCGCCGTCGAGCATGCGCACCAGCCAGTAGAGCGCGGCGTCGGGACTGGAGCCGCGCACCGACTTGTGCAGCGCCGAGATCTGGTCGTAGAAGGCGTCACCGCCCTTGTCGAAACGGCGCAAGTCGGAAGCCAGCGCGGCGTCGAGAAAGGCCGCGTCTATCGCCGCCGTGCCGGCGGTGGCGGCGGCGGTCTTGAGCGTTTCCAGAACGTTCAGCAAGCGGCGCGCATCGCCGTCGGCATAGCCGATGAGGCGATCGCGCGCTTCGTCGGTGAAGGCCGCGTCGGGAAAGGCATTGACGCGCGCCCGCTCGAAAAGCTGGGCGAGTTCATCCTCCGACAGGCTTTTCAGCACATAGACCGCGGCGCGCGACAGCAGCGCCGAGTTCACTTCGAAGGACGGATTCTCGGTGGTGGCGCCGACGAAAGTGACGACGCCTTGTTCGACATAAGGCAGGAAGGCATCCTGCTGCGCCTTGTTGAAGCGATGCACTTCGTCGACGAAAAGGATGGTGCGCCGCCCGTGCTGCGCCAGCGTGAGTTCGGCCTGCTGCATGGCCTCGCGGATGTCCTTGACGCCGGCGAACACCGCCGAGAGCGCGATGAATTCGGCATCGAAGCTGTCCGCCATCAGCCGTGCCAGCGTCGTCTTGCCGACGCCTGGCGGACCCCAGAAAATCATCGAATGCGGCGTCTTCGACTCGAAGGCGAGGCGCAGCGGCTTGCCTGGACCGACGAGATGGGCCTGGCCGATCACTTCGTCGAGCGTCTTCGGCCGCAGCAGTTCGGCGAGCGGCGCATGGGGCGCCACCGCAAAAAGGTCGTTACTCGCCGACGACATCGGCACCCTTGGGCGGCGAGAACTTGAACTCGCCCGGCGGCAAGGCCGGATTGGAATGGAACTCGGCGAATACGAGCGTCGTCACCTGGCCGAAGTTGTCGCGGATTTCCATGACCCGCGGCAGGTTGTCCTTGAAGCCGATGCGCACGCGCTCGAAGCTGCCATCGGCCGCCTTCGGCGTGGCGTCGACCATTTCGATGCCGTCGGCCTCGCCGGCGTCCTTGAGCGCAAAATGGCCTTCGAGGTCGCCGCCGGCCAGCAGCGCCGCCGGGCTGGAACCGAGCGCCTTGCCGAGCTTCTTGACCGTCACCTGGTTCAGGTCGGGATCGAAGCTCCAGAGCTTCTCGCCGTCGCTGACCAGCAGTTGCTCGTACGGCTTTTCGTAGTGCCAACGAAATTTTCCGGGCCGCGCCATGGCAAAGCTGCCGGTCGACTGCTGCGGCTTGCGCCCGGACTTGCTGGCCACGCTCTGGGCGAAGGTGCCGCGGGCGCTGTGCGTGGTGTCGAGGAAGGTCTTGAGCTGGTCGAGGCCGGAAGCAGCCGCAGACAAGGGCAGAGCAACAACGATGGCTGTCGCAAGGAATCGTCGGATCATAGGGAAAGTTCGGATAGGTAAGCGATGCTGCCGACCGCTTGTGCCTTGTCAAAATACTTGCGGTCCGCAGTCACCAGCGTCGCGCCCAAAGTATGCAAGGCCACAGCATGATACAACGTGTCGAAAAGATGGTGGTTCAGCCGCACTGCCAACTCGCAGGCGGTCGCGTAGAGCGCCCGGTCATCGTCTTCGTCAAACATCATTTCCATGAGATCGGCAAGGTCGGCCTGCGCATCCCGCGGCTTCTCGCGCGCCAGCACCGCCGCCATTTCGGCGATGAAATGGGGCGGCTGGAGCATGCGTATGCGTCCGTCGTCGATGCCGGCAAGTATCGCCAGTGCTTGTTGCACGTGCAGCTCGTCATTGCGAAAGCGGAAGAACCATTTCGCGGCGACGCTGGCGTCAACCACGACAATCACTTTCGGCCTTGCGCGCGCGCCTTGCGCAACGCCGCCGCCGTAGTGACCGGCGCCGTGTCGCGCCGTGCCAGAATGCGCCCGATCGCGGCGTGGCCGCGGTCCCGGCGTCGGGCACGTTCGACGGCCTCGCGCATCAACTCGGTGATGATGGCGCTCTTGTTTTGCCCAGCGAACACGGCATTGAACTGGTCCTTGACATCATCGGGCACGCTGAAATTCACAGTGGACATGGCAACCCGCCTCTTTGTTGAATATTTCAACAAAGTATAGGCGAATGCACGAACGCCGACAATCATTGCGCAAAGTGATCGCTGCGCGCGGTAGGTCTACGATTCCGTGACCGACAACGTAGCCGCGGGCAATGAAGGCAACGGCGCCATCGTTCGTATCGCCGGCGAAAGATCCGGCCTGTTCCTGGAAACGCGAAATCCTATGCGGCCGATTCCGGCGCCAGCACTTCGCGGTTGCCGGCGGCGTTCATCGACGAGACCAGGCCGGCTTTCTCCATCGCCTCGATCATGCGCGCGGCGCGGTTGTAGCCGATGCGCAGATTGCGCTGCACCAGCGATATCGACGGCCGGCGCGTCTTCAGGACGACATCGACGGCCTGGTCGTACATCGGGTCGGCTTCGGCGTCGCCGCCAGCCTCGCCGCTTGCGCCGCCCTCGGCATTCTCGGCCGGCGGCGCGGAGAGGATGTCCTTGATGTACTCGGGCTTGCCGACCTTCTTCAAGTGATCGACGACGCGATGGACCTCGTCGTCGGAGACGAAGGCGCCATGCACGCGCGTCGGCAGCCCGGTGCCCGGCGCCAGATAGAGCATGTCGCCCTGGCCCAGCAACGCCTCGGCGCCCATCTGGTCGAGGATGGTGCGCGAGTCGATCTTGGAGGACACCTGGAAGCCGATGCGCGTCGGGATGTTGGCCTTGATGAGGCCGGTGATGACATCGACGCTCGGCCGCTGCGTCGCCAGGATCAAGTGGATGCCGGCGGCGCGCGCCTTCTGGGCGAGACGCGCGATGAGCTCTTCGACCTTCTTGCCGACCACCATCATGAGGTCGGCCAGTTCGTCGATGACGACGACGATGTGGGGCAGCGCTTCAAGCGGCTCGGGCGCTTCCGGCGTCAGCGACAGCGGATTGGCGAGCGGCTGGCCGGACTTCTTCGCTTCGGCGATCTTGCTGTTGAAGCCCGACAGGTTGCGCACGCCCATCGCGCTCAACAGCTTGTAGCGGCGCTCCATTTCGCCGACGCACCAGTGCAGCGCGTTGGCAGCCTTGCTCATGTCGGTGACGACCGGCGCCAGCAGATGCGGAATGCCTTCGTAGATCGAGAGTTCCAGCATCTTCGGATCGACCATGATCATGCGCACCGCCTTCGGCTCGGACTTGTAGACGAGCGACAGGATCATGGCGTTGATGCCGACCGACTTGCCCGAGCCGGTGGTGCCGGCGACCAGCAGGTGCGGCATCTTGGCGAGGTCGGCGACCACCGGCAGGCCGCCGATATCCTTGCCGAGCGCCACGGCCAGCGCCGAATGCATCGCGTTGTAGGCCTGCGAGCCGATGATTTCCGACAGCCGCACCGTCTGCCGGCGCTGGTTCGGCAGTTCCAGCGCCATGCAGGACTTGCCGGGCACGGTCTCGACGACGCGGATGCTGACGAGGCTCAGCGCGCGCGCCAGGTCCTTCGCCAGCCCGACGATGGTGGCGCCCTTCACGCCCGTCGCCGGCTCGATCTCGTAGCGCGTCACCACAGGCCCCGGCAGCGCAGTGAGTACTTTCACTTCGACGCCGAAGTCGGCAAGCTTGCGCTCGATCAGGCGCGACGTGAAGGCCAGCGTTTCCGCCGCCGGCAGGTCGGCGGGATTGTGGCTGGCTTCGTCGAGCAGATGCAGCGGCGGCAGCGCGCCGCCCGGGGCATCGAAGAACAGCGGCGCCTGCCGCTCCTTTTCGGCGCGGGCGATGGCCTTCGGCGCGACCGGGATCTCGGCTTCCGCCACCTCGATCTTGATCGGCGGCGTCTCGATGATCTTCTTGAGATTCTCCTGGACCACGGCCTCGCGCTGCTCGGCGACGAGGCGGCCGTAGCGCCGGTCCTGCCAGGTTTCCCAAAGCCGCACGAGGCCCGAGCCGGCGTCTTCGATGAGGCCGCCGAAACGCTCGACGGCGACGATCCACGACAGTCCGGTGAATAGGCTCAGGCCGGCAACGAACAGCGCCAACAGGATCAGCGTGCCGCCGATGTAGCCGAGATAGGCCGCGGCGTAGCGTCCGATCTCGTGGCCGAGCATGCCGCCCGGCGCCAGCGGCAGGCTCAGCTTCGCGCTCCAGAAACGCATGGCCTCGATGCCGGAACTGGCGGCGAGCACGACGAGAAAGCCGGCGACGGAAATCAGCAGCGGGCGGCGGTCGCCGCCGAGCAGTCCGTCGAGGCGATGGTAGCCCCAGGCCACCAGGAAGCCGAGGAACATCACCCACCACCAGGCCGATATGCCGAATACATAAAGCATGAGATCGGCGAGCCAGGCGCCGAAGCGCCCGCCCGGATTGGCGATGCGCTCGACCTGGACGCTGTGCGACCAGCCCGGGTCGGCCGGGGCGTAGCCCCAAAGGATCAAGGCGAGATAAAGGCAGGCGACGGCGACGACCAGCCAGCGCGCTTCATGCACGACGGCGGCGATTTTTTCGGGCAGCGGCTGGGCAGCGGGGGGCTGGTTCAGGCGCGCGCGCGTATCGAATTGTCCGGCTACGGTAGTCATCGCCGTCCGATGTTAGAGACAAGGCCTGGCGCCAATCCGTCGAGCACGGGCGATAACCGGGCGCTATCCGTCCTATCGCGCGAAGCAATCGGGCATGGCCTGACGCCGACGCTATAATTTCGCCACTGCCAACCCGCTGGAATGGAATCCCAATGACCACTCGACACGCCCGCCTGCTGATCCTCGGTTCCGGCCCCGCCGGCTACACCGCCGCCGTCTACGCCGCCCGCGCCAACCTGAACCCGGTCCTCATCACCGGCCTGGCGCAAGGCGGCCAGCTCATGACCACCACCGACGTCGACAACTGGCCGGCCGATGCCGAAGGCGTGCAGGGTCCGGAACTCATGGCGCGCTTCGAGAAGCATGCCGCCCGCTTCAACACCGAAATGATCTTCGATCACATCCACACGGCGAAGCTCGCGGACAAGCCGATTCGGCTGATCGGCGATGCCGGCGAATACACCTGCGACGCCCTGATCATCGCCACCGGCGCCTCGGCGCAATACCTCGGCCTGCCTTCGGAGCAGACGTTCGCGGGCAAGGGCGTGTCCGCCTGCGCCACCTGCGACGGCTTCTTCTACAAGAATCAGGACGTCGCCGTGATCGGCGGCGGCGACACGGCCGTCGAAGAAGCGCTCTACCTCGCCAACATCTGCAGGCATGTCACCGTCGTGCATCGCCGCGACAAGTTCCGCGCCGAGAAGATCATGCAGGACAAGCTGTTCGAGAAGGAGAAGGCCGGCAAGGTCACGATCAAGTGGGACCACACGCTCGACGAAGTGCTCGGCGACAAGACCGGCGTCACCGGCATGCGCATCAAGAACGTGCACACCGGCGCTACCGAAGACATCAAGTTGATGGGCGTGTTCATCGCCATCGGCCACAAGCCCAATACCGCCATTTTCGAAGGCCAGCTCGATATGGAGAACGGCTACGTCGTCACCCAGGCCGGCCGCAAGGGCAACGCCACGGCGACGTCGGTTCCCGGCGTGTTCGCCGCCGGCGACGTGCAGGATCCGTTCTACAAGCAGGCGGTCACCAGCGCCGGCAGCGGCTGCGAAGCCGCGCTCGACGCCGAGCGCTATCTCGACAGCCTCGAATAGACGCAATGTGAAAAAAAGTCCGCGCGCGGAAGACGCAGAACTGTTCCGCGCCGCGGTCGCCGACGCCGTGCCGCTGGCCACGGACCGCGCGCACCACGAACCGCCGCCGCCGGCGGCCATCCCGCGCCAGCATCGCCGCGACGAACGCGCCGCCCTCGATGAATCGCTGCACGGCCCCGCCCTGCTCGACCTGCATCTCGAAGGCGGCGACGAAGCCGCCTGGCGCCGGCCGGGCATCGCGCACAACGTGCTGCGCGACTTGCGCCGCGGCCGCTGGGTGGTGCAGGCCGCACTCGACCTGCACGGCATGAATCGCGAGGAAGCGCGCCGGCACATCGCGATCTTTCTCGCCGAGTGCAGCGCGCACGGCGACCGCTGCGTGCGCATCGTGCACGGCAAGGGCCTGCGCTCGCCGGGACGGGAGCCGGTGCTGAAGAAACTGGTGCTGGGCTGGCTGGCGCAAAGGAACGAAGTCCTCGCCTTCTGCCAGGCCCGCGCCGCCGACGGCGGCGCCGGAGCGGTCATCGTGATGCTGCGAGCGGCCCGCTAACTTGCCGCAACGCGGCTATCCGAGGACGCCGTCCTCAGATCGCCGCTTCGTTGGTTTCACCCGTGCGGATGCGCACGATCTGCTCGACTGCGGTGACGAAAATCTTGCCGTCGCCGATCTTGCCGGTGCGAGCGGCCTTGACGATGGCTTCGATGGCGGACTCGACGGTGTCGTCGGCGGTCACCACTTCGATCTTGATCTTGGGCAGGAAGTCGACCACGTACTCGGCGCCGCGATACAGCTCGGTGTGGCCTTTCTGGCGGCCGAAGCCCTTGACTTCGGTGACGGTGAGCCCGGTGACGCCGACCTCGGAGAGGGCCTCGCGCACTTCGTCGAGCTTGAAAGGCTTGATGATGGCTTCGATCTTCTTCATTGCGTTGTCTCCAGATTCACTACCATTCGTCCGAATAGCGTGATGTTATCGGATATCGCCAATCCTTGCCGAATCCGCGCTGGCTGATGCGGATGCCGACCGGCGACTGGCGACGTTTGTACTCGTTGCGTTTCAGCAGGCCGACGACGCGGCGCACGTCCGCTTCCGGGTAGCCCATGGCGACGATTTCGCGCGGGCTCTGGTCGCGCTCCATGTAGGCCTCGATGATGCCGTCGAGGATGTCGTAGGGCGGCAGCGAATCCTGGTCGGTCTGGTCGGGCTTCAGTTCCGCCGACGGCGGACGCGTGATGATGTTCTCGGGAATCGCTTCCGCGCCCGGCTTGCAAAGCGAGTTGCGGTAGCGCGCCACGCGATAGACCAGCGTCTTGAAGACGTCCTTGATGACGGCGAAGCCGCCGGCCATGTCGCCGTAGAGCGTGGCGTAGCCGACCGCCATCTCGCTCTTGTTGCCGGTGGTCAGGACGATGGCGCCGGTGCGATTGGAGAGCGCCATCAGCACCATGCCGCGGATGCGCGCCTGGAGGTTCTCGGGCGTGGTGTCGGCCCAGGGCGTCGGCGGCAGGCCGGCGAACAGCGGTTCCAGCATCGCCGCGTAAGTCTTCATCGCCGGCTCGATGGCGATCTCGTCGTAGCGCACGCCGAGCCGCTCGACCATGGCGCGCGAATCGTCGAGGCTCATCTGCGCCGTGTAGGGCGAAGGCATCATCACCGCGCGCACCTTGTCCGGCCCCAGCGCGTCGGCGGCGACGCACAGCGTCAGCGCCGAATCGATGCCGCCGGACAGACCGATGATGGCGCCGGGAAAGCCGTTCTTGCCGAGGTAGTCGCGCACGCCGAGCTTGAGGACTTCATACACCTCCGCCTCGATCGGCATGGCCGGCGCCACCGCGCCGGGGAGGATGCGGCCGCCCTCGATCTCGACGATGCCGATGGCCTCGACGAAGGCCGGCAGCTGATGCGTCACGCGGCCGGCCGCATCGAGAACGAAGGAGGCGCCGTCGAACACCAGTTCGTCCTGGCCGCCGACCATGTTGGCGTAGATGATCGGCATGCGCGTATCGAGGACGCGCGCGCGCAGCACTTCGTAGCGCTGCTGCTGCTTGTTCATGTGGAAGGGCGAAGCATTGAGCGCCAGCAGCAGGTCCGCGCCGGCCTCCTTTGCCGCCGCCGCGGCCGGCGCTTCCCAGACGTCGGCGCAGATGTTGAGGCCGATCTTCACGCCCTTGAGCTCGATGACGCAGGGATCGACGTCGGCGACGAAATAGCGCTCCTCGTCGAAGACCTCGTAGTTGGGCAGGCGGTGCTTGCGGTAAGTGGCTGCTATGCGGCCGCCGCGCAGGAACGAGGCGGCGTTGTGATGCTTGCCGTCGCGCTCTTCCGGGTGGCCGACGACCAGCGGCAACGGCGCCGCCGCGGCAAGCGCTTCGAGTTCGCGCCGGCAGGCGCGATAGAAGTCGGGCCGCAACAGCAGGTCTTCGGGCGGGTAGCCGCAGAGCGCCAGCTCCGGCGTCACCAACAGGTCGGCGCCCAGTTCCTGCGCCCGCCGGCCGGCATCCATTATGCGTTTGGCATTGCCGGCGAGGTCGCCGACCGTGCAGTTGATCTGGCCGATGGCGATTTTCAGCGAGGGCATGACGTAACCGTCAGTGGCGGCGCATCAGAACGCCGGCTTTTCCTTGGCGTCCTCGTAGCGCTTGACGCCGTCCATGATCTCCCGCTTCGCATCTTCGACCTCGACCCAGCCATTGACCTTGACGTACTTGCCGGGTTCCAGGTCCTTGTAGTGGGCGAAGAAGTGCGCGATCTGGTCGAGCAGGATCTGCGGGAAATCGCGCGGGCTCTGGATATTGTGATACATGGGCGTCAGCTTGTCGACGGGCACGGCGAGGAGCTTGGCGTCGTCGCCGGCCTCGTCGGTCATCTTCAGCATGCCGATCGGGCGGCAGCGCACCACCACGCCGGGCGGCAGCGCAAACTGCGACATCACCAGCACGTCGACCGGGTCGCCGTCGCCGGCGATGGTGTGCGGAATGTAGCCGTAGTTGCACGGGTAGTGCATGGCGGTCGACATGAAGCGGTCGACGAAAATCGCGCCCGACTCCTTGTCCACTTCGTACTTGATGGGCTCGGCGTGCATCGGGATTTCGATGACGACGTTGAAATCGTTCGGCAAGTCCTTGCCGGGGGGAACGCGGTCGAGGCCCACGGAATGCTCCTTCGAAAAGCCCCGATTATACAGGGCTCAGCTCGCCTCGAATCCGGCGTCCACGATCGCCTGCGCCAGCGCGGCGCGCGTCACGCGCCCCGCTTCGAAGTCGACGCTCGCCTCGCCCTTTTCCAGCGAGACTTCCGCCTTGGCCACGCCGGGCAGTTCCTGCAGCACCTTGGTCACGCTCGCCACGCAGCCGCCGCAGGACATGCCGCCCACTTTCAGTACCGTCGTTTCCATCACGCTCACTCCTTGGGATGCCAGCGCCGCAGCAGCAGCGAATTGCTGACTACGGAGACCGAACTCATGGCCATCGCCGCGCCGGCCACTACCGGGTTGAGAAAGCCCAGCGCGGCGAGCGGGATGCCCAGCACATTGTAGATGAAGGCCCAGAAGAGATTCTGGCGTATCTTCGCCAGCGTCGCCCGCGAGAGTTCGATGGCGTCGGGCACGGACGCGAGGTCGTTGCGCATCAGCGTCACGTCGGCCGCCTTCATGGCGACGTCGGAGCCGGCGCCCATGGCGAAGCTCACGTCCGCCGCCGCCAGCGCCGGCGCGTCGTTGATGCCGTCGCCGGCCATGCCGACGCGCTTGCCCGCCGCCTTGAGCTTTTCCACCGCGCGCGATTTGTCGCCCGGCAGCACTTCGGCCTCGAAGCGCGCAATGCCCGCCTCGTGCGCGATAGCCGCCGCCGTGCGGGCGTTGTCGCCGGTCAGCATCACGACTTCGACGCCCAGACGCGCGAGCCGCGCCACCGCCGCGCGCGAGCTGGCGCGAATCGGGTCGGCGATGCCGATCATGCCGATAGCATGTCCGCCATGCGCCACGGCGACCACGCTGCGGCCCTGCTCCTGCAAGCGCGCCACGGCGTCCTGCGGCACGGCGATGCCGGCCGCGGCGAGGTAGGCCGGCGAGCCGAGCATCACCGCCGCGCCGTCGATTTCTCCGGCCAGCCCGCGGCCCGGCGTCGCCGCAGTGTTGGTCGGCAGGGAGAGCACCAGCTGCTTCGCCTGCGCCGCCGCGACGATGGCATGCGCCAGCGGATGCGTGGCGCCCTGCTCCAGGCTCGCCGCCAGGCGCAGGACCTCGTCGGCCGCGGCATCACCCCAGGCCACCACGTCGGTCACCGCCGGCTTGCCCTGGGTCAGCGTGCCGGTCTTGTCGACGGCCAGCACGTCGATCTTCTCGGCGAGTTCCAGCGCCTGGGCGTTGCGGATGAGGATGCCGGCGCGCGCGCCCTTGCCCGTGCCGACCATGATGGCCGTCGGCGTCGCCAGCCCCAGCGCGCACGGGCAGGCGATCACCAGCACGGCCACGGCGTTCACCAGCGCCACGGTGAAATCGCCGCCCAGCCACCACCAGGCGACGAAAGTGACGAGCGCGATGGCCGTGACCACCGGCACGAAGATCGCCGCGACGCGGTCGACCAGGCGCTGCACCGGCGCTTTCGAGCCCTGCGCCTCCTCGACCAGGCGAATGATGCCGGCCAGCAACGTGTTGGCGCCGACGCCGGTGGCGCGGCAGCGCAACAGGCCGTCGCCGTTGACCGTCGCCGCGAAGACCTTGTCGCCCGCGGCCTTGGCGACCGGCAGGCTCTCGCCGGTCAGCATCGCCTCGTCCACGCTGGAGCTCCCGTCGACGACGTCGCCGTCGACCGCCACTGCTTCGCCGGCGCGCACCACGAAGACGTCGCCGGGAATCATCGCCGCCACCGGCAGCTCGACCAGTTTCCCGTCCCGCTCGACGCGCGCCGTCTGCGGCTGCAGCTTGACCAGGGCTTCGATGGCCGCCGAGGTCTTGGCCTTTGCGCGCGCTTCGAGGATCTTGCCGAGCAGCACCAGCGTGATGACTGTCGCCGACGCTTCGAAATAGACGTGCTGATGGTCGAGCCCCGCCAGCGTCACGACCGCGCTGTAGATCCAGGCCATGCTGGTGCCGAGGGCGACGAGCACATCCATGTTGCCGCTGCCGCCGCGCAGGGCATTGAAGCCGCCAACGTAAAAGCGCCAGCCGATCCAGAACTGCACCGGCGTCGCCAGCAGCAGCTGCAGCCAGCGCGGCAAGGGCTCGCCGTGGGTCATGCCGCCGGCGGCCATGAAAATCATCTGCCCTACCAGCGGCAGCGTCAGCGCCGCCGCGATCCAGAAACGGCGCACTTCCGCGCGATAGACGGCGAGCTTGCGCGCCTTCTCCTCGCCGTGCGTGTCCTGCGTCGAGATGCTGGCCGTAAAGCCGGTCTTCACCACCGTCGCGACCAACAGGTCCGGCGCGGCCAGGCCCGGAACGTAGCGCACGTGCGCCTTTTCGGCCGCCAGATTGACGACCGCCTCGACGCCCGGCAGCTTGTTCAATTGCCTTTCGATGCGCGCCGCGCAAGAGGCGCATGTCATGCCGCCGAGCGCCAGTTCGACCGTGCGCGGCGGCACCTCGAAGCCGGTCTTGCGGATGGCGTCGACGAGCTGCGCCGCCGTCGCCGTCGCCGCGTCGTAGCGGATCGCCGCGCGTTCCGCGGCGAAATTGACCGCGGCGTCGACGCCCGGCAGCTTGTTGAGCTGCTTTTCGATGCGCGCCGCACAGGCCGCGCACGTCATGCCGGCAATCGGAACGTCGAGCGCTGCGCGGGCCGCGGTCATGGCATCACTCGAAGTTGATCGGTTCCGGCTTTTCGGTCGGCCGCCCTTCGTTGTTCCAAATCTCGAAGCCGCCGGCCATGGACAGGACATTGGTATAACCGATCTTCTGCAGCTGGACGGCCGACAGCGCCGCGCGGCCGCTGGTGCGGCAGTAGATCAGGAAGGCGCCGTCCTTGTTCGCGCATTCGGGCACCATGCCGATCTTGAACTCCAGCACGCCGCGCGGAATGTTGATCGCGCCGGGCAGGTGGCCCGCCGCGAATTCGTCGTACTCGCGCACGTCGATGACCAGACGCTTGCCGAGCAGCGCCTGCGCCTCGCTGGTGCCGACTTCCTTGATCTGTGACTTGGCCTCGATGACCAGTTCGTGGGGAGTAACCGCCATGCTCTCTCTCCGGGAAAATATTAGCGAACGCTAATTATCTCACCTGAAGCTGCGGCCGGCGAGACGGACTTAGAGCGTGCGCCAGAAATTGAATAGGCCGTAGCAGCCGAAGCCCAAGACCAGCAGGCCCGACACCATGCGCGTGGCCTGCGCCTGCGCGAAGCGCCGGAAGCGCGCCAGGAGCAGGCCCGCCAGCAGCAGGTTGGGCAGCGTGCCCAGGCCGAAGGCCAGCATCGCCAGGGCGCCGCGCGCGGCCGAACCGGAGGCGAGCGCCGTGGTCAGGGCGCTATAGACGAGACCGCAGGGCAGCCAGCCCCACAGCAGGCCGAGCGGCAGCGCCTGCGCCGCGCCGCGCACCGGCACGAAGCGCCGCGTGGCGGGCTGCACGCGCGCCCACAGCCATTGCCCGCCGCGCTCGACGAGCGCCAATGTGCGTGTCGCGCCGAGCAGGTAGAAGCCGAGGGCGAGCAGCATCAGGCTGGCGAACAGGTAGAGGCCGCGCTGCACCGGCAGGATGTCGCCGAAGGCATAGCCGATGGCGCCGGCCAGCGCCCCCGCCAGCGTGTAGCTGGCGATGCGGCCGAGGTTGTAGGCGAGATGGATGGGCAGCGCGCTGCGCCCTTGCTCGGCTTGCAGCGACAGCGCGCCGACAATGCCGCCGCACATGCCGGCGCAATGGGTGCCGCCGAGCAGACCGACCAGGAACAGCGTCAGGAAGGTGGAGCCGATCAAATGACTTTGGAATAACGCACGCGTTCGCGGTCGGAACGCAGGTACTTGTCGAAGGCCATGGCGATCACGCGCACCAGCATGCGGCCCTGCGGCAGCACGGTGATCCACTGGTCCTCGATCTTCAGCAGCCCGGCTTGCTCCATCTCGGCGAGTTCGGCGAGTTCGGCGGCGAAGTAGGACTTGAAGTCGATCAGGTGGGCGATCTCGATGGACTCGATGGACAGCTCGAAGTGGCACATCAGCGCCTGGATGATGGAGCGGCGCAGGAGGTCGTCGGCCGTCAGCTCGAGGCCGCGCATCACCGGCAGCACGCCGCGGTCGAGGCTGTCGTAATACTCGTCGAGGGTGCGGTAGTTCTGCGCGTAGGTCGGGCCGACCTTGCCGATCGACGACACGCCGAAGGCCATGAGGTCGGCGTCGGCGTGAGTCGAGTAACCCTGGAAGTTGCGGTGCAGCCGGCCCTGGCGCTGGGCGACGGTGAGCTCGTCGTCGGGCTTGGCGAAGTGGTCCATGCCGATGAACACGTATTCCGCGTCGGTCAGCCGGCGGATCGCCGTTTGCAGGATCTGCAACTTGGCGTCCGGCGTCGGCAGCTCGGCCTCGCTGATGCGCCGCTGCGGCTTGGCGAGATTCGGCAGGTGCGCGTAGTTGTAGATCGAGAGGCGGTCCGGCGAGAGCTTGATGACTTCGTCGAGCGTATGGTTGAAGCGGATGACGTTCTGCTTGGGCAGGCCGTAGATCAGGTCGACCGACACCGACTTGAAACCGAACTCGCGCGCCGCGTCGATGACGACGCGGGTTTCCTCCAGCGTCTGGACGCGATTGACGGCCTGCTGCACTTCCGGCTCGAAGTCCTGAACGCCGACGCTCATGCGGTTGAAGCCGAGGTCCGCGAGCAGTTTCACGGTGTCGCGCCCGACCTTGCGCGGATCGATTTCGATCGAATACTCGCCGCCCGGCAACAGGCGGAAATGCTGCTGCGTCAGATCCATCAGACGGCGCATTTCGTCGTGCGAGAGGAAGGTCGGCGTGCCGCCGCCCCAGTGCAACTGCACGACGTCGTGACTGCCGTCCAGCGCCGCCGCCTGCATCGCCAATTCCTTGCCCAGGTACTTGATGTACTTGGCGGAACGGCCGTGATCCTTGGTGATGATCTTGTTGCAGGCGCAGTAGTAGCAGATCGTATTGCAGAAAGGGATGTGGAAGTATAATGACAACGGTCGACTGATGCCGCCGATGGTGCGCTTCCCCAGCCAGAGGCGATACGCTTCAGCGTCGAAAGCTTCGACGAAGCGGTCGGCGGTAGGATAGGAGGTGTAACGCGGTCCGCTGACGTCGAAGCGACGAATAATCTGCGGATCGAAAATCAACTCTTGATAATTGCTCACATCCGGGTCAGCATTGCTGCCTAGGTTAACGAGACGATAAGATGCCGAATCCCCAACGGGTCGATATTGACCCAGATCAAACGGCTTGACAACAGCGTGCCTTCACAAAACGTTGTTCCAATTACATTGACCTCGCTGAAGGCGGCTTGTTCCCAATGCAACCTGCGGGAACTTTGCCTGCCCTATGGCCTTTCCGAAACGGAAATCGCCCAGATCGACCAACTCGTCGGCGCTCGCCGCAAGGTCAAGCGCGGCCATCACCTGTATCGGGCCGGCGATCCCTTCGAGGCGATCTACGCCATCAAGATGGGTTTCTTCAAGACCGACATTCTGCTCGAAGACGGCCGCGACCAGGTCACCGGTTTCCAGATGGCCGGCGAAATTCTCGGCATGGACGGCATCGGCACCGACATCCACACCTGCAATTCCATCGCCCTCGAAGACAGCGAGATCTGCATCATACCCTTCGTTCAGCTCGAACAGCTGTCGCGCGAAGTCCAGGCCCTGCAACGCCATTTCCATCAGGTCATGAGCCGCGAGATCGTGCGCGACCACGGCGTCATGATGCTGCTGGGAACGATGCGCGCCGAGGAGCGGCTGGCCGCCTTCCTGCTCAACCTGTCGCAACGCTTCACCGCGCGCGGCTATTCGCCGCAGGAGTTCCACCTGCGCATGACGCGCGAGGAAATCGGCTCCTACCTGGGCCTCAAGCTCGAGACCGTCAGCCGGGCGTTTTCGCGCTTCCAGGACGAGGGCCTGATCAGCGTGCATCAGAAGCACATCCGCATCCTCGAAGCGGCCGGACTGAAGCGCCTGCTCAACCACCAACCGCCCTGAACAAGCCCCACGGGCTCTTGGTAATCGCCACCGAGACGATATAGGCGAACACCGCCAGCGCGCCGAGCCAGGCGGCGATGCGCACGCCGCGCGGGCGGCCGGGCTTGAGCGCGACGGCGCCGAGGACGATGTAGCCCATCAGGCCGAACAACTTGGCCGTCAACCAGGCCTCGACGAACGGGAACTGCCGGCTCATCACCGCCAGCGCGATGGCCGCCGCCAGCAGCACCGTATCGTTGACGTGGGGCGCAACCTTGACCCAGCGGTGCTGCAGCAGCGGCGAAGCGGCGATCATCAGCAGGCCGCGCAGAAACAGGCCCGCGCCGCTGAGGGCGACGCACGCGATGTGAAGGTACTTGATGGCGGCGTACATGGCTGTCGCCGGGTCAGCTTGCGGACGTGGCGGCGCTGGCGAGCATCCGGTCCCTGAAGCGCAGGTAGGTGCGCACGCCGCCGGCGAGATTCACGCCGAGCCAGGCACAGGAAGCGGCGAACAGCAGGCCCGCCGGCCGCGTCAGCAGCGGCTGCAGCACCGCCAGCAAGAGCCCGGCGACCGCCGCGAAATGCAGCCACATCTGGCCGGTCATGGTCCGCGCCGGGATCATCTCGCGGATGTTCGGCGGCATCACGCCGGGCCCGCCCAAACGCTGCAGGTGCAGCCAGTTGAGGAAGGGAATGATCTTGTAGAGCATGCCCGAAATCGCCGACACGAAGACGCCGGGAATGGCCAGCACGCCGATCCAGACGGCCGCGCGCGGATCGGCGCCGGCCTCAGCGTCCACGGCGAACCAAAGGCCGAAGGCCGCGATGAGCAGCAGGCAGGTCATCGCGCCGCGGAAGAAATACAAGGTCGGATCGGCAACCTTGCGCCGCCGCCGCGCCTGCAGCACCAGGGTCGTCGCCGCATAGACGGCCGCCAGCAGCATGCCGGCGAGCAGCACGGCCGTCTGCCATGGCGCGGCGGAACCGGTGAGCTGCCAGGACCAGAGCCCCAGCACCAGCACCAGGGCGAGCGGCAAGGCCTTGGCGAGCCGCAGCGGATAAGGCGGCGTCAGCTGGAACATCGGCACGACGAAATAGGACACGCCCATCACCAGCATCAGCGCCCAGCCGCCCAGGCCCCAGGCGGCATGCACCAGCGTGATTTCGATCAGGGGTAAGCTGCGCCCGTTTCCGAGGCCCGTGGCCAGGGTGATGCCGAGCGTCGCCGTGACGGCCAGCCCGACCACCGCCAGCCGCAAGGCCATGAGCGTCGCCCCCTGGGCCGGCGTGCGGCGCAAGGCGAGCCCGACGACGACGACATAAGCGGCGATCGCCACGGCGAAAATGCTCGCCGCCGCGATGAACAGCGGGCCGAAGGACGACACGAAGGCCGCCGCCAGCACCAGCGCGGCGGTCGCCAGCAGCGGATGCACGGCGTTGGCAAGAAGCCGGGGGCGCCAGACGTTGCCGCCGGCGGCGACCGGCGCGAATTGCAGCAAGGCGCCGCACATGGCCTGCAGCATGAAGCCGACCACGAGCAAATGGGTCACGGCAAGCGCGCCCGGCGCCCAGCGCGACACCAGGGCGTCGGGGCCCAGCCACGCCAGCAGCAATCCGGCAGCGGCGCCGAACCAGGGCGCCGTGACGAAGAACCGGTACGGTACCGAAATCGGCGGCGCCTGTTCGAACGACAGATTAGGATGCACGACTCTTCCCGGCGCTGGGCCCACGGCCCCGATCAGGTCTTGCGTATGCGAATTTCATGAGTGCCGTCGTCCTGGACGGTTTCCACCCATTTGTAGCCGTTCTGGCGCAGGATGCCGAACAGCGGCTGCGGCTGGCAATAGAGCAGCAGCATGAGTTCATCGCCGGCCGCCAGCGTGTCGAGGGCCGCCACCGCCAGCTCGAGCGGCTCGGGCGGCAACAGGTCGCGGCCATCGATCAGCTTCACCTCGGGCATGCGCCCTCCAGGCGTTCGCCCAGGGCGCCGCCGATATCGATGGCGGTGGCCGCCAGGGAACTGTCGCACATCGGGTAAAGGATGTTCTCCTCTTTCATGTTGTGCTGCTGCATCAGGATCAGCAGGGTGTCGGCGGCGCCGCCGTAGCCATTGCCGTCGCGCGCCTTGAGCGCGGCGGTCATCTGGCCCATGAGGTCACGCATCTGGGCGTGCTCCATGAGCATGACGGAAACGGGACCGCCGCTCATGCCGGTGGCGGCCGCGAAGGCGGGGAACAGCACTTGCTCTTCGGTGGCGAAATGCGCTTCGATCTCGCCGAGAAATTTCGCGTTGGCGGTTTCGCAGGCCGTCCAGTCGCCGGCATTGGCCAGGGCCTCGGCCTCGGCAAACAGGTCGTCGCAGTGTTTGTGATGGTGTCGCAGGGCTTGGGTCGGTTGGCTCATGTCGTCTATCGTCCGGTTGAAGTTGACGGGATTCTCGCCGCCATTCCCCAGGGCTGACCTTGACGACAATCAAGAACCGGGCTGCGCCGCGATCAACCGTGGATGACGCCGACGTCGAGATGCGCGAACCAGTCGATGAAGCGCTTGACGTCCGCGCCTCGATAGATGGCGCCATGCTGCGGGCACAGCATGTCGATGTCGAGCTGGGAAACCCGCGAGCACCAGTCGCGCTTGGCGCGCTCCGAACCCATCCAGCGGCGGTGGAAGGCTTCGGCATGGCGAATGTGGCGATCGAAATTCTCGACGAACATGCCATCCTCGCCGGCCGGCAGCAGCGCTGCGCCGACGTCGCCGGAGAACAGGATCTTCGCCTTCGGATCGTAGAGGTGGAAATTGCCCGAGGAATGCAGGTAATGCGCCGGAATCGCCTGGAGCCGCTGGCCGCCGACGACGATGTCCATGCCCTTGTCCGGGATGTCGATGAAGGTCTCTTTGGTGCCGCCGAAGTGCGGCACGAACGACGACCACAGCCAGCTCAGATAGCACTTGATGTCGGGATTGAACTCGATCCACATCGACAGCGACGAGATGATGTCCGGATCCTGGTGCGAGGCGAAGAGCTTGCCGATCTTGCGCGGATCGAACTGGGTGGACAGGGCCGAGAAGACGGCGGGAAAGACTTCGCTGCCGCCCGGATCGACGAGTATGGCGTCATCGCCGGCGACGACCAGGTATTCGTTGGTGTCGATGAGGTAGTGGGGGCGATTCGGGTCGCGCACGATGGCGTGCCACTTGTGGCCGCCATCTTCGTAAATGACACGCATGGTTTTCATGCCGCAAACTCCCGCAGTCTAAATTTGCCGAGGCTGTCGAGCGATTTTCGAATCTCGCCGATGGTGCCTTCGAAATCGCTGGATACCTGCTTGAGCGACTGGCTGAAGCCGCCGCCATAGGCCGCTTCGATCTTCGCCGAGCGCGCCAGGACGCCGCCCATTTCCACCAGGCGCGCCGTGCTTTCTATCATCATCGCCAGGTTGCGGTTGAGCGCCGCGACCTGGTCGCGCCGGTCGGTCAGCGTCGTCTCGCGGTGGCGGCGCAGCAAGGCGTCGAGCGCATCGCGCCCGCGGCCGTCGCATTCGGCGCGCGCCCGCTCGAGCATCCGCACGACATGGGCTTCCTTGACCATCGCGGTAACCGTCACGACGCTGCCGCTGGTCGCCTGGCCCAGCGCGATCATCTGCTGTTCGAGCTCGGTGGCGAAACGGCGCAATTCGTTGGACAGCACGCCGAACCCGAGGGCCGACTGGCCGGCGCGCTTGGCGAGGAAAATGGCGTTCATCGCCATCAGATTGATGCGGTAGGCCGTCTTGACGACGGTCTTGATCTCTTCGTTGATGCGCACGATGCGCCGCAATTCGCGACCGCTGTCCCGTCCCTCGCCGCTCGTCATTACGTGCGTCTCCTTCAGGCAAGCTGAGGCATCTTGCCGTTCATCAGATAGTCGATGAGTTCCTTGACCGGGCGGATCGCTGATCCGAAGGGCAGGCTCTCGGCACCCCGGAAAAATAACCCCTTTTCGACGTCGCCCTGCAGCGCCGCCGCCAACTGGTTGTCGATGCAGAACTGGCCGGCCTTGGGCAGGCTGTCGCGCAGGCCACAGGATAGCAGGCAGTCCCAGGCCAGTGTGCACTTGTGCGCCTTGCCGACCGCCGCCGCGCAGAGTTTCTCGGCGCGCTTGAGATAGTTTGCCAGCCACGGCGTGCGCACCGCGCGCGCCGGCAGCCCGGCGACGCTCATGAAGGTGACGATGTCCTCGGGCCTGGCGTCGGCAAGCACGCGCTTGAAATTCGGATGGGCGTCGCCCTCCTCGGTCACGGCGAACGGCGTGCCGACCTGAACGGCCGCGGCGCCGAGCCCGAGCAGCGTCTGCACTTTCTCGAAGTTGTTGATGCCGCCGGCCGGGATCAGCGGCACGGCAGCCGGGTCGATGTCCAGTTCCCGCAGCGCGGCGATGGCGCCCGGCAGCACGGTGGCGAAATCGAAGCGCGTGTCGACGATGTCCTCCGGCCGCGGCGCGCCCAGGTGGCCGCCGGCGTAACGCGGATGTTCGATGATGATGGCATCGGGCAGGCGGTTCTTGCGCAGCCATTTCTTGAGCAGCAGGGAAATGCCGCGCACGTCGGAGAGGATGGGAATCAGCGCCACGCCGGGGTGGTCCGCAGCCATCTCGGGCAGGTCCAGCGGCAGGCCGGCACCCATGACAATGGCATCGACGCCGCTGTGGCAGGCCTGGCGGACGTGGGCCACGTAGTCGGAGACGGCGCGCATGACATTCACCGCCACCATGCCGCGGCCCTGCGCCAGCTGCTTGGCGGCCCGCACTTCGCGGTCGAGGGCTTCCAGGTTGGCGGCATTGATGGCGTCCTTGAGCGCCGCGCCGGACAGCGCCGAGGTGCGCTCGGTGCGTGCCATGAGGTCCGGATGCAGGCGCCGCAGGTCTACGCTGGCGATCGTGCCGATGCCGCCTTGCCGCGCCACGGCGCCCGCCAAACGGTGGGCGGAAACGCCGACGCCCATGCCGCCCTGGACGATGGGCAACAAGTCGCGGCCCTTGAGGCGCAAGGGGGGAAGGGAGCTGACAGTCATCGCCATGGCCAGGAAAGAGAGCCGCAAGGTTACTCGTTTTCGCCCATGACAGGGCAATATACCGTACTACGAAAGCGGGGAAATCGGGGCGCCATTGCGCGCTGCGGCGGCTGCGCGGCCGGCGCTCGCCGTCGCCGGCATCGGTCGTCGTCAGGGCTCGAGCACGTAGCTGCCGGGCGCGTCGGCGAGCGCCGGGTATTGCGCCGTCTCGAGCGCCGGCGGCTCGCCTTGCTGGCCCGACTGGGGCTTGATCCAGGTCATCCAGTCCTGCCACCAGCTGCCGGCGTGATGCCTGGAGCGCTCGCGCCAAGTGTCCGCCGTATCGTGGCGCTCGGCCGAGCCCACCCAGTACTCGCGTTTCGGCGGCGTGACCACCGGATTGACGATGCCGAGAATATGGCCGGAACTCGACAGCACGTAGCGTTTCGGTCCGGACACAAAGGCATTGACGCGGAAGGCCTGCTTCCACGGCGCAATATGGTCGTCCTCGGCCGACACGGCGTAAAGCGGCTGGACGATGCGTTCCAGATCGATCGGCTCGCCGGCGATGGTCAGCGCGTCCCGCTTGATCAGGTTGTTGTTGAGGTAGAACTCGCGCAGATACCAGGTATGCATGGCGGCGGGCATGCGGGTCGTGTCCATGTTCCAGTACAGGATGTCGAACGGCGGCGGCGTTTCGCCGTAGAGGTAGCCGTGCACGACGTAATGCCAGATCAGGCTGTTCGAGCGCAGGAGTCGGAACGCGGCGGCCATCTCCTTACCGTCGAGAAAGCCCTTCTGCGCCATCGCCCGCGCCAGGTAGCTGAAGCTGCTTTCGTCGAGAAAGACTTCGATGTCGCCGGGCTTGTGATAGTCGACCAAGGTGGTGAGCAAGGTGACGCTCTTCACCGGCACTTCGTCGGCCGGGTAGTGCCGGTTGACCCAGGCCATGTAGGCCGCCAGCGCAGCGCCGCCGATGCAATAGCCGGCGGCATGCACCTGCTTCGCCCCGGAAATGCTGCGCGCAACGTCGATGATCTGGCCGATGCCATCGACCAGGTAGTCGTCGAAAGTCACGTCGCGCATGTCCGCCGTCGGATTCTTCCAGCTCGTTACATAGACGTCGAAACCCTGGTCGACCAGGAACTTCATCAGGCTCTTCTTGGCGTTGATGTCCAGGATGTAGAACTTGTTGATCCAGGGCGTGACGATGACGATGGGCGTTTCATAGACTTTGGCCTGCGACGGCGCGTAGTGGATTACCTCGAGGAGACGGTTGCGGAAGACGACTTTGCCGGGCGTCGTGGCGAGATTCTTGCCGACCGTGAAGTCGGCCGGATTGGTCATGCGCACGGTGCCGGCCTTGAGGTCGGCGAGGAAGTTATGCAGGCCGCGCATCAGGCTCTCGCCGTTCGTTTCCGCAGCCTTCCTCATCGCCACCGGGTTGGTCCACAGGAAGTTGGTTGGCGCCATCGCGTTGAGCCACTTGCGCCACCAGAATGCCGCGCGCCGACGGTCCTTGCCCGATAGCCCCGGCGTTTCGTAGAGCATGTTCTGCACTTGGTGGGTCATCGCCAGGTACCATTCCTTGGCGATGTCCCAGCTCGCCGATTCGGTCCACAGCGGATCGGCAAAGCGCAGGTCGCCCGGATTGGGCTCTTCCACGTCGGCGCTGTGCAAACCCAGCGCCCGATACCAGGAATGCGCGTTCAAGGCCAGCATGCGGCTTGAGAATTGGGCCATCGCGTCCGCCAGTTCCTGCGGGTGCATCATCCACGCCAACTGGGAATGCAGGATCGGCATGACGATGCCCATCGGGTCGACGTTCGATTCGACCGCCTCGTCAACGGCGCGCCAGGCCGCTTGGGGACTCGCGGCGGTTCGCGGTTTCGTAGTGGCCATGCTTCGCTCCTTGGCTATGGCTGAACCAATTCAATTCTATGCCTTTATTGTGGCCGGAGCGTTGCCGCCGAAGCCACGCGAATACGCTCGCGCGATGGCGAATCGGCGGGAACGTGGCCCGCATAATCCGCTATGATTGGACCTGTAGCGGGTGGCTTCGCGTCGGCCCGCGCCGGCGGCAAGCGCCAGATGGTTCTACGATTCATTTCTTGGGAGCGAACGGCATGTTCAAACATATTCTTGTTCCCACCGACGGGTCCCAATTGTCGACCGACACGGTGAGGCGCGCCATCACTTTCGCGCACGATGCAGGTGCGCGCATCACCTTCTTTTTCGCCAAGCCGGATTATCCCGTGGCGTTCTACGGCGAAGGCGCCTTGATCGATCCCACGACGCCCGAAAAGTTCGCCGAGATGGCCGACAAGCAGGCCGCCGAGGTCCTCGGCGCCTGCGAGAAGCTGGCCGCTGAGGCCGGCGTCGACTGCAGCTCCGTCAGCTCGACCAGCGACATCCCCTATGAGGCCATCATCGAGGCCGCCAACAATTCCGCGTGCGATCTGATCTTTATGGCGTCGCACGGGCGACGCGGCTTCAGCGGCTTGCTGCTGGGTTCGGAAACGCAGAAGGTACTTACGCATTCCAAGGTGCCGGTCCTGGTTTACCGTTAGCCTGGCGACGGCGCGGCGCGAATTTCAGGCCAGCGGCGAGCGGAAGGCAAGGCAAATCCGGTGTTGAACGCGGCTCTCGCCATTCTCCATGACGAGCACCGGTCGTTCGCGGCCATTGTGCATGGGCTGCATTATCTTTTGCGCGAGATGCGCGAGAAGGGCAGCGCACCCGACTTCAAGCTGCTGTGGGCGATGGTCTACTACCTCGAAGCGTTTCCCGAAAAGATCCATCATCCCAAGGAAGACGTCTACCTGTTTGCCCGGCTGCGCTCCCGCACGCACGAAGCCGATGCATTGCTGGACGAGCTTGAAAGACAGCACCTCGACGGCAGCCGTCAGGTGCGCGAGCTCGAGCATGCGCTCGGCTGCTATGAGGCGGGCAAGCCAAACGGTCTTGAACTATTCGCCGCGGCCGTGGAGAAATTCGCCGACAGCACGCGCCAGCATGTGGCGGTGGAAGAGAAGATCGTCATTCCGCTGGCGAAGAAACACCTGACGCCCGTCGATTGGGTGGAGATCGCCGAAGCGTTCGGCGAGAACGGCGACCCTCGTTTTGGCGTGGCATTCGACCATGAGTTTCGCAGCCTGTTTTCGCGGATCGTCAATCTGGCGCCGCCGCCGATCGGCGTCGGACCGTCAAACTAAAAAGGGGACGAAGGCTCGCCTCCATCCCCTCCTGTCGCCATAAAGGCGAGGTCGCTATTGCTTGGCGACTTTCTGCGCGTCTTCGATCGCGTGCCTCTTGACGTAACCGATCAAGAAGACCGCCATGACGAGAATAAAACCGATGGTAAACAAGCTAAACAGGCCGATGTCGCTGCCGAATAGAAGTTGCCAGGCCATAGTTTCCCCTTTCTAGTTGTGAAGATGACGCTAGTTGCGAACATCGGCGGACTCCCCGCCGATGACCGTTTCGCCCGATGCCGGCAATACGACATTGCCTTCCAGGCGCCACGACTTGGGCGCGTCCTCGACGAGGACGATCCAGTGCCCGGCCGCCGGCAGCCGCAGCTTGCCGGTGTAGGTGTCGCCCTTGCGCTCGAAGACGCCGGTTTGGTCCATACCGGCAAGCGTCGGGTGGGACAAGGTGACGATCAGGGACTGCGGCGGCACGAAGCTCTGGTCGCGCGCGCTGAGCGTGATGGCGAAGCCGCCTTCAGCGGCGTGCAGCGCAACGGCGACGCCAAGCTTCTGGGCGTAATCGCTGCGGGCGATGGTCCTATTGACCGACAAGCCCTGCTTGTAATAATCGTCGGCGACGAGACCGTCGGCCGAGGACATCGCCAGGTAGGCCGTGTAAGTGGCGGCAATGACGACGATGAAAGGGCCGGCCATCAAGATCCACGGCCAGGGTTCGCGGTACCAAGGTTTGACAACGTGCGGTGTGTTCATGGGATTACGAATATCGCCTTTTCATGGACAGAAACTTTCTCGTTGTCGGCTGCCTTGACGTCGAAGTAAATTACGTTCGAACCCGCTTTTCCGGCCTCCGGCGGCACGCGCACCGAGACGACGAGACTCTTCGTCAGCGCCGCCGGCACGTCCACCACGTGGTCGCCGACGAGGTCGATCTTGTCGAGCCCGGACACGGTCAAGTTATAGCGGTGCGGCTGCTCGCTGACGTTCATCAACTGCAGCCGGAAGACGTTCTCAATGAGGCCGCCCTCGACTTCACGCGCGAGGATGCCGCGGTCGCGGATCACATCGACGCGCAGATTCGCCTTGGTGGCGAGCCCCCAGGCGAACGCCACCACGATCATGCCAAGGATGACCGAATAGAGGATGACGCGCGGCCTGACGATGTGGGCAAGGATGTCCTTCCAGCTCCAATGTTCGGCGATGGCGTGCTCGGTCGAATAGCGGATCAGGCCTTTCGGATAGTCCATCTTGGCCATGACCTGGTCGCAAACGTCGATACAGGCGGCACAGCCGATGCACTCGTATTGAAGGCCTTTGCGGATGTCGATGCCCGTTGGGCAGACGGCAACGCAAAGGTCGCAATCGACGCAGTCGCCTTTGCCTTCGGCCTTGTAATCCTCGCCGCGCTTGCGCGGTGCGCGCGGCTCGCCGCGCTCGACGTCGTAGGTGATGACCAGCGTGTCAGGATCGAACATGACGCCCTGGAAGCGGGCGTAGGGGCACATATAGAGGCACACCTGCTCGCGCAAGTGACCCGCCATGAGATAGGTAAAGCTGCTGTAGAAGATGAACCAGAACGTCTCCCACGGCCCCAGCGAGAACGACATCAAGGAGCCGGCAAGCGACTTGATCGGCGTGAAATAGCCGACGAAGGTGAAGCCTGTCCATGCGGCGACGGCCGCCCACAGGCCATACTTGATCACGCGCTTGGCGAGCTTGGCGCCATCGAGCTCCGCGGCATCCAACTTGATGCGCGCATTGCGATCGCCCTCGACCAATTTCTCGATCCACATGAAGATGGAGGTGTATACCGTTTGCGGGCAGGCATAGCCGCACCAGAGGCGCCCGGCGATTGCGGTAAACAGGAAAAGTCCGTAGGCGGAAATTATCAGCAGGACGGTAAGCCAGATCACATCCTGCGGCCACAACACTATGCCGAACAAGTAGAACTTACGCTCGGCCAAATGGAACAACACGGCTTGGCGCCCATTCCAGGGCAACCAGCACAGGCCGTAAAAAAGAAGCTGGGTGATCCAAACAAAAACCCATCGCCAGGTGGCAAATATGCCCGTTACCGTGCGGGGGTGGATTTTCTTGTGCGCTTGATAAAGACTCTTCGGCAACGCGGCCGGAGTCTCGTGGCCGACGGGCAACGCCGTCTTGGACTCGTTACTCATTAGGAGGGGATGCTGATAGAGAAGTAATGAAACTCCCCGGCCGAAGCCGGGGAGGGGCCAACTATATTACTTCTTCTCAGTCGCCGCGGGTGCGGCATCCGCGGCAGGTGCAGCGGGAGCCGCTTCAGCAGCGGCGGGTTCATCCTTGCCGCCGCCGAGACCATAAACATAGGCCGTCAGCAGATGGACCTTGGCTTCGCCGAGGAACTCGCCCCAAGCCGGCATGCGGTTGACGCGGCCGTGGCTAATGCCCTTGATGATTTCGTCTTCCGAACTGCCGTACAGCCAGGTCTTGTCGGTCAGGTTCGGCGCCACGCCGACGTTGCCCTTGCCTTCCGGACCATGGCAAGCGGCGCAGGCGAGCGGGAACAGGGCTTTGCCCTTTTCGACACGCGCCGCATCCGCCGACAGGCCGGACAGCGAACGGACGTAGTTGGCCAAGTCCTTGATCTCGTCATCGGTCAGGTCCGGCTTGGTGCCCTTGGCGGGCATCATCGCATCGCGACCCTTGGTGATCGATTCCTTGATCTTGTCGGGCGTGCCGCCCCACAGCCAATCGCTGTCGGTCAGGTTCGGGAAACCCTTGCCGCCCTTGGCGTCGGAGCCGTGGCACTGCGTGCAGTACGTCAGGAACAGGCGCTGGCCGATTTCCTTGGCTTCCGGATTGGCGGCCACAGCCTTGACGTCCATCTTGAGGAACTTGTTGAAGATCGGCGCGTACTGCTCGTCGGCCTTCTTCATCTCGCCGTCATACTGGCCGCGAGCGGTCCAGCCGAAGCTGCCGCCAAAGTAGCCGAGACCCGGATACACGGCGAGATAGACGAGAGCGAACACGACGGTGATGTAAAACATCCAACGCCACCAGTTCGGCAGCGGGTTGCTGTACTCCTCGAGTGTTTCGTCCCAAACGTGGCCGGTGGTATTGCCGGCATTGGTCATAGCCTTGTCTTGAACCAGCAGGAACACCCCGCATCCGAGCACGCTGACCAGCGTGATCACGATGACGTAGAGGCTCCAGAAGCCGCTGACAAAGTCGTTCGTGTTGTTGAAATCCATGTCGAATTCCTTTCAGTTGTTCGCTTGATCCGCGTCACGCCCGGCAACAGGCGCCGGAAGATCGTCCTCCAGAGGCATCATTGCCGCCTCGTGGTATGCCTGCTCGCGCCGGCTGGAGTACGCCCACCACACGATGCCGCCGAAAGCAAAGAACGACAGCACCGTGAAGAGGGAGCGAAGATCGTTGATGTCCATTGCGCGCTTAGCGGGTCTGCTTGAGTGCGAGGCCCATGCCCTGCAGATAGGCGATCACCGCTTCCAACTCGGTCTTGCCGGCGACCGCTGCGGGAGCGTCGGCAATTTCCTTGTCGGTATAGGGAACGCCAACCGCGCGCAACGCTGCCATCTTGGCGCCGATGTTCGGCTCCTTGAGCGGACGATCAAGCCAGTAGTAAGCCGGCATGTTCGACTCGGGCACGACGTCGCGCGGGTTCAGCAGGTGGATGCGATGCCATTGGTCGGAGTAACGACCGCCGACGCGGGCCAGGTCCGGGCCGGTGCGCTTGGAGCCCCACTGGAACGGGTGGTCATAGACGAACTCGCCGGCCACGGAATAGTGGCCATAGCGTTCGGTCTCGGCGCGGAACGGACGAATCATCTGCGAGTGGCAGTTGTAGCAGCCTTCGCGCAGGTAGATGTCGCGGCCCGCCAGCCGCAGCGGATCGTAAGGCTTGACCAGTTCGTTCAGCGGCGTGGTGGTGGACTTCTGGAAGAACAGCGGCACGATTTCGGCCAAGCCACCGACGCTCACCAACAACACGATGAGGACGATGAGCCAGCCTACATTACTTTCGATTTTCTCATGAGTTAGCATGATTGATAGCTCCTAACGATTGGGCGGGGCTTAGTGGGCCGCTGCCGGCAGCAGCACCGGAGCATCGACCGCCTTGCCTTGGCCGATCGTCTTGAACATGTTGTAGGCCATGATGAGCATGCCCACGAGGAAGAGCCCACCGCCGACGATGCGGATCGTCCAGAACGGGTAGCTGGCTTTGACGGCCTCGACGAACGTGTAGGTCAGCGTGCCGTCCACGTTGGTGGCGCGCCACATCAGGCCCTGCATGACGCCGGAAATCCACAGGGCAGCGATATAGAGCACGGTGCCGAGGGTGGCGATCCAGAAATGGACGTTGATCAGTCGCGTCGAATACATCTCGGTGCGGCCGAAGACGCGCGGAATGATGTAGTAGATGGAACCCGCGGTGATCATCGCGACCCAGCCCAGGGCGCCGGAGTGCACGTGGCCGACGGTCCAGTCCGTGTAATGCGACAGGGCATTGACGGTCTTGATCGACATCATCGGGCCTTCGAACGTGGACATGCCGTAGAAGGACAGGGACGTGATCATGAACTTCAGGATCGGGTCGTCGCGCAGCTTATGCCAGGCACCGGAGAGGGTCATGATGCCGTTGATCATGCCGCCCCAGGAGGGAGCCAGCAGGATGAGCGAGAAGATCATGCCGAGGGACTGGGTCCAGTCGGGCAGCGCCGTGTAGTGCAGATGGTGCGGACCCGCCCACATGTAGGTGAAGATCAGCGCCCAGAAGTGCACGACCGACAGGCGATAGGAATACACCGGGCGACCGGCCTGCTTCGGCACGAAATAGTACATCATGCCAAGGAAGCCCGCGGTCAGGAAGAAGCCCACCGCGTTATGGCCGTACCACCACTGCACCATCGCGTCCTGGACGCCGGCGTAGGCCGAGTAGGACTTGGGCGTGAGGATGCCTGCAGCAAGAACCGGAATCTCCGCGCTGTTGACCAGGTGCAGAACCGCGACGGCCAGGATCATGGCGCCGAAGAACCAGTTCGACACATAAATGTGCTTGGTCTTGCGGATGGCCAGCGTGCCGAAGAACACGATGGCGTAGGAAACCCAGACCAAAGTGATCAGGATGTCGATGGGCCACTCGAGTTCCGCGTATTCCTTACCGGTGGTGAAACCCAGCGGCAGGGAAAGTGCGGCAAGCAGGATGACCAGTTGCCAACCCCAGAAGGTGAAGGCTGCGAGTCCAGGCGCGAACAACGTGGTATGGCCCGTGCGCTGGACGCTGTAGTACGACGTGGCAAACAAGGCACAGCCACCGAACGCGAAAATTACCGCGTTGGTGTGCAACGGACGCAGCCTCCCGTACGACAGCCACTCGACGACGTTCAGCTGGGGCCAGACGAGCTGGCTGGCGATGATAACGCCCACCAGCATGCCGACGATGCCCCAGATGACAGTCATCACGGCGAACTGGCGCACGACTTTGTAGTTGTAAGTCGCTTGCGATTGCATGATGGATTCACCTCATATGAACAGAAAAGAAACCGGTTTCGTCAGCTGCCTACCCCTTTAGGCAGCACCGCGGGCGAGGATACACGCCGAGAATCGTGCGATTTTGATCCATATCAATATTGCTTCGCCGACAAATTTCTCATGGCGCAATAGACCCTGGGTCCCGTGTGGATTCTACGAGAAACACCAACAGTAAGAAAGCCGTAAGCAAAAAAACTTTTGAACGAAAAAAAAGGGTGCGCAGAAGCGCACCCCCAACCCCAACAGAGAGACTTACTAAAGCATGACTGAAGCAACTTGCCAGCCAATAAACCTTTCGCGGAGTATGGGAAAAAACCGATTGCCGAGCTTTGATCTGCATCAAACGACCGCCAATTTCACCTCACCGCGCGGGCGGCCGCTCGGCGGGTTCCGGCGGCGGCGCCACGTTGTCGTCGTCGCGGAGAATGCGGTAGGCCGGGCCTTCGAGATCCTCGAACTGGCCGCTTTTCAGCGACCACCAGAACAGCACGCCGATGAAGAAGACGAGGAGGACCGACATCGGAATCAGCAAGTAGAGGATATCCATTTCAAGCCACGTCCTTATCTTGTAGCCGCAAGGCGTTGAGCACCACCAGCAGCGAACTCGCCGACATCCCTATGCCCGCCATCCATGGCGTGACCCATCCCGCCATGGCGAGCGGAATCGCCAGCAGATTGTAGGCGAAAGCCCAGGCCAGGTTCTGGCGGATGGTACGCAGCGTGCGACGCGCCAGGACGACGCCGGCGGCAAGCTGACGCAGGTCGTCGGCCAGCAGGACGACATCGGCCTGACTGCGGGCGAGGTCGGTGCCGCCCCCCATGGCCACGGAGACATGGGCCTGCGCCAGCACCGGCGCGTCATTCACGCCGTCGCCGACCATCGCCACGATGGCACCTTTTTCTTGCAGACGATGCAGGTAATCGTGCTTGCCTTCCGGCGTCATGCCGCCCGCCCCGGCATCGACGCCCAATGTCTGCATCGTCCGCGCGACCGTCGCCGGGGCGTCGCCGCTCAACACGGCGACGCGCAGGCCAAGTTCGCGCAGCATGGAAACCGTCTCCGCCGCACCGGCGCGCGGCTTGTCGGCGAGCCGGAACAGGGCCAGCCAACCGTGCTCGTCGGCCAAGGCGACGACGGTGTCGCCCGCTGCGGCCCAGGCCGCCGCCTGCTCGGGCGCCGCTCCACCGTGCAGGGCGCCGACGAACTCCGGCGTGCCGATGCGCACCACGCGCCCCGCCGCGCGCGCTTCCATGCCTTTGCCGGTATAGGCTCGGGCGCCTTCGACGTCCGGCAAGTCGGCGTCCGCCGACGCTTCCCGCAGCGCCCGCCCGAGCGAATGCTCTGAGCCTTGCTCGATCGCCGCCGCCAGATGCAGCGCTGCGGCTGCCGTAATGGTGCCCAAGGCCAGCGTTTCGACCAGGACCGGCCGTCCTTCGGACAGCGTGCCGGTCTTGTCGAAGACGAAATCGGTCGCCCGCGCCAGGGTTTCGATGGCGTGGCCGCGCGTCACGAGCACGCCGCGGCGCGCCAGCGCGCCAGTGACCACCGTCAACACCGCCGGCGTCGCCAACGACAGCGCGCACGGGCAGCTGACCACGAGGACGGCGACGAATACCCACAAGGCGCGCGCCGGATCGATCCACCACCAGGCGATCCCGGTCGCCAGCGCCAGCAGCAGCAGCGCACCGACGAAACGCGCGGCGATGCGGTCTGCCATGACGACGACATGGGGCTTTTCGGCGGCGGAGCGCTCCATCAGGCGCTTGATGGCGGCCAGGCGCGTCGCCTCGCCGACGTGCTCGACGCGCAGCGCCAACGGGCTGGCGATATTGACGCTGCCGCCGATGACCGCATCGCCCTTGCGCTTTGCCACCGGCCGGCTCTCTCCCGTCAGCAAGGCCTCGTCCGCGCTGCTCTCGCCGTCGACGACGCAGCCGTCTGCCGGAATCGTCTCGCCTGGCTTGACGCGCAAAATGTCGCCGGCCACCAGCAAGTGCACCGCCACGCGCTCGGTGGCGCCGTCCGGATAGCTCAGGTAGCGTTCGGCGAACGCCGGCAGCGCCCTGGAAATCGCCTCGACGCCGCGGGCGGACTTCTGGCGCGCCATCATCTCCATGTAGCGCCCGCCGAGCAGGAAGAAGACGAACATCGTCACCGAGTCGAAATACACGGCGCCGCCGGCGACGAAAGTGGCCCAGCAGCTGGCGACGAAAGCGCTGCCGATGCCCAGCGCCACCGGCACGTCCATGCCGACGCGCAGCAGCCGGATGTCGCGCCAGGCGCCCTTGAAGAACGGCATCGACGAATAGAACATCACCGGCAGCGTCAGGATCAGGCTCGCCCAGCGCATCAGCTGCTCGATGTCGGGCGTCATCGTGCCGTCGCTGGCGAGATAGACGGGCACCGCGTACATCATCACCTGCATCATGCCGAAGCCGGCGACGAACAGCCGCCACATCGCCAGGCGCCGCTCCTTGTTGGCGAGCTGCTCCGACTTGGCGGTGTCGTAAGGATGGGCGCGGTAGCCGATGGCGGCGACGGCTTCGAGGATATGCGACAGCTTGGTCTGCCGCTCGTCCCAGCGCACGCGGGCGCGCCGCGTCGCGTAGTTGATGTCGACCGCGGTGACGCCGGGTTGGCGGGCGATGTGCGATTCGTTCAGCCAGACGCAGGCGGCGCAGGTGATGCCTTCGAGGATCAGCGCCGCTTCGCGCTCGTGCTCGCCGACCGGGCGCACGAAATTCCTTTGCACGTCGGGGTGGTCGAACAGCCCGAGTTCCTGCAGTTCCTGCGGCAGCGCCTCGCGCGGGCTTTCCGGCATGGCGTCGCGGTGGCGATAATAGTCGTCGAGGCCGTTGGCGACGATGGCCTGGGCCACTGCCTGGCAGCCGACGCAGCACATCTCGCGGCGCTGGCCGTCGACCTCGACGGGAAAGTCGACCCCGGCAGGCACCGCCAAACCGCAGTGGTAACAGCTATCGGACACGAAGGTTCCAGAAACGACAAGGGCGCGGAAGGATACCCCAGCGCGCCCCGGCCATGTGGTGCGGCAAGAACTATTTCGGCTGCATGCGGATCGCGCCGTCCAGCCGGATCACCTCGCCGTTCAACATCACGTTCTCGACGATATGCTTGACCAGCGCCGCGTATTCGGCCGGCTTGCCCAGGCGCGAGGGGAACGGCACCATCTTGCCCAGCGCCTCCTGCACTTCCGGCGGCATGCCCAGCAGCATCGGCGTCTCGAAGATGCCCGGCGCGATGGTCATGACGCGGATGCCGCTGCGCGACAGGTCGCGCGCGATCGGCAGCGTCATGCCGACGATGCCACCCTTGGAGGCTGCATACGCCGCCTGGCCCATCTGACCGTCATAAGCCGCCACCGAAGCGGTATTGACGATGACGCCGCGCTCGCCGGCCGCATTCGGCGCGGCCTTCGCCATGGCGTCCGCCGCCAGGCGGATCATGTTGAACGTGCCGATCAGGTTGATGTCGATGACGCGCTTGAACGTCGCCAGCGCATGCGGACCTTCCTTGCCCACCGTCTTCTCGCCGATGGCGATGCCGGCGCAATTCACCAAGCCGTGCAGGCCGCCGAAAGCGGAAAGCGCGAGCGCGACGGCCGCCTGCGCGCTGGCCTCGTCGGCAACGTTGGTCAGCGCAAAGCGCGCGGCGCCGCCCAATTCGGCCGCCAGCGCCTCGCCGCCGGCCTGGTTGACATCGGCAACCACGACCTTGGCGCCGTTGGCCGCCAGCAGGCGCGCCGTGCCGGCGCCCAGACCCGAGGCGCCGCCGGTGACGATGAATACGCTGTCCTTGATCTGCATGCCATGTCCCCTGGAACAACAAGGGCAGTCGCGAGGACTGCCCTTGGATTACTGGTGCCGCTGGCCGGATTCGAACTGGCGACCTTCGCATTACGAATGCGCTGCTCTACCAACTGAGCTACAGCGGCTTAACTTGCGTTAAGGCCGCGCATTATACAGAAAAGCCCTCACTCGTTCACCAGCTCGCGCCAGGAGATGCGGCGCAGCGTTCCGCTGCCGCTGCCGATCGGCACGTTCGAGGTGACCGTGGTGCCGTCGGACATGCGCGTCAGCTGCACCACGGTGTTGTTCGGCAAGCGCACGAAGACGCCGCGGGTGGCGAGCGCATTGCCCAGCTTCGCCGCCACGACCTGCGTCGTGGACGTCGACACCGCCGCGCCCGTGCGGTAATCGAGGAAGTACCGATAGCTGTAGCCGCCGGCGGTGCAGGCGCTCACATTGGGCACGTTCGTCGTGAAGCCGAGCGTGCCCAGCGCCAGCGTCGGGTCGGTGTTGGAGCGCTCGCCGCTGTCCGGCAGATCCAGGAACCAGCCGTTGTCGGACGCGAAGTTGACGGCATTGCTGGTGCTGACGCGCACGGATTGTCCCGTCGTGCAGATCGTCGCCGGCGTGCCGGTCGGGCAGGTGGTATTCGTCTCGGTTTGCTGGACGAAGCCCGAGCCGCTCGCGCGCGGATTCGCGAAGGCGGCCACCGGCGGCGTGGCCATGCGATCCTTCACGGCATAGAAGGACTGCAAGCTGGTATCGGCGAGGTCGGAAGTCCCGAGATAGCGGCCGGTGCCGACAAAGACCACGGCATAGCCGCCGACGTCGCCGAGCTCCGGCTTGGTGGTGATCGGCTGCACCGTCGTCCCGGCGGCGTTGCCGTAGAACGTCACCAGGCGCTCCGCCTCGTAGCCGGACGCGCCGACGTTGTCGTTGATGTCGAAGCGCCACAGGTTGCCCAGCAGATCGCCGCCATAGACGCGCAGCGCGGTGTTGTCGGACATGGCGTTGTCGGCCCAGGCGTTGATGTGCGCGACGCCGCTTGGCGTCGTGGTATCGCCGACGCCGGTGCTGATCGACCTGATCAGCGCGCCGGTATTGGCGTTGAGCACGTACAGCCGGCCGACGCCGTCGCCCGGCGTGATGTTGTTGTACCCCGAGGTGACGAGCACCACCCAGGTGCCGTCGACCAGCTTGGTGATCAGCGGATTGCCGTAGGTGTAGCCCATGTTGGTATCGGAGAACTCCCACATGAGCTTGGGCGCGGCCGGGTTGGTGATGTCCATCGCATAGTAGCCGCGACCGCCGCGGTTCATGCCGCCGACGATGATGGTCTTCCACTGGCTGACGCTGCAGGTCGACGCCGGCGCGTTCGGGCAGATGTCGCCCGACGTCGGCGTGCCGTCTACGAAATATTGATGCAGGGCCGCGTAATTCTTGTCCGCCAGCTTGTACAGATTGGGCAGGACCATCGCCGGCACATACGCCCAGACTTCCGCGCCGGTCGAGGCGTTGAACGCATGCAGCATGCCGTCGTTGGATGCCGCATAGACCATGCCCTGGCGCGACGCGTTGGCCGCCGTGAAGTCGGCGTAATTGGCATCCGCATAGGTGTACAGCGGCGTCTTCACATACACGGCTTCGGCATTGACGATGTCGCCGAGCAGGTGGGCGCGCTGGCGGTAATACTTGGTGATGTCCGTCGCCACGCCTTCGTTGCTGCGATCGCCGGCCAGGAAGGCCACCAGGTTGGCGCCCGCGGCGGCCGTCTGATCCGCCGCCGACAGGCAGGTGACGCCGGCGGCGCAGAACTGCGACAGGGAGGAGATGTTCGCCGTCTGGAAATAGGCCTGCTCGGCCGTTGTCAGGCTGCCCCATGCGAACGGCTTGAGCTTGCTCGCGGCGGCGGATGACGACGAATCGTAGGTGTAGATCGTGCGCGCCGAGTTGCCGTCGAGCGCGCCTTGCGCCGCCCAATCGTAGGTCGACAGGTTGTTGATGTCGAAGGCCGGCACCACGCCCGTGGTCAGGTCGATCTGCTGGCGGTAGAGCTGGCCGGTCCAATCCTGCGTGGTGAAGGTCGAGCTGAAGACGAAATTGTCGCCCGAGGTCACGTTCGGGTTGCTGGTCGTCGCGGCCGCCGAGGCGCCGAGGCGGGCGCTGACGCCGGCGAGGGCGCCGCTGAGGCCGGCCGCCAGCGACGACGGATTGGTGGCGCTGAAGTAGGCGCCGCGGCCGTCGACGGCGGCATGCCAGAGGTCGTCGATGGTCGTCTGGGTATTGCTGGTCGGGATCGGCCAGTTGCAGACGCCGCTGGACTGCCAGGAGCAGATGCCATTGGTCGGGTCGGCCGACAGTCCGTTCTTGACGCTGTAGTAGTCGCCGCTGGAGGCGGTCGCATAACTTGGCGAGAATTGCATGAAGCCCGAGGCGCCCAGCCCCAGCGTGAAAGTCGTCATGTGCTGCCAGGACGCGGCGTCCTGGCCGCTGGTCGGCACGTTGTTGGTGCACACGTCGTTGCCGGCGGTCGCGGGCGGCACCGGCGCCCCGGTGCAGTTGCCCAGGCTCGAGGTGCGCAGGTCGGTCTGGTAATAGTATTCGGCGACGTCGGCCAGGGTGTTCGACGAGCCGCCCGTCATGCTCGACACGCTGCACGTCGTCGTCGTGTATTGGTTCGACGAGGCCGCCGCCGTGGGCGTGCAGGTGCTGCTCGACGTCGGCCCGGTGGTTACCGTCGTGCAATTCGTCGACACGTAGTTGTTGGCTGCCGTCGGCGGATCCGCAGTGCAGGAGGCGACGCCCACCGCCGGAACGACGCTATTGACCGGACAGGTGATCTGCAGCCACGCGTTGCCGGACGTCGCGGTTTGCGGCGTGCAGCTGGCGACCGGCGTCGGCCCGGTGGCGAGCGCCTGGCAGGTGATGGTCTGGCCGTTCGCCGCACTGGGGGAACAGGCGCTGGCCCCGACCCAGCCGGTGTCGGTGGTCCGGCACTGGGTAGCGGTGCCGACGGAATAGGGCGAAGCGCCCGATTGCCCGAGGGAAGTACACGAACCCGCGTTGGCCCAGGCCGTCCACGCCGTGTATTGGCATTGCGTCGTGTTGCCGCTTCCGTCCGGCGTCGCATTCGTCGTGCAGGACCCTGCGTTGGCATAGGGAGACGTCACCGCCGATTGGCAGTTGCGTGCCGTCGCCACCGTATAGTTCGGACCGCCGGATTGCGCCACCGGGGTGCAGGAACCCGTGCCGGACCATGCGGACCAGGCGCTGTACTGACACTGGGTCGTGTTGCCGCCGGCATCGGGCGTCGTCGTCGCCGTGCATGACGACGCGGCGCCGAACGGCGTCGTCACTACCGTCTGGCACTGCCGCGCCGTAGCGACCGTGTAGCTCGGACCGCTCGATTGCGCAGCCGCCGTACAGGAACCGATACCAGCCCACCCCGACCACGCGGTGTACTGGCATTGGGTCGTATTGCCGCTGCTGTTCGGGGTCGTCGTCGCCGTGCATGACGACACGTTGGCGTATGGCGTCGTCACCACCGTCTGGCACTGCTTCGCGGTGGCGACCGTATAGCTCGGACCGCTCGATGGCGCGACCGCCGTGCAGGCGCTCGTCCCCATCCACCCCGACCACGCGCTGTATTGGCACTGGGTCGTATTGCCGCTGCTGTTGGGCGTGGTCGTCGCCGTACACGAAGATACATTGGCATACGGCGCCGTCACCACTGTCGTGCAATTGCGGTATGCCGTTCCCACCGTGTAGTTCGGACCGGACGATGGCGCCGTGTTCGTGCAGTTCGGCAACCCCACGGTGCCGCTCCACGTCGTGTATTGGCATTGCGTCGTGTAACCGCTGCTGTCAGGCGTCGTCGTCGCGGTACATGACGAGGCATTGGCATACGCCGACGTCACCACCGTTGTACAGTTGCGATAGGCAGTTCCCACCGTATAGTTCGGACCGGAGGATTGCGCCGCGTTTGTGCAGCTCGGCAGTCCCATCGTCCCGGTCCACGTCGTATATCGGCATTGCGTCGTATTGCCGCTTCCGTCCGGCGTCGCATTCGCGGTGCAGGAGGCTGCATTCGCATAGGCCGACGTCACCACCGTATTGCAAGCCACCGGGTTAAGAACAGTGTAGGGAGACCCGCTCGACGCCACGACTACAGTGCAGCTGCTCACGCCCGTCGTCGTCCTGACGACATATTGGCAATGCACGGTGCTGCTAACGGTGCAACTGCCTGATGTCACGTCTGTCCACGCCCCCCAGCTGCCGCCCGACTTGGTTTGCTTCTGCAACTGCGACGTTTGCTTCTGCAACTGCGACGTCTGCGTCTGCAAGTTGCTGGTTTGACCCTGCAATTGGCTGGTCTGGCTCTGCAGGCTGCTGGTTTGACCCTGCAATTGACTGGTCTGACTCTGCAGGCTGCTGGTTTGCCCCTGCAATTGGGACATCTGCTGTTGCAGCGTGCTCGTCTGGCCCTGCAGCTGGGAGATCTGCTGTTGCAGCGTGCTCGTCTGCGTCTGCAACTGCGTGGTCTGCTTTTGCAGGCTGCTGGTGCTGCTCTGGATCTGCGTCGTCCGCGACTGGACCTGGTTGGTGGCCTGGGTCAGCTGCGTCTGGCTGTATTGAAGCTGGCTGGTCGACTTGCTGTAGGTGACCGTCGCACCGTCGGAATAGGGCCGGACGTCTGCACCGTCCTGGTTGCCGATGCTGGTGCTGCCGTTGAGCTGGACCGGAGTGCTGCTTTCATTCCAGTAGCCGTCGGTCGACAGGATGGTGAAATTCTGCTGGCACGAGTACAGCATGGGATCCACGACCGTGCTGCCGTTGAGCGTGGTGCCGTTCAACTTGCCGGCATAGAGACGCCCCGCCTTGGCCAGCGTGACGCGCAGCGGCGTACTGTTCCCCGGATTGGCATTGAAGAACTTCACATACCAGGAGTGCTTGTTGGCGGCGTTGAAGGTGTCGAGGTTGATGAAGTCGCTGCCGGTGTTGTTGTTGATGCTCAGGTAGCCCACGCGGTAATTGGTGCCGATGGACGCAAACGACTGGCTGGCCGCGGTCTTCACCATTTGCATGCGCGTGCGGTAGTACGCCCACCAGTTGGCGTAGTTGGTCATCTCCTCGTTGTACGTGCATGTCGTGCCGGCGCAGTCGGTGCGCGTGCTCGCCTTGGCGCTGGTGCCGGGATAGGGATAGCTGTTCCGATCGGCAGTGATGACCGTGAGCAGGTTGGCGCCGGGAACATTGCCGACGGCAAAGGCGCTCGGCGTCAGCGTCATGCCGCCGGCCGTCGAGGTAATCACCGGCGTGTAGGTGATGTTCGCCGGCAGCGGCGCCGCAATCGTCACCGTGCTGCCGGAACTGTAGGCCGTGTAGCCGCTCGCCTGGCAATTCCCGGTGGCGGCGGCCGTGCATTTATTGATGTTCGAGGCGATGGCGGCGGCCACCGTGCTGGCGCTCGAACTGGCCGTCGTGGCGGCGGCAAGGATTTCCTTGCTGTTGACCTTGATGCTCGACACGGACGTGGAACTCAGCGTGCCGCCG
>JAQTNK010000003.1:20774-154448 GCA_028713915.1 Rhodocyclaceae bacterium | reverse complement strand
CCCACCGCCAGCGCCGGCCTGACGCCGGGCAAATATTGGTGGACCGCTGCGCTGACCGCCGCCGGCGAGCGCATTACCGCCGGTCGCGGCGAACTGATTATCGAGGCCGACCTGGCCGACCTCACGCCGCCCTACGATGGCCGCAGCCAGGCCGAGATCGCCCTGTCCGATGCCGAAACAGCCCTTGCCAGCTTCAAGGCCAGCGGCGGCAAGATCAAGCGCTACACCATCGGTAGCCGCACGATGGAATTCCAGGCCATCACCGACATCATGCAGGTGGTGAGCTACTGGCGCATCAAGGTCTCCAACGAGCAGAGCCGGCGCCAGATCGCCCAGGGCCTGGGCGACCCGCGTAAGCTTTTCGTGAGGTTCGGCCGATGACTGCCAACGCTTCCTGGTACAACGAAGAGCGCGTGCGCCAGCCGGGCTCCGTGATCCTCAAGGCCTGGAACGACGGCCGCGAAGCGGAGCGCGCCCGCGCCGCGAAGCTCAAGGCAGGTGAAGGCGCGCGCGCCTATGCCGGCGCCCAGGTGGGCCGCCTTACCAGCGACTGGAACGCGCTCAGCACTTCCGCGGATTCCGAAATCCTCACCAGCCTGCGCCTGCTGCGCGCTCGCTCGCGGCAGCTGGTGCGCGACAACGAGCACGCCAAGAATGCCGTTCGCGTCGTGCGATCCAATGTCGTCGGCGGCGGCATCGGCATGCAGGCCCTGGTCAGCAACGCGCGCGGCAAGCTGCAGGACAGCATCAACAACCAGATCGAAGACACCTGGGGGGCCTGGGCGGATCGCAAGACCTGCCACACCGCCGGCCTGCTCGGCTTCGCCGACATTGAGGCGGTCGCCATCAGCCAGATCGTCACCGCCGGCGAAGTGCTCATCCGCAAGGTGCGGCAACCTTTCGGAGGCGGCAAGATTCCGCTGGCGCTCGAGGTGATCGAATCGGATCGCCTGATGGACCAATGGCAGACGGCGCGCGCGCCGAATGGCAACGCCATCCGCATGGGCGTCGAAATCGACGTATGGGGCCGTCCGGTCGCCTACTGGCTGCACCCGACGCATCCCGGCGATTACCAGTTCACCAGCTTCCAGCCGAGCCGCTTTATGCGCGTGCCGGCGGAAGACATGATCCACCTGTATGTCATCGACCGCTGGCCGCAGACGCGCGGCGAGCCGTGGTTCCACTGCACGCTCAAGCGCATGAACAACATGGCCGGCTACGAGGAAGCCGAGATCGTCGCCGCGCGCGCGTCCGCCAGCATCATGGGCCTCATCGAGAGCCCCGACCTGCCGTCTGGCGACGACGTCGTGGATGCGCAGCGCACGGAAAGCCTGGAGCCCGGCACCATCAAGCATTTGCTGCCCGGCGAGAAGTTCACGGGCTTCGATCCATCGCGGCCCAATGCCGGCATCGATCCCTTCATGCGCTTCATGCTGCGCTCGGTCGCCGCCGGCGTCGGCTGCAGCTACGAAAGCCTGTCGCGGGACTACTCGACCAGCAATTACAGCAGCTCGCGCCTGGCGCTGCTGGACGATCGTTCGCTCTGGCGCATTCTTCAGGGTTGGCTGATTCGCAACCTGCGCACGGATATTCATCGCGAATGGCTTGAAGCCGCAGTGATGGCCAACGCCATCAAGATTCCCGACTACTACACCAACACGGCGAAATATCAGCGCGTGCGCTTCAAGCCGCGCGGCTGGTCGTGGATCGACCCGACCAAGGAAGTGCAGGCCTACAAGCTGGCCGTGCGCTCCGGCTTCGTCACGGTGTCCGACGTGATCGCCGACACTGCCGGCGGCCTGGACGCGGAGGATGTGTTCAAGGCGCGGCGGCAGGAATTGGACATGATGGCCGAGCTCGATCTCATCTTCGACACCGACCCGGCGCAGGTCAACGAGAAGGGTGCCGCGCAGCCCGACACGCCGGCGACGGAAACCGAGGGCGGCGAGCCGGACTCCGTGGAAGGCACTGCCGCGACGGCCACGGGCGACGGCGCCGGCGGCGCCGATGCAACCGCAAAGGACTGAGTCATGCGAAACGCCGTCCGCATTAGATCAAGCCACCTACGGGTGGCTTTTTTTTGGAGTCAAAAATGACAATCAAGCAACGCCCCGAAAAGCTCGGGCCGCAGCAGCGCAGCATTTCCCTGCGACTGATGCCCGATGGCCGAGAGGCGCGCGGCCTGGTGGATCTCGAAGCGCGCACGCTGCGCTTTCCCTTCAGCTCCGAAGAGCCGGTGGATATGTGGTACGGCACCGAGGTTCTCAGTCATACGAAGGGCGCCATGCGTCAGGGCACGCGGCAGGCGACGATGCCGCTGCTCTTCAACCACGACCGCGACGACCTGCTCGGCGTGGTGGAGGCCATCGAGATGGGCTCCGATGCCCGCGGCTACTGCACCGTCCGCTTTGGCCGCGACGATCGCGGCGAGTGGGCCATGCAGCAGGCCGCCGATGGCGTCCTGGTCAATGCCTCCTTCCTGTATCGCGTCTTCAAGTTCGAGGAAGACGTCGAGGAGGAGATCTACACGGCGACCGATTGGGAGCCGTATGAAATCTCGCTGGTGACGATCCCGGCCGACCCCACGGTCGGCGTCGGGCGCAGTCACGGCGACGAGGAAGCGCGGGTGGAAATTGTCGCCCGCAATCAACCGCCGGCTGAAGCCGAACCCAAGGAGCAATCCATGTTTAAGAACCGCCACGTCCTGCAAAATCAGGCCACGGATGGCGCTGCCGGCGGCTCTGCCGGTGGTGGCGCTGTCATCGACGAACCGAAAGCCCGCGCTCAGGGCGCCGAGGCCGAGCGCAACCGCATCCGCGAGATCGATGCCATGTGTCGCGCGCATGCCATGCCGGAGGAGTTGCGCGCGGGCCTCATCCAGCGCGGCGCGTCCATCGAGGAAGCGCGCGGCGCGGTCCTCGACCAGAAGCTCAAGGCGAAAGCCGAGCCGGCCGTCAATCTGTCGGAAGGCGGCATGGCGCCCGACCTTTCGGAGAAAGACAAGGCGCGCTACTCCATGCTGCGCGCCATCAACGCCATCGTGCGCAACGACTGGAAGGAAGCCGGCTTCGAGCTGGAGGTCAGCAACGACATCGGCAAGCGGATGGGCAAATCCAGCCAGGGCTTTTTCATGCCCACGAACATCCCCTTCGCCCAGCGCGCTTCCTACGCCGTCGGCACTGCCGGCGCCGGCACCACGGGCGGTACGATGGTGGCGACCAACCTGCTGGCGGGCGCCTTCATCGAAGTGCTGCGCAACAAGGCGCGCGTGCTGCAGCTCGGCGCCACCATCCTGTCCGGCCTGGTCGGCAACGTCGACATCCCGCGGCAGACCGGCGCTTCCTCGACCTACTGGGTTGGCGAAGCCGGCGGCCTCACCGAGTCCGAAGCGACCTTCGACAAAGTCTCGCTGGCCTACAAGACCATCGGCACCTACTCCGCCGTCACGCGGCAGATGTTGATGCAGGGTACGCCGGACGTGGAAATGCTGGCGCGCGCTGACCTGATCAAGCAGATCGCGCTGGGCATCGACGCCGCCGCGCTCTACGGCCTCGGTTCCTCCAATCAGCCGCGCGGCATCGCCAATACGTCCAACATCGGCTCGGTCGTCGGCGGCACGGATGGCGCCGCCATCACCATCGACCACATGATCGCCCTGGAAACCGCCCTGACGAGCGCCAACGTGGATGAGGAAAACCTCGCCTACCTGGCCAACGCCAAGACGGTCGGCGCGCTGAAAACTCTCAAGTCGACGACGGGCCAGTACCTCTGGACCAACTCGCCGCTTGGCCAGCGCTCCGGCACGCCGGGCGAGATCAACGGCTACGCGGTCGCGCGCAGCAATCAGTGCCGGTCGACCCTGACCAAGGGCGGCTCCGGCGCCGTCTGCTCCGAGATCTATTTCGGCAACTGGGCCGAGCTGCTCATCGGCGAGTGGGGCGTGCTGGAGATTGTGCCGAACCCCTACGACTCGACCCTGTTCCCGCAGGGCGGCGTGCTGCTGCGCGCCATGCAGTCGCTGGACATCGGCGTGCGCCACGCTGCCAGCTTCGCGATGATGTCGGACGCCAAGACGTCCTAAGCATCCATCTTTCCACCGCAGTCAAGCGGGCGGCCCTCCAGGCGAGGCGCCGCCCGTTTCTTTTTCAAGGACACCACCACCATGGCTAAGAAACGCTTCCAAGTGCGCGGCGGCTACAACTACCGCGTTGTCGATGACAAGGGCAACGAAAAGACCTACTCCGAGGGCGACATCCTCGAGCTCGAACAGGCCGATGGCATCACCTGCCACCAGCTGGAGTACGCCGATCAGAAGGATCGCACCGCAGCCTTGCAGGCCGAGCAGCAGGCGGCGACCGACAAGGCGAAGGATCAGGCGGTCGCTCAGGCCTCGATGATCGCCCAGGCCCTGGCCAACCTCCAGGCGGCCATCTCCCCGGCCACCGACGGCACGGCCGCCAGCTGATCGAGGCACCATGATCACCGAGGACCTCGACGTCTTCTTCGCCGACTTCGGCGTGCCGGCCAGTGCGGGGGCCAACAGTGCCACCGTGCTGCTCGACATGCCGGACCGGGCGATCCTTGGCGACCGCCAGATCGGCACGGAATACGCGATCACCGCGAAGGCCACAGATCTGCCCGGCCTCAAGCATGGCGACGCCATTACGGTCGCCAATGTCGGCTACAGCGTGCGCGTGGTGACGCTCCTCGACGACGGCGTGCTCAAGCACGTCACCTTGAGCAAGGCGTAGTCCATGGCCTCGGTCGTCGAACAGATCGTCGCGCGCGTCGCATCGATCCTGGGAACCGGACTGACGTGTGCGGTCGAGCGCAGCCGCGAGGCCGCGCTGTCTCGCGGCGAGCTGCCTTGCGTGGTCGTCATGCCCAGCGAAGAGGACAGCGAATCCGTCGACGCCCGCGACGACAAGAGCACCTTCATCCTGGCGCTGGAGATCCATGTGCGCGGCACGCCGTGGGACCAGGTCGCCGATCCGATCGCGCTGAGCGCGCATGCGCTGATCGTCAAGGACGCGGTGATCGCATCCCTGGTGGCGCGCGTGCGGCGCCACAGCACGAAATGGGAAGGTCATGACGCCGACGCGACCGCCGGCGTCATGACCCGCCATTACCGCTTCATTTATCTCACGCCCGCCGAGTCCCTCTGACCGGCACCATCTGAAAGGAAACAGCCATGAAAGTTTTCGGCTCCGGCATTCTGTTCGGGACGCAGCTCACCGACGCCACCGGCGCGGCCGTCTCGAATCCCACGCCCGTGCAGTTCGGCACGATGCAGGACATTTCGGCGGACCTCTCCTTCGAGGAGAAGCTGCTCTACGGCAGCTACCAGATGCCGATCGCCATCGGCCGCGGCAAGGGTAAGCTGCAGTTCAAGGCCAAGAACGCGGACATCAATTCCGCGATCGTCGGCGACCTGTTCTTCGGCCTTGCCAAGACCGCCGGCATCAAGGACATCTACCCGAACTTCCCCGCGTCGGTGCCCGCCTCGACGCCCTGGACGGTGACCATTGCGCCGCCGAACACCGGCACGTTCGTTTCCGACCAGGGCGTCATCAACGCCAGCACCGGCTTGCCGATGACGCGCGTGGCGACGGGTCCGACGACGGGGCAATACTCCGTGAATGCCGCGACCGGCGTCTACACCTTCGCCACGGCCGATGCCAACCTGGCGATCCTGATCAGCTACGAATACTCGGCCACCAGCACCGCCGGGCCGAAGTACATCAACATCAGCAACCAGCTGATGGGCTACGCGCCGACCTTCCGGGCCGCGTTCGACATCAGCTACGGCGGCAAGAACGCGACGATGGTGCTCAACAACTGCGCATCCTCCAAGCTCACGCTGCCGTTCAAGAACGACGACTTCTCGATCCCCGAGTTCGATTTCTCCGCCTTCGCCGATGCCAGCAACAACATCGGTTACATCGCGCTGTCGGAGTAAGCGGACATGGCCGAAGGCACAGCCATCAAGCTCGGCGGACAGGTATTCACGCTGTCCGCCGTGCCCGTCGTCGGGATCAAGGCGATCGGGCTGGACAATCTCAAGCTCATCGGCATGGGCATCTCCGACCAGTCGATCGACGCTCTCATTGGTGCCGTTTACTACGGCCTCAAGCGCAATCACGCCGACATGACGCGCGAGTTCGTCGAGATGAACATCGATGCGCTCAACATGGAAGAAATCGTGTCAGCGTTCGCCGCCGTGAATCGGCCGAAGACTGCGCAGGAGGGCGCACCGGGGGAAGCCTAAGCGGGGAATTCGACGGCGACGCCATCATCGCATACGTCTGCACGAACACGGGCTGGACGTGGGACTACGCGGAATGGAACGTCGACATTCCCCGCCTGGCGGCGCTCTCCGCTCAGTGGCGCCGGCTGCCGCCGGCACCGCTGCAGCTCGCGAGGATTGCATGCCGTCTCGGACTGGAGGCGCCTGCAGCACCCTCGGCGCCGACGCCCGAGGACGAGAGTACCGGCTTTGACCAATTCATCGGCGGGTTGCCGACGGGGCCAGCCCTCAAGGTGCTGACGCCGGAAGAGTATTTCGCCCGCCGCGACGCCCAGCGCGCCGGCTAACGATCGCAGTTCGACAGTGACAGAAACCGCCCTTGAGGCGGTTTCCGTTTTTCGGAGAAGACATGGCAGACAAAGACGCAGATCTGAAGATCGGCGCAGACACCAGCCAGGCCGAGGCGCAGTTCGACAAGATGGCGCAATCCGCCATGACGGCGGGGCAGCGGATCCAGTCGTCGTTCCGCGAGTCTGGCACGCAGGCGTCGGAGGCGATGCTCGAATCGCTCGAGCGTGTCCACGGCGAATTCGAAAAAGTGGTCGGCATCGTCGAGCGCTTTCAAGGCGCCATGCTCGCCATCGGCGCCGTCTTCGCCGGCGGCGAAATGTTCGAGAAGTTCGTCGAGAAATCGGTGGAAATGTCGGAGAGCGCGCGCAACGTCGGCGCCATGCTCGGGCTGTCGGCGGAGGCGGCTGGCGAGCTGGAAACCGGGCTGAAGCTCGTCGGCCTGTCGGGCCAGGATTACGTCGACATGTCGATGAAGCTCGACCGCCAAGTGCGCACCAACGAAGAGGGCCTGCGCGCGATGGGCCTGCAGGTCAGGGATGCCAGCGGCAACCTCAAGAATCAGGCGCAGATTATGGAGGAGGCATTCGGCCTACTCCAGCAATACCAGGCCGGCACCGACCGCAACATGGCCTCGCAGATGATGTTCGGGCGCAGCGTCGGTGACGTGACGAACATGATGCGCCTCAACAACGAGATGAAGGAGCGCGCCCGAGAAGACGAGGAAGCACTGGGGCTAGCGATCACCGATACGGTCGTCGAAGCGAATCTCAAGTACAAGGTGGCCATGGCGGAAGTCGGCCTGGTGCTCGACGGCGTGTCGAAAACCATCGGCGATACCGTCATTCCCGCCCTCACCTCCATGGCGGAGTGGTTCCGCTCGATCGGTCCCGGCATGATCGAGGCCACCCGGTCGGCACTGGATCTACTGCGCACCATCCTCGATGCGCTGGCCGACACTGTCGGCGCCTTCGTTGGCCTGGTCATGGATGGCTTCAAGGCGATTGCGGGCGTCGTGCTTGATGTCTTCGGCGAAGGCGGCGACGCGTTGACGGCGATGCAGCTGTTCAAGAACAGCATCGCCGTCGTGCAGATCGCCATCACTGCGCTGAAGTTGGTCTTCGAGGAAGTGTTCGAGGCGATCCGCGGCATCCTGGCTGTCGGCGTGACTTATATCACCGCATTTGCCACGGCGGCATGGAAAGCGTTCACCACGCCCTGGGCCACCGGCGAAGTCGCGCGGGCCTGGCAGGTCGGCCTCGATCAGGTCGACGAGATCGTGGCCAAGTCCACCGCCAAGCGGCTGAAGATGGAACAGGACGCCGCCGAGAAGATGAAAGCGGCCGTGGCGGCGGCCTACGGCGAGAAGCCCAAGCACGAGGGCGACGGAAACGAGGAGCACGGCAAGAAACACTTCGTCGATCCGAAGGCCGGCGCCAAGGACAAGTCGCGCATGAGCGGCTGGGAGGCCGACCTCGCCGACCTCAAGGTCTACTACCAGAAGGCGGCCGATCTGCGCGAGTTCGACAAGCAGCAGGAGAACCAGTACTGGCAGGCGATCCTGCGCGACGAGAACGTCTCCTCGGAAGAGCGCATCGCCATTCGCCGCAAGATCGCGCAGAACGACCTGGACATTCTCAAGAAGGCGAACGCGCAAAAGATTGCCATGAACCGCGAAGCCGTCGATGCGGCCGAAAAGTCCGCACTCGATGGCGTCACGATGGATGAGGAAATGGCCAAGCGTCAATACGACCTTGGCCAAATCAGCAAAGGCAAGCTGCTCGCGCTGGAACAGCAGTTCGAGGACCAGCGCTTCGACATCCAGCAGCAGGCGCAGCAGGCGCGCGTCGCGGCGACCGAGCATGATCCGAATCATAGCGATGTCGAGCTTCAGAAGGAAAAGGACAAGCTGCTCGACGTCGAGCGCAAGCACGCGCTGGAGGTCGCCAAGATCCAGACCGACATGGCGAACAACAGCAAGGAGGAATGGGCAAAGCTGTTCCAGCCGATCACCAGCGCGATCGAGAAGTCGATCACCGGCATGATCATGGGCACGACGACGCTCAAGAAGGCATTGTCCGGCATCGGGCAAGCCATCGTCGGCGAGTTCGTCAGCATGGAGGCTAAGAAGGTGGCGGCCTACATCGCCAGCCAGCTCAGCATGACGACAGCGACCGAAGCCGGAGCGGCGGCGCGCACCGCCACCGAGACGGCCGCTTCGACGGAATCGCTGGCGATGCAAGCGGCCAATGCGCTGAAGGCGATCGGCAATTCGGCCGCGCAAGCATTTGCGGGCGAAGTGGCATTCCTGGCGCCCTATCTGGGCCCGATGGCGGTACCCGCCGCGATCGGCATCGATGGGCTAGTGCTGGCCGCAGGCTCGCGCCTGATGTCGGCCGAAGGCGGCTTCGACATTCCCGCCGGCGTCAATCCGCTCACCCAGTTGCATGAACAGGAAATGGTGCTGCCTGCGCAATACGCCGAGGTCATCCGCGGCATGGCCGGCGCCGGCGGCAGCAACGGCGGCGGCGACATCCACATCCACTCCCGCAGCGATTCCGACGTCGTGCGCGTCGGCGACATGAAGAAGCTGCTGAAGCAGATGAACCGCAATTTCATCGACGTGAAGCACTAATGAGCGACCTCTTGCTCCCCTCGCTGCCTGGCCTCGCCTGGAGCGTCCTCAAGACGCCCGAATGGAGCACCTCCGCGCAGCGTTCCGTGTCGGGCAAGGAATTGCGACTGCCCAACTGGAGCTATCCCATTTGGCATTTCGCGCTGACCTACGAAGTCCTGCGGGCCGACGCCGTCAATACCGAGCTGCAGACCCTGATGGGTTTCTTCTGCGCGCGCCAGGGCTCGTTCGACACCTTCCTGTTCAACGATCCGACCGACAACGCCGTCACCGCTCAGCCCCTCGGCACCGGCGACGGCGCCACCAAGAGCTTCCAGCTGGTGCGCCAGATGGCCGGCTTCGTCGAGCCCGTCAAAGAGCTCAACGGCGCGCCCCAGCTCTTCGTCAACGGCGTCGCGACCAGCGCCTTTTCGCTCGGCACCGGCGGCGTCGTCACCTTCAACACGGCGCCAGCCAATGGCGCAGCGCTGACCTGGTCGGGCAACTTCTACTTCCGCGTGCACTTCGAGAAGGATCTCGCCGAGTTCGAGAACTTCCTCTACCAGTTGTGGGCGCTGAAGAAGCTGGAAATCGCGAGCGTTAAATGAAATCCGCCACGCCCCAGCTCGACGCCTTGCTCAACAGCGGCCTCTTCGTCATGGCCGACCTCTACACCTTCACGCTATCGAGCGGCGCCGTCTTCCGCGTCGGCAGCGCCGACATCGACCTGACCTGGTCGGGCCACGCGTTTCCGGCGACGCGCATCAAGCGCGGCAAGACCAAGACCATCGTTGGCGTCGAGGTCGACGAGCTCGACGTCTCGATCTACGGCAATGCCACCGACGCGCAGGGCCTCACCTTCGTCGGCGGCATCGGCGTCGGCTCGCTCGATGGCGCCGTGCTGCAGCTTGAGCGCGCCTTCCTGCCCGATTGGCAATCGCCTGTCACCGGCACGCTGATCCAGTTCTACGGCGATGTCGCCGACATCAAGTTCGGCCGCAGCGAAGCGCAGATCAAGGTCAAGAGCCTGCTCAACCGGCTCAACATCCAGATGCCGCGCAACCTCTACCAGCCTGGCTGCCTGCACACGCTCTACGACGCCGGCTGCGGCCTCAACAAGGCGGCGCTCGGCGTCGCCGCCACGCTGCAGAGCGGCTCGACGGCCACCGCGCTGCATACCGGCCTGGCGCAAGCGGACGGCTATTTCGCGCTCGGCACCGTGCTCTTCACCAGCGGCCAGAATGTCGGCGCCAGCTACACCGTCAAGACGCACGCCGGCGGCGTGCTGACCCCAAGCCGGCCGATCGTCGTCGCGCCGGCGGCGGGCGATACCGTCGTCGTCTATCCCGGCTGCGACAAGCGGCTGGCCACCTGCAGCGCCAAGTTCGGCAACCTCGGAAAATTCCGCGGCTACCCGTTCGTGCCGGCGCCGGAAACGGCCTACTGACATGGACACGATCCGCGCGCGCATCGTCACCGAAGCCCTGGCCTGGCTCGGCACGCCCTATCACCACGAGGCCGACATCCAGGGCGCCGGCGTCGATTGCGCCATGCTGCTGGTGCGCGTCTATCACGCCGCCGGCCTCATCCCGGCCATCGATCCGCGGCCCTATCCGGCCGACTGGATGCTGCACCAGAGCGAAGAGCGCTACCTCGGCTGGGTGGCGCAGTACGGCGATCCGGTCGCCGCGCCGCTGCCCGGCGACCTGGTGCTCTACAAGGTCGGCCGCTGCTACTCGCACGCCGGCATCGTCGTCGCCTGGCCCGAGATCGTGCACGCCTTCCGCGCCGAACGCGGCGTCGTGCGCAGCCGTTTCGACGCCGGCCGCCTGGCCGGGCGCGACATGCAGTTCTGGCGCGTGCGAGGGGTCGAGTAATGGGCGGCCTGTTCGGCGGCGGTGGCGGCACCGCCATCAACACTTCGGACGCGATGATCGGCGCGATCCGTATACAGACGTCTGCATATGGCCAGCCGGTGCCGCTGCTGTGGGGCAAGAACCGGATCGCCGCCAACCTCATCTGGTACGGCGACTTCCAGGCCGTGCCGCACACCACGACCACCAGCAGCGGCGGTGGCGGCGGCAAGGGCGGCGGCGGCGGCCAAGTCACCTCGACCAACACCACCTACACCTACCAGGCAGCGGTGGCCATGGGGCTGTGCGAAGGCCCGGTCTCGGCCATCGGCTCCGTGTGGGCGGGCAAGGACCAGACCGACCTCGCCACGCTCGGCCTGTCGCTTTTCAGCGGCGGCAACGGCCAGGCGCCCTGGGGCTACCTGTCCGCCAACCACCCCGACGAGGCCGTCGCCTATCCGCAGACCGGTTACGTCGCCGGCGCCAGCTATCAGCTCGACAGCAGCGCTGGGCTGCCGAACCACAGCTTCGAGGCCTCAGGCCCGTTGCCGTTCTCGGGCGGCATTCCCGACGCCAACCCGCGCGACGTCATCGCCGACTACCTGGCCAACATCACCTACGGCGTCGGCTTCCCGACGGCGGCCATCGGCGACCTGACGCAGTTCTCGGCCTACTGCGTCGCCAATGGCATTTTCATCAGCCCGGCGCTGGTGCAGCAGCGCGGCGCGCAGGACATTCTCACCGAGTGGGCGCAACTCACCAACAGCCAGATCGTCTGGTCGGAAGGCAAGTTCAAGCTCATTCCCTACGGCGACCAGGCGGCCACCGGCAACGGCGCCACCTACACGCCGAACACCACGCCGATCTACGACCTCACCGACGACGACTTCCTGCCCGGCAATAGCGATCCCGTCGTCATCACGCGCTCGCCGCTGGTGGACGCCTTCAACCAGGCGCAAGTCGAGTTCTGCAATCGCGGCAACCAGTACAACGTCGAGATCGCCCAGGTGCAGGACCAGGCCAGCGTCGAGCTCTTCGGCCTGCGCCCGGCCGACGTCGTGCAGTTCCACGAGATCGTCGATCCGGCCGTCGCCAGCTTCGTCGCGCAGACCATCCTGCAGCGCTACCTGACGATCCGCAACACCTACGAATTCGCGGCCGGCTGGAAGTACGCGCGCCTTGAGCCCGGCGACATCGTCACCATCACCGACGTCTATCTCGGCCTCAACAAGTTTCCCGTCCGCATCACGCAGATCGAGGAAGACGAAACCGGCGGCCTGGCGATCACCGCCGAGGAATTCCCGGTCGGCGCGGCGACGGCGACGCTCTACACGACGCAGATCGTCAGCGGGTACGCCCTGTCGCAAAACATCGCGCCCGGCTCGGTCAGCGCGCCGGCCATCTTCACCCCGCCGAACTCGCTGACGGCACCCAACACCGAAGTCTGGATCGCCGCGTGCGGCGGCCAATATTGGGGCGGCTGCGAGGTCTGGGCCAGCCAGGACAACGCCACCTATCGCAAGCTCGGCGTCGTCAGCAACCCGGCGCGCATGGGCGTGCTCGCCGCCAGCATCGCCGCCGGCGCCGATCCCGACACCACGCACGCGCTCGCCGTCGATCTCACGCAAAGCCGCGGCCAGCTCACCAGCGGCAGCCAGGCCGATGCCGACAACCTGACGACGCTCTGCTGGGTCGACGGCGAGCTGATGTCGTACCAGACCGCCACGCTGACGGCGCAGTACAAATACACGCTCGGCAGCTACCTGCGCCGCGGCGTCAAGGGCACGGCGAACACCGCGCACAACGCCGGCGCGCAGTTCGTGCGCCTCGACGGCGCCATCTTCCGCTATGCCGTGCCGGCCGAATGGCTGGGCAAGCCGATCTACATCAAGCTGCCGAGCTTCAACGTCTTCGGCAACGGCCTCGAATCGCTGGCCGAAGTCGAGGCCTACGCCTACACCCTCGCCGCCAACAAGCCGGCGTCCCTGGCGTCGCTGACCGCGACGGGCGGCATGTTCGAAAACGATCTGGCCTGGACCTTCTCGCCGAACCAGGCCGACCGCTTCTACACCGAGATCTGGGGCAGCACCACCGACAACCGCAGCACCGCGACGCAGCTGACCACGGCGCTCGATCCCGTCGCCAAGTGGAAGCATACCGGCCTGCAGCCGGCGCAGACCTGGTACTACTGGGGCCGCGTCGCCGACACCAGCAAGAACACCAGCGACTACTATCCCGCCGGCGCCACCGCCGGCGTGGCCTGCGCGCCGTCGGCCAATCCTTCCGCGCTCCTGGCGCAACTGGAAGCCAGCATCGGCGTGCCGCAGCTCGCCGCCGACCTGGCCGCGCCGATCCTGCAGATCCCTGATGCCGCCGCCGCGGTGCAGTCCGCCACCGAAGCGGCATTGAACCTGCTGCTCAAGGCCGACGAGCTGAAGAAGCGCGCCATCACCGAGAAGTGGGTTACCGACGCGACCACCACCATCGATCCGGCCACCGGCAAAGTCACGCTGCTGGCGACGGCCGCCATCACCACCGACGTCGAAGCGCAACTCAACAGCGTGCAGATCCAGCTCGGCGCCATGGACGGCAGCATCGTCAGCCACACCGAGACGCTGACGGCCTACGGCGATCGCCTGACTGCCGACGAAACGGACATCAGCCAGCTGCAAGGCGAGATCTCGCTCAAGGCCGACAGCAGCTACGTCGATAGCGCCGTCGCCGGCGCCCTGGGTGTGCTCGACCCGGCCGCGGTGTCCGCCGCCAGCCAGGCCGGCGCCGAGGGGCTGCTGCAGGCCCTGCTCGATGCCAACGCCGGGCGCCTGCAGGCGCTGGGTGCCGTCGCGCGCGTGGCCAGCGCCGAGCTGACGATCAAGACCACCACCGATGCCGTCACGGCCGAGGCGACGGAACGGCTGATCCTGGCCGCGCAAGTGGGCCAGACCGCCGCCGCGCTGGATGCGGAGAGCGCCGCCCGCGCGACCGCCGACGGCGCCCAAGCATCGATGATCGACACCCTGACGGCGCGCCTGAATACCGGCGACTATGCCGCCGTCAAAACGCAAGCCATCGCCACCGCCGACGCGCTGGGCGGCGTCTCGGCGGAGTGGGGCGTGCAGGTGCAAACCATGGCCGACGGCACGCGCGCCGTCGCCGGCCTGACGCTGCTCGCCGGCACCGATGGCGAGTCTGTGTTCGCCGTCGTCGCCGACAAGCTTGTCATCTACCAGCCGGATGGCACCGGCGTGCCGAAGCAGATCGTGACGCTCGGCACCATCAACGGCGCCGCGGCGCTGGGGCTCGATGGCAATCTGATTGTCGATGGATCGGTCACAGCCAAGGCCTTGTCCGTCACCAACCTCTCGGCGATCAAGGCCGACCTCGGCACCGTCACCGCCGGCCGCGCGCAGAACGCGGCGAATACCAATTACATCGATTTCAACGCCACCGGGGCGGCGCCGTTTCTCAAGGTCGGCAGCAACGTCACGATCAACGCCGACGGCAGCGCCACGCTCACCGGCGTGGTGCTGTCGCGGCAGCTCGCGGTGGGCAGCGGCAGCTACAACGCCGGAAGCTTCAACACCACCTTCACGAGCGAGTACACCGAACTCGCGCACTGGGACATCGATACGGCGGAACCGCTGTCGGCCTGGGCGGGCGCCAACGCCACCTACCTCGCCAATGCCGGCATGAGCGGCACCGTCTACACCAATACCGGCACGCAGCCGGACGTCTACTGGGGCATCGTCTGCACGGTGCTTCCGCTCACCGTCTGGAGCGGCGCGCAGGTCATTCGACTGCGCCTGTCGCTGTGGGGAAAGCACGTCGTTTCGGTCTCGAATTGCGTCATCAACTGGAGCCTCTACAAGGTCACATGAGCAACTACACCTCTGCCTACTGGATCAACGGCGACCTCATCGCACATCGGATCATCGCCGATGGCGCGGGCGTCGAAGTCGTCGTTATTCCGTCCGATCACCCTGACTACACCGCCCTAGTCGAGATGGCCGGCGGTCTTCCGAAGATCGCCGAAGGAGAAGAAGCATGAGCAACTGGTATCGCACCGGCACCGTCACCGTCGTCAATGGCAGCCCCAACGTCGTCGGCGTGGGCACACTCTGGAACACCCAGGCCTCGGTCGGCGATCTCTTCGTCGGTCCCGATCTGGCGTTTTACGAAGTCAGCGCCATCACCGACGACACGCACCTGGCCGTGCGCGAACTCGGCGGCACGGACGCCTACGCCGGCGCCAACGCCAGCGCCCAGGACTACGCCATCGTGCGCAACTTCACCAGCACGCTGCCGGCGCAGCTCGCGAGCCAGCTGGCCGCGCTGATGACCAGCTACCACGTCACGCTCGACGAGATGACCGCGTGGCTTTCCGGAACCGGCACCGTCACCGTGCATGACGCCGTCGGCAACGCCTACAGCGTGCAGACGCCTGCAGGGATGCAGGCGGTGCTGACCGGCGCCCTGGCGAAATCCGTGGCCGGCGGCAGCGATGTCGTTCTGACGACATCGGAGGCCAGCAACCTGTTCCACAGCTACAACGGCACGCGCACGGCGGATGGCAATGTCGTAGTGCCGGCCTCGCCGCGCCAGTACTTCGTCTTCAACAACACGACGGGAACGAACCCGGCGACGGGCGCGCCTTATGTGCTCACCGTCAAGACGCCAGCCGGCGACGGCATCCCGGTGCCGCAGGGTCTGCGCATGGTGCTGCAGTGCGATGGGACGAACGTGGTCAACGTCATCACCGCGGAGGCGGTCGTGACGAGCGACATGACTACCCTGTTGGTCGCGGCGCAAGTGGTGCGTGATGCGGCAATCGCAGCGAGCAACGTCGCCGCCACAAACGCCGCCGCTGCCGCCGCCGCCTGGACCGCCGCCCTTGCCGCCGACAACAGCCTCAACCCTGCCGTCCGCATGAACCCGTCCACCATCGCCTCCGACGTCACGATTCCCAGCGGCTACAGCGCCTATTCCGGTGGTCCGCTGACCATCGGCACGGGCGTGAATGTCACCCTCAACGACTCTTCTGAATGGAGCATCATATGAGCAACCTCAACGTTCGCACGATCACCGGCAAGGATGGGCAGCCGGTTTCCTTCCCCACCGGCATCGCCATCGGCGCCGGCGCGCCTGGCGCCGTCAATGCCATCGGCACGCCCGGCCAGCAGGGCTTCGGTGTCGGCATCTGCCCCGGCCCGCTGCCGGCCGGCATGGGTGCGATGTTCGGCTACTCGTCGCCCAGTTCGGACAACTACGGCAACTACCAGTACAGCGATGGTTCCGTCATGGTCTGGGTACCCGCCTTCTTCTACAAGTACGGCACGGGCGCCAACGGCTTCGCGGTCAACATCGTCGACATCAAGCCCTTCTCCTACTTCGCCGACATCGCCACCGCCAACGCTTCCGGCTATGCCCTGCATCGCGCCTTCTACGACGGCGGCGCCGTGCAGCAGGGCTTTTTCTACGACAAGTACATGACGAGCAACAACGGCGGCATCGCGTCGAGTATCAAGAACGCTAACGTCATCACCAGTGCGGCGCGCGGCAGCTTGTCGACGGCCACCTTCGCCAGCCTGACCGGCGCGCCGGCCAATGCCTACTATGGCGCCATCGCCGCCGCCAAGACGCGCGGCAGTAACTTCTTCTGCTCGTCGCGCTTTCAGCGCGCTGCGCTCGCCATGCTGGCCCTGGCGCATGCGCAGGCCAGTAGTGCCACCACCTACTGCGCCTGGTACAACGCGACCTACAACTTCCCCAAGGGATGCAACAACAACGCGCTGGGCGACGCGCAGGACGCCTCAATCCTCTACGTCGGCGATGGCAACGGCACCTACAACGCGCCGAAGACCGGCAGCGCCAATCTGTTCGCGCGCACCACGCACAACGGCCAGAACTGTGGCGTGGCCGACTTGAATGGCGGCTTCTACACCATCGAACCCGGCCTGGCTTCGGACGGAACCAACCTCTACATCCTCAATTCCGCAGTCGCCATGAAATCGGTGACCGGCGGCAACACGCTGGCCACGGACCTGTGGGGCGCCACCGGCTACGCGGCAATGTACACGACCCTCGGCACGACCTACGGCGCATTGTGGGCGACGGGCGCCAATCGATCCGTGGCCTTCGGCAACGCTGCGCAAGTCTTCGGCGAAGCCACCAGTGGAAACGCCTGGAATTTCACCGGGCTCGGCGCTCCGTTGTCCGGCGGGGTGGGTGGTACCAACGCCTTCGGTAACGACACACTCTACGACTACAAGCCGAACGAAATGTGCCCGATCTCTGGCGGCTACTGGAACAACCCCTCCAGCGCTGGCGTTTGGTCCCTCGATCTCGCCAATGTGCGTGGCGACTCCTACTACCACGTTGGCTTCCGCGCGGCCTTGTATCTCTGAGTCCCCGAGCGATAGCGATGGGGCTGCACGATGAAGCGAAGCTGGATCAGAAATTCATGGAATTCGCGAAGCTGATGACGATCTATCTGAATCACTTCCCGAAGCATGAAAAGTACGGTCTCGCGCTGGAAATCCGGCGGGCGGCGTATGACGTCTACAGCTTCATCGTGGAAGCGCAGAAGCGCTATCACAAGAAGACCGCGCTCACCAATCTCGACGTGCGCCACGAGCAATTGCGCATGCTGGTGCGGCTGGCCCACACGCTGGGCTACTTCGAGTTCAAGGAAGGCAAGCGGGCCGAGAAGACGCCCGTCGCGACGGGTGAGCATCGCTACCTTGCGTTGTCGCGGCTGATTGACGAATTGGGCAGGATGGTCGGCGGCTGGATCGTCGCCGATCGCCAGCTCGATAAACGGGAGGCGTCTTAACATGTGCCCGATCTCTGGCGGCAACTGGAACAACTCATCCAGCGCTGGCGTTTGGTACCTCAATCTCAACAATGTGCGTGGCAACTCCAACAACAACGTTGGCTTCCGCGCGGACTCGGCTTCACCTCACGGATCGCGGTTTGATCGAAGTGGAACCAAGGGAGATGTTTTCCGGCGCGCACGGCAACGTGCGGCGAAATCGGTGGGCTTCCGCCTTTCTGGTAGGGCGCTCAGTTTCGTCAATGCGCGTCTCGAAGGCCAGGCGACATGAAGCGCATCGGCCACCTCTACGAACGCGCCTTCACGCCGGAAGCGCTGTTGGCTGCGTTCCACGCCTCGGCCCGGCACAAGCACGGCAAGCGCGCCTGCTTCAATTTCGAAACGCACCTGGCCAGCAATCTCGATGCGCTACATCGAGAATTGATGGACGGCAGGTATCGGCCGCGCCCCTATTACAGCTTCATGGTGTACGAACCGAAGCCCCGCCGCATCTTCGCGCCGGCCTTCCGCGACCTAGTGGTGCAGCACGCCATCTACGCCGTGGTTGGGCCGATTTTCGACCGGACGTTCATCGACCAGAGCTTCGCCTGCCGGATCGGCTATGGCACGCACAAGGCGGCGGACTACGCGCAGGCCGCGTTGCATGCGTGTGCGCCGGACAGCTACACGCTGAAGCTCGATATTCGCAAGTTCTTCTATCGCATCGACCGCGGAATCCTGCGCGGCCTGATCGAGCGCCGCATCAAGGATCGGCGGTTCGTCGATCTGATGATGGCCTTCGCCGATCACGGCGAGCCGGTGGGCATCCCGATCGGTAACCTGCTGTCGCAACTCTACGCGCTGATCTACCTCAACCCGCTCGACCACTTCATCAAGCGCGAATTGAAGATCGAGCGCTACTGCCGCTATGTGGATGACTTCGTCCTCTTTGGCCTGTCGCGCGATGAGTTGCTTGCGCACCAGGCGCGGATCGTCGAATTCATTGCCGGCCTGGGTCTGGAACTCTCGAAATTCACCTTGGCGCGCGTGACGCGCGGCCTCAACTTCGTCGGCTATCGCACCTGGGCCAGCAAGCGCTTCGTGCGGCGCCACAGCCTCTTTACCTTCCGTCGCGCCGTGAAACATGGCGATGCGGGATGTCTCGCCTCGTGCCTGGGTCATGCCCGGCGCACCCATTCATTGCAGCACATGCTGCGCACTCTCAAGGAGAAGCACCGTGCCTACTATCGTCAGTTACCAAAAACATATCGACGCGCTGATCACGCGGGAACTCAACCTGCCGGAAAACGAGAGCCATCAGCGCCTCGGCACCGAGCTGGCTACAGTCGATGGGACTACCTATGTCAGCCTGCCTGACGGCGCCACGCTGCCGGACGATCAACCGGCGGAGATCGCCGCGAGCATCCAGACCGTGACGCTGACGCCGACCCTGGGCGCCGCCATCTCCGCCGCCAGCCCGCACGTCCGGCTGATCCGTCAGCAGGTGCAGGACATGATCGGCGAGCAATACAGCATCAGCGACGAAATCAAGCTGCTGCGCACAGCGCCGAGCGCCGAGCACTCCGCCTACAACGACCACGCCGAATCCTGCCGCGCGTGGGGTCGCGCACAGAAGGCGGCGCTGGGGCTTTAACCAAAAGGCATATTCGTAAATCACAAAGGGAGAATCACCATGAAAGCAATCATCCTGCTTTGCCTCTGCCTCGCCCTCTCCGGCTGCGCCGGCGCCACTGCTTACCTCCAGGCACACGCCACGACGATCGCCGTCGTCGGCGCCACGGCGGCGGCGGTGAGCGGCACCGAGTCGGCGGTCGTGAACGGCATCGAGCTCGAAAAAGAAGTCGCCAAGAAATAGCCCGGCGCCACGCCGCCGCCACCATTTTCCGAAAGGACAGCAGCATGCCGGAACCTCATTCCTCCACCGCCGCCGGGATCTACGCCGGCGCCGCCATGGGCCTTACCGGAACCATCCTCGGCGCTCAAGTCGATGCCGTCATCGTCGGCCTGGTCGCGGCGATCAGCATGTCGATCTGGCTGCCGCAGGTCGACGACAAGCTCAAGGCGTTTGCCTCGGTCGCCATGTCGAGCCTGCTGGCCGGCTACGGCTCGCCCGTGGCGGTGCCGCTGATCATGTCGACCGTCCCGGCTGCGGCGCCGGCGGCCGATCACATGCGGCTTCTGGCGGCAGTGCTGATCGGCGCGCTATGCCCGTCGATGATCCCGTTCGGCGTCAAGTGGCTGCAGCAGTTCGCCGGAAGGGCAGGAGGCGCGCAATGATCGCCGCCATCCTGTCTGCGCTGCTCTCGCTGGTGATACTCGTGCACTGCATCTGCCTGGCTGCACGCCTCAACGTGCATCGCTGGCAAGGCGCGCGCTGGCGCTTCGTCGCCCTGACGCTGTCCGTCGCCGCGATCGGTGGCGGCTCGCTCGGCGTCGCCGCGGCGTGGCCGCACGGCCCGCTGCTGCTCCTGGCCGGCATCGCCGGTCTCATTTCATTCGACAGGCGGAGGCTTTACTCATGACGCTCGATCAACTGCTGCAGATCATCCCCGCCGCTGGCCAGGCCCGCGGCGCGCTCTTCCTCGATCCGATCAACCAGGCCATGACCGCCTACGGCATCACCACGCCGGCGCGTCAGGCCGCGTTCCTGGCGCAGATCGCCCACGAGTCGGGCAGCCTGCGCTACGTCCGCGAGCTGGCCAGCGGCGCCGCCTACGAAGGGCGCGCGGATCTCGGCAACACCCAGCCGGGCGACGGCCAGCGCTACAAGGGCCGCGGCCTGATCCAGATCACCGGCCGGAAAAACTACGCCGATTGCAGCGAGTCGCTGTTCCGCGATCGCGGCCTGCTCCTCGAGGAGCCGGAGCGCCTCGAGGAGCCGCAATACGCCGCGCTGTCAGCCGCCTGGTTCTGGTCGACGCACGGGCTCAACGACCTCGCCGATCGCGGCGACTTCGAGCACATCACCCGCCGCATCAACGGCGGACTCAACGGCGAGGCCGAGCGTCTCGCCTTTTATGACCAAGCGATGGAGGTACTGGCATGAGCACGTTTGCATTCAGCCTGACGATCAACTGGTTCATCGTCCTGGCCCTGGTTGCCATGGTGGTGGGATTCGTCGTCGCCGGCGCCGGGTTGGTGGCGGCGGCAGATCCCGAGGGGCGCGGCGGTTCCTATCTGCCGCTAATCCCGGTGGGCGGCATCGTGTTTCTCTGCGGTGCCGGCTATTGCCTATATCGCCTGGGCGCGGTCTTTGGGGCCTGGAGTTGACATGCCGAACCCCTGGATCATTCTCGCCGTCGTCTTGGCGCTCGCCGGCTGCCTCATCGGCGGCGAGATGTTCGGGCACAAGAACGGCGTCGCCGAACAAGCCGTCGCCGACCAGGCGCAGTTCGACACCATCAACCGCGCGCTCGAAAAGCAAAAGGTCGACGCCGCGGAGATCCTGGCCAAGGACAACGCCGATAACCTCGCGCTGATGGCCGAGCGCGATCAACTCAAGACCAACCTGGAGAAACAGCGTGAAGACAATCGGAAGGCTACTGATGATCTGCGCCGCAAGTATGCTGGCGTCGGCCTGCGGTTCAAGCCCGAGCAAAGTGGAAGAAGTGGGCTTGGTGGTGGCTGCACCACAGGCGCCGGCACCGACGCCGCCGGCGATGGCACCGCCGCGACCGTACAGCTTCCAGACGCGCTTGCAGCAAATCTTCGACGACTCGCTGCAGACTGCGACGAGCTCAACGACGATTACCGTAAAGCCTACGACTACGCCAGGGCAGTGAAATGAGGTCGGGGATTCTTCGGACCTACTGCGCTACGCTGCGGCTGCGCGCGATGCCGTCTCCAGGGCCGGTGCAAAATCGGTGTAATACGGTGAAAATCAGCAGTGTGCCGTGATCGCCATAGCCGCCAACCAGGCGGGTTACGATGCCGTGCAGGAGCGCGCAGACGCCTTCACACGGCAGGGGTCACTGGTTCGAAACCAGTACCGCCCACCAAAGAATCGAAGAATCAGGCTGCCTCGTGGCGGCCTTTTTCTTTTCTGCGCCAAGCCTGCGGCGCCGCCGTTCCGATCCTTCGCATCGATCGCATCCGGGCAATGGTGGCGCCGATGAATCGCCTCGCATTCCGTTTCGCCGATTCCTGCCGCGAATCGTCCTGGAACCGCAATTGCCCGGCGAGCGTCCAATGTACGCTGGCCGAGGATGCGGCACGGAGATTTGCGCCGCGGCCTTGATGCGACTGCCGGTTGCTGTGATCCCGAACCATGGGTGCGGAGGATTGTGTGGCTTGCGATAGGCCCGCCAGTCGATGGAGGAGATGGGGCTGTGCACGACGAAAAACACAAGCGGGTTCAGGCGTGTCGGCCGGCGGGACGAGACGGCCGCTGGCGCCACTCCGGGTTTGACTCCGGGTTTGCCCATGGCGCTTCCGATTGAAGATTACGCGCTCATCGCCGATTGCCACAGCGCGGCGTTGGTCGGTCGCGACGGCTCCATCGACTGGCTGTGCTTTCCGCGCATCGATTCGGGCGCGTGCTTCGCGGCGTTGCTGGGCGAGCCCCGGCACGGACGCTGGCAGATCGCCCCCGTCGCGGCGGTGCGCGGCATCCGGCGCAGGTACCGCGACGACACGCTGATTCTGGAAACCGAGTTCGCGACGAGCGAAGGCAGCGTGCGCCTGATCGACTGCATGCCGCTGTCGAGCGAGCGCCGGGATGTGCTGCGCATCGTCGAAGGCGTGAGCGGGCGCGTGGCCATGCGCATGGAACTCGTCATTCGCTTCGACTATGGCGCCGTGGTGCCGTGGGTGCGGCGCGCGGGCGACACGCTGCTGGCGATCGCCGGGCCGGACATGCTGGAACTGTGCACGACCGTTGCCCTGCGCGGCGAAGACATGAAGACCGTCGCCGAATTTTGCGTCAGTCAGGGCGAGCGAATCCCGTTCTCGCTCAACTATCGCCCGTCTCACGAGGCGCCCCAGCCAGCCATCGACCCGGAGCCGGCGCTGGCGGCAACGGAAAGCGAGTGGCGGGCATGGTCGGCGCGTTGCACCTATCAGGGCCGCCGGCGCGATGCCGTGGTGCGCTCGCTGATCACGCTGAAGGCGCTGACCTTTGCGCCCACCGGCGGAATGGTCGCGGCGCCGACGACTTCGCTGCCCGAGCGGCAGGGGCAGGGCGGCGTGCGCAACTGGGATTACCGCTACTGCTGGCTGCGCGATGCCACGTTCGCCTTGAACGCGCTGCTGCTCGCCGGCTACCACGAGGAAGCCGCGGCCTGGCGCGAGTGGCTGCTGCGCGCGGCGGCCGGTTGTCCCGAAGATCTGCAGATCCTGTACAGCGTCACGGGCGAGCGGCGCCTCGACGAATATGAAGTGGGCTGGCTGCCGGGCTATGGCGGCGCGGCGCCGGTGCGCATCGGCAATGCCGCCTCGAAGCAATTCCAACTCGACGTCTACGGCGAAGTGATGGACACCTTGCACCTGGCGCGGACCGCCGGCCTGGAACCGGAGCCGGCGGCCTGGCGCATCCAGGTCGCCTTGCTCACGTTCCTGGAAGCGAACTGGCAGCAGCCCGACGACGGCATCTGGGAAGTGCGTGGTCCGCGCCGCCATTTCACCCATTCCAAGGTGATGGCATGGGTGGCCTTCGATCGGGCCGTCAAGGACGTCGAGGCCTTCGGGCTCGATGGTCCGGTCGAGCGCTGGCGGCAGGTGCGCGATGCCATCCACGCCCAGGTCTGCAGCGCAGGCTACGATGCGCGCCGCAACACGTTCGTGCAGTCCTATGGCGCGCCGCATCTGGATGCGAGCCTGCTGCTGATTCCCCAGGTCGGCTTCCTGCCGGCCGACGATCCGCGCGTGCGCGGCACCATCGCGGCCATCGAGCGCAACCTGGTCGTCGATGGACTGGTGCTGCGCTATTCGAGCTCAACCGATGTGGATTCGCTGCCGCCGGGCGAAGGCACGTTTCTGCCTTGTTCGTTCTGGCTTGCCGACAGCCTCGTGCTGAGCGGACGCCGCGAAGAAGGCGAGGCCTTGTTCGAGCGGCTGCTGGCCTTGAGGAACGACGTCGGACTGCTGGCAGAGGAATACGACACGCGCGGGCGGCACATGCTCGGCAACTTTCCGCAAGCGCTGACGCACATGGCGCTGATCAATTCCGCCCGCCTGCTGTCCGTTCCCGTCCATCAGGCAAGACGCGCCAGCGCGCAAGGCGAGCGGCCTGCCGCCGTGACGCGGACATCATGAGCCGGCGATCGGGGAATGACGTGAAGGTGCTCGTGGTCGACGTCGGCGGCTCTCACGTCAAGTGCGTGGCGACCGATCACATGAGTCCGGTCCGATTCGCGTCCGGGCCGCTGCTTACCCCGGACCAAATGGTGCAGAAGATTCTGAAACTCACCCAGGACTGGCACTTCGACGCCGTCTCGATCGGCTATCCCGGCGTGGTCCGCGGCGGCAGCATCGCGCGCGAACCGCACAACCTCGGTTCGGGCTGGGTCGGCTTCGATTTTCCGGCGGCGTTCGGGCGCCCGGTCAAGGCGATCAACGATGCGGCGATGCAGGCACTCGGCGGTTACGTCGGCGGCAGGATGCTCTTTCTGGGGCTGGGAACGGGACTGGGCTCGGCGCTCATCGTCGATGGCGTGGTCGCGGCGCTGGAACTGGGACATTTGCCCCACGCCGCGGGAGGCACCTACGAGGACCATCTCGGCGAACAGGGTCGCAAGCGGGTGGGAAACCGCAAGTGGCGCAAACGGGTCAAGGATGTCGTGGCGGACTTTCGCCGGGCGTTCCTGCCCGACTACATCTTGCTGGGCGGCGGCAATGTCGCCCGCATGAAGCGCCTGCCGCCGCATAGCCGTCGCGGCGACAATGCCGATGCGTTTCTCGGCGGCTTTCGCTTGTGGCAACCGCAAAGCGCCAACGCCGCAGGCGCCGCCGGAAGCGGCTGGACGCTTGCCGATGAGGAGGAACCGGCGACGACGTGAACGCCGGACGGCTGCGTCAAGATATCGGCCGAGACTGCCCAACGGCTCGCCAGGATTCCGCTGCGAGCGGCCGCGGCCGGCGCTGCAACCCCGGCGCGCGCGCCATTGCCGCGATGCTGCAGGCGGGCGCCATGGCTGTCGAGAGCCGGCGGATTCTCGTGTGATTGCCATGGCCGAGACGACGAGCGCGCGGCTCGTCGCGGCTTCGTCCATTGCAGATTGGTATCCACACCGTGTCAGCGGCGGCTATTTAGGCCAAACGGACCCTCCCAGCGTCGACCGGGCGACCCGGTGGAACGCGCCGGCAAGGATTCGTGTCCACAACGCCAGGCAAGCGATGAAAACGCGCACCAAAAAGATGGGCGTGACTTGCGGTTGGTGGCTGGTGCGCCCGTTCATGACGTATGCATTTGCAGTCAAAGGACCCGTTCCATGAATCCCTCGCATCTCATCGAGCATGGCCAGAGCTACTGGATCGACAACCTCACCCGGCGCATGATCAACGACGGCGCGCTGGCGCGGCGGGTCGGCGAGGAGGGGCTGGGCGGCGTCACGTCGAATCCGTCGATCTTCCACAAGGCGATTTCCACCAGCCGCGACTACGATGACCAAGTCCGCAGCGCCGCGATCGGCGGTCGGACGGCCGCGGAAATCTACGAGGCGCTGACCACTGCCGACGTGCGCGCGGCCTGCGACATCCTGCGGCCGCTGTTCGACCGCTCCGGCGGGCGCGACGGCTTCGTCAGCATCGAGGTTTCTCCGCATCTCGCCCACGACACGGAAGGCTCCATCGCTGAAGCGCGCCGCCTGCGCGCGGTGGTCGACCGGCCCAACCTGTTCATCAAGATTCCCGGCACGGCGGCCGGCGTGCGAGCCGTGGAGGAGTTGCTGTTCGCCGGCATCAATGTCAACATCACGCTGCTCTTCGCGATCGACAGCTACCTGGCGGTGGCACAGGCTTACCTGCGAGCGCTGGAGCGGCGCCTGGAAGCCGGTCTGGCGATCGACAACGTCGCCTCGGTGGCGAGCTTCTTCCTCAGCCGCATCGACGTGCTGGTCGATCAGTTGCTCGGCCATTACCCGACGGCGCAGGCCGCGCCGTTGCTCGGCAAGGCGGGCATCGCCAACGCCAAGCTGACCTACCGCAGCTTCCGCGAACTGCTTGCAGGCGAGCGCTGGCAGGCGCTGGCGCGACGCGGCGCCCGGCCGCAGCGCGTGCTGTGGGCGAGCACCAGCACGAAGAATCCCACCTATCGCGACGTCATGTACGTCGAGCCGCTGATCGGGCCCGACACGGTCAACACCCTGCCGGAAGAGACCATCGCCGCGTTCGCCGATCACGGCGAGGTGGCGGACACCGTGGCCGAGGGCGTCGATGCGGCGCGCCGCGTGATGCAGGAACTGGAAGGGATCGGCATCGATCTGCGCGTCGTCGCCGCGCAGCTGGAAAACGAGGGCGTCCAGAAGTTCATCGACGCCTACGATGCCCTGCTCGCACTCATCGACAGGAAGCGCGACCGCTACCGCGCGGCGGGGGACACGCAGCCGCTCGAACTCATGGCGCGCAAGCTGCGCCGCGAGGTGATCGCCATGACCACGGCGGCGGGATCGGGCCATCCCACCTCCTGCATGTCGTGCGCAGACATCGTCGCCGCGCTGTTCTTCCGGGAAATGCGCTGGGATCCCGGCGACCCCAAGGCGCGCAACGTGGATAGCTTCATCCTCTCCAAAGGCCATGCCGCGCCGATCTGGTGGGCCGCCCTCCACGAGGCCGGCGCCGGCGACGACGACCTGCTCTCGCTGCGTCGCCTCGACAGTCCGCTGGAGGGGCATCCGACGCCCAACAATCCCTGGGTCCGGGTCGCCACCGGCTCCCTCGGGCAAGGCTTGGCCGCCGCCAACGGCATCGCCCTGGCCAACCGCCTGGACGGCATCGATGCCCGCGTGTACTGCCTGCTGGGCGACGGCGAGTGCTCGGAAGGCTCGGTCTGGGAAGCGGCCCAGTTCGCATCGCTGCAGCGCCTGTCAGGACTGGTCGCCATCGTCGACGTGAACGGCCTCGCGCAGAGCGGCCCCGCGCCCTACGCCCATGATGGCGCGGTGTTCGCGCGCCGCTTCCAGTCGTTTGGCTGGAAGACCTTCGAGATCGATGGCCACGACCTGGCGGACATCCTGTATGCGCTGCAGCGGGCCCGCGAGGCCGGCCCGGCCGCGATCATCGCCCGCACCGAAAAGGGCAAGGGCGTGTCGTTCCTGGAAGGCGCGCTGGGCTGGCACGGCAAGCCCCTCGACCGCAGCCAGATGGAACAGGCCTACGCCGAGCTGGGCGCGGCCGACATCGCGCTCCGCGTCGCGCCACGCCGCGTCGGTGCGGTCGCGGCGGCCACGCGCACGCGGGACTTCCCGCGCCTGACGCTGGCCTACCGGGCGGATCAGTCCGTCGCCACGCGCGAAGCCTACGGCAGCGCCCTGAAGAAGCTGGGCGGCCTGGTTCCCGAATTGGTCGCGCTCGACGGCGACGTCAAGGAATCGACCCACGCCCAGGCGTTTGCCGAAGCCTACCCGGAGCGCTTCTTCGAGTGTGCCATCGCCGAGCAGAACATGGTCGGCACCGGGCTCGGGCTGGCGGCAAGCGGCAAGCTGCCGTTCGTTTCGACGTTCGCCTGCTTCCTCACCCGCGCCGCCGATTTCATCCGCATGGCGGGCCACAGCCGGCCGCCGCAACTGGTGTTTTGCGGCAGCCACGCCGGCGTCTCCATCGGCGCGGACGGCCCTTCGCAAATGGGCCTGGAAGACCTGGCGCTGTTCCGTGCCGTGCACGGCAGCACCATCCTCTATCCGTGCGACGCGGTCAGCGCCGAGCGCCTCACCGAGGTGGCCGCCCGCACTTCCGGCATCGTGTACCTGCGCACCAGCCGCCCCAAGATGGCGATGATTTATGACAATGGCGAAACCTTCGCGGTCGGCGGCAGCAAGACCTTGCGTGCCTCGGCGCGGGATGCGTTCACCATCGTCGCCGCCGGCATCACGGTGCACGAGGCCTTGGCCGCCCACGACAGCCTGAAGCGCAAAGGCATCGTCACCCGCGTCATCGACGCCTATTCGGTCAAGCCGATCGACGCCGACACGCTGGCACGGGCGGCGCGGGAAACGCGGGCGCTGTTCGTGGTCGAGGACCATTGGATCGACGCCGGCCTGGGCGACGCGGTGGCTGCCGCCGTGGCGTCGCTCGGTGCGGTGGCGCCCGTCCATCGACTCGGCATCGCCGACGAGCCGCGTTCCGGCACGCAAGAAGAATTGCTCGAACGCTACGGAATTTCGCGCCATGCGATCGAACGCAAAGTCATGGAGATTGCCCATGACGAGTAACGGTGCCGGCGACCGCGCGCATGCCGTGGCGGGCGCGTAGAAAGGAGCGAGCCATGCAGCTGGGCATGATCGGCTTGGGACGAATGGGCGCCAATATGTGCCGCCGCTTGATGCAGGCCGGACACCAGTGCGTCGTGCATGATCTCGATGCCGATGCCGTGGCGCGGCTTGCCGGCGAGGGCGCGGTCGCTTCGGCGTCGATGGCGGATTTCGTCGCCAGGCTGGCGCGGCCGCGCAGCGTCTGGATGATGGTTCCGGCGGCAGCCGTGGAGCAGACTCTCGCCGCTGTCGCGCCGCATCTGGAGCGCGACGACGTGCTGATCGACGGCGGCAATTCCCATTATCGCGACGACATGCGGCGCGCCAGGCAGCTGGCGTCCGCGGGCATCCATTACCTCGACGTCGGCACCAGCGGCGGCATCTGGGGCTTGGCGCAGGGCTTCTGCCTGATGATCGGCGGCGAGCAAGCGGTGGTGCAGCGCCTCGACCCGATCTTCAGCGCGCTCGCGCCCGGCATCGCCGCGGCGCCGCGAACGCCGGGGCGGGATGATGCCGGCAGCGCGGCCGAGCGCGGCTATCTGCACTGCGGCGGGAACGGCGCCGGGCACTTCGTCAAGATGGTCCATAACGGCATCGAGTACGGCATCATGGCGGCGTACGCCGAGGGCTTCAATATCCTGCGCCATGCCAACAGCGGCAGCGCGGCCTGGAGCGCGGATGCGGAAACGGCGCCGCTGGAGGACGCGGACGCCTATCGCTACGACCTGAACCTCGGCGAGATCGCGGAAGTCTGGCGGCGCGGCAGCGTGATCCGCTCGTGGCTGCTGGATCTGACGGCGCAGGCGCTGCTGCGCGACGCCGAGCTGTCGGCGTTTCAGGGCCGCGTTGCGGATTCGGGCGAAGGCCGCTGGACGCTCAAGGCGGCCATCGATACGGCGGTGCCGGCTCCCGTACTCAGCGCCGCGCTGTTCGACCGGTTCCGTTCGCGCGGCGAAGGGAGCTTCGGCGACAAACTGCTGTCGGCCATGCGCGGCGAGTTCGGCGGGCATGCCGAGCAGGCGTCGTCCAAGGTGCTGAAATGAAATATCCGTGCAGATGTGCAGCGGTGCGGAATCGGGCCGGCGGGGTGCCCTGCTTCGCTCCATGTCCCCCGTCGGCGGCCGGCGGCCGCCTCCTCCTCCTTTACTTGCGCGGAGCAGGGCACCCCGCCCGCCCGATCGCATCGGGTGTGGGTTTTGGCTGGACGCAAGAGCGACGGCCTATGTCGCCCAGGGCGGCGGGTGGCCGACTCCGGGAGGTAAAGGAGGAGGGTCGGGCGCAGCCCGGCCCAGGGGACACGGACGGAGTCGGCCATCCGCTGCCCTGGGCGCGCGCCGCTGGCCAACACAGAATGTTTCGTGCGTCGCGGGACGCGCGCAGCGCGGTGGAGCAAATGACATGAGCGCGCCGGCTTCCGATGCGCTGGTGCTGTTCGGGGCGACCGGGGACCTCGCCGCCAAGAAGATTTATCCGGCGCTGCGGCAGATGATCCGGCGCGGCCATCTCGATGTTCCCGTCATCGCCATCGCGCGCGGCGGCTGGGATATCGAGCGCCTTCGTGCGTACGTGCGCGCCAGCCTGGAACAGCATGGCGGCTTCGATGCGGCGGCGTTCGCCAAGCTTGCCGGCCTGCTGCGCTTTGTTGACGGCGACTACAACGATGCCGCCACCTTCGACCGGCTGGGCGCTGCGCTGGGCACGGCGCGGCGGCCGCTGTTCTACCTCGCCATTCCGCCGAGCATGTTCGCCACCGTGGTGGACGGCTTGGGCAGGCTGCCCTGCGCTGCGGCGAGCCGCGTCGTGGTGGAAAAGCCGTTCGGCCGCAGCCTCGCTTCGGCACAACACCTGAATCGAACCCTGCACCGGATATTCACCGAAGCCGCGATCTTTCGCATCGACCATTTCCTGGGCAAGGAGCCGGTGCAGAACCTGCTCTTCTTTCGCTTCGCCAACTCGTTCCTGGAACCGATCTGGAACCGCAATTATGTCGAAAGCGTCCAGATCACCATGGCCGAAGCGTTCGGCGTGGAAGGAAGGGGCGGCTTCTACGAGGAGGTCGGAGCCGTTCGCGACGTCGTCCAGAACCACTTGCTGCAGGTGGCCGCCAACCTGGCGATGGAACCTCCGGTCGGCGACGGCAGCGAGCCGCTGCGCGACGAGAAGGTCAAAGTCTTCCGCGCCATCCGCCCGCTGACCGGACGCAGCCTGGTGCGGGGGCAATATCGCGGCTACCGCAGCGACGCCGGCGTCGCCGCGGATTCGCGCGTCGAGACCTTCGCGGCGATGCAGATTCACCTGGATTCCTGGCGCTGGCAGGGCGTGCCTTTCTTCATCCGCGCCGGCAAGCAGCTGCCGGTCACCGCCACCGAAGTCGTCGTCGCGCTGCGGCGCCCGCCGCAGCAGGTGTTTCCCGACACGATTCCGCCGCAATCCAACTATGTGCGCTTCCGCCTCGGCCCGCGCCAGGTTGCCATCGCCATCGGTGCGCGGGTGAAACGGCACGGCACCGAAAACGTCGGCGACGAAATCGAACTCTACGTCTGCAACACGCAAGACGATGAAATGGAAGCCTATGAGCGGCTGATCGGCGACGCCCTGAAAGGCGACGCGACGCTGTTCGCACGCGAGGACGGCGTCGAGGCGGCCTGGCGCATCGTCGATCCGATTCTGGACAAGCACACGTCGCTGCACGACTACGAGCCGGGCACCTGGGGCCCGGCCGCGGCCGACGGCATGATGAGCGAGCTCGGCGGCTGGCGCAATCCCGCGGCCGCCGGCTGATCGATGGCGGCGATGCCGGCGGCCGGCGGCGCGACCTCGCCTGGAGGAAACGATGACGGCGTTAGCCATCGAAGTGCATGCCGATGCCGCCGCGGCTTCGCGCCGCGCGGCGGCCTATATTGCCGACTGCGCCAGGCAGGCCATCGAGCAACGCCAGCGATTCGTGCTGGCGCTGAGCGGCGGGACCACGCCGCGGCAAATGCTCGGCTTGCTGGCAGCCGAGACGATCGATTGGCGCCAAGTGCATCTGCTCCAGGTCGATGAGCGCGCCGCTCCCGCGGGCAGCGCCGAGCGCAATCTGACGCAGCTGCGCGACGCCCTGCGGCTGCATGCGCCGCGCGCGCTGGAGCAGGTCGCGCCGATGCCGGTGGACGCCGCCGATCTCGCTGCGGCAGCAGAAGGTTACGGCCGCCTGCTGGTGCGGCTGGCGGGTTCGCCGGCGCGGCTCGACCTCGTCCAGCTCGGGCTCGGCGCGGATGGCCACACGGCTTCCCTGGTGCCGGGCGATGCCGCGCTCGAAGTCAGCGGCGCCGACGTCGCCGTCACCGCTCCCTACAACGGCTGGCGCCGAATGACGCTCACTTTCCCGGTCATCAACCGGGCGCGCCGCATTGTTTGGCTGGTGACGGGCGCGAACAAGGCGGAGGTGCTAGCGCGTTTCGTCGCCGCAGATCCTGCGCTGCCGGCGAGCCGCATCAACCGCGAATCGGCGCTGTTGCTGGTCGATCGCGCCGCGGCCGCGCACCTGGCAGCGCCTGGAAACCGTTGAGCCCGACTGCCGGCGCCATGATGGGCACGACCAAAGCCGCAGGCCAGGACGCAGCCATGCTGCCGAATGCGCCGACCGCTTACGCGGCGCAAATTCCATAGCGCGGCAGCACCTCGTGCACGATGTCGCCGCGATGCGCCTGCAGCGCGTCGTGGAATTGCTTCCAGTGGCTGCCGAGGAAATCCGGCGAGTAGGCATAGGCTTCGAAGCCCGTGTCCTCGGCTCGGGTCGTGCCCAGCGCCGCTTCCTTCCAGCTGCCCATGCCCTTGGGGCGGTAGCCGAGCGGCGTCGGGCCGAACGAAAAGACCCCCGCCGCAATGGCCTGGCACCATTGCGCGTGGCGGACTTCGCCGCGCGGGTCCGTCAGGTTCCGCACCAGTTTCGCCATGGCGGCGCGATCGGCGGAATTCAAGCCCGGGTAGCGGTCGAGGTCCATCGATGCGTCGCCGGCGCGCCAGGCGCGCATGGCCTTCGTCATCATGTCGAAGGCATGCATGAAGACCGCCGGGTTGTCGCGCCTGACCAGCATGCCGTTCGCGTCGACGTACCGCCAGGCAAGGAAAGGCTGGTCGGGAAACGTGTCCACCGCGGCGTGGCCCAAAGGGTCGTCCGAGACGAAGTCGCGCCAATACGCGAGCGGCGACTTGCGTTCCCGCCACGCCATGGCGAGGGAGGTCGCGGCGAGCTGGAGGCCTGCCTTGGCGCCTTGCCACAGGCCGGCAAGCAGCTCCGTCCGGGTGGCGTCGCGGATGCGTTGGTCGAGTTCGGCATCGCCGCTGGTCACCGCGTCAGCGCGGTTTGCCGCGCTGAGCGCGCCGATGAAGCCTTGATGGGCAAAGGTGTCGGCATAGACGTGCATGGCGATGCCGAGCCGGTGCAGCCCGCGGCGCTTGTCCTTGTCGCGCAGGGCCAGGCGCAGCATGTCCCTGGCCACCGGGCTGTCGGGGCGGCAGGCGAGCTTCGCCGCCTCGCCGCCGGGCGGCTGGAGGCCCGCCGGCAGCAGGCCGTTGCCGGGCAGGAAATGGAACGGAATCCAGGCGAGGTGATTCTTGACGTCGACCAGGTTGTTGTAGTCGATCATGCTGTGGGCGGAGGCGATGCGCGCATACAGGTAGGCGCTGTCCGAGAACTGGATGACGCCCTCGTTGGTGGCGTCGTCGACGTATTGCGCGGCATAGCCGACGATTTCCGCGGCGGCGTGGTCGAACCCGGCAATGCGCGCGGCGACGTAGGTTCCGGTGTGATGGCCATCGATCTGCATGCTGTCCTCCTTGTCATAAAGGACATCAGCATACACCGGCGGCGGCGTGACGCGGCACGCCGCCCTGGCCGCCGCGCGCCGGGCTAGACGGTCGCCGGCTGCGAATGCAGTCTGTCGTAGGCCGCGAGCAGGCGCCGGTGCATGTCGCAGCCGTCCAGGTCGAGGCCCGGCGCGGCGATGCCGAAGAAGCGCGACTGGCCGTTCAGCAGCGCTTCGGCTTGCTGCAGGGTGCCGGCGCCGAACAGCTGCGCGACGGCGCCGCGGAACGGGCCGGCGTCGCCGAGGTCGAGCAGGGTCTCGATGCAGCGGTAGATGCGGCGGCGCGCGTCGTCAATCTGCTCGAAATGCCTGATCCAGGAGCAGCCTTCGCGGATCGCCTCGGCGTCGCCGATGGCGAGCGCCAGCAAGGTCTTGAGTTCGCCGACGCGCAGGTCTTCCCAGAGCGATCCGGCATCGGCGGCGAGGCCGATCAGGCCGGCCACCGGGCGCTGGTCGGCGATGTCGCGGGCGTTGAGCGTCGCCAGCAGTTCGGCGCAGGCGTCGTCGTCCAGGTCCGGCAGGCTGAGGATGGCGGCGCGAACGTCGTTGCCGACGCTGTTGTTCTCCCATTCCAGTTCGTCGAGCGGATAGATTTCCGACATGCCCGGCACGATTATGCGGCAAGCATAGACGCCGAGATGGTCGAAGTCGGCGATGTAGATGTCGTGGCCCATGGCGTGGATGCGGTCCTCCAGCCAGGCGTAGTCCGCGGCGGTGCTGGCGCTGAAATTCCAGTCCGCGAATGCGAAGTCCGGCTGGTCGCCGAGGAAGTTCCAGGCGATGATGCCGCTGGAGTCGACGAAGTGGATCTCGAGGTTGGGCGCACTGGCGATTTCGTCGAGATCGAAACCCGGTGCGGGAAAGCCGGCCAGGGCGTCGAGCGCGCGGCCCTGCAGCAGTTCGGTGAGTGCGCGTTCGAGGGCGATCTCGAAGCGCGGATGGGCGCCGAAGCTGGCGAAGCAGCCCTGGTCGTGCGGATGCAGCAGGGTCACGTTCATCAGCGGGTATTCGCCGCCGAGCGAGGCGTCCTTGACGAGGATGCCGAAGCCGGCGGCGCGCAGGCCGGCAATGCCGGCCGCGATGCGCGGATAGCGGGCGATGACCGCCTCGGGCACGTCGGGCAGGCACAGCCCCTCGCTGATGATGCGGAACTTGATGTGGCGTTCGAAGATCTCGGACAAGGCCTGCGTGCGCGCCTCCTGCGGCGTGTTGCCGGCCGACATGCCGTTGCTGACGTAGAGATTGCCGATCACGTTGACCGGAAACCAGACGCGGGCGCGGTCGCGGCTGCGCACGTAGGGCAGCGCGCAGATGCCGCGCGCGGCGTTGCCCGAATTGAGGTCCACCAGCGTGGCGGCGGCGATGCTGCCTTCCGGGTTGTAGAGCCGCTGCAGCTCGGGCGTCAGCAGTTCGTCCGGCCAGGCGTCGCGCGCGCCGGGCTGGAACCAGCGTTCCTGCGGGTAGTGCACGAAATCGCGCTGCGCGACCTGCGCGCCGAGGTAGTAGTGGCTCCAGAAATAGTTGCAGGACAGGCGCTCGAAAAATTCGCCCAGCGCGCTGGCCCGCGCCGCCAGCTGCGATGCGCCCTTGCCGTTGGTGAACAGCAGCGGGCAGTCGCGGTCGCGCACATGGACGGACCAGATGCCGTCGACCGGGTTGAGCCAGGAGCGCTCCTCGACGGCGAAGCCCAGGCTCGCGAGCCGGGTCTCCATGGCGGCGATCGACGATTCCAGCGAGGCATCCTTGCCGGCGATGAAGCTTTGGGTTTGCATGGGCGGTGAAGTCCGACGACGGGAGGCGCAGGATAGAACCCGGCAGGCAAACTGTCCATCGTCACGGCCGTGGCCGACAGCCGCGACGACCGCTGCGGATGTTCAACGCGGCGTGGGTCAAGTTTCTTGAACGTATAACGCGAGTCCTGTCAAAAGAACCCTCACCATGTCCAATACGACGGCAGTACCGGTCGCGATGCGCCGCCACGGCGCGGCGCCATGAGCGCGCGGCTGTCATGCGTCATCCCCTTGCCGGCGGCTTTTCGCGCCGACGATATCCTTGCTTTCCACCGGCGCGATGCGCAAGAGATTGCCGAACGGGTGAGCGCCAGCGCCTTGCACAAGGGCATCGCCTGGGCCGGTGCGCCGGCGCGCCTCGCCGTGCGCTTCCATGCCGCGGTGGCGGAAGCGGAACTGGCCGTCGATGGCGACGTGCCCGCTGCGGGCGAAGTCGCCTTCGCAACGATGGTGCGCCGCATGCTCGGCCTCGAGCAGAACATCGAAGCTTTCGAGAATTGCCATCGCGGCCACCCGCAGCTCGGCGCGCTGATCGCCCGGCAGCCGGGCTTGCGCGTGCCTGTCGCCGCCACGCCTTTTGAGGCCTTGACGTGGGCGGTCACCGGCCAGCAGATCAGCGTCGGCGCGGCCGTGGCGCTGCGGCGCAAGCTCATCATGGCGACCAGGCTGCGGCATTCGAGCGGATTGCTGTGCCACCCCGATGCCGGCGGGCTGGCGCCGCTCGCCGAAGAGGAGTTGCGCCAGCTCGGCTTCTCGACGACCAAGGCGCGAACGCTGCGCGCCCTCGCGCAAGCGGTGAGCGACGGTTCGCTGCCGCTGGACGCCTGGGCCGCCGAGGTTCGAGCGGACGACATCCGTGCCCGTCTGCTGGCCGTGCGCGGCATCGGCCCCTGGACCGTGAATTACACGCTGCTGCGCGGCTTCGGCTGGCTCGACGGCTCGCTGCACGGCGACGTCGCCGTGCGGCGCAGCCTGCAGGCCTTGCTGCGTTCGGCGGAGAAAATCAGCGAGCAACAGGCCGGGGAATGGCTGGAGGAATTTTCTCCCTGGCGCGCGCTGGTCGCCGCCCATCTATGGGCTGCGCGCTCAGCCGCGGCGTATTGAGAGCCGGCGTCTCGGCGGGCGCGGCGAAGCCCGGTCGCGCGGCGATCCGCGCGGCACCGCCTGGCCGGCGCAACGTTTCGTCGCATTTCGTCGCAATTGCCGATTGAACTCTCGCGCCGGTATTCGCCTCTATCGGATTCCATGTTTGAACTTGATTCGAGAGAGGACGACATGCACGCGAACCACATCGAAAAGTTCCTGGCCGACACGCGACGACATTTCAGGCGCGACATGACGGAGGGCGGCGCCGGCGCCGCCGCGAACGACCGCAAGGCGCGCGCCAAAGCGCGGCTTGGCGCCTTCGTCGGCGATCGCCGCCGCCAGGGCCGCGCCCGGCTGGGCAATTTCCCCGACCGCCGGCGCGCGCCGGAAAATGCCAAGTGAATATCATGATGGCGCCTATCGGAAGCTCGCTGCTCGACATTCTGGAGCCGCCGGGAAACAAGTGGCTGCAGGAGTTGATGCGTTCCGACAAGCCGTTGCCGGCCGGCGTGCGCGTCGTGCGCTACGAGGACGGCGAACGCGAAGTCTTCGAGAGCGGGGCCCTGCCGCACCGGCCGGGGCACAAGAAGGAGCATGATTTCCCGCGGTGAGCGCCGTCGCCGCCGCGCCGTCAATGGCGTGTCACAATGGCATGTCATATTGAACCTTCATGCCGGGCCGCGGTCTCATCGCGGCGAACGCAGCGGGAAGCGCTTGGCAGCGCCTCGACGCGATGGCGCCCTCTGGAAATCGGCTGCGTCGCACCCATATGGTGGATTCCCATTCTTGGAAGGAACTGAACGGTGATGGAACGAACGATACTTGCTGCCCTATTGGTGCTGGCCTCCGTCGCGATGGCCGGCAGCGCCGCCGCGGCTGCGGACCCGACGCTGCACGAGGTCTATCAGGCGGCCGAAGCCGGCCACTTCAAGCAGGCCGACGCGATGATGGACCAGGTGCTGAAGGACCACCCCAACAGCGCCAAGGCGCACTTCGTCGAAGCCGAATTGCTGGCCAAGGAGGGTCGCGCCGACATGGCCAAGGCCGAGTTGGCGACGGCGGAGCGGCTCTCGCCCGGGCTGGCCTTCGCCAAGCCGGAAGCCGTGCGCGCATTGCAGGCCCGCCTGGCGCCTGCGGCCGCTGCCGCGCCGGCGGCGCGCAGCCAGGCGCCGCGGCCCGCCAATGATTTTCCGTGGGGCTTCTTGCTGCTCGGCGGCTTCGTCGTTGCCGCCTTCGTCTTCTTCCTGCGTTCGCTGATGCGGCCGCGCCTGGTCCCGGCGTCTGGCTACGGCGTTCCGGCCGCCTATGGTCCTGGCGGCGCCCAGACGTTCGGCGCCGGCGGCGGCGTCGCCCCCATGGGTGTCGGCCCCATGGGCCCGATGAGCCCGATGGGCGCGCCGGGCGGCGGCATGGGTTCGGGCATTCTCGGCGGCCTTGCCACCGGCGCGGCCGTGGGCGCCGGCATGGTGGCGGGCGAAGCCCTGATGCACCGCGTCTTCGACGGCGGCGGGCATCAGCAGCAGGACATGCAGCAGCAGCCGTTCCAGTCCTTCGACGCGCCGGCGAGCCTGGCGAACGACGACATGGGCGGCGCCGATTTCGGCGTTGCCGATGGCGGCTCCTGGGATGACGGCGGCGCGAGCGGCGGCGGCGGAGACGACTGGAGCTAAGCCGGCGTGGAGCTAAGCCGGCGGCGCAATCCCCGCGTCGTCGGCGGTCGACAGTTCGATGGCCGTCCAGTCGAGCTGCGAGCGCCCTTTGGCCAGCCCGCTTAGCAAGCGGGCGTGCAGCAAGTCAGCGATCGGCATGGGCAGCGTCGCCGCTTCCGCGGCAGCGCGCACCAGCCGGACGTCCTTCATGCCCAACTCGAGCGTGAAGCCGGCCGGCGCGAAGGCGCGCGCGGCGAGCGTGCGGCCGTAATTCTGATAAAGCGGGCAGGCGAAGATCGTCTGTGCCAGGAAGCTTGCCACCGCGTGGCGGTCGAGGCCGTTCTTCTCGGCCAGCGCCAGCGCTTCGGCCAGCGCCTCGATCGCCGAAAGAATCAGGAAGTTGCCGGTGAGCTTGACCACGCTCGCGGCGCCCGGGTCGTCGCCGAAGTCGTGAATTCCTTGCCCCAGCGCCTCGAGTACCGGCCGCGCCCGCGCCTTGGCCGCCGCTGCGCCGGACTGGCAAATCCACAGCTTTTTCTCCGCCGCCGCCTCGGGACGCCCGAACACCGGCGCCGCCAGGAACTGGCTGCCGCGCGCCGCATGTTCGTGGGCGAGCCGGCGGGATGTCTCGGCCGCCACGGTGCTCATCGAGATGTGCAGTCCGCCGTCGCCGAGGCGCTCGACGAAGCCCAGCTTGCCGAGCGCGACGGCCTCGAGCGCGGCGTCGTTGGCCAGCATGGTCACCACCACGCCGCCCGGCGTGACGGCGGCGAAAGGCGAATCCGCGACGATGGCGCCCTCGGCCGCCAGGGCCTCGGCGCGCGAGCGCGAGCGGTTGAAGACCGTCACGGCGAAACCGCCGCCGAGAAGATTGCGGGCCATCGGCGCGCCCATGTGACCTAAGCCGATGAAGGCGATGGGACTCGCGTTCATGGGATTCTCCTGATCAGGCTTCCAGCGGTCGGACCGCGGCGGCACGCTGTCCGTTCCATCGCTGCGCGCCGGTTACCGGTATTCCAGTACGGCAAATAGACGGATGCCTGTATTTTTCCATCGAGTTGTCATCGGCATAATCGCTACGGCAATGACAGGGTCAAGCGGCGCAGGGCGCGCGCTTTCCGCATCCAATCACCCCAAGGACTTCCCTCATGAACCGGCATGACAACCTCCTCGACAGGCAGCGTCAGCTCCTCGGCCTGAACGGTTTGCTCGGCGTCGGCGCCAGTTTCATGCTGGGTCGGATGATCGGCGGCGCTGAAGTCCACGCCCGCGGCGTCGCTGGCGAAGATGCGCAAGCCGGCCGCGGCGGCGCGCATGCGACGGCCGCCAAAAGCACGCTCCGGCTCGTCGCCTAGCCCTGGCTCGGCCGCGTGGCGCGCCTGCGCGGAGCGAAGATGGTAGGCTTGGCGGCAGCGCAGCACCGCGCCGCCGACGACACCGCCGCCCATGAAATCGCGCCGCCACACCGAACGTCACCGCAGCGACCGCATCGGCTGGTTGCGCGCCGCCGTGCTCGGCGCCAATGACGGCATCGTCTCGACTGCGAGTCTGGTGGTCGGCGTCGCCGCTGCCGCTTCGAGCCGCGGCAGCATCCTGCTGGCCGGCATCGCCGGGCTGGTGGCCGGAGCGATGTCGATGGCCGCCGGCGAATATGTCTCCGTCCATTCGCAGGCCGATACCGAGACCGCCGACTTGACGCGCGAGCGCGCCGAACTCGAGCGCGACCCGGTCGCCGAACGCCGCGAGCTGACGGCGATCTACGTCGGCCGCGGACTCGCCCGCGGCCTGGCGCAGCAGGTCGCCGAGCAGCTGATGGCGCACGATGCGCTCGGCGCCCATGCCCGCGACGAGCTCGGCATTTTCGCCAGTCACAGCGCGCGGCCGCTTCAGGCGGCGGGGGCGTCGGCCGCGAGCTTCGCCGTCGGCGCGCTGCTGCCGCTGGCCGTGGCGGCCCTGGCACCGCTGCCAGGCGTGATCGCCTGGGTCTTCGGCACCGCCCTCGTCTGCCTCGCCGTGCTGGGCGCGCTGGCGGCGCGCGCCGGCGGCGCCGACATGCGGGCGGGCGCCTTGCGGGTCACCGCCTGGGGCGCGCTTGCCATGGCGATCACCGCAGCGGTCGGGGCCTTGTTCGGCGCCGCCGCTTGAGGCGCGGCGAGGCGCCCGCCTCAAGGCGCCGGGTTGGTATGGACGAGATGCAAGCGGTCGATTTCGGCGAGCAGGTCGGCGCCCAATTCGATCTCGCAGGCGTCGAGGTTCTCGCGCAGCTGCGCGAGCGACGAGGCGCCGACGATGGTGCTGGCGGCGAACCAGCGCGAGCGCACGAAGGCGAGGGCAAGCTGCGTCGGCGTCAGGCCGTGGGCGCGCGCCAGGGCGCAGTAGGCGGCCGCCGCCGGCACGACGCCGGGCTTCTCGTAGCGCTGGCCGAAGTTCTTGAAGCGCGTGAGGCGGCCGTCGGCGGCGGGATCATCGAGATACTTGCCGGTCAGATGGCCGAAGGCGAGCGGCGAATAGGCGAGCAGGCCGATGTTCTCGCGGTGGCAGACTTCCGCCAGCCCGCCTTCGAAATTGCGGTTGAGCAGGCTGTAGGCATTCTGGATCGAGGCGACGCGCGGCAGGCCGAATTCCTCGGCATGGCGCACGAACTGCATGACGCCCCAGGGATGCTCGTTGGAGAGTCCGACCGCGCGGACCTTGCCTTGCGCGACGAGTTCGGCCAGCGCTTCGAGCTGCGCGCGGATCGGCGTGCACTCGCGCTCCTTGGCGGGATCGTACTGCCACTGGCCGAACATCGGCTGGTTGCGGGCGGGCCAGTGCAGCTGGTAGAGGTCGACGTAGTCGGTGCGCAGCCGGCGCAGCGACGCTTCCAGGGCGGCGCGGATGTTGGCGCCATCGAGCGCCGGCGGGCCGCCGCGTATCCACGGCATGTTGCGTCCCGGCCCGGCGACCTTGGTGGCGAGGACGATGCGCTCGCGCGGCTGGCGCACCAGCCACTTGCCGACGATGGCTTCCGTCGCGCCGCAGGTTTCGGCGCGCGGCGGCACGGGGTACATTTCGGCGGTGTCGATGAAGTTGATGCCGCGTTCGAAGGCGAGGTCGAGCTGGGCGTGGGCATCCGCTGCCGACGTCTGTTCGCCGAAGGTCATCGTGCCCAGGCAGACGGGCGTGATGGCGAGCTTGCTGCTGCCGAGGCTGCGGGTTTCCATGGGGCTCCTGTGGCGTTGGCCGGCGCGGGCGAAGGCCCGAGCCGCTATATTCGAGGACGAAAGGATACCGAATGCCGGCGCGCTACGCCGATGTCTTGGCCTCTGTGACGCAGGACGAGGCGGAAATCCGCGCACTTCTTTGCTGCTGCAGCCCGGCCTGCGCGCACGACGACACCGAACGCCTCGAAGCGCCGCCGGCGCCCTCGCGGGAGATGGCAATGTCATGAAGTGGGCGCGGCGGCTGCCCACGGCGGATGGCGTTCCAGGCGCGCCGCGAGAAAATCCACGAGCACCCGCACGCGGTGCGGCACCAGCCGGTTGCCGGGCAGCACGGCGTAGATGCCGAGTTCGGGAATCGGGAAATCGGCGAGGATCTGCCGCACCTGGCCGGCGGCTAGCGCCGCGGCGCAGATGAAGCTCGGCTCGTAGGCGATGCCGAAGCCGCTCACCGCCGCGGCGAGCAGCACGTCGCCGTTGTTGGCCTGCAGCCGGCCGCGCACGGGAAAGTTCTGCGCCTGTCCGTCGATGAGGAAGTCCCATTTCTGGCCGTTGGCGGCGGCGGTGTAGCCCAGGCATTCGTGATGGATCAGCTCCGCCGGATGCCGCGGCTCGCCGTGGCGCGCCAGGTAGTCGGGCGCGGCCACCACCATCATGTGGCCGGCACTGATGCGCCGGGCGACGTCGCCGGGTTCGAGGCGGCGCGTGATGCGTATCGTCAAATCGAGGCCGGCCTCGAACAGGTTGCTGCGCTGGTCGCTGTATTCGGTGTCCAGCGCGACTTCCGGGTAAAGGGCGGCGAATTCCAGCAGCAGCGGGCTCAAGTGGCGGATGCCGAAGCTCAGCGGCACGCTCAGGCGGATGGGGCCGCGCGGAACCTGCCGGTCTTCGGCGAGGTCGGTCTCGGCGGCTTCGACGAGGTTGAGGATGACCCGGCATTTTTCCAGGTAGGCGGCGCCGGCCGCGGTCAGCGTCAATCGGCGCGTCGTGCGCGCCAGCAGCTTCGCGCCCAGCAGCGCCTCCAGGGCGGCCACCTGGCGCGTCACCACCGAACGGGCGAGGTTCGACTGGCGGGCGATCGCGGAAAAGCTGCCGCTTTCGGCGACCCGCACGAACAGGCGCATCGCATCGAATCGATCCATTGTCTCTGTCCTGGCAACAAACAATTCCAGATTGTCTCCTATTTCGAAGCGCATCCTTCAGCTACAGTGCGCCCATGTCCTCCGCAGCCATCCTCTCGAGTCCCTTGTTCGTGCCGCACGGCGCGCCGACTTTCGCCCTGCGTCCCGGGGCCGCCGGCGCCGCCCTGAGCCGCGTTGCGGCGGCCCTGCCGCGGCCGCGGGCGGTGATCGTCGTCAGCGCCCACTGGGATACCGAGGCGCCCACCGTGGGCCTTGCCGATCGTCCGGAAACGATCCACGACTACTGGGGTTTCCCGCGCGAGCTGTATGCGATCCGTTACCCGGCCACGGGCTGCAAGGAGGCCGGCGCCGACGTGCTGGCGCGGCTGCGCCAGGCCGGCTTCGCCGCCGCCGGCGACGGCGGCCGCGGCCTCGATCACGGCGCCTGGATTCCTTTGCGGCTGATGTTTCCCGAAGCCGACGTGCCGGTGATCCCGCTGTCCATCCAGGCCGCGCTGGGGGCGGCGCATCACCTCGCCGTCGGCGCTGCCCTCGCGCCCCTGGCGGCACGCGGTTTCCTGCTCGTCGCGTCGGGCAACCTGACGCACAACCTGCGCGACTTCCAGGCGGCCGCGGCGGGCGCCGCCGCGCCGCCCGCCTACGTGCGCGAATTCCCCGACTGGATCTGGCAGCGCCTCCAGGCCGCCGACCTGCCGGCCCTGCTGGACTATCGGCGCCAGGCGCCGGCCGCCGTGCGCGCCCATCCGAGCGACGAGCACCTGCTGCCGCTCTTCGTGGCGCTGGGCGCGGCGGGCGAGGGCGCCCGTACCGAGCGCTTCCATGCCGGCGTCGATGACTATGTCATGGCCATGGATGCCTTCGCTTTCCATCCCCGTGCTGCGAAGGACTGAGCCTTGAACGCGCCGCGCTACACGACGACCGCCATCGCCCTCCATTGGCTCATGGCCCTGCTGCTGACGGCGCTGTTCGGCGTCGGCCTGTACATGCACGACCTGCCCGTTTCGCCGTGGAAGCTGAAGATCTATTCCTGGCACAAATGGGCGGGCGTCAGCGCCTTCCTGCTGGTGCTGGCGCGCATGGCCTGGCGCCGCGCCCACCGGCCGCCGGCACTTCCCCGGAATATGACGAACGCATTAAGGCTGGCGGCCCACGCCGGCCACGGCCTGCTCTATTTGCTGATGATCGCCATTCCGCTGACGGGCTGGCTGATGAGTTCCGCCAAGGGCTTTCCGACCGTCTATTTCGGCGTGCTGCCGCTGCCCGATCTGGTGGACAAGAACAAGGGACTGGGCGAGCTGCTGCAGCAGGTGCACCAGCTGCTCAATTTCCTCCTCGCCGCCGTCGTCGCCGCTCATGTCGGCGCCGCGGCCAAGCACCACCTAGTCGACAAGGACGGCGTGCTGCTGCGCATGCTGCCGAGCCGCTCCCGCTAGTCCTCGCCACGGAGAATCGTCATGAAAAGCTTCGCCCTCATCGCCCTGGTCGGCCTGGCCGTCGCGCCGCTGGCCGAGGCCGCCGAATTCAACTCGCTCCAGGCCGACAAGAGCACCCTGGCATTCGTCTACAAGCAGATGGGCGTGCCGGTGGAAGGCCGCTTCAAGAAGTTCGCCGCGCGCATCAGCTTTGATCCGGCCAGGCCGGCAGCGGCCAAGGCGGAGCTCGACGTGGATCTCGCCAGCATCGACACCGGCTCGTCGGAAGGCGACGACGAAGTCGCCGGCAAGGGCTGGTTCGACACCCAGCACTTCCCGCAGGCGAAATTCGTTGCCGGCGGCGTCAAGGCGCTGGGCGGCAACCGCTACGAAGTGAGCGGCAAGATGAGCATCAAGGGCCGCACGCGGGACGTGACGGCGCCCTTCAGTTTCAGCCAGCAGGGCAACGTCGGCGTGTTCGACGGCGCGTTCGTGCTGAAGCGCGCCGACTATGCCATCGGCGAAGGCGAATGGGCCGACTTCGGCACGGTCGCCAACGAGATCCAGATCAAGTTCCATTTCCTGGCCGGCGCCGGGAAATGACCTGCCACGCTGTTCCCCCACCCCCAAGGAGCCCGACCATGAAACGCCTCGCCCTGCTGTCCCTCGCCGCACTCGCCGCCCCGGCTTTCGCCGCCCCCGAGACCTTCGTCATCGACAACGCCCATACTTTCCCGCGCTTCTCCTACAGCCACCTCGGCTATTCGACCCAACTGAGCCGCTTCGACCGGACGACGGGCAAGGTGGTGCTCGACCAGGCCGCCCACACCGGCGCGGTGGACGTGGTGATCGACATGAAGTCCGTCGATACCGGCTCCGCGCTATTCAATGAGCATATCCAGGGCGCGGACTATTTCGACACCGCCAAATATCCGACGGCCACGTTCAAGTCCACCGCCGTGCGCTTCGACGGCGACAAGCCCGTGGCCGTCGACGGCAACCTCACCATCAAGGGCGTCACCCGGCCGGTGACGCTGACGGTGACCAGCTTCCAGGCCATGCCGCATCCGATGCTGAAGCGCGACGCCATCGGCGCCAACGCCACGACCGTCGTCAAGCGCACCGATTTCAATGCCGGCAAATATGCGCCTTACGTCGGCGACGAGGTTACTATCAGCCTTGCCATCGAAGCCATCAAAGAATAAGTGCATCGTCCTGACGAGATAAGCTTCACCCGCGCAGCGCGGCGGCCGCTACGGAGCGGCCGTGCCGCCTGAGCACGACGACGCCGCCATCGGCCGCGAAGTGCTGCTGCTGAGCCTGGGCGCGTTCGCCAGCGCCGCGGCGCTGCGCCTGTGCGATCCCATGCTGCCGGCCTTGGCGCTGGACTTCGGCACCACGGCGGCGCGGGCGGCCGTGGTGGTCACCGCCACCAGCGTCGCCTACGGCATCTGCCAACTGGCGTTCGGCCCGCTCGGCGACCGCTTCGGCAAGTTCCGCGTCATCGCCTGGGCCTGCCTGGCCTCGACGCTCGGGGCGCTGGCCTGCGCCGCCAGTCCGTCGCTGCCGGCGCTGAGCCTGGCGCGGGCGCTCACCGGCGCGACGACGGCTGCGCTGATTCCGCTGTCGATGGCCTGGATCGGCGACGTCGTCGCCTTCGAGCGGCGCCAGCCGACGCTGGCGAAGTTCATGTCCGGCCAGATCGTCGGCCTGGTCAGCGGCCAGGCCATCGGCGGCCTGTTCGCCGATACGGTCGGCTGGCGCTGGGCCTTCGTCTTCCTCGCGGCGGCCTATTGCGTCGTCGGCCTGCTGCTGCTGCGCGACGTCAAGCGCCAGCAGGCCCAGCGCACGACCGTGCACAGCGCGGACGCCGCCGCCAAACTGGTCGTCGTCATCGGCGCGATCGTGCGCAACGCGCGGGCGCGCGCCATTCTCGTCACCGTCTTCATCGAGGCGATGGCGACCTTCGGCGTCATGGCTTTCATTCCCGCCTATCTGCACGAGCGCTTCGGCATCTCGCTGTTCCATGCCGGCGCGGTGGTGGCGGCGTTCGGCCTGGGCGGCCTCGTCTACACCCTGGCGGCGCGACGCTGGGTGCGCAAGCTGGGCGAGGCGCGGCTGGCATTGCTGGGCGGCGGCTTGCTCGGGATTGCCTACCTGATCCTCGCCGTCACGCCCGCCTGGGGCTGGGGCGTGCTGGCCGCGCTGCTGGCCGGCCTGGGCTTCTACCAGATGCACAACACGCTGCAGACGCATGCCACGCAGATGGCGCCGGCGGCGCGGGGCATGGCGGTATCGATTTTCGCCTCCTGCTTTTTTCTCGCCCAGGCGGTCGGCGTCAGCCTCGGCGCGCTGGTGGTGGAGCGCGTCGGCGCGCCCTGGCTGTTCGCCTGCTCGGCGCTGATCCTGCCGCTGGTCGGCTGGAACTTCAGCCGGCGGCTGGCGCGCTGGGCGGGGCCGTAGCGCTGGCACGGCTGCCGAAACGTCGCGGGCCGCCGGTGAGCATTTGCTAGAATTCGCGGCCTATCCAGGCCCACGACCCAATGACCGCATCCACTTCCGTCCGCACCCGCTTCGCTCCCAGCCCCACCGGCTATCTCCACATCGGCGGCGCCCGCACGGCGCTGTTCGCCTGGGCTTACGCGCGCCGCCATGGCGGCCAGTTCATCCTGCGCATCGAGGACACCGACATCGAGCGCTCGACGCCGCAAGCGGTGCAGGCCATTCTCGACGGCATGCGCTGGCTCGGCCTGACGCACGACGAAGGTCCGTTCTACCAGACGCAGCGCATGGCGCGCTACCGGGAAGTCATCGCCCAGATGCTGGCGGCCGGCACCGCCTACCATTGCTACACGTCGAAGGAAGAACTCGACGCGCTGCGCGCCGAGCAGGAAGCGCGGAAGGAAAAGCCGCGCTACGACGGCCGCTGGCGCCCCGAGCCCGGCAAGGTGCTGCCGCCACCGCCGGCCGGCGTCGCGCCCGTGGTGCGCTTCAGGAACCCGACGGCGGGCGTCGTTGCCTGGGACGACCAGGTCAAGGGCCGCATCGAGATCAGCAACGCCGAGCTCGATGACTTTGTCATAGCGCGCGCCGACGGCACGCCGACCTACAACTTTTGCGTCGTCGTCGACGACTGGGACATGGGCATCACCCACGTCATTCGCGGCGACGACCACGTGAACAACACGCCGCGCCAGATCAACGTGCTGGCGGCCCTGGGCGCAGCCGTGCCGGCTTACGCGCACCTGTCGATGATCCTCGGCGACGACGGCCAGAAGCTCTCCAAGCGCCGCAATTCGGTGGCGGTGACCGACTACGACGAGCGCGGCTACCTGCCCGAAGCCATGCTCAACTATCTCGCGCGCCTGGGCTGGTCGCACGGCGACGACGAAATCTTTTCGCTGGAGCAGTTCGTGCAGTGGTTCGACCTCGACCACATCACGGCTTCCGCCGCGCAGTTCAACACCGAGAAGCTCGACTGGCTCAACGCCCACTACATCAAGAGCGCCGACGACGGCCGTCTCGCCGGCGAAGTGGCCAGCCGCCTGGCGCGGCGCGGCATCGATCCCGAAGCCGGGCCGCCGCTCGAGCGCGCCGTCGCGCTCTACAAGGACCGCGCCACCAATCTCAACGAACTCGCGGACGCCATCGAGCCGCTGATCGTCTTCGTCCATCCGTCGCCCGAGTTGCTCGCCACGCATCTGACCGACGCGGCGCGCGCGGCGCTCAAGACCTTGCGCGAACGCTTCGCCGCCGCCGCCGACTGGCAGAAGATCGTGCTCGGCCCGGCCATCAAGGAAACGTGCACGGCGCACGGTTTGAAGATGCCGCAGGTGGCGATTCCGCTGCGCGTGGCGCTGCTCGGCCAGCCGCAGTCGCCGGCCATCGATGCCGTCGTCGAAGTGCTCGGCCGCGAGCGCGTGCTCGAACGCCTCGACCGCGTGCTCTGAAGCCGCGCTACTCGACCATCCGCTTGTCCGCGTCGGCGGCCTTGCCGCGCTGCCTGGCCCGTTCGCGGAAGCGGCCGGGAGCGAGCGCGGCGACGAGTTCGGCTTCCGCCGGCAGCGGCTCGCCGGCCATCTGGGATGCCAGCAATTCGGCGCACAGCGACGCCCAGACGAGGCCGCGGGCGCCGAAGCCGTTCAGCGTCCACAAGCCTTCGGCTTCCAGCGTGCCGACGAGCGGCAGGCGATCGGGCGACATCGGCCGCAAGCCGACGCGGCCCGGCAGTTGCCCCGCATCGAGGCCGCGGCCGTAGCCCGGAAGCGTCATGTCGAGGCGCAGGAGATTCTCGACGTGATCGTCCAGGCGTGGCGCCATGTCGCTGTCGTCGGGCGTCAGCGTCGCCCCGGCGCAGTGCATGCCGTCGACGGCCGGCGTGACGTAGCCCATGCGCGTGGCGACGATGTGGAACGGCGGCACGGCAACCTCCGGCAAATGCGAAACCTGGCCGCGGCCGCTGCGCACGGGGAAATCCGCGATCATGCGTCTGGCATCGACGGCGTTGGCCAGCACGACGTGCGTCGCCTCCGCGATGACGTCGCCGTCGGCGGCGAGCAGCCGCCAGCCGGCGTTGCACCGCTCGAGACGGTCGACCGCGCTATCGCAGCGCACGCCGAGGCCGGCGAGATTGGCGCGGCACAGCGAGGGCGGGTTGATCCAGCCGCCGCCGGCGAACCACCAGCCGCCCATCGCCACCGGCCAGCCGGCGAGCTTCGAGGCTTCGTCGCGCTCGACGAAGCGCACGAGTTCGGGCGGCGGCGCCTGTTCGGCGACGATGCGGCGCTGCGTCGCCTCGTGCTTGGCGTCGCGGGCGATGTGCAGCACGCCGCAGGCGTCGTGGTGCACGCCGCCCACTGCCGCGATGTGGCGCTGGCCGTAGAGGAAGCCCGCGCGCAGCAGCCGCGCCAAGCGGCTGTCGTCGATGGAGGGCAAGGGGCGGAAGACGCCGGCCAGATTGCCCGACGCGCCTTGCGCCGGTGCGGACGCGGCCTCGAACACGGTGACCGCGAAGCCGCGCGCGGCGAGGCGCTGCGCCGCCGAACTGCCGGCCGCGCCGGCGCCGATGACGACGATGCTATTGTCATGGAAAGTCGAAAGGCCTGCCGTGCCCGGCTTGCAGCCGGCCAGCATGTAGCGCTTGGTGCCGAAGCCGGGGCGCTTTTCGAGCACGAAGCCGGCGGCGGCGAGGCGCGTCATGACGTCTTCCAGCACGGTCCAGGTGGCGAGCGTGGCGCCCGGCGCGGCCAGCGCGGCGAGATGCTGCGCAATGCCGTCCGACCAGAGTTCCGGGTTCTTCGTCGGCGCGAAGCCGTCGAGATAGAGCGCGTCGGCGGCGAGCGTCAACTGCGGCAACAGGTCGCCGGCGTCGCCGAACGCGAGCGTCAGCGTGACCTTGCCGTCGTCGAAGTGCAGGCGATGCAGGCCGGGCACCGGCAGCGGCCAGGCCGCGGTCAGTTGCGCCGCCAGGTCGGCGAGTTCCGGCCAGCGCGCCAGCAGGCGCGCGAGGTCGTCGCGGCGGAACGGATGCTTCTCGACGGAGACGAAATGCAGGCGCCGCGGCCGCGCCGGATCGTCGCGCCAGGCCTGCCAGGTGGCGAGGAAATTCAGGCCGAGGCCGAAGCCGGTTTCGAGGATGACGAAGGATTCGCGGCCGCGCCAGCGCGCATCGTCGCCGCGCAGGCCGTTGCCGGCGATGAAGACGTGGCGGGCTTGTGCGAGGCCGCCGCTGGCGGAATGGTAGACGTCGTCGTAGGCCGGCGAATACGGCGTGCCGTCGGTGGCGAAGGCACGCTCGGCCGGAACGATCGGCGCGTAGGCCATGCGCGGCCCGGCCAGCCTATTCCGCGCGCATCTGCGGGAAGAGGATGACGTCGCGGATGGCCGGGGAATCGGTCAGCAGCATCACCAGGCGATCGATGCCGATGCCGCAGCCGCCGGTCGGCGGCAGGCCGTATTCGAGCGCGCGGATGAAGTCGGCGTCGTAGTACATCGCCTCTTCGTCGCCGGCGTCCTTGGCCTTCATCTGTTCCTGGAAGCGCGCGGCCTGGTCCTCGGGGTCGTTCAGTTCGGAAAAGCCGTTGGCGATCTCGCGGCCGACGATGAAGAGCTCGAAGCGCTCCGTGACGTCCGGGTTGGCGTCCGAGCGGCGCGCCAGCGGCGAGACTTCGGTCGGGTAGTCGATGATGTAGGTCGGGTCCCACAATTCGGCTTCGGTGGTTTCCTCGAACAGCTGCATCTGCAGCGTGCCGACGCCCGCGGTCGCGTGCACCTCGGCCTTGAGGTCGTGGAGCTTCTCGCGCAGCCAGGCGGCGTCGTTCAATTGCTCGACGCTGAAGCCGGGATGGTGGGCATGGATGGCCTGCACCATGGTCAGGCGGCGGAACGGCTTGGACAGGTCGAGCGTGCGGCCCTGGTACTCGAAGGATTCGGTGCCGAGCGCTTCGCGCGCGCACTGGCGGATGACGCCTTCGGTGAAGTTCATCAGGCTCTTGTAGTCGGCGTAGGCCTCGTAGAACTCCATCATGGTGAATTCCGGATTATGCCGCGGGGATAACCCTTCGTTGCGGAAGTTGCGGTTGATCTCGAACACCTTCTCGAAGCCGCCGACCACCAGGCGCTTGAGGTAGAGCTCCGGCGCGATGCGCAGGAACAGCTTCATGTCGAGCGCATTGTGATGGGTCGTGAAAGGCTTGGCCGAGGCGCCGCCGGGGATCGGGTGCATCATCGGCGTCTCGACTTCGAGGAAGCCGTGGCCCGTCATGTATTGGCGGATCGAGGCGATCATGCGGCTGCGGGCGACGAAGGTGAAGCGCGTCTGGTCGTTGGTGATGAGGTCGAGGTAGCGCTGGCGGTACTTCTGCTCGACGTCGGTGAGGCCGTGGAATTTCTCCGGCAGCGGCCGCAGCGCCTTCGACAGCAGGCGGATCTCGGAGCAGTTGACGGTGAGTTCGCCGGTCTTGGTCTTCATCAGCGTGCCGGCGGCCCCGACGATGTCGCCCAGGTCCCAGTGCTTGAATTCGGCCAGCGTTTCGGCGCCGACGCCGTCGAGCGTGACATAGGCCTGGATGCGCCCGGAGAGATCCTGGATCGTCGCGAAGCAGGCCTTGCCCATGATCCGCCGCAGCATGATGCGGCCGGCGACCTTGACCGCGATCGGCGTCGCCTCGAGTTCCTCGCGCGTCTTCTCGCCGTAGTGTTCGTCGAGCTTGCCGGCGGTGTTCTCGCGCTGGAAGTCGTTCGGGTAGGCGCGCCCGGACTCGCGCCATTTCTTCAGCTTCTCGCGGCGCTCGGCGATGAGCTGGTTCTCGTCCTGTTGCGGGGCTTGGGTCGGTTCGGTCATGGTGTTCTTCCGGGTAAGGGTCAGACGCCCTGCTTGAGGCTGGCTTCGATGAAGGGATCGAGATCGCCGTCGAGCACCTTCTGCGTGTTGGAGATTTCGACGTTGGTGCGCAAGTCCTTGATGCGCGAGTTGTCGAGCACGTAGCTGCGGATCTGGTGGCCCCAGCCGACGTCGGTCTTGCCGGCCTCGAGCTTGTCGGCCTCGACCTGGCGCTTGCGCAGTTCGAGCTCATACAGGCGCGACTTCAGCATGGCCATCGCCTCGGCGCGGTTGCGGTGCTGCGAGCGGTCGTTCTGGCATTGCACGACGATGCCGGTCGGATTGTGCGTGATGCGGATCGCCGAGTCGGTCTTGTTGATGTGCTGGCCGCCGGCGCCGGAAGCGCGGAAGGTGTCGACGCGCAGGTCGGCCGGGTTGATCTCGACCTCGATCGAGTCGTCGATTTCCGGATAGACGTAGAGGCTGGCGAAGCTGGTGTGGCGGCCGCCGGAGGAATCGAAGGGCGACTTGCGCACGAGACGATGCACGCCGGTTTCGGTGCGCAGGAAGCCATAGGCGTAGTCGCCCTCGACCTTGAGCGAGGCGCTGCGGATGCCGGCGACGTCGCCTTCGGTCTGCTCGAGGATTTCCGTCTTGAAGCCCTTGCGCTCGCAGTACTTGAGGTACTGGCGCAGCAGCATCGAGGCCCAGTCGCAGGCTTCGGTGCCGCCGGCGCCGGCCTGGATGTCGATGAAGCAGTTGTTGGGGTCGGCCGGGTTGGAGAACATGCGGCGGAACTCGAGGTCGGCGACCTTCGCTTCGACGGCCGCGAGATCGGACTCGACGGCGACGAGCGTGTCCTCGTCCTCCTCTTCGCGCGCCATGTCGAAGAGATCGCCGGCGTCGCCGAGCTGACGGCTGACGCCGTCGAGCGTCAGGACGACGCCTTCGAGGACTTTCTTCTCCTTGCCGAGCGACTGGGCGCGCTCGGCGTCGTTCCAGATGCCCGGATCTTCGAGCAGCTTGGCTACTTCTTCGAGCCGCGATGCCTTGGCATCGTAGTCAAAGATACCTCCGCAGTTCCTGCCCGCGCGACTTCAGGTCGGCGATGCGGTTGGCGACGGCGTTTAAGCGTTCTGCTTCCATGATGGGCTCGTGAATTCGGTAAGCCGGCGATTATACCTGTTCGTCGCCCAGCCTCGTCCGGCCGATGCTTCGGCACTTTGACAGGGTATCGGCGCGGACTACACTTTTTTCATGGCCGCCCTTCGTTTCGTCGTCGTCCTTTGCGCCGCGCTGGCGGCGCCGCTGTCGGTTCGCGCCGAGACGGCGCTGAGCGGCTTGACCGGGTCGTCGTCATTCTGCCTTTTCCAGGTGCCGGCGGAGGAGCCGGGCAAGCAGCGCTGGATCAACCTCGGCATCGTCCAGTACGTGGAGACCGGCGGCAAGGAGTTGCGCATCGTCTACGGCGGCGGCAACTTCGGCTCCGGGAATGAAGTGCGCATCGCCTTTGCCAGCGCCGAAGAAGCGCTCGCCCAGCTCGAGCGCATGCGCCAGACGGCCGCGGCCTGTCGCTGAGCGTCGGCCCGCCCCGCCGCAGGCGCTGAACTATCGTGCGGCGCGCAGTCTAAATGCTATGTCGATGCCGGATGGTCCAGAACGGCTGACGCAAAACCGTGGCGATGGAGGCGGATCATGACGCTGGCAAACTTGCCGAAGATGGTGCTGTCCGAAGCGGACGGCTGGCCGGATGTGTTGCGCATCCATCCCACGGTGGCGCAGCTTTTCGCGTTTCTCGTCGCGCCGATGTCGCTGATTCCGCCCTTGATGTATGCCTACGCGCAGCTGGTCCATCCCGGCGTCGTCTTCGCCCTGGTCGAGCCGCCGCTGCGGTGGCAGGAACTGACGGTCGTCGGCATCACGTTCTTCGCCATCGAAGTCGCCAACGTCGCCCTGATGGCGTCGTACATCCAGCAACTGGGCGGCATCGCCGATGTCCATCCCGACTACCCGGCAGCCTATACCCTGGCGGCCATCGCGCCGACGCCCCTGTGGCTTTCCGCGCTGTGCCTGTTCGTTCCCATCGTCTGGTTCGATGCGCTGGTGGTGATCGCGGCGTGGTCGTGCAGCGTCGCCCTGATCCGCAACGGCGTGCGGCCCTTGTTCAAGGTGGCCGACGCGCACAAGGCGCTGCAGCTTGCCAACGCCATCACCGCCGCCGGCGTGGCGGTGTGGATCGGCATGCTGCTGCTGTTCATGATGATGCTGGGAATCTTGTTCGGCTGGCGCTAGCTCTTTCCTACACTCCCGGCCGCTGCGGCATCCCGCAGCAATGCCCAGGCGCTGAGCGAACTGGCCGCGGCGAGCAGCGCGGCGATCAGCATGACGCAGCGAAAGCCGGCGACGAAGGATTCGTCGACCGCCCGGCGCGCGGCAGTCCGTTCGCCTTCGGGCAGTCCGGCCGGCAGTTCGATCGCGGCGAGCCGGTCGCGCTGCGCGAGCACCGCGGCGCGCACGGCGGCCGGGCCATTGTCCTGCGCCAGCCGCAGTTCGAGCGTGCGCTCGAAGACCGGCGCCAGGACGACGCCGAAGGCGGCGACGGCGAGCAACCCGGCGACGCGCGAGGCGGCGTTGTTGATGCCCGAGGCGATGCCGGCGCGCGCGCTGCCGAGTGCGCTCATCACGGTGGCCGTGAGCGGCGCGACGCTGAGCGACAAGCCGAAGCCGAGCACCGTGATTGCCGGGAAGAACCCCGTCCAATAGCTGGCGCCGGTCGCCGGCACGGCGAGAAGGGCGAAGCCGGCGGCCGCCACCAGCGGGCCGAGCATGAGCGGGCGCCGCGCGCCGTAGCGGTCGAACAGGCCGCCCGACCAGCGCGACAGCGTGAACATGAGCAGGATCAGCGGCAGCAGCGCCGCGCCCGCCGCGGTGGCCGAGTAGCGCTGCACCTGGATCAGGTTCAGCGGCAGAAAGAAGAGCCCGCCGCCGAGCGCCGCGTAGAGCAGCAGCGTCAGCAGGTTGGCGCCGCTGAAGTTGCGCGACGCGAACACGGACAGCGGAATCATCGGCGCCGGGCAGCGCGCCTCGATCGCGACGAAAGCCGCCAGCGCGGCGGCGCCGAGCGTCAGGCTGCCCGCGATGGTGGCGCTGTGCCAGCCCTTTCCCGGCGCTTCGATCAACGCATAGACGATGCCGGCCAGGCCGCAGGTGGCCAGCAGCGCGCCGGGCCAATCGAGCGCGCCCTGCGCCTGCGGATTCTTCGACTCCGGCACGCGCCAGGACGCCAGCGCGAGCACCGCCACGGCCAGCGGCAGGTTGATGAAAAACACCGCGCGCCACGACAGGTGATCGGTCATCCAGCCGCCGAGCACGGGGCCGAGCGCCGTCGTGATCGCCGTCGCCCCCGACCAGGTGCCGATCGCCCGGCCGCGCTCGCGCTCGTCGAACGACGCGCTGATGATCGCCAGGCTGCCCGGCACCAGCAGCGCGCCGCCGATGCCCTGCGCGGCGCGTGCGACGATCAAGGCGCGCACGCCGTCGGCAAGCCCGCAACAGGCGGAGGCCGCGGCGAATACGGCGACGCCCAGCATGAACACGCGCCGTCGGCCGAAGCGATCGCCGGCGGCGCCGCCCATCAGCAGCAGCGCCGCGAGCAGCAGCGCATACGCTTCGACCACCCATTGCACGTCGGCGATGCCGGCGCGCAGGTCGCGCTGCAGCGCCGGCAGCGCCACGTTCACCACGGTGCCGTCGATGAACGCCATGCTCGACGCCAGGATGGTCGCCGCCAGCACCCACTTGCGCGCTGCCGCGGCGCAAGGGGCGGCGTCGCGCGCGGTGCGGATGACGGCATCGTCGCAGGGCGGGGTCGCGAACATGGCGCTTCGGCAATGCGGCGCTGCGCGAGTTCCCGGCGCGCTTGCCGCCTGCTTGAAACGCGCGCTTGCGCCCAGACATAACGTTCCTTGCGTAGCGGAGTTCAGATCATGGGTGCCACTCCCGGCTTCCTCGCCCCGGTCCTCGGGAACGCGGAAAGCCCCGTGCCGGCGGGGCGGCGCGAAGCGTCGCCGGCCGCCGACGCGGCGGCGCTGGATGCCTATTCCCAGGCGGTCGCCGCCGTGGCCGACCGTGTCGGGCCGGCCGTGTGCCTGATCGAGGTGCGCGGCGGCGGGCGCGCCGGCCACGGCTCCGGCTTCGCCATCGCTCCCGACGGCCTGGTGCTCACCAACAGCCACGTCGTGCATGGCGCCGCGAAAGTGACGGCGCGTTTTCCCGACGGGCGGCTGCTGTCGTGCCGCAGGATCGGCGCGGATCCGGCCACCGATGTCGCCTTGCTGCGCGTCGCGGCCGGCGATGTTCCCTATGCGCGGGGCTGGGGCAGTCCGGCGCGCTGCGCGTCGGCCAGATCGCCATCGCCATCGGCAATCCGCTGGGCTTCCAGACGACGGTCACGGCCGGCGTCGTCAGCGCGCTCGGCCGCGCTTTGCCGTCGGCCAGCGGACGCCTGGTCGACGACGTCATCCAGACCGATGCCGCGCTCAATCCGGGCAACTCCGGCGGTCCGCTGCTCGATTCGGGCGGCGCCGTCATCGGCGTGAATACCGCCATCATTCCGGGCGCGCAGGGCATCTGCTTCGCCGTCGCCATCGACCTGGTGCGCGTGGTCATCGGCGACCTGATCCGCTTCGGGCGCGTGCGGCGCGGCTTCCTCGGCATCGCCGGCGCCGACCTGCGGCTGCCGCGGCGGGCGCTCAGCCGGCTCGGTCTGAGCGAGGAGCGCGCCGTGCATGTGCTCGGCGTCGAGCGCGGCGGCCCGGCCGCCCGCGCCGGCGTCATGGCCGGCGACGTGCTGCTGGCGCTGCAGGGACAGGCGGTGACCAGCGTCGCCGCCCTGGCGCGTCTGCTCGCCGGCGAATCGATCGGCGTCTCCTGCCCGCTCACGGTCCTGCGCGGGACGAGCATCCTGACGCTGGCCATCACGCCCGGCGAGCGCGCCGTTGCCGACTGAGCGGCGACGGCCGGCGGCAAGCGCTCGTCGGTAGTCGAAATACATACTTTCCGGTATAGGTCGGCAGCCTTTCTCCGGTTAGCATCGGCCGCTCTTGATCGACGCCATGCCGGTGTAATTGCGCCGGCGGCGCGCCGATAGGACTGCGCTATTGGGGCGATTGACGCAAACAAATGGCGTCGCCGGTACGGAAGGACTAGCGTGAATTCGTGACTGGCGGGTCACCGCGATCCGACTCACTCAGACCAAGGAGGACATCATGAAACTGAAAGGCTCGAAAACCGAAGAGAACCTGAAGGCCGCCTTTGCCGGTGAGTCTCAGGCCAATCGTCGCTACTTGTACTTCGCCAACAAGGCCGACGTCGAAGGCCAGCAGGACGTCGCCGCGCTGTTCCGCAGCACCGCCGAGGGCGAGACCGGCCATGCCCATGGCCATCTCGAACACCTCGAAGCCTGCGGCGACCCGGTCACCGGCCTGCCGTTCGGCGCGACTGCCGACAACCTCAAGTCCGCCGTCGCCGGCGAGACGCACGAATACACCGACATGTATCCGGGCATGGCGCGGACGGCGCGCGAAGAGGGCTTCGAGGAAATCGCCGACTGGTTCGAGACGCTGGCCAAGGCCGAGCGCTCGCACGCCAACCGCTACACGAAGGCTCTCGCCGAGCTGCACTGAACGGCGGCGTCGATCGCGGCCGTCGCGCGGCGGCCGCGATCCGTCCCATCCGTTCGACGACGACGCAGAGGACCGCACCATGGCCGCCCGCGAAGGCAATCTCGATGCGCCCACCCGGCATGCGCTGGACTGGCGCAACCCGGACTTCTACAGCGCGGCATCCTTGCACGCGGAGATGGAGCGCGTCTTCGAAATCTGCCACGGCTGCCGCCGCTGCGTCAGCCTGTGCCACGCGTTTCCGACCCTGTTCGACCTGGTGGATGCCGCCGCATCGCTGGAGGTCGCCGGCGTCGCCAAGGCCGATTACGGCAAGGTCGTCGATCACTGCTACCTGTGCGACCTGTGCTACATGACGAAATGCCCGTACGTGCCGCCGCATCCGTGGGCCGTGGATTTCCCGCACCTGATGCTGCGCGCCAAGGCCGTGAAGTTCAGTCAGGGCGACGTCAGGCTGCGCGACAAGGTGCTCACCAGCACCGACGCGGTCGGCCGCTTCGCCGGCATTCCCATCGTCGCGCAGACGGTGAATGCGGTGAACAAGATCGGCGTTGCGCGCCAGGCGCTGCAAGCGGTCGCCGGCATCCACGCCGGCGCCTGGCTGCCGGCGTTCGACAGCAACTCGATGCGGAAGCGCCTGGCCGGGCACGTCAGCGCCGCCCGCGCCGAAGCCGCCGGCCGCACGCGCGGGCGCGTGGCGCTGTTCGCCACCTGCTACATGAACCGCAACGAGCCCGGCCCCGGCGCTGATCTGGTCGCCGTCTTCGAGCACAACGGCATCCCCGTGCGGCTGGTCGAAAGGGAGCGCTGCTGCGGCATGCCCAAGCTCGAACTCGGCGACTTCGCCAGCGTGGCGGCGGCCAAGGAAGCCAACATCCCGGTGCTGGCGAAATTGGTCGATGCCGGCTGGGACCTGATGGCGCTGGTGCCTTCCTGCGTGCTGATGTTCAAGCAGGAGTTGCCGCTGCTGTTCCCCGACGATGCGGACGTGCAGAAGGTCAAGGCGGCCTTCTTCGATCCCTTCGAATACCTGATGCTGCGCCACAAGGAGGGCAGGCTGCGCACCGACTTCAAGCAGCCGCTCGGCCGCGTCGCCTATCACGCCGCCTGCCACCAGCGCGTGCAGAACATCGGCCCGAAGACCCGCGAGGCGCTGTCCCTGGTGCCGGGCACCGAAGTCGAAATCATCGAGCGCTGCTCGGGCCACGACGGCACTTATGCGGTGAAGAGGGAATTCCACGAGTTCGCCATGAAAATCGTCAAGCCCGTGGTGGCGCGCGTGAACCAGGCCGAGCCCGACCACTACGGTTCTGACTGCGCCATGGCCGGCCACCACATCGCCCACGCCCGGGCCGACGGCTCGCGGCCCGAGCATCCGATCACGCTGTTGCGGTTCGCCTATGGAATCTGACGAAAAGGAGATCGCTTTGGATGAAAGGAGAAAGAGCATGACGTACGCATGCATCGCGTTCGCGGTTGCCATGGCGGGCGCCGCCGCCGGCTGGCCGGGCCGTCGGGAGGCCCGGCCATGCTGACCCGCGCCGACCTTCACAGCCTCGAACATTACGCCCGCATCCGGCCGGACTTCCGCGCCCGCGTCATCGCGCACAAGAAGCAGCGCCGCGTGGCGCTGGGCGAACATGCCGCGCTCTATTTCGAGGACGCGCTGACCATGCAATACCAAGTGCAGGAAATGCTGCGCATCGAGCGCATCTTCGAGCCCGAAGGCATCCAGGCCGAGCTCGACGTCTATAACCCGCTGGTGCCCGACGGCAGCAACTGGAAGGCGACCTTCATGGTCGAATATGCCGACGCCGACGAGCGGCGGGAGGCGCTGGCGCGACTGGTCGGCATCGAGCGCTGCGTGTGGATGCAGGTGGCCGGTTGCGAGCTCGTCCTTGGCGCCGCCGACGAAGACCTCGAGCGCACGACGCCTGAAAAGACGTCGGCCGTGCATTTCATGCGCTTCGAACTGACGCCGGCGATGGTGGCCGCGGTCAAGGCCGGCGCCGCGATCTTTGCCGGCATCGACCATCGCGCCTACCAGGCGAAGACGCAGCTGCCCGCGGCAGTGCGGGCTTCGCTGACGGCGGACCTGGCCTGACGGCAAGGCCAGGCCCGGCCCGGCCCGGCACCGCGCGCGCCGCTCGTGAGCACCCTCGAGAACCTGCTCAAGCTCGTCGGCACGCCGCGCGACGGTGCGCTGCTGCGATTTTCGCTGGGCAACGAGTTCATCAAGAGCGGCGATCCCTTGCAGGCCGTCGTGCACTTGCGCGCGGCGGTGACCATGGACCCGAATTTCTCGGCGGCCTGGAAGCGGCTGGGCAGGGCGCTGGTCGACGCGGGCGAGGCGGCCGACGCGCTTGCCGTCTATCGGCAAGGCATCGCCGTCGCCGAAGCGCGCGGGGACATCCAGGCGGCGAAGGAAATGAAGGTCTTCGCCCGGCGCCTCGAACGCACTGGCCCAAACGGCGCCGCCAACGACTGACGCGCGCCGCGGCGGCCGTTCAGCCGGGCGTGGCGAACACCGTCAATACGCCGGTGTAGCCGTAGAGATGATTGCGGGCGATTTCGCCGCCGGCGAAGAAGCCGGCCAGCGGCACGTCGCCGAGGGCATTGCGCAGCATCTGCAGCTCGGCATGGCGGGCGCCGAAATGCGGGCCGCCGCGTCCCGAGCAGCTGACGTAGAGCGCGCCGGCCATCTGCCGCGCGGCGCCGCTTTCCAGGTCGTCGCGAATCTCGGCGGCGATGCGCACCAGATCGTAGCCGGCGGCGCGCGCGTCGCGCATGCAAAATGCCGTGAGCATGCCGGGTTCGACGGCGTCGGCGATGCCCAGAACCTTGCGTTCCAGATCGACGCCGACCAAGTGGCGGACGACGGTTTCGGCGCCGAACTGTCCGGGGTGCGCAGGCAGGTCTTCGGCGCCGCGGCTCAAGCCCACCAGCGTTGCCGACAGCGCTTCGAACAAGTCCTCGTCGGCCGCGTCGTCGTCGAGCCCCAGGTCGTTCATCGCGCAATCGAGGGCGGGCCGGCGGTCCAGGCTGATGAGCAGGTTGCCCTCGGCGGCGGTGACTTCGCGCAACGGGCCGATCGGCTGGCAGCCCTGGGTTACGCGCGACACCAGATCGACTTCGGCATCGAAGGCGACGCCGGACACGCCGCCGGTGAAAACGCCGTCGGCCATGTGCAGCGGCCGGCCGCGCGCCGACGACAGGCCGCCGAACAGATAGCCGGTCGCCGTGCGCGCGCTCAGTTCCTGCAGCAGCTCCTGCAAGTCGGGCGTGCTGCCGTCGGCATGGACCAGCGCGGTATGCGGCGCGAAACCGGTCGCCGCGGCAGGCAAGGGCTGGCGTCCGGAAAACAGGCGGAAGCACTCGCGCGGCAAGGGCGCCACCATCAGCACCATGGCCGGCTCGTCGAAGTATTCGATGCCGCTGGCGGCGACGCCGATGCCGCTCGTGCCGATCCAGGCGACGCCCGGAAAGGCCTGGCGCAACTCGTCGAGGATCGCCTCGGCGGCCGCCGCGTAGTAATCGGTCAGGTAGCACCAGCCGAGCGTGAGCGGGGCGGCTGCGCCGTAGCGCGCGGCGCGCGCCGCGCTGGCCGATTGCAATTGCCGGCGGCTGTCGGCCAGCGCGATGCGCCAATCGGGATGGCTGGCGTGGGCCGCAATGAACGTGGTTGGCGACATCGGGTTCACCTCCGTGCACGAAATCCGATCTGAAGTTTCAGACCGGCGCCGCCGCGAAGGATTCCATAGGCGCCGCCCGGCGCCGGCCGGCTCAGTGAATCTCGCGCGTCTCCAGGAAGCGGATGTGCGGGTGGCGCTCCTGCGTCATCGTCAGGTTCACCCGGTTTGGCGCCAGGTAGACGTAGTCGCCGGCGCCGTCCAACGCCAGGTTCACGCCGGCCTTGTCGGCGAGCGCCTTGATGTCGGCGTCGCTGCCGCGCAGCCAGCGCGCGGTGGCGACGTTGTAGGGCTCGAAGACGACATCGACGCCGTACTCGAATTCGAGGCGGTGGGCGACGACGTCGAACTGCAGCGTGCCGACGGCGCCGAGGATCAGGTCGTTGGAGGCGAGCGGCTTGAAGAGCTGCGTCGCGCCTTCCTCGGCGAGCTGCTGCAAGCCTTTCTGCAGCGCCTTCATTTTCATCGGATTGCGGATCTGGGCGCGGCGAAAGTGCTCGGGCGCGAAGCAGGGAATGCCGGTGAACTTCAGGTCCTCGCCTTCGGAGAAGGCGTCGCCGAGGACCACGCTGCCGTGGTTGGGAATGCCGATGATGTCGCCGGGATAGGCTTCGTCGGTGGTGTTGCGGTCCTGCGCCATGAAGGTGATGGCGTTGTTCACTGCCAGCGTCTTGCCGGTCGACAATTGCTTGAGCTTGATGCCGCGCTCGAAGCGGCCCGAGCAGACGCGCACGAAGGCGATGCGGTCGCGGTGCTTGGGGTCCATGTTGGCCTGGATCTTGAACACGAAGCCGGAGAACTTCGGTTCGTTCGGTTCGACCTGGCGCGCGAGGTTGTCGACGAGGGCGGCGCGGTGCAGCGGCGCCGGCGAGAGGTCGACGACGGCGTCGAGCAGCGACTGCACGCCGAAGTTGTTGATGGCGGAGCCGAAGAACACGGGGGTTTGCTTGCCGGCCAGATATTCGTCGCGGTCGAAGGCGTGCGAGGCGCCGCGTACCAGCTCGATCTCGTCGCGCAGCTCCTGCGCCTGCATGCCGATCAGCTCGTCGAGGCGCGGGTTGTCCAGCCCGTTGATGATCTCCGACGTGCCCTTCTCGGCTTGCGGGTTGAAGAACGATATGCTGTCGTCGTAGAGGTGATAGACGCCACGAAAGCCCTTGCCCATGCCGATCGGCCAGGTGATCGGCGCGCACTGGATGTTCAGCACGTCCTCGATCTCGTCGAGCAGCTCGATCGGCGCGCGGCCCTCGCGGTCGAGCTTGTTGATGAAGGTGAGGATCGGCGTGTCGCGCAGGCGGCAGACGTTGAGCAGCTTGATGGTCTGCGCCTCGACGCCGTTGACCGAGTCGATCACCATCACCGCCGAGTCGACGGCGGTCAGCGTGCGATAGGTGTCTTCCGAGAAGTCCTCGTGGCCCGGCGTGTCGAGCAGGTTCACGATGCTGTCGCGATAGGGGAACTGCATGACCGACGAGGTCACCGAGATGCCGCGCTGCTTTTCCAGTTCCATCCAGTCGGAAGTGGCGTGGCGGCTCGCCTTGCGCGCGCGCACTTCGCCGGCGACCTGAATGGCGCCGCCGAAATACAGCAGCTTCTCGGTCAGCGTGGTCTTGCCGGCATCGGGGTGCGAGATGATGGCGAAAGTGCGGCGGCGGGCGATTTCAGTTTCGAGCGGGGACACTGGGGCAATCCGGTTCGGCGAAGGAGCGGGATTATACGGGTGGCCGGGGCCGGCCGGCACCGGCGCGGACCGCCCGCCCGAGGATGTGCGCTGCCAGCACATCTGCGAGCACGCCTGTCGCGGCGGGAACCCCGGCGGCGGCGTTCGGGGCGTTTCTGTTCGCCCCGGCGCCGCGTCCGGGTTCGTAGCGTCGCCGCCGGCTAGAACTGGTTGCTGCTGCCGGCGTCCGCGGTCTGGCCGTAGCTCGGGCAATACACGGTGGCGTAGCCAGCGCCGGCGACATCGCCGTGGCCATGGCCGAGTTCGGTGAACGTGGAGCGCGTGCACGGCGGCGCGTAGGCCGGGCGGCCGGCCGGCTCGTCGTGCAGCGCGGTGGCGATGGCCGCCGTGCGCACGAAGCCGCGAGCGCTCTGGTGCACCGTGGCGGCGGGTTTTTGCGCCGCGGCGTTGCCGCCGCAGATGGCGCTCGCCAGGATGGCGAGGAGGAAGAGACGACGGGTTTTCATGGGCGCAACTCCTTTTCGTGTTGCGGCTGGCCCGACCCCGGCGCGTGCCTCGTCAGGCCGGTCCGTACCGCTGCTTGCGACTCAAGACTTGCCGTGGCCGTGGCTGGCCGCGGCGCCTTCGGCGCCATGGCTCGCGCCCGGGGCCGTCGTGACGCCGGCCGCGCCGGCGCCGCCGTAGCCGTGGCCATAGCCGGTGGCGACCGGCGCGCTGCCACCGGCCGCGCTGACGATGCCGGCGCCCGGCGACGCATAGGCGGCGTGCCCTGGCGCTGATCCCGCCACGGCGGTTTCCTGATGGCCGTAAGCGCCGCCCGCCGTCGTCGCCACGCCGGCATGGCCGCTGATCGCGGAGCCGAGCTTGACGCCCGCCGCCTGCGCAATCCGGCCCCAGCCCATGCCGGCGGCGCGCATTTGCAGGATGCCGGACGCGGATGTCGGCGTCGCTGCCGATGTCGATGTGCCCGCGGTTCCCGCAGCGGGGGCGGAACTGCTGCCCGTCAAGGCCGCCTGCAGTTGCTGCGGCGTCGGCTGGGTGATGCCTTGCTGCGCCAGCTCCGCTTGCGCCAGCGACAAGGCGATGCGGATGTTGCCGTAGCCCATGGGCTTGGTCGGCGGCGTGAACGTGACGTCGCCGCCGGCGCTACCCGCCGCGGCGAGCGTGACGGGAGTACCGGTGCGCAGGCCGTTGATGAGCGCGGCGGCGTTTGCCGTCGAGCCGGCGAAGCTGGCGAAGCCGCCGATGAGCTTGCGAGCGGCGGCGCCAGCCGCGGTGGCGGAGGCCGGCGGCGCGGTAGTCGTCGGCGCGGTAGTCGTCGTCGCGGCCGCCGTGGCGCTGGACGTCGTGGCCGTACTCGCGGCCGTCGGCGTCGCCGGCGTGGTGGCGGCCGCGCCGGCGGTGCTGGCCGTGCCGTCGGTCCCGGTCGTGGCGGCGGTCTGGGCGAAGGCGGCGGCGCCAAAGGCGGTGCCGAGGGCGATGGCGATCAGGGTGCGATGGGTCTTCATGCGGTTCTTCCTTTCCGTGAGGAGAATGCGTCAGTAATCGTTGCGGGCGAGATTGACGCCGAGCAAGCGTTCCGTCTGGCCGATGATTTCGATGGCGGTTGCCGAGTCGACGAGGATGCCGCCCTCCTTGCGGGCGACGGCGCGCATGCGCGTCGTGTTCGGCGTGAGGGATTCGAGCTCGATGTCGATGTTGCGGTCGGCGGCCCTGGCCTTGATGGCTTCGCCGCTGTCGATCTTGGCGACGGCGTCGACCTTGATTGCCATGCGCTTGAGCGCGGCGAGCGTCGCCTTCCTGACCTTGGCTTCGGGTTCGGTGAAGGTCTTGTAGACGATGCCGCCCAGCTGGTGGTTGATGCCGGTGCCGGCGCCGACGCTCAGCATGGTGATCGAGAGCGGGTCGCAGGCCGTCAGGCCGACGGCGCACGCGGCGGCGACGACAGCTGCGATACCGGTGCGGGGGAGGGGCGGTGTCCGGCGGGCGGCAGCGTTGGCCATGTTCGCGTCGTTCCAGGTGGTGTCGATGGACGACACGTTCTCGCGAACGCGCGGCGGCGACCAGTGTCGTCGCGCGGAGACAGGCGCGGGACGCCGGCGCTCAGGCCGGCTCGAAGTGCTCGACGATCAGCTGCACGCTGGCGAGGCCGTTGAACTCGTTGATGTCGAGACGGAAGGCGGCGCGGATGCGCGCCGGGGCGGAGTCGGCGAAATTGAAGCGGATCGCTTCGAGGCGGGTCTTGCCCTTCTTCAGCGTGAGCTTGAGGTGCTTGTCCTTGAGCAGCTTTTGCTTGTCGACGTCGAAGACATCGGCGAACAGCGGCGGCGGAAAGCCCTGGCCCCAGATCGTCTGCTGCAGCAGGCGCGCGGCTTCGAGCGAGTAGTAGCCGGATTCGAGCGCACCGTCGGTCTCCAGGGTGCGGGTGAGTTCGGCGGGCGAAAGCAGGGCGCGCGCCACTGCCTCGAAGGCCGTCTCGAATTCGGCGAGATCGTCTTCCCCGATGGTGACGCCGGCGGCCGCGGCATGGCCGCCGAAGCGCCTGAGCAGTCGCGGCCGATGCTTGGCGACGAGGTCGAGCGCGTCGCGCAGGTGCAGGCCGGGAATCGAGCGGCCCGAGCCTTTCAGTTCGCCGCCGTTGCCGCGGGCGAAGGCGAAAGTGGGCCGGTGCAGCTGCTCCTTGACGCGGCCGGCGAGAATGCCGATGACGCCCTGGTGCCACTCGGGATCGAAGAGAGTGAGGCTGGCGCGATTTTCGGCATCGGCTTCGACCAGCAGCAAGTCGGCGTCGTCGCGCATGCGCGCTTCGATTTCGCGCCGCTCGCGGTTGATGCCGTCGAGCTCCTGGGCGATGTTCATGGCGCGCGCCTCATTGTCGGTGGCCAGGCACTCGATGCCGACGGACATGTCGCCGAGCCGTCCGGCGGCGTTGATGCGCGGGCCGAGCATGAAGCCGAGATCGAAGGCCGAGGCGCGCGCCGGCTCGCGGCCGAGGACGCGGAAGAGCGCGCGGATGCCGGCCTGCATGCGGCCGTCGCGCATGCGCGCAAGGCCCTGGGCGACGAGGATGCGGTTGTTGCGGTCGAGCGCGACGACATCGGCGACGGTGCCCAGCGCGACGAGGTCGAGCAGGGCGCCGAGGTTCGGGCCGCTGCCGTCGCCGAAGGCGCCGCGCCGGCGCAGTTCGGTGCGCAAGGCCAGCATCACGTAGAACATCACGCCGACGCCGGCCAGCGCCTTGCTGGCGAAGCGGCAGCCGGGCTGGTTCGGATTGACGATGACGTCGGCATCAGGGAGGACGTCGCCCGGCAGGTGGTGGTCGGTGATCAGCGTGGCGATGCCGCGGCGCTTGGCGGCGGCGACGCCGTCGACGCTGGCGATGCCGTTGTCGACCGTGACGATGACATCGGGATGCATCGCGGCGGCGATGTCGACGACTTCAGGGGAGAGGCCGTAGCCGGTCTCGAAGCGGTTGGGCACCAGGTAATCGACGCTGGCGCCGAACAGCCGCAGCGCGCGCAGGCCGACGGCGCAGGCGGTGGCGCCGTCGCAGTCGTAGTCGGCGACGATCAGCAGGCGCTTGTTGGCGGCGATGGCATCGGCGAGCAGCGTCGCCGCTGCCGCTGCGCCCTTGAGGCTGTCGGGCGGCAGCAGCGCGGCGAGACCGGTGTCGAGTTCCGCCGCGGCCGTGACGCCGCGGGCGGCGTAAAGCCTGGCCAGCAGCGGATGCACGCCGGCTTGCTCCAGGATCAGGCTGGCGCGGGTGGGAACGGCGCGCGCGACGATCTGCGTCATGGCGCCAGGCTCGCCGGCGGGCGCGGGCGGCGCCAGAATTTCAGCAAATCGAGGCGCGAGATGTCGATGTCGAGGCTTGCGTCCGGGCCGAAGGCGGCGACGTGCAGCGACTGGCAGCGGCCGCGCCGCATGGCGGCGATGGCCGGCGCGAGCCAGTCGCGGTCGACGCCGGCGAGCGCTTCGCGCCAGGCCAGCGCGTCGAGGCTGCGCGCCGGGGCGACGAGGTCGTCGAGGACGGCGGCGATGCGGCCGGCGGCGGTCGCGAAGCTTCGCGGCGGTTCAATGCCGGCGATGCCCGAAGCGCGCGCGAGGCCGAGCAGCACGGTGTCCCGGGTCCACAGCGCGTCGAACGGCGCGGCCAGCGCCGTGGCGATGCAGCCGTCGCCCCACGGCCACAGGTGGTTCACCAGCGGCCGGCCGGCGGCTTCGCGGGCGCGGTTCACGGCATGGTCGTGCAGCACCATCTGCGCCTCGGCGAGCAGGCGGCGCCAGCGCGCGCCGTCGACGCCGCCGGGCAGCGCGGGATCGACCGGCTGGCCGACGGCTTCCGGCAGCGGGCGCGTGACGAGTTCGCAGGCGCCGGCGAGGCGCAGGTGCCAGTGGCCGGGCGCCGTCGCGGACAGCTCGCCGCTGGCGGCGAAGAGCGGCGCCAGGGCGGCGCGCAACGCCTCGTCCTCGGCCGCGCTCAGGGCCAGCGCCGCGGGGTCTTCGAGCTTCACGCCGCGGCGGTCGACGCTCAGATGCACGGGGTCGAGGCAGAGCCAGTGGTGCGCGCCGGGCGCGCCGCCTTCGCCGAGCAGGCGCAGCGCGGCCGCCGGCAGCCCTTCTAGATTCCAGCGCTGCATGAGCCGGACATAATGCGCGGTGGGAATGTCGCGGTGCAGTCGGCCGTTCCCGAGCAGGCGCGCCAGCGCGGGAAGTTCGAGGTCGGAAATGGTGTCGATCAGCGCCTGGCGGGGCAGCAGCAGGCCGGGCAGGCAGAGGGTGAGGCGCATCGGCCGATGTTAACACGCGATCCGCTGTGGATTTTGGTTTCAATTTTCTCGACGGCGCGACTTCGAGCCGAGATAACATCGCGGCATGTGCGGCATTGCAGGCGAATTTCGATTTGACGGCCAATCGGCGGACGTGTCCGCGATTGAGCGCATGAACGCGCGCCTCGCGCGCCGCGGGCCGGACGCGGCCGGCGTCTGGAGCGACGGGCCGCTGGCCTTCGGCCATCGCCGCCTCGCCATCATCGACCTGTCCGACCGTTCGCGGCAGCCGATGGTGGATGAGTCGCGCGGCCTGGCGCTGGTGTTCAACGGCACCATCTACAACTACCCGGAATTGCGCGCGGTGCTGCAGGGGCGCGGCCATGCCTTCTTTTCCGACGGCGATACCGAAGTCATCCTGCGCGCTTATGCCGAGTGGGGCGAATCATGCGTCGAACGCTTGCACGGCGCCTTCGCTTTCGCCATATGGGATCGCCGGGCGAACACGCTGTTCCTGGCGCGCGACCGCCTCGGCATCAAGCCGCTCTACTTCAGCCGCGACGAACGCTGCCTGCGCTTCGCGTCGAACACCCAGGCGCTGCTTGCCGCCGGCGGTGTCGATACGGCGATCGACCCCGTCGCCCTGCATTACCAGTTCACCTTGCACGCCGTGGTGCCGGCGCCGCATACCATCCTGCGCGGCATCCGCAAGGTCGAGCAGGGAACCATCCAGCGCATCGATGCCGCCGGCGTCACGCAGACGCGCCGCTATTGGAGTCTGCGGGCGCAGCGCCCGCCGCTGCCGCCGACCGAACATCAATGGACCGAGCAGATCCATGCAGCGCTGCGCGCCGCGGTGAAGAAGCGCCTGGAGATCGCCGACGTCAAGGTCGGCGTGCTGCTGTCGGGCGGACTCGATTCGTCGCTGCTCGTGGCGCTGCTCGCCGAGCAGGGCGTCAGCGACCTGATGACTTTTTCCATCGGCTTCGAGGACCAGCCCGAGGAAATCGGCAACGAGTTCGAATATTCCGATGCCGTCGCCCGCTACTTCGGCACGCGCCACCACAAGTACCGCATTGCCAACGACCAGGTGCTGCAGCGCCTGCCCGAAGCCGTCGACTGCATGGCCGAACCCATGGCCAGCCAGGACGTCGTCGCCTTCTACCTGTTGTCCGAGCAGGTGTCGCACACCGTCAAGGTGGTGCAGAGCGGGCAGGGCGCCGACGAGGTCTTCGGCGGCTACTTCTGGCATCAGGGTATGCACGCCGCCGGCGGGGAAGCGCCGCTGGAGCGTTTTCGCAGCCGCTATTTCGACCGCGACCACGACGAGTTCGAAGCGATGGTCGAGCCGCGCTTCCGCGGCGGCGACGCCAGTTCCGCGCTGCTCGCCGAACGGCTGGCGGCGCCGTTCGCCGACGAGTTCATCGACCAGGTGCTGCGCGCCGAAGCGACGCTGCTGGTCACCGACGATCCGGTCAAGCGCGTCGATAACATGACGATGGCATGGGGGCTGGAGGCGCGCGTGCCGTTCCTCGACCATCACCTGGTCGAACTGGCGGCGACCATGCCGCCGGCGCTCAAGCTCGCCTCGGGCGGCAAGCACGTCCTCAAGCACATCGCCCGCGGCCTGCTGCCCGATGCGGTCATCGATCGCCCCAAGGGCTACTTTCCCATGCCGGCGCTGAAGTACGTGCGCGGTGCGTTTCTCGACTTCATGCGCGGCATTCTCGACTCCCGCGCCTGCCGCGAACGCGGCGTGTTCGACCGCGCCTACGTCGAGCGGCTGCTCAAGGAACCGGAAAAGCACCGCACGCGCATCGAAGGCAGCAAGCTTTGGCATCTCGCGCTGTTCGAATACTGGCTGCAACGCAACGTCGACTCTCATTGACGCGGCGGCAGCGCCTGGCCGGCGGCGAAAATCGCGCCGCCCGCAGGGCCGAAATGAGGTAGCATTTTCAGCACAGGCGATTAATGCAGCCGTCACGAAGCGAGGGGAGACAAAGTGAAATCACTGGACGACCGGGCGCGCCTTCATCTGCCCAACCAAGCCATGGCGCTGGTGCTCGCCGGCGGCCGCGGCAGCCGCCTCATGCAACTGACGGACAAGCGTTCGAAGCCCGCCGTGTACTTCGGCGGCAAGTTCCGCATCGTCGACTTCGCGCTGTCGAATTGCCTCAATTCCGGCATCCGTCGCATCGGCGTCGTCACGCAGTACGAGTCGCACAGCCTGCTGCGGCACATCCAGCGGGGCTGGAGCTTCCTCAAGTCGGAGATGAACGAGTTCATCGAGCTGATGCCGGCGCAGCAGCGCATCGCCGGCGAATCGTGGTATCGCGGCACGGCCGACGCCGTGTTCCAGAACATCCACATCCTGCAGGGCCATGGCCCCGAATATGTGGTCGTGCTCGCCGGCGACCACGTGTACAAGATGGATTACGCGCGCATGCTGGCCCACCATGTCGAGACGGGGGCGAGCTGCACCGTGGCCTGCATCGAGGTGCCGGTCGCCGAAGCCAGCGCCTTCGGCATCATGGACGTCGATGGCGCCGGCCGCATCGTCGATTTCGTCGAGAAACCGGCCGTGCCGCCGACCATGCCGGGCCGGCCCGACCGCTCGCTCGCCAGCATGGGCATCTACGTCTTCAATGCGGCATATCTCTACGAGCAGTTGCGCCAGGACCTCGCCGATCCGAAATCGAGCCACGATTTCGGCAAGGACATCATCCCGAAGGCCGTGCAGCAAGGCTGCGCGGTCGCCCAGCCGTTCGCCGACAGCTGCGTCGGCTCCGGCCCGGGCCAGGAACCCTACTGGCGCGACGTCGGCACGCTCGACGCCTACTGGGCCGCCAACATCGATCTCACCGCCGTGGCGCCCGAACTCGACCTCTACGACACGACCTGGCCGGTGTGGACCTACCAGCAGCAATTGCCGCCGGCGAAATTCGTGCACAACGAGCCGGGCCGCCGCGGCGCCGCGATCGAGTCGATGGTGTCGGGCGGCTGCATCATTTCCGGCGAACTCGATCGCACGCTGATGTTTTCGAATTGCCGCGTGCATTCCTACGCCAAGGTCGGCTGGTCCGTGCTGCTGCCCGACGTCGAAGTCGGCCGCCACGCGCGCCTCACGCGCGTCGTCGTCGATCATGGCTGCAAGATCCCCGAAGGACTGGTGGTCGGCGAGGACGCCGCCGACGACGCGCGGCGCTTCCACCGCAGCAGCAGCGGCATCACCCTGATCACCAGCGAGATGCTGGCGCGCGTGCGGCCGGCGTAAGGCGCGGCCGCGCGGCGGGGAGCACGCTTCACTTCGGCGCGGAGCTTCCGCGCCGGCCCGCGAAAGTCACGTGAACATGGCGCGGTTGGCGGCGCTCGTTTACCCTTAGCTTGTTCCGCCTCACCAACTTTCGGTCACCCGCTGCCATGGATCAGAACAACAACCACGCTTTACGCCTCAAGCCGCAGCATACGGGGAAACTCGCCGGCGAACTCTTCGAACTGCCGCCGCTCGGCATGGACGAGGAATCGCTGGCCCTCGACATCCGCCGCTACTTCGGCACCTTTCTCGGCCGCGACAAGTACTGCCGCTCGACCCACTATCCTTACCAGGCGCTGGTGCTCGCCTTGCGCGACCGGCTGATGGAGCGCTCGAAGCGCACGCGCTACGCTTACGAGGAACAGGGCGCCAAGCATGCCTATTATTTGTCGCTCGAGTTCCTGATGGGGCGCACGCTCAACAACGCGCTGCTCAACCTCGGCCTGGGCAGCACCACCGAAGCGGTGTTGCGCCGGCTGGGTCTCGACATCGAGGAAATCCTCGACAACGAGAACGACGCGGGTCTCGGCAACGGCGGCCTCGGCCGGCTGGCCGCCTGTTTTCTCGACAGCTGTGCCACTTTGCAATTGCCGGTGATGGGCTACGGCATCCGCTACGAGTACGGCATGTTCCGCCAGTACATCGACGACGGCCGTCAGGTGGAGGAGCCCGATCACTGGCTGCGCGACGGCAATCCATGGGAACTGGAGCGGCCGGAACATACCCGCCGTGTCCAGTACTACGGCCGCACCGAGTTCTACAAGGATGCCCGCGGCCAGCCGCGCGCGCGCTGGGTCGACAGCAACGACGTGCTGGCGGTGCCTTTCGACACGCCCATTCCGGGTTACCGCAACGACACCGTCAATGTGCTGCGGCTCTGGAGCGCGGCGGCCACCGACGAGTTCGACCTCGGCGAATTCAACGCCGGTTCCTATCCGGAATCGGTGTCGGCCAAGAACGCCGCCGAGAACATCACCATGGTTCTCTACCCCAACGATTCCAGCGAGAACGGCAAGGAACTGCGGTTGCGCCAGCAATATTTCCTCGCCTCGGCCAGCCTCCAGGACGTGCTCGAGCGCTGGGAACTGCACCATGGCCTCGACTTCAGCCAGTTCGCGCAGAAGAACTGCTTCCAGCTCAACGACACCCATCCGAGCTGCGCCGTGCCCGAACTCATGCGCCTGCTCATGGACGAGTACGGCCTGGGCTGGGACGAGGCCTGGAACATCACCCGCAACACCATGGCCTACACCAATCACACGCTGCTGCCCGAGGCGCTGGAAAAGTGGTCGGTGCGGCTCTTCGGCCAATTGCTGCCGCGCCTGATGGACATCGTCTACGAGATCAACGCCCGCTTCCTCAACGAAGTGGCCAGGCGCTGGCCCGGCGACAACGTCCGCCTGGCGCGCATGTCGCTGATCGAGGAAGGCCCCGAGCCGCAGGTGCGCATGGCCTACCTCGCCGTCGTCGGCAGCTTTTCGGTGAATGGCGTCGCGGCGCTGCATTCCGAGCTTCTCCAGCAAGGGCTGTTCCGCGATTTTCACGCACTGTGGCCGGCGAAGTTCAACAACAAGACCAACGGCGTGACGCAGCGCCGCTGGCTGGCCGCCGCCAATCCCGGGCTGACGCAATTGCTCGACGCCACCATCGGCAGCGCCTGGATCACCAAGCTCGACGAACTGCGCGGGCTCGCCCGCTACGCCGACGACGCGGCTTTCCGCCAGCGCTGGCACGAAGTGAAGCGCGCCAACAAGGCCAGGCTGGCGAACCTCGTCCAGCGCGACTGCGGCGTCGTCTTCGATCCCGATGCGCTGTTCGACGTGCAGGTCAAGCGCATGCACGAATACAAGCGCCAGCTGCTCAACATTCTCCACGTCGTCCATCTCTACGCCCGCCTCAAGCACGGCGAAAGCGCGAACTGGACGCCGCGCTGCGTGCTGATCGGCGGCAAGGCCGCGCCCGGCTATTTCCTGGCCAAGCGCATCATCACCCTGATCTGCAAGGTGGCGGACGTGGTCAACGGCGACGAAGACATCGGCGGCCGCCTCAAGGTCGCCTTCCTGCCCAACTACCGCGTCTCGGCCATGGAGCTGATCGCGCCGGGCACCGATTTGTCGGAACAGATTTCCACCGCCGGCAAGGAAGCGTCGGGCACCGGCAACATGAAGTTCATGATGAACGGCGCGGTGACCATCGGCACGCTGGACGGCGCCAACATCGAGATCCGGGAGGAAGTCGGCGACGACAACTTCTTCCTCTTCGGCCTGACCGCCGCGCAGGTCGACGACGCCCGCGGCGGCTACGATCCGGACGCCACGATCGCGGCCGATCGCGACTTCGCCCGCGTCATGGCGCTGATCGAATCCGGCCATTTCAACCGCTTCGAGCCGGGACTGTTCGATCCGATCGTCACGGCCATTCGCAGTCGCCACGACCCCTGGCTGGTGGCGGCGGATTTCCGCTCGTTTGTCGCCGCCCAGGAACGCGCCGCGGCGGCCTATCGCGACCGCGAGCGCTGGACGCGCATGAGCATCCTCAACACGGCGGCGAGCGGCAAGTTCTCCACCGACCGGACGATGGCGGAATACAACGCCGAGATCTGGCGGCTGACGCCAGTGTTGCCCGGGAGCCAGTCGGGCTGACCGCACGCCCGGCCGGCGCGGATTTCAGCCCGGCCTGGCGGTGCCCGCGCGCGTCTTGTCGAGCACCGTCATCGCCGAGGCGACGACGCTCGCGACGTCGGCAAGATTGGTCGGCACGATCATGGTGTTGTTGGTCTTGGCGAGATTGCCGAGCGCAGCGATGTAGAGCTCGGCGACCTTGAGGTTCGCCGCCTGCAGCCCGCCTTCCTTGCCGAGCGCGGTCGCCACCGCTTCCACCGCAGCCGCGGTGGCCTCGGCGACGACGCGCAGCGCGGTTCCCTCGCCCTGCGCCTTGTTGATCGCCGATTGCTGCTGGCCTTCGGACTTGAGGATCGCTGCCTGCTTCTCGCCTTCCGCCAGGTTGATCTCCTGCTGCTTCTCGCCCTCGGACTTGGCGATCAGCGCGCGCTTCTCGCGCTCGGCGGTGATCTGCGCCTGCATCGCGCGCAGGATCGTCTCGGGCGGCGTCAGGTTCTTCACTTCGTAGCGCAGCACCTTCACGCCCCAGGAGCGTCCGGCTTCGTCGAGCACGTTGACGATCTGGCGGTTGATGACGTCGCGGCTTTGCAGCGACTGGTCGAGTTCCATCTTGCCGACTTCGCTGCGCAGCGTCGTCTGCGCCAGCTGGACAATCGCGGCGACGTAGTCGGAAGTGCCGTAGGAGGCCAGCCGCGGATCGGTGACCTGGTAGTAGATGAGGCCGTCCACCGCCAGCTGGGTGTTGTCCTTGGTGATGCAGACCTGCTCGGCGACGTCCGCCGGCACCTCCTTCAACGAGTGCTTGTAGGCGACGCGGTCGAAGAACGGGATGATGATGTTGAGCCCCGGCTCGAGCACCTGGTGGAACTTGCCCAGGCGCTCGACGATCCAGGCATTCTGCTGCGGCACCACGCGCACGCCTTCGACGACGAACACGGCGACGAAGGCGACGATGAAGAAGGGGACGGCGAACGGCCGCACCTCGGGGATGGTGCCGATGACCAGCGTGGCGATGACGACGCCGACGATTTTTGCAAACATGCTGCCTCCCGCGGAGCGTGAGATGTCGTTAAGAGCCTGCGGCAAGTCAGGCGGGCCGCGTCTTGGAAACTTTGAGGGAGTTGCCATCGATTGAATTGACGTAAAGGATTTCGCCATGCTCGCCCGCGATCTGGCCAATGACCTGGGCGTCCCAGAGTGAATCGCGGTATTTCACGCGTGCCTGGCCGGCGCCCGCGTCGACCCAGCAATCGAAGGCCGCCGGCTGGCCGAAATCCAGCCCCTGCATGCGCTTCGGTTCCATGGTTTTCTTGCAGCGCCGCACCGTCATGACGCCGACGAGGGCGACCACCGCCGCGACCAGCGCCTGCGCGGTTACGGGGCTGCCCGCATACGCGAGGCCGCCGCCGGCGAAGCAGGCGACGCCGAGCACGAGCAGATAGAACGTGCCCGTCATGAGCTCGACGATGACGAAAAGGAAGCCGGCGATCAGCCAGGCGACGGAATTGTCCATGAGCAAGTGCGCGAATTTCCGTTCATGGCGCCTATGCTACTTTACTCGCCGCATTCATGCTGGTGCGATTTCAATTCCGGACTGCTCTTTGCATTCCGGCGCCGCAGAAATGACGATGGGGACCGAAGTCCCCACCGGCTTTTCTTTGGTTACAAGGCTCAAGCAGCCTCGGCATAGGCCTTAAGCGGCCAGTGCGAAACGCTCATCATTGGCGTTTAGAGATTTGCTTCATTAACGTCGATCGCCTGACGGGTTGCCTGCTCACCTTTGTTCGCCCTGTCGAAACCGGTACACCCCCACCTAAGAACACGAACCTGCAATGCCCTTAGGTGGAGGTGAGGGGAATCGAACCCCTGTCCAAAACGCCTCCAGTTTGCCGGAATTACAACCGTACGATCATTATCGGGGAGCGCGCCCCAAGTTTCAAGGGTTGATTTGCGCGCAGCCGCCCCGCGCGGGAAAAGCGAACTGGACGTGCCGGCCATCGCCCTGCCAGAATGCGCCCTTTCCTTTCCCGATCGAAGATGCCTTGCATGCCCTGAGCTTTTGCGCCGACGATGGCGAAGACCTGCACGTCTGGCGCCACGGCGAAGCCGGCCCCGCCATCGTGTTCCTGCACGGCTGGACTTCCAGCCACCTGGAGTGGTCGCACTTCATCCACGATCTCGCCCTGCGCCATCGCCTGTTCCGCTGGGACGCGCGCGCCCACGGCGGCCATCCGCCGCGCACCGGCGCCGTCGCCACGGCGGCGCGCATGGCGCGCGACCTGGACAACATGATCGATGCGTTCGACCTTGCCGGCGCCTGCTTCGTCGGCCACTCGATGGGCGCGCTCACCCTCTGGCAATACCTGCGCGACCATGGCAGCGCCAAGATCGGCGCGCTTTGCTGCATCGACCAGTCGCCCAAGCTGATCACCGACGCGAGCTGGGACCTGGGCATCTACGGCGATTTCGACGCCGCCCGCGCGGCGCGCTTCAGTGCCGACTTGCGGCGCGACTTTGCCGAAGGCGTGCTGCGCCTCGCCGCGTGCGGCCTCAATGCCGTGGCGCGCGCCGGCTACGAGGCCGACGGCCGTGGCTGGCAGCGCATGCGCGAGAGCCTGCGCGCGCAGCCGGCGCCGGCCCTGATCGCCTGCTGGGAAGACCTCGTCGCGCTCGATCTGCGCGACGTCGTGCCGCGCATCGACCGGCCCTGCCTGCTCGTCCATGGCGGCCGCAGCAATTTCTACCGCATCGAGACGGCGCACTGGCTCGCCGCACGCGTGCCGGGTGCGCGGCTGTGCATCTACGAGGAAGCGAACCATTCGCCGCACCTCGTCGATCCCGCGCGCTTCATGGCCGAACTGACGGCGCTGGCGCCTCCCGCGTCGATGACAGATGAATAGAGCGCCGCGCCTGCCGCGGCTGCTGCTTGCGCCCATGGAGGGGCTGGCCGACGACGTCCTGCGCGACGTGCTGACGCGGGCCGGCGGCTACGACTGCTGCGTCACCGAGTTCGTCCGCGTCAGCGCGACGGTGCTGCCGCATTCCGCGTTCGTCCGCGTCAGCCCGGAACTGCGGCGATCGTCGCGCACGCGCGCCGGCACGCCGGTGCGCATCCAGTTTCTCGGCTCCGATCCGGCGCTGCTGGCGGCCAATGCCGCGCATCTCGCCCGGCTGCATCCGGCCGGCATCGATCTCAACTTCGGCTGTCCGACGCCGCTCATCAATCGCAACCGCGGCGGCGCCGCGCTGCTGGACGAGCCCGAGCTGCTGCACCGCATCGCCGCAGCCGTGCGCGCCGCCGTGCCCGCCGCGATTCCGGTCACGGCCAAGATGCGCCTGGGCATCAGCGATGCCGCCAAGGCCATCGACTGTGCGCTCGCTCTCGAGGCGGGCGGCATCCAGGAACTCGCCGTGCACGCCCGCACCAAGGACGACGGCTATCGGCCGCCGGCGCGCTGGGAATGGATCGCGGCGATCCGGCAGGCCGTTCGTCTGCCGGTCGTCGCCAACGGCGAAGTCTGGACCCTCGCCGACTATCAGAACATACGCGCGGCCACCGGCTGCGACGACGTCATGCTCGGCCGCGGCGCCGTCGCCGATCCGCTGCTGGCGCGGCGCATCCGCGCGGACGCGCCGGACGATGCGGGCGCCGACTGGACCGCCGTGGCGGGCATGATCATGGATTTCTGGACCCAGGTGCAGGCCAAGGTGTTGCCGGCGCAGGCGCCGGGACGTCTCAAGCAATGGCTGGGGCTGATGCGCCGCAGCTATGCCCAGGCCGACGAACTGTTCATGGCGCTGCGCGAACTGCGCCTGGCGCACGAAGTCACGCCGCTGCTTCACCGTCATCTTGCGGCTGGAACTCGCTGATTCTCGTTCCGCGGCGCCGGGCGGCGATTGCCGAAAATAGGCGCTAAGGCTTCGTCACGCCGTGGTCATTGCCGGCGTCGGCCTGCCGCTGCATCCTGGCCTGCGAACGGTGGGTGAAGAAGACCCAGGCAATCACGGCAGCGCCGACGAGCAGTATCATCCACTCGAAATTTTCCAGCAGCCACATCATGGTTTGTCCTTTCGGTGTCGGTCGGCGCCTCGGCGGCGCAGGATTTCCGCCAAGCCGGAATGATAGACGTAAAAAAACCGCAGCCGAGGCTGCGGTTCTTCTTGCGCGATTCGCCTTAAACCGGCTTGATCGTCGCGGCTTGCTTGCCCTTCGGGCCCATCTTGACCTCGAAGCTCACCTTCTGGCCTTCGGGGAGCGACTTGAAGCCGCTGCCCTGAATTTCGGAGAAGTGCGCGAACAGGTCGTCGCTGCCGTCGTCCGGCGTGATGAAGCCAAAACCCTTAGCGTCGTTGAACCACTTTACGGTACCAGTTGCCATGTTGCTTTCCTTGAAAAAGTAGAAGATCGGGCATGTGCCCGGTGACGCAAGCGACATCAAGAAAGCTAGTTGGCAGCGGAAAAACGGCGCCGTAACGGCGGATGACCACAGAACAGCAATGCGCTACTTGAATCGAATGCCGTGGACACCATACTGGGACATTAGGCGAATGGCAAGCGTTAAGTTGACCGCGTGTTGCCGGAGGCCGCGGCCGACGCTGCCGGAACTCCACACCGGACGCCGGATACCCGCTAACATTCGCCGCCATGTTTCCCTTCCGCTATGAACTCTGGATCGGCTTGCGCTACACCCGCGCCAAGAAGCGCAACGGCGGCCGCAATCCCTTCATCTCGGTCATTTCGCTGATTTCCCTGCTCGGCATCGCGCTGGGCGTGGCGGCGCTGATCGTCGTGCTCTCGGTGATGAACGGCTTCCAGAAAGAGCTGCGCACGCGCATCCTCGGCGTCGCCTCGCATATCGAGGTGTCCGGCGCCGGCGGCGAACTGGCCGACTGGACCCGCGTCGTCCAGGAGGTGGCGCGCCATCCGCGCGTCGTCGCGGCGGCGCCCTACGTGCAGGAGCAGGGCATGCTCGCCTTCGACCAGCAGGTGCGCGGCGTCATGGTGCGCGGCATCGTGCCGGAAGCGGAGGAGAACGTCGCCGATTTCAAGCGCCACATGACGGTCGGCGAACTCGACCAGCTCAAGCCCGGCGAGTTCGGCATCGTGCTCGGCATGGAGCTGGCCCGCGCGCTCCAGGTCGATGTCGGCGACAAGGTGACGCTGATCGCGCCGCAGGGACTGGTGACGCCGGCCGCCGTGCTGCCGCGCCTGAAGCAGTTCAAGGTCGTGGGCATTTTCGAGGTCGGCATGTTCGAGTTCGATTCCGGCCTGGCCCTGATCGACATGGCCGATGCGCAGAAGCTCTACCGCCTGGGCGATCACGTCACCGGCGTACGGCTGAAGGTCGACGATCTCTTCGCCGCGCCGCAGATCGCCCGCGAGCTGCTGCGCTTCGTCGATGCCGACGCCTACATCACCGACTGGACGCGCAGCCACGCCAATTTCTTCCGCGCCGTCGCCATCGAGAAGAACATGATGTTCCTGATCCTGCTCCTGATCGTCGCCGTCGCCGCCTTCAACATCGTGTCGACGCTGGTGATGGCGGTCACCGACAAGCAGGCCGACATCGCCATCCTGCGCACGCTCGGCGCCAGCCCGCGCAGCATCATGCAGGTCTTCGTCGTCCAGGGCGCGCTGATCGGCGTGATCGGGCTGGCGGCCGGCGTCGCCGGCGGCGTCCTGCTGGCGCTCAACATCGACGTCGTCGTGCCGGCCATCGAGCACACCTTCGGCATCCAGTTCCTCGCCAAGGACGTTTACTACATTTCCGAACTGCCTTCCGACCTGCAATGGCGCGATGTCTCGGTCATCGCCAGCGTGTCCTTCCTGCTGACGCTGCTGGCGACGCTGTATCCGTCCTGGCGCGCGGCGCGCGTCAATCCGGCCGAGGCCTTGCGCTATGAGTGACGCCGTCCTCTCCTGCGCCGGCCTGAAGAAGATCTTCCATCAGGGCGATGCCGACGTGCCGGTGCTGCTGGGCATCGACCTCGCCATCGGCCGCGGCGAGCGCCTCGCCGTCGTCGGCGCCAGCGGCTCGGGCAAGAGCACGCTGCTGCATCTGCTCGGCGGGCTCGACCGGCCGTCTGCCGGGACGGTGCAGCTGCTCGGCCGCGACCTGGCGACGGTCGACGATGCCGAGCGCGGCCGCCTGCGCAACGAAAGCCTCGGCTTCGTCTACCAGTTTCACCATCTGCTCGGCGAATTCTCGGCGCTGGAGAATGTCGCCATGCCGCTCCTGATCCGGCGCATGGCGCGCCGCGACGCCGAAGAGCGCGCCGCGGCGATGCTGACGCGCGTGGGACTCGGCGGGCGCCTCGTGCATCGTCCCGGCGAACTCTCCGGCGGCGAGCGCCAGCGCGCCGCCATCGCCCGCGCCCTGGTGACGCACCCGGCCTGCGTGCTGGCCGACGAGCCGACCGGCAACCTCGACCGGCAGACCGCCGACCGGGTCTTCGACCTCATGCTCGAACTCAATGCCGACCACGGCACCAGCCTCATCGTCGTCACCCACGACGCCGGCCTCGCCGCCCGCGCCGGGCGCATCCTGCACCTGGAGGACGGGCGCCTGGTGTGAAGCGTCGGCGCCGGGCAGCGCCCCGAGCAACGGCGCCGTTCAGCGGGCCGACAGGCCGGCGCCGGAACACGCGCGCAAGCGCTTGTCGACGCGGGCATACGACGCCGGCGAGTCGATCGTCTTCTGGGCGGCAGCGATGTCCGCGGTCAGTTGCTGCAGCCGCGGAGCGATCTGCGCCTTGACCTGGGCCAGCAGCGCAGCATTGGCTTCGCGCCGCGAGTCGAAATAGAAAGGCCGTGCCAGTTCCCGTTGCAGCAGCGGCGCGAGCGCTTGCGCGCCGGCGTGCAGATGCGTGCGCCAGATCGCAACATGTTGCTCCTCATGCTCATTGACGATGCGCCGGCGGCAGGCATCGCCCAGTTCGCGCGCCAGATAGACCTGGAATTCGGAAAACCCCAGCCTGATCTTTACCGACGGCACGGCGCACACCTGGCCGTCGGCCCGGGTCAGGAAGCGGGCCGCCAGGCTGATGACCACCGAGGTCTTCGCATGCGTCAGGCCCAGCACGTTGTGATGGGGGCTGGCGGCGGACGCCGCGAGTTTCTTCAGGGCTTCCAGGCTGCGGCTGTCGTCGCGTTCGACGGGGCTGTCGTCGAAGTCCACGAGGATCTGCGCCTGGTCGGCCAACTGTTCGCAGCGCGCCTCGAAGTTGTCCTGACGTGCCGCCGCGGCGAGAGGCGCGGCGCCCAGCGCGACGGCGAGAGCCCAGGCAGCTCCCGTGGTCGCCTGCAATCCCCGCCCTCCGCGCATGCGCTGCACTCCCCTCCGCAATGGCCATTTTGCTGACCGCCTCGCCGGGTCGATGACGATGTTATCGTCATGCCATGGTCATCGATGCGGCATGGCGACAATATAGGCGGCGGCGCCGCGGCGGGGAATACCGGAAACCACGGTATTTGGACTATGCAGAAACGGGTATGCCGCCGTGCCGGCGCGGCGCGGCGGCGGCTAGTCGTCCGCTTCTTCCGCGAGCTGCGGCAGCAGCGCCGCCTCGAGCTCCTGGCGGCCGTGCGGCGAAGTCATGGCGACGATGGTGTAGCCGGCCTGGAGCATGAATTCGTCGGCCGGCGGGTTGAACACCCAGTCGCCGCGCGTGCGCACGGCGAGCAGCACGTAGTTGGCGCTGCGCAGCTTCATCGTTCCCAGCAGGCGCGGCGCGAAGTCGTCGGGCACCATCACCTCCTCGACGCGCAGCTTGTGCTCGGAGCGCAGCATTTCGTCGAGGAAGGAGACGACGTGCGGCCGGATCATGGCCGAAGCGATGCGCATGCCGCCGGTGAAGTTCGGCGAGACGATGGCGTCGGCGCCGGCCTTCTTCATCTTCTCGACGTTGCGCAGGTCGTTGCAGCGCGCGACGATGCGCAGGTTGGGCGCCATCTGCTTGGCCGTCAGCGAGATCATCAGGTTGCGGCTGTCGTCGCCGGTGACGGCGAAAACGCCGCGCGCATGCTCGATGTTGGCCTCGGCGAGGATGTCCTCGTCGGAGGCGTCGCCGTGGATGTACATCAGGCCGGGGCGTTTCTCGGCATGCGACTCGAGAAGTTCGACATTCTCGTCGATGGCGACGAAGTGGCGATTGGTGCTTTCCAGTTCCTGGCCGACGTTGCGCCCGACGCGGCCGAAGCCGCAGACGATGTAATGGTTGCGTACTTTCTTCATGGCTTTTTCCATACGTCGTCTCCGCATCGATTTGTCGAAGTCGCTGGCCAGGACGATGGCCGTCACGCTCGAAAAGAAGTAGGTCATGATGGCGACGCCCGAAAAGGCGATGGCCATGGTGAAGATTTCCAGTTCCGGCCGGTGCCAGATCTCGATGCCGCCGCCGTAGCCGATGGTGGCGATCATCAGGAAGGTCATGTAGAGGGCGTCGATCCAACCGTTGTCGGCGCCGCCGAGCGCCTTGTAGCCGAGCGTGCCGACGGCCATGACGGCGGCGAAGCCGCCGAGGGCGACGATGATCGACAAGCGGGCGCGGCGGAAGACTTCGCTGGTGTTCTCGTCGTAATTCATGCGGCTTTCGGGGCGGCGGGGTGGGCGGGCCGGCATCGGCGTGGCTGCTGGCGCATGCGGTCATTTTATCGGATGACGTCGCAATCTGGTCTAATTCGCTTTCATGACAATCGCAATTCTTGCCTTCGCCGCCGGCGTCGGCTGGCTGCAATGGCAGCCGGACTTGCCGGAAGCGGCCGTCCTGCTCGCGTTCGCCGCGGCCGGCGCCGTCCTGATGGCGCTGCGGCTGCTGTCGCCGCGCCTGCGGGCGGCGGCGCCGGTCGGCGCTTTTCTCGTCGGCATCGCCTGGGCCGGTTTCTTCGCCCAGGAGCGCCTCGCCGACGCCTTGCCGGCGGCGAATGAAGGCCGCGACATCGAAGTCGTCGGCGTCGTCGCCGCCCTGCCGCAGAAATTCGAGACCGGCCTGCGCTTCGACTTCGACGTCGAGCAGGCGGCGCTGGCCGTGCCGGCGCACGTCTCGCTCGCCTGGTACCGCAGCGGCCACGCCGGCTGGCACGGCGAAGACGAGGACATGGCGCCGGCGCAGGAAGTCCACGCTGGCGAGCGCTGGCGCCTCACGGTGCGCCTCAAGCGTCCCCACGGCAACCTCAATCCCCACGGCTACGACTACGAAGCGGCGCTGCTGGAGCGCGGCATCCGCGCCACCGGCTACGTGCGTGCGGGCGACGGCAATGCGCGCCTGGACGAATTCGTCTGGCGCGCCGGCTTGGCCGTCGAGCGGCTGCGCGAGCGCATTCGCGCCCGCTTCGAGCGCGTGCTCGGCGACGCGCCGTATGCCGGCGTCCTCATCGCGCTCGCCGTCGGCGACCAGCGCGCCATCGATCCGGGGCTGTGGCAGACCTTCGCGCGCACCGGCACGACGCATCTGATGAGCATTTCGGGCAGCCATGTGACGATGCTGGCCGGGCTGGCCTGGGGCCTCGTGTCCTTGCTCTGGCGCCGCTCGCCGCACCTGCCGCTGCGGCTGCCGGCGCAGAAGGCGGCGGCGCTGGCGGGGTTTCTCGCCGCCTTCGCCTACAGCCTGCTGGCCGGCTTCGAAGTGCCGGCGCAACGCACGCTCTACATGCTCGGGCTCGTGGCGCTAGCGCTGTGGTCGGGGCGCAGCGTCGCCGGCCGCCGCGTGCTGGCGCTGGCCTTGCTGGTGGTGCTGCTGCTCGATCCCTGGGCCGTGCTGGCGGCGGGCTTCTGGCTGTCGTTCGGCGCCGTGGCCCTGCTGTTCTACGCCGGCAGCGGCCGCGTCGGCCGCAGCCACTGGCTCGCCGAGTGGGGGCGCGCGCAATGGGCGGTGACGGTCGGCATGGTGCCGGCGCTGTTGGCGCTATTCCAGCAGTTCTCGCTGGCCTCGCCGCTGGCCAATGCCGTGGCGATCCCGGTCGTCGGCTTCGTCGTCACGCCGCTGGCGCTGGCCGGCGCCGTGCCGCTGGGCGATCCGCTGCTGTGGCTGGCGCATCTCGTCATGTCCTGGCAGATGGCGCTGCTCGACTGGCTGGCGGCGGCGAAGTGGGCGATCTGGCAGCAGCATGCGCCGCCGCCCTGGAGCCTGCCGCTGGCGGCCGCCGGCATGGCCTGGCTGCTGTTGCCGCGCGGCTTTCCGGCGCGCTGGCTGGGGCTCGCGGCCTGCCTGCCGCTGGTGCTGGTGCCGCCGCCGCGGCCGGCCGCCGGTGCGGCCGTGGTCACCGTGCTCGACGTCGGCCAGGGCCTGGCGCTGCACGTGCAGACGCAGCGCCACGACCTGCTCTACGACACCGGGCCGATGTTCTCGCCGGATGCCAACAGCGGCAACCGCATCATCGTGCCCTACCTGCGCGCGGTCGGCGTCGAGCGCCTCGACGGCCTCATGGTGACGCACGCCGACAAGGACCACTCGGGCGGCGCCGAATCGGTGCTGGAGGCGATTCCCGTCGACTGGGTGTCGAGTTCCCTGCCTTACGAACATGCGCTCTCCGCCTTGCCGGTGGCGCAGCATCCCTGCGTGGACGGCGATGCCTGGGACTGGGACGGCGTGCACTTCGCGGTGCTGCATCCGCCGGCGGCGCAGTTCGTTGCGCCGACGCGCAAGACCAACGACATGAGCTGCGTGCTCAAGGTGACGGCGGGCGCACATAGCATGCTGTTGACGTCGGACGTCGAGGCGCTGTCCGAGCTCGCGCTGCGGGGGCGCCATCCGCACGACTTGCGGGCCGAGGTGCTGACGGTGCCGCACCACGGCAGCCGCACGTCGTCCACGCCCGCGTTCATCGCTGCCGTCGGCGCGCGGACGGCGATCTTTCCGGTCGGCTACCGCAACCGCTTCGGTCACCCGAAAGCGGACGTCGTCGAGCGCTATCGCGCGACGGGCGCAGCCTTGCTGCGCACCGATGCCGACGGCGCGCTGACGGTGACGCTGGCGGCCAACGGCATCGCCGTCGCCGCCGAGCGCGCGCAGCGGCGACGCTACTGGCACGGGCGCTAGGCTAATCGCCGGCGGCGGCGAGATGGGCGCGCAACTGCGTGGTCCATTCGTTCAGCAGGCGCTTGCCGTCGGCGGTCAGCAGCGGCTCGATGACTTCGCGGCGGCGGGCGATTTCGCGTTCGAGGTCGGCGAATTGCCAACGCACTTCATCGAGGGCGGCGTCCAGTTCGGCGGCGATCTGCGGATCGTCGGCGAGGAGTTCCATCAGCAGTTGCTGGCTGTCGGGGTCGAAGCCGAATTGCAGCAGCATGTGGCGCAGGCTGGCCATGCGTTCGACCAGGAACGCCAGTTCGGGAACCGGTTGGCCGCTGCCGGCGCCGGCCAGCGCCGGGCGGAACTCGGCCCAGCGTTCGAGCAGGCCGGCCGCCGCCTGGAGCCGCGCCTGCGGCGCGCTGCGCGGCACCGCGGGCGCCGGCGACGGATGGCCGATGCCTTCGTGCAGCAGCGCAAGCAAACCGATGTCGAACTTCTGCCGGTTCAGGCGCATCAACGCCGCCAGTCGCTCGTTGCTGCCGAAACGGTCGAGGATGGAGGCGCAGACATCGGCGATGCCGACGATGCGGGCGAAAGTGCCGATGCGTTCCGCGCGCAGCCCATACGGATAGCCGCTGCCGTCGAGCCGTTCCTGATGCTGGAGCACGGCGGTGGCGACGGCGGGATCGAATTGCGCGAATTCGCGCGCGATGAGGTGGCCGGTGATCGGATGCACGTAGATGTAGCGCCGCTCCGTGTCGCCGATGCGGTGCTGCGGGTCGAGCAGGGCCGGGTCGGTATGCAGTTCGCCGAGGTCGTGGCAGAGGGCGGCGACGAGCAGGCTGGCCGTGTCCTTTTCGGACAGCCCGCGGCACAGCGCCAGGTAATGGGCGATCAGCGCGACCAGCAGCAGATGGCGGAACAGGCGCGGCCGCTGTTCCCGCGCCACCGTGAGCATGAAGGCCAGTGTCGGCGGCAGGGACAAGCGGGCGAGGCCGTGGCGCATGTCGAGCGCGTCCCCGGAGCGCTCGGCCAGCTGCCGCAGGCAGGCGTCGCCGTCGATGAGGCGGGCCGTCTGCTGCGCCAGCGATGTCGACATGGCGCCGTCCGGAACGCTGAAGCTCAAGCCTGCCGGCCTGAGCAGCTTGTGCTTGAGCAGCTTGTCGCGCAGCTCGCCGCCGATCAGCGCGCCCTTGGCGGCGAGGCGGGTGCCGTCGGCGGCGTAGATGTCCGCGTCGGCGACAAGCTCCGTGCGATGGGCGAGGTCGGCCACCGTCTTCACGTAATGGGCGCCATCGTCCAGCGCCTGGCGGGCGAGATTTTCGTAGCGGCTGTCGGCGTGGGTCATGATGGTGGCGAGACGCTAGCGGCGCGGCGGTTGGTTGGTCGCCAGCCAATAGACGCCGAGGCGGGCGACGGTCTCGGCGAACTCGCCGAAGTCGAGCGGCTTTCTGACGAAACTGTTGGCGCCGTTCTCGTAACTCTTCAGGCGGTCGCGGTCCTCGTCCGAAGACGTGAGGATGACGACCGGCAACAGCCGCGTGCGCGGATCGGCGCGCAGCCTTTCGAGCACGTCGAGGCCGTTGATGCGCGGCAGGCTGATGTCGAGCAGCACGACCGTGGGCAGGTCGGGGCCTTCGCGCGCGGCGAATTCGCCCTGGCGGAACAGATAGTCGAGCGCCTGCTGGCCGTCGCGCACGACGTCGACGCGGTTGGCGAGATTGGTCTTGCGCAGCGCGCGCAGCGTGAGTATTTCGTCCTGCGGATTGTCTTCCACCAGCAGCAGCGTATTGGCGAACGTCATGTTGCCTCCTTCGTGTCGTGCTCCGGCAGGGTGAAGCAGAATGTCGCGCCGCGCCCCGGCGCCGCCGACGCCGCGATGGTGCCGCCGTGACGATGGACGATGCGCTGCACGGTGGCGAGGCCGATGCCGAGGCCGGGGAATTCTTCCTGGCGATGCAGGCGCCGGAACGGCTGGAACAACTGTTCGGCATAAGCCATGTCGAAGCCGGCGCCGTTGTCGGCGATGCAGATGCAGCGCTCCGCTCCTTCATGGCAGGCATAGGCGCGGATGCGCGGCGCGGCGGCGGCGGCCGTGTATTTCCAGGCGTTGCCGAGCAGGTTGCGCAGCATCGATTCGAGCATGCGGCCATCGCCGCTCCGGACCATGCCGGGTTCGATCTCCCAGTCGACGCGGCGCTCGGGTTCGGCCGCGCAAAGTTCCGCGCGGAGGCGTTCCGCCATCGCGGACAGGTCGACGGGCTCGCGCCTGAGATCGCCGCGCGTGACGCGCGAGAGGGTGAGCAGGCCTTCGATCAACTGTCCCATGTTGGCGCTGGCCTGCGCGATGTGGCGCAGGTATTCGCGGGCTTCGGGCGCCAGCGTGGGGCCGAAGTCTTCCTCGAGGATGCGGGAAAATCCGCTCATCGCCCGCAGCGGCGCGCGCAAGTCGTGCGACACGGCATAGGCGAAGGCTTCCAGCTCCTGGTTGGCGCCGCGCAGTTCGGCCGTGCGCTCCGCCACCTGCCGCTCGAGGCTGGCATTGAGTTCGTGAATCCGCGCCTCGGCCTGTTTCCTGTCGCCGATGTTGCGGACGATTTTCGACAGGCCGACGATGGCGCCGGCCTTGTCGCGGATGGGCGAAAGGCTGACGGACACGTCGATGCGGCTGCCGTCCCGATGGCTGCGCTGGGTCTCGAAGTAGCGGATCGCGGCGCCGTCGGCGATGGTGGCGAGGATGGTCGCTTCCTCGTCGCGGCGGTCGGCGGGAATGACGTCGGACAGCGAGCGGCCGACGACTTCTTCGGCGCTGTAGCCGAACATCCTGGCGGCGGCGAGGTTCCAGCTGGTGACCCTGCCGTCGAGCGCTTCGCCGATGATTGCATCCTGCGACGATTCGACGATCGCCGCCATCAGCAGCCGTTCCTTGAGCCAACCTTCTTCCGCCGCCTCCTTGGCCAGCCGCAGGGCTTCTTCGGCGCGCCGGCGCTCGACGATCTCCTTCTGCAGCTCGGCGTTGGCGCGCTGCAACTGCGCCGGGCTGGGCAGCTCCAGGGCCCGCGGAATCAGCGGCCACAGCATGACGGCGGTGACCACGGACGCCACGGCGGTGGCGGCCTTGAGCAGCGCATCGATGCCGTACAGCGGCCACCAGAGGACGACCACATCCATCAGATGCGTGGCGCCGCAGGCCATGATGAAAGCAGCGAACATCCACAGCAGCCAGCGGTAGGGGAAGTCCGCGCGCCGGCGCGCAAAAAAGACCAGCGCGGCGGGCATGGAGAAATAGGCGAGGAAGATCAGCGAGTCGCTGACGACGAAGGTCGACACGAGCGGTGTCGACCAGCTGATGCAGTAGCCATGCGGCAGATAGCCGTTGATGGCAAGAAAGCGGTCGAGATTCTCCAGCATCGATGTCCTCCTCTCGACGCGACGCCATGCGATCTCCAGGCGCCGCGGCGGCAAATTCTGGGCCGCTCGAATCCTCTTCGGCGGCGGCCCAAACGCCAAGGACATCGAGTCGTCTGCGCAGCGCCAGCCGTTGCTGCGCTTAATCTTACGCCGGTCCCGCGGTTGCCGAGTAAACTTCGCGCAACCAGGAGGATTCGATGACCGATATGCGTCAACGCAGCGTGCGCTGCCTGAGCCCGGCGGGCTTTCACGACATGGCTTACGTCGAATGGGGCGATGCGCGCAATCCGCGCGTGCTGGTCTGCGTCCATGGCCTGACGCGCTGCGGGCGCGATTTCGATTTCCTCGCCCAGGCGCTGGCCGCCGACTACCGCGTCGTCTGCCCCGACGTCGCCGGGCGCGGCCACAGCGACTGGCTCAAGGACAAGTCGCTCTACGCCGTGCCGCAATATGCCTCCGACATGGCGACGCTGCTGGCGCGGCTCGACGTCGATAGCGTCGACTGGCTCGGTACGTCGCTGGGCGGGTTGATCGGCATGGCGCTGGCGGCGCAGGAGAAGACGCCGATCAAGCGGCTGCTGCTGAACGACGTCGGGCCGGTTATCACGGCGCTGTCGATCGCGCGCATCGGCGAGTACGTCGGCCGGGCGCCGCGCTTCGACAGCGTCGATCAGGCCGAAGCCTTCGTGCGCTTCGTCGCCGCGCCCTTCGGCGCGCTTTCCGATGCGCAATGGCGCCACCTCACGGTGCACGTCGTGAAGACGGCGGACGACGGCAAGGTCGAGTTCTGCTACGACCCCGGCATCGCCGAACCTTTTCGCGCCCAGCAGGCGGCCGATGCCGGCAAGGACATCGAACTGTGGCCGCTCTATGACGCGATTCGCTGTCCGACGCTGGCGATACGCGGCGCCCAATCCGACCTGCTGACGGCGGCGACGCACGCCGCGATGGCGCAGCGCGGGCCGCGTGCGGAACTGGTCGAAATCCCGCAGGTCGGCCATGCGCCGATGTTCCTCGACGCTGCGCAGGTGGCGATCGTCGAACGGTTTCTCGGCCGCTAGCCAGGCCGTCAACATGGCGAAGTCCAAAGCGAAGAAGGCGGCGCAGGTGCCGGCGCTGCGCTGGAACTGGGACTTCGGCGTCGACCTCGACGACGCCGATACGCGGCGCCTGCTGGCGCTGCTCGGCGCTTTGGTCGACACCGCGGCGCTGGGGGACGCGGCGGCTGCGGCAGGCATCTCCTATCGCGCGGCCTGGGGTTTGCTGCGCCTGTGCCAGCAACGGCTCGGCGTGGACCTCGTCGTCATGGAGCGCGGCCGCGGCACGCGTCTGACGCCCTTCGGCGAGTCCGTGGTCGAGATGGACGCCGCCGCCCGCCTGGCGTTGGCGGAGGTGCATGGCGTCTGGGAACGGCGCATGTGCGAACTGGTGTCGCCGCGGCGCGAAAGCGCCGTGCTGCAGCCCCTGCGGCTGTATGCCGGCCATGACCTGGCGCTTGCCGACTGGGCCGAGCACGGACGCCAGGTGCCCTTGGCCATCGCCTGGCATGGCAGCGAAGAGGCGCTCGCCGCGCTGGGCCGCGGCGAGTGCGACCTGGCGGGTTTTCACGTACCGGAGCACTGGACGGGCGCGCAGCTCGCCGCCTGGCTGGGCTGCTGGCTGAAGCCGAAGCTGCACGTCTGCCTGCCGGTGGTGCGGCGGCAGCAGGGCTTGATCGTCGCGCGCGGCAATCCGCTCAAGCTGCGCGCGGCGGGCGACATCGCGGCGCGCGGCGCCCGCATGGTGAATCGCCAGCGCGGCTCGGTTACGCGCCGCTTGATCGACCAGCTGCTGGCGCAAAGCGGCGCCGACGTCGCCGCCATCGACGGCTATGCGCACGAGGAATTCACCCATGACGCGGTCGCTGCCACCGTCGCCGGCGGCTCTGCCGACGTGGGGTTCGGCATCATGGCGGCGGCGGCGCGCTTCGACCTCGACTTCGTGCCGCTGGTGCAGGAGCGCTACGGCTTTGCCTTGCGCCACGCACTGCTGGAGAGCGAGGCGCTGCAGACGCTGCTGCGGCGCCTCGCCGGCCGCACCTTCCGCCAGCGGCTCGCGGCCCTGCCGGGCTACGAGCTGCTGAAGCCCGCGGCGCCGGGGGCGTGGGAGGATTTCCTCGCCTAACGGCTGCTGGCGGCCGTCGGCAAAATATGCTAATTTGTGCATATTCGGTGCCGGTGCGACGCATCCTGGCGAGGCGCTGGAGATGGAGCGGTGGCGGGGCGACGAACCGGCCGATGACTCAGGGTGCACCAGCCACGGAGCAGACATGCAGAAATCACTCCATATCGACCCCAACAAGTGCACGGGGTGCCTTCAATGCGAAATGGCCTGCTCTTACGAGAACTACGGCCAGTTCAACCTCGCCAAGTCCCGCATCAAGGTGTTCAGCTTCGAAGACGCCGGCCGCAAGGTGCCTTACACCTGCACGCAGTGCGCCGAGGCCTGGTGCATGAACGCCTGCCCGGTGGAGGCGATCAAGATCGACGCCGCCACGGGCGCCAAGGTGGTGCTGGAATCGACCTGCGTCGGCTGCAAGGTGTGCACCATCGCCTGCCCGTTCGGCACCATCAATTATGTCCATGACAGCGGCAAGGTGCAGAAGTGCGACCTTTGCGGCGGCGACCCGGCCTGCGCGGCGGCTTGCCCGACCGGCGCCATCAGCTACGTCGATGCCGACTGGACCGGGCTGGAAAAGATGCGGCAGTGGGCCGCGAAGACCGATACGCAAGCCAACGCCGGCGCTTGAGCCGTTAAGGAGACGAACATGGGATGGGCACGTAAGATTCTTCGCGTCGACCTGACGAGCGGCAGCGTCAAGAGCGAGCCGCTCAACATGGAATGGGCGCAGCAATACCTCGGCCAGCGCGGGCTGGCGACGAAATACCTGGTGGAAGAGATCGATCCCAAGGTCGATCCGCTGTCGCCGGCGAACAAGATGATCATGGCGACGGGGCCGCTCACCGGCACCGCGGCATCGACGGGCGGGCGCTACTCCATCATCACCAAGGGCCCGCTCACCGGCGCCATCGCCTGCTCGAATTCCGGCGGCTATTTCGGCGCCGAACTGAAGATGGCCGGCTGGGACATGGTGATCTTCGAGGGCAAGTCGGAAAAGCCCGTGTACCTGTGGATCCAGGACGACGTCGCCGAACTGCGCGACGCTTCGCACTTGTGGGGGAAGACCACCTGGGAGACCGAGGAGCTCATCAAGTCCAGCCACCAGGACCCGCAGATTCGCGTTTCCTCGATCGGCCGCGCCGGCGAGAACGGCGTGCTCTATGCATGCGTCATTAACGATCTGCACCGCGCTGCCGGCCGTTCCGGCGTCGGCGCCGTGATGGGCGCGAAGAATCTCAAGGCGGTGGCGGTGCGCGGCACCGTCGGCGTTTCCGGCATCCGCGACTTCAAGGCCTTCATGGCGGCGACCAAGGCGGCGAAGAAGGTGCTGGCCGACAATGCCGTCACCGGCCAGGGCCTGCCCAAGTACGGCACGCAAGTGCTGATGAACGTCATCAACGAGATGGGCGCATTGCCGACGCGCAATGCGCTGGACGTGCAGTTCGAAGGCGCGCGCAAGATTTCCGGCGAGGCGATGCACGAGAAGCGCCTCACCGACGGCAAGGCCAACCTCGTCACCAACAACGCCTGCTTCGGCTGCACCATCGCCTGCGGGCGCATCTCGCAAGTGGACAAGACCCACTGGAGCGTGGTGAATAATCCGAAATACTGGGGCGCCAGCGGCGGCCTCGAATACGAAGCTGCCTGGGCGCTCGGCGCCGCCGGCGGCGTCGACGATCTCGATGCGCTCACCGTCGCCAACATGATGTGCAACGAAGACGGCATGGACCCGATCACCTTCGGCGCCACGGTCGGCGCGGTGATGGAGCTCTATACCATGGGCGTGCTGACCAAGGAGCAGATCGGTACGGCAGCGCCCTTCGGCTCGGCCGAGGCCTTGCTCGAGATCACGCGCATGACGGCCGAGGGCCGCGGCTTCGGCAAGGAACTCGGGCTGGGCTCGGCGCGCCTGACGGCCAAGTACGGCCACCCGGAACTGTCGATGACGGTGAAGAGCCAGGAATTCCCGGCCTACGATCCGCGCGGCATCCAGGGCATGGGCCTGACTTACGCGACCTCCAATCGCGGCGCCTGCCACCTGCGTTCCTACACCGTGGCCTCCGAAGTGCTGGGCATCCCGATCAAGACCGATCCGCTCGTCACCGAGGGCAAGCCCGCGCTGGTCAAGGCTTTCCAGGACGCCACCGGCGCCTTCGACTCGTCGGGCACCTGCATCTTCACGACCTTCGCCTGGTCGCTGGCCGACCTGGCGCCGCAGCTCGATGCCGCCTGCGAGGGCGGCTGGACGGTCGAACGCCTGGCCGAACTGGGCGAGCGCATCTGGAACATGGAGCGCCAGTTCAACCTCGCCGCGGGCTTCACGGCCAAGGACGACGACCTGCCGATGCGCCTCAAGACCGAAGCGGCCAAGACCGGCCCGGCCAAGGGGCTCGTCAGCGGCATCGACAAGATGATCCCCGAGTACTATCAGGTGCGCGGCTGGAACACGGCCGGCGTGCCCGAGAAAGAGACGCTCGAACGTCTGGGGCTCTGAGCGCGGAAGCGGACGCCAGGGTGACCGGACGAACGGTTGCCCTGGCGTTTATTTTCTGAGGACGACACCATGAAACACGTCATCATCGGCAACGGCCCGGCGGGTGTCGTGGCTGCCGAAAACCTGCGCCGCTTCGATCCGCAGGCCGACATCACGCTGATCGGCGAGGAGCCGGAAGCGCCATATTCGCGCATGGCGATTCCCTATTTCCTCACCGGCAGCATCGCCGATCACGGCACGCATTTGCGCAAGGCCGGCGACCACTACGCGCGCCACGGCATTCAGCTCCGCCAGGGGCGCGTCGTGCGCATCGAGCCGGAGAGCCAGACCGTCGTTCTCGACGATGACAGCGAACTCGGCTACGACCGCCTGCTCATCGCCAGCGGTTGCTACCCGGTGCGCCCGCCGGTGCCGGGCATCGATCTGCCGGGCGTGCACACCTGCTGGACGCTGGCCGACGCGCGCGCCATCGCCGAGCGCGCGCGGCCCGGCAGTCGCGTGCTGCAGATCGGTGCCGGCTTCATCGGCTGCATCATCATGGAGGCGCTCTGCGCGCGCGGCGTCAAGCTCAGCGTCGTCGAAAAGGGCGACCGCATGGTGCCGCGCATGATGACGGAAAAGGCCGGCACCATGATCCGCCACTGGGTCGAGAAGAAGGGCGTCGAGGTGCACGTGAATGCCGCCGTCACGGCGATCGCGGCGGCCGGCGAGGCGCTCGTCGCCACGCTCGACGACGGCACGCGCATTGAGGCCGATGCCATCATCTGCGCCGCCGGCGTCAAGCCCAACGTCGCCTTTCTCGCCGGCAGCGGCGTGACGCTGGGCCAGGGCATCCACGTCGACGAACACATGCGCACGGAAGTGCGCAACATCTACGCCGCGGGCGACGTCACCGAGGCCTCGGGCTTCCATACCGGCGAGCGCGAGCTCAATGCCATCCAGCCCAACGCCGCCGACCAGGCGCGCGTCGCCGCCATCAACATGGCCGGCGGCGAGGCGCGCTTCCAGGGCGCGCTGGCGATCAACGTGCTCGATGCGCTGGGCTTGATCTCGACGTCTTTCGGCCACTGGTGGGGCGCTGCGGGCGGCGAGGGCGTGGAGCGCTGCGACGACGAACGCTATCGCTACCTGTCCCTGCAATTCAAGGACGACGTGCTGATCGGCGCCACCAGCATCGGCTGGACCGATCACGTCGGCGCGCTGCGCGGACTGGTGCAGGGGCGGATGCGGCTGGGGCCGTGGAAGGAAAAGCTGCTGCAGGATCCGACGCAGTTCATGACCGCCTACATCGCGCAGGCGCACAAGGCCGCGGCCTGACGGCCGCGGCATCGGAGGGAAGCATGAAGCACATCATCATCGGCGCCGGCGCGGCCGGCATCACGGCGGCGGAAACGCTGCGCAAACTCGATCCGGCGGCGCACATCACCGTGCTCGACGGCGAAGGCGAACTGCCCTATGCGCGCATGGCGATTCCCTATCTGCTGTCGCAGAAGATCGGCGAAGACGGCGCGCGCCTGCGGCGCGATCCCGACCACTACCGCAAGCATCGCATCGACCTGATCCAAGGCCGCGCCGCCGCGGTGGATACGGCGGCGACGACGGTGCGGCTCGCCGACGGCCGCGCGCTGCCGTACGACCGGCTGCTGATCGCCACCGGCTCGCTGCCGAGCCGCGAGCAGGTCGAGGGCATCGACCTGCCGGGCGTGCATAGCTGCTGGACGCTCGCCGACGCGCGGGCGATCATGGCGCAAGTGCGTCCCGGCACGCGCGTCGTGCAGATGGGTGCGGGCTTCGTCGGCTGCATCATCATCCAGGGCCTGGTGTCGCGCGGCGCCGACCTGACGATCCTCGTGCGCAGCGGGCGCATGGTCTCGCGCATGATGCCGCCCAAGGCCAGCGAGATGATCGGACGCTGGTGCGAAAGCCGCGGCGTGCGCATCATGGGCAAGACGCAGACGGCGCGCATCGAGCGCGCCGGCAACAGCCTCAAGGTGACGACGACGACCGGCGAGACCTTGCCGGCCGATCTCTATCTGAGCGTCGTCGGCGTCAAGCCGGGCATCGACTTTCTCGCCGGCAGCGGCGTCGCCATCGAGCACGGCATCGTCGTGGACGCGCACATGCGCACCAACCTGCCGGGCGTCTTCGCCGCCGGCGACGTCGCCGAGTCGCGCGACTGCCTCTACGGCAAGTACCAGATCAACGCCATCCAGCCCAACGCCGTCGAGCAGGCGCGCATCGCGGCGGTGAACATGGCCGGCGGCGACACGAGCTTCGTCGGCAGCCTGGCCATCAACGTGCTCGACACGCTCGGCCTCGTCTCCTGTTCGTTCGGCCAGTGGCAGGGCGAGGAAGGCGGCGAGAGCGTGGAACTCGTCGATGCCGCCCACCATCGCTACCTGTCTTTGCAGTTCGGCGGCGAGCGCCTGATCGGCGCCACCACGGTGGGTCAGACCGATCACGTCGGCGCGCTGCGCGGCTTGATCCAGGGACGCGTGCCGCTCGGTGCCTGGCGCGAGCGCCTGCTCGCCGATCCGTCGCAGTTCATGTCGGCCTACCTTGCGGCGACGGAAAAGATCGCGTGAAAGTGACGTTCAAGGCCTACGCCATGCTTTCCGACTACCTGCCCGACGCTGCGCGCCGCACCAACGCCGTCGACGTGGAAGTGCCGGAGGGCACGACCGTCATCGACCTGATCGAGCGTTTCCGGCTGCCGCGCGCGATGTGCCACCTGGTGCTCATCGACGGCAACTTCGTGCCGCCGGCCCAGCGCGACGGGCGCGTCCTGCGCGCCGGGGAAACGCTGGCGGTGTGGCCGCCGATTGCCGGCGGCTGAGGTGTCCGGGCGATGTTGATGCCACGCAGCTTCGAAGCGACCGTCTCGCGCGAAGAGTTCCTGCGCCTGCTGCCGGCCGCCGTCGACGGCGAGGCCTTCAGCGAGCAGGGCGACGCGCTGATCGGCGCCTCGGGCTGGCGCATGCATCTGACGCTGTTGCCTTCGCGTGCCTTTGGCGGCGTGGCGATGGAATGCCTGCGCGTGGACGTGGAATTTCCCGGCTGGGATGAACGGGATGTCGAGCGCTTCATGCGCCGCTTCGCGCTGTTCTTCCAGCGGGGCGGCGGGTGATCCGTGCTAACATTCGCGGCGGCGGGCCTCCCCGCATTGTGGGGTGGTGAACCTGGTCAGGTCCGGAAGGAAGCAGCCACAGCCATTTACTGCAAGTGCCGGGGGTAAGGCTCGCCGCCCACCCCTCCGCCGAGTTCCATCTCCGCGACACAAAAAAATACAAAGTGCCATCGCGCCGACATATCCGGCTCACGTTGGCATGGTCGAATGCCGTCCACCCAACGGCATTTTCCACAAGGAGATCACGATGAAAATCAACAGCAAGACTGTCGCCGCTCTTTTGGCTACCACTGCCCTGGCTTTCGGCGTCGCCGCCCAGGCCGAACCCGGCGCCGCCTGCGAAGGCCAGGGGCCGGGCGGCATGCACGGCATGCGCATGATGGGCGATCCCGCGGCGCGGGTCGACCAACACCTGTCGCAGTTCAAGTCCGAACTCAAGATCACGCCGCAGCAAGAACCGCTCTGGCAAGCATTCGCCGACAAGGTGAAGACGACGGCGGGCGCGGGCATGAAAGCCATGCGCGACAACGCCCAGACCCCGGCGCCGGCGCCCGAACGCATGAACCGCATGATCGACATCATGAAGGCGCGCACGGCGGCGATGGAATCGGTCAACGAGTCGTTCACGCGCCTTTACGATGGACTGACGCCGGAACAAAAGGCCATCGCCGACAAGCACGGCGTCTTCGGCGGGCCGATGCAGCGCCGCGGCGGTCCTGGCGCGCCGAAGGCCAAGGGCTGACGGGGCAGGCGGCCGCTGCGGCGGCCGGAGCCGACAACTAGCGGGCGCGCCGATGCAAATCGGCGCGCCCGGTTTGTTAGAATCGGCCAATGAGTTACCAAGTCCTGGCGCGCAAATGGCGCCCGAAATCGTTTGCGACGCTGGTCGGGCAGGAGCATGTCGTGCGCGCGCTGACGCACGCGCTCGACCAGCAGCGCCTCCATCACGCCTATCTCTTCACCGGCACGCGCGGCGTCGGCAAGACCACCATCGCGCGCATCATGGCGAAGGCGCTCAATTGCGAGGCCGGCGTCAGCTCGACGCCCTGCGGCGTCTGTTCTTCGTGTCTCGAGATCGACGGCGGCCGCTTCGTCGACTACATGGAGCTTGATGCCGCCTCCAACCGCGGCGTCGAGGACATGACCGGGCTGCTGGAGAAGGCGACCTACGCGCCGACGCGCGGCCGCTTCAAGGTCTATGTGATCGACGAAGTGCACCAGCTCTCCGGCCACGCCTTCAACGCCATGCTGAAGACGCTGGAGGAACCGCCCGAGCACGTCAAGTTCATCCTCGCCACCACCGACCCGCAGAAGATTCCGGTGACGGTGCTCAGCCGCTGCCTGCAATTCAACTTGAAGCAGATGCCGCTCGGCCATATCGTCGAGCACTTGACGAACATCCTCGGCCAGGAAGGCGTCGTCTTCGAGCCGGCCGCCTTGCGGCACATCGCCAAGGGCGCGGCGGGCAGCATGCGCGACGCCTTGTCGCTGCTCGACCAGGCCATCGCCCACGGCGCCGGCAAGGTCGAGGAGGCCGGCGTGCGCGACATGCTCGGCACGGTCGGCGACGATTATCTCTACGCCCTGCTCGATGCGCTGCGGGCCAACGACATCCAGGCCATGGTGACGGTGGCCGAGTCGATGGATGCGCGCAGCCTCTCCTTCGATTCCGCGTTGCAGGAACTGGCGACGCTGTTCCATCGCATCGCCTTGGCGCAGTTCGCGCCGCAGGCCATCGCCGACGACGGCGAGCGCGACAAGCTGGCCCCCTACGCGGCGGCCTTCGATCCCGAGTTCCTGCAGCTGTGCTACCAGATCGCCATCCATGGCCGCGAAGACCTCGACCTGGCGCCCGACGAATACGCGGGCTTCACCATGACGCTGCTGCGCCTGCACGCTTTCAAGCCGGACGCCGGCGGCGCGCAGCGGGCCGCCACACCGGGCGCCGGGGCGCGGCCGGCGCCGGCCGCGGCGCTCGCCAAACCCGCCGCGACACGTGTCGCCCCGCTTGCCGCCACCGCCGTGCCGCTGGCCGCGTCCGCCCCAGCCGCATCGGCCCCGGCTGCTGCCGCGGCGTCCGCGCCGGTCGTCGACGACGACTGGCATGCCCTGGTCGCGCGCCTGCCGCTGAACGGCATGGCGCGACAACTGGCGCAGCATTGCGAACTGGCGGAACTCGGCCGCGACCAGATCACGCTGCGCCTGCCGCCGGCCCACAAGCACCTGCAAGGCAAGCTGCAGCAGGACAAGCTGCAGACCGAGTTGCAGAACCACTATGGCCGGCCGCTGCGCCTCGTGCTCGAAGTTGCCGCGGCGGCGGGCGTGACGCCGGCCGAGCGCGCCAGGAGCGAGAAGCGCGAACGCCACGAGCGCGCCGTCGCCGCCATCGAACAAGACCCCTTCGTCCAGGCCGCGATCAACCTGTTCGACGCCAGCATCGACGAAGCCACCATCAAACCCGTTTAGATTAAGGAGCACTCCATGTTCAACAAAGGCGGCATCGCCAACCTGATGAAACAGGCCCAGCAGATGCAGGAAAACATGCAGAAGGCGCAGGAGCAGTTGGCCTCGATGGAAGTGGAAGGCCAGTCCGGCGCCGGCGCCGTCAAGGTCGTCATGACCTGCAAGCACGACGTCAAGCGCGTCGCCATCGACGCTGCGGTGATGGACGACAAGGAAATGCTCGAAGACCTGATCGCCGCCGCCGTCAACGACGCCAACCGCCGCGCCGAGACGACGATGCAGGAGAAGATGGCTGGCTTTACCGCCGGGCTCAACCTGCCGCCCGGCATGAAGCTGCCGTTCTGATGGCAGGTCCTTCGAGCCTCGACGAACTCATCGAGGCGCTGCGCTGTTTGCCCGGCGTCGGCCCGAAGTCGGCGCAGCGCATGGCCTACCACCTGCTGCAGCGCAATCCGCGCGGTGCCGAGCGCCTCGGCCAGGCGCTCGACCATGCCCTGAAGACGCTGCGCCACTGCGCGCGCTGCAACACGTTCACCGAAGCGGAAATCTGCGACCGCTGCAGCTCGTCGCGGCGCGATCCGACGCAGCTGTGCATCGTCGAAATGCCGGTGGATCTGAACACGATGGAACAGACCCACGCCTACGGCGGCCTCTACTACGTGCTGATGGGGCGGCTGTCGCCGCTCGACGGCGTCGGGCCGAAGGAGCTCGGCTTCGAGCGTCTGCTGGCGCGCGCCGGCGACGGCGTGGTGAAGGAAATCATCCTCGCCACCAACTTCACCAACGAGGGCGAAGCGACGGCGCATTACCTGTCCGAAGTGCTGCATGCCCGCGGCCTCAAGGTCAGCCGCATCGCCCGCGGCCTGCCGGTCGGCGGCGAACTCGAATACTCGGATGCGGCGACGGTGGCGCAGGCGCTGATCGAGCGGCGCGACTACTGATGAAGCCGCTGGCCGGCGTGCGTGTCGTCGAACTCGGCACGCTGATTGCCGGGCCGTTCTGCACGCGCATCCTCGCCGAGTTCGGCGCCGAAGTGATCAAGGTCGAGGCGCCGGACGGCGGCGATCCGCTGCGCTCCTGGCGCAAGCTCTACGAGGGCACGTCGTTGTGGTGGTACGTGCAGGCGCGCAACAAGAAGTCGGTGACGGCCAACCTCAAGCATCCGGACGGCGTCGAAGTCGTCAAGCGGCTCGTCGCCCGCGCCGACATCGTCGTCGAGAACTTCCGTCCCGGCGTGCTGGAAAAGCTCGGCCTCGGGGCGGATGTCCTGTCGGCGCTCAATCCGGGGCTGGTGATGGTGCGGCTGTCGGGCTTCGGCCAGACCGGGCCGATGGCGAACCAGCCGGGCTTCGGCGCCATCGGCGAATCGATGGGCGGCTTGCGCTTCATCACGGGCTTTCCCGACCGGCAGCCGGTGAAGGCCGGCATTTCCATCGGCGATTCCATCGCCGCGCTGTGGGGCGCCATCGGCGCGCTGATGGCGCTGCGCCACCGCGAAGTCAATGGCGGGACGGGCCAGGTGGTCGACGTCGCGCTCTACGAGGCCGTCTTCGCCATGATGGAGAGCATGGTGCCGGAGTTCGACGTCTTCGGCTTCGTGCGCGAGCGCACGGGCAATGTCATGCCGGGCATCACGCCCTCGAACACTCATACGACGAAGGACGGCAAGCACCTGATCATCGGCGCCAACGGCGATGCCATCTTCAAGCGCCTGATGGCCGCGATCGGCCGCGACGACCTGGCCGGCGACGCGACGCTGGCGACCAATGCCGGCCGCGACGCGCGGGCGGCGGAACTCTATGCCGTGATCGACGCCTGGGTCGGCAGCCGCAGCGCCGACGAGGTGCTGCAGACCGCGGCGGCCGCCCAGGTGCCGGCCAGTTCGATCTATTCGGTCGAGGACATGTTCCGCGATCCGCAATACCTGGCCCGCGCCATGCTGGAGACGGCCAAGCTTCCCGATGGCCGCGAGTTCCGCATGCCGGGCATCGTGCCCAAGCTTTCCGCCACGCCGGGCGGCACGCAATGGCTGGGGCCGCAACTCGGCGAACATACCGACGCGATCCTCGCGGAATTGGGCTTCAGTAGCGATGAAATCGCCGCCATGCGCAGCGGCGGCGCGGTTTAGACGGCTTTTGCCGCAGGTCATACTGCGACCGGGCTTTAATTCCCTTGGCGGCTTCGGTATAATCCCGCGTTTTTCGGGCTGTCGTCTTTTGAACTTTCAGGGAACCAATCATGAGTTGTGACGAAAAAGTGGATTGCGGTCGGCGTCGGCTGATCGTTGCCACGGCGACCGTCGGCGGGGTGGCAGGGGTCGCCGCCGCAGTGCCGTTCCTCGCCAGCTTCGCGCCGTCCGAGCGCGCGAAATCGGCGGGTGCGCCGGTTGAGGCCGATATCAGCAAGCTGGCGCCGGGTCAGATGATGACCGTCGAATGGCGCGGCAAGCCGGTATGGATCATCCACCGCACGAAGGAAATGCTCGACGGCATGGCCAAGCTCGGCGACAAGCTCGTCGATCCGAACTCCGAGCGTCATCAGCAGCCCGACTATGCGAAGAACGAGCATCGCTCGATCAAGCCCGAATACATGGTTGCCATCGGAATTTGCACCCATCTGGGCTGTTCGCCGTCCGACAAATTCAAGACCGGTGCGGAATCCGGCGTCGATGCCGACTGGCCCGGCGGTTTCCTGTGCCCCTGCCACGGTTCGACCTTCGACCTGGCGGGCCGCGTCTACAAGAACAAGCCTGCGCCTGACAACCTGGAAGTGCCGCCGCACAAGTATCTGAGCGACGCCAGGATCGTCATCGGCGAAGACACCAAGGGGGCGTAAGCGATGGCCAGTTCGAATTTCGAGAAATTCAAGAGCGACGGTACCGTGCTCGGCGACGTCACCGAGTGGATCGACGCCCGCTTCCCCATGACCAAGATGTGGAAGGAGCACCTGTCCGAGTACTACGCGCCGAAGAACTTCAACTTCTGGTACTTCTTCGGCTCGCTGGCGCTGCTGGTCCTGGTGAACCAGATCGTCACCGGCATTTTCCTGACCATGCATTTCAAGCCGGATGCCTCGCTCAACGCCTCGGGCGTGCCGGTGGCTTTCGCCAGCGTCGAGTACATCATGCGCGACGTGCCGTGGGGCTGGCTGATCCGTTACATGCATTCGACGGGCGCCTCGGCCTTCTTCATCGTCGTCTACCTGCACATGTTCCGCGGCATGCTTTACGGTTCCTACCGCAAGCCGCGCGAGCTGGTCTGGATCTTCGGCGTGCTGATCTACCTGTGCCTGATGGCGGAAGGTTTCTTCGGCTACCTGTTGCCGTGGGGGCAGATGTCCTACTGGGGCGCGCAGGTGATCGTGAACCTGTTCTCGGCCATTCCCGTGATCGGACCGGACCTCTCGCTCTACATCCGCGGCGACTTCGTCGTCGGCGACGCCACGCTGAACCGCTTCTTCTCCTTCCACGTCATCGCCGTGCCGTTCGCGCTCGCCGGTCTCGTGGTGGCGCACATCCTGGCGCTGCACGAAGTGGGTTCGAACAACCCCGACGGCGTCGAGATCAAGAAGAACAAGGATGCCAACGGCATACCGCTCGACGGCATTCCGTTCCACCCGTACTACACGGTGAAGGACATCGTCGGCGTCGTCGTCTTCCTCATGGTGTTCGCCGTCATCATCTTCTTCACGCCCGAAGGCCACGGCTACTTCCTCGAGTACAACAACTTCTTCCCGGCCGATCCGCTGAAGACGCCGCCGCACATCGCCCCGGTCTGGTACTACACGCCGTTCTACTCGGTGCTGCGTGCCAACACGGTGAACTTCTTCTGGATCGACGCCAAGCTGTGGGGCGTGATCTTCATGGGGCTGTCGGTGATGGTGTTCTTCTTCCTGCCGTGGCTCGACCGCAGCCCGGCGAAGTCGATCCGCTACCGCGGGCCGCTGTACAAGGGCGCGCTGGCGATCTTCATCGTCTGCTTCTTCATCCTCGGCTACCTCGGCATCCTGCCGCCGACGCCGGGCCGCACGCTGGTGTCGCAGATCTGCACGATTCTCTACTTCGCCTTCTTCCTGCTGATGCCGATCTACACGAAACTGGACAAGTGCCAACCCGAACCGGATAGGGTGACGTTCAAATGAAAAAGCTGCTGCTCGTATTGCTGTCGGCGCCGCTGCTGGCTTTCGCCAGCGGTGCCGAACTCCACCTCGACAAGGCGCCCGACCATTCGGGCGATTACGCCGCGCTGCAAACCGGCGCCAAGATCTTCGTCAACTACTGCCTGAATTGCCACTCGGCGTCCTACATGCGCTACAACCGCCTGCAGGACATCGGCCTCTCCGAAGCGCAGATCAGGGACAACCTGATGCTGGCGGGCAACAAGGTCGGCGACCTGATGACCATCGCCATGCAGCGCGCCGACGCCAAGGTCTGGTTCGGCGCCGCGCCGCCCGACCTGACGTTGATCGCCCGCGCCCGCTCTTCCGAGTTCGGTTCCGGCGCCGACTGGCTGTACACGTATCTGCGTTCCTTCTATCGCGACGACCAGCGCCCGACCGGCTGGAACAACGTGGTTTTCGAGAACGTGGGCATGCCGCACGTGCTGTGGGAGCTGCAAGGCGACCAGGCCATGGGGCAGGAGCACAAGCTTGAACTCGTGCGGCCGGGCAAGCTTTCGCCCGCCGAATACGATGAGATGGTCGGCGATCTGGTCGGCTACCTCAGCTACATGGGCGAGCCGGTGTCCGAGTTCCGCAAGCATCTGGGCGTGGTGGTGCTGATCGCCTTGACGGTAATCTTCGTCTTTGCCTATGCGCTCAAGCGCGAATACTGGAAAGACGTCCACTAGGTCCTGAAGCGTGAAAAATACTTATGGGGCATCGTGAAATGAATGCACCGCCTGTCCGCAAGGTCGTGCGTGATGCCGACTATTCCTGGGGTACCAGTACCATGATGAATCTGTATTCGGGTACCACGGACCCGTTCAGCCATCGCTGCCGCATCGTCTTGTACGAGAAGCAGATGGACTTCCAGGTAATCGACGTCGACTTGTTCAACAAGCCGGAAGACATCGCCGTCATCAACCCGTACAACCGGGTGCCGGTGCTCGTCGATCGCGACCTCGTGCTCTACGAGGCCAACATCATCAACGAGTACATCGACGAGCGCTTCCCGCATCCGCAGCTGATGCCGCCCGAGCCGCAGACGCGGGCGCGGGCGCGCCAGCTGCTGTTCACGATGGAACAGGAACTGTTCAGCCACATCGATGCGCTCGAAAAGAACCTCAAGTCGGCGGAGAAGTCGCGTGCCCACGTGCGCGATCGCCTGGTCGAGCTCTCGGGACTTTTCGCCAAGCAAAAGTACATGCTGGGCGACGAGTTCTCGATGCTCGACGTCGCCATCGCGCCGCTGTTGTGGCGCCTCGACCACTACGGCATCGAGTTGCCGAAAGCGGCGGCGCCGCTCTTGAAGTACGCCCAGCTGGTGTTCTCGCGCCAGGGTTTCATCGACGCGCTGACGCCTTCCGAGAAGGTGATGCGCCGCTGATTCAGCGGCGCTTTTCCTTTGCGCCCCGCCGTGACTTCCACCAAGCCCTATCTCATCCGCGCCATTTTCGAATGGTGCATCGACCAGGGCTTCGTGCCCTATCTGACGGTCAGCGTGGATGGGCAGACGCGCGTGCCGCGCGAGCACGTCAAGGACGGCCAGATCACGCTCAACATCGGCCCCGAGGCGAGTCACCAGCTGACGATGGGCAACGAGGAAATCACTTTCCAGGCGCGCTTCAACGGCGCCGCCTTTCCCGTCGTCGTGCCGGTGGATGCGGTGGCGGCGATTTTCGCCCGCGAGAACGGCATGGGCATGTCGTTCGACGTGACGCCGAAGACGGCAAGCGCGGAGCCTGCGGCCACCGACGCCCCCGAGCCGGAATCGCCGCCGCCGGACAAGCCGCGGTCGCACCTGACCCGCGTCAAGTAGCGGCGCCGGGCGGGCCGCGCTAAGCGTCCCGCCGTCGCTGCGGCACGCGGACGGTGGCGACGACTTCATTGCCGCAGCCGCGATAGTCGAGGCGGTCGAAGCTCGTCATCCGCGCCATGGCGATGCCGCGGCCGTTCGGATCGAAAGCCCGCTCGGCATCGAGCTGCAAGTACGGTTGCCAAGCGAAGCCCGCGCCCTCATCGACGATGGTGAACTCGACGGCATCGACGCTGCGCTCGGCCGTGATGCTGACGCTGCGCTCGCGGTATTCAGGCAGTTTGCTGCGGCGCTCAATTTCCTCTTCCCAGCGGTTCTCGCGCCGCAGCAGGCTCTTGTCCGCATAGCTGATGCCGAGGTTGCCGTGCTCGACGGCGTTCATCATCAGCTCGGTGAGCCCGAGCACCGCCGTTTCCGGGACGGGGCAAAGATGCGCGAGCAAGGCGGCCAGGCTGCAGGCTTCGGCGATGGAGCGAAAGCGAAATTCGGCCTTCACCGCCAGCTTGAGCGCATCGGCCTGGGCGCGCACGCGGCGCGCCGCCTCGTCGCGGGCGGCGATGTCGGCCAGGGCGGCGCGCACGATGGCCAGCAGCGCTTCCGGCGCGTAAGGCTTGGTCAGGTAGTAGTAGACGCCGGCCTTGATGCCTTCGCATACCTGGTCGATCGAGGCCGCGGCGGTTTGCATGATGACCGGGATGCGCTGATGGCGCGGCGTGGCCTTGATGCGCTGGAGCAAGGCCATGCCGTCGAGCCGCGGCATCATGCGATCGAGGAGAATGAGGTGATAGGGCGCGGACGACCGCTCCAGCTTTTCCCACGCTTCTTCGCCGTCGACCGCCATGTCGAGCCGGTAGGCGATATCGTCGAGGCATTCGGCGATGATGGCGCGGTTGAGGGCTTCGTCGTCAACCACCAGGATGCGATAAGACAGCACTTCGTTTCCCCCCATTGATGACACCGGGGTAGGTCGCCCGGTGCTGCAGTCGCGACGACTTCGTGGTCAGCGGACACGCGGCCTTCGAGAGCAGGAACGCGCCCGGCAATGTTATCACCGCAGTGTGGGATAGGGCGGCCGGCGACGCCGGTGCGGTGCACCAGCGTAACCCACAAAATCTGTGGATTACCCTGTGGACAGCGGCGGGTTTTCAGCGGAAAACCTTGTCGCCGCGATGCTTCGAATGCGGCGATTAATTCTTGGGCAGTTGCCGGCTCGTCGACTCAGGCCTGCTGGCGCCGCCGCCGCACGATACGGCTTTCGGATTAGGCCTCCATGCTATGATCCGCGGCCGGAATCAGACCACGTCGGCACTGTGCCCATGAGCCCGCACAGGCCGACTGCCCCGAGGAGAACGTTGATGAATCAATCGCTCAAGACGCGCCTGTGGCTGCTCGGCATCGTCGGTACGCTGGGTGTCGTCGTCCTGGCCTTTTCCGCGATCTGGCACGCGCAGCACAGCGAAACGACATTGCGGCATTTCGTCGATATCAACATCGCGCTCAACCGTTCGGCCACGACGGCCTACGCCGAGGGCCTGCAGATGGGGCAAGCCCAGCGCAACATCGTGCTCGATCCCGCCAACCGGACGGCCTACGACAACTTCGCCAAGGCCAACGGCAAGTTCAAGGATGCACTCGACCGGCTTGCCGAACTGCTGGCCAAGGACGCTGCCGGCAACGATGCCGCCGCGCGGCTGAAGAGCGATGCCGACCACTGGCTGCCGCTGCCACAACAAGTCATTGACCTCGTTGCGGCGGGCAACGGCGAGGCCGCCCGGGCCTTGCTCGTCGCCAAGGAAACGCCGGCGTGGCGTGCCGTGCGCGCGGACTTGCTGGATCTCGTCAAGCGGACGGAAGACGACGCCGCCAGGGAACGCAGCGACTTGCTCGGCGACCTGGATTCGTCCCGCCTCACGGCCATCGTTCTCAGCCTGCTGGCGTTCGTCATGGTCGCCGCGATCACCCTGTTCGTCGCGCGCGGCGTCTTTCGGCAAGTCGGCGGCGAGCCGGACTATGTCGCGTCGGCCCTGCAGCGGATTGCGCACGGCGACCTGACGCAACGGCTGGAGGTCGCGCCCGGCGACGACTCCAGCGTCATTGCCGCCACCCGCAGCATGCAAGCGCAAGTTCATGATCTTATCGGTGCGACCTTGCACAGCGCGGATGCGGTGGTGCAGGAGAGCGAGGCCATTCGCGCCGATGCCGCCCGGCTGTCGCGGACGGCCGAGGAGCAAAGCGCCGCGACGTCGGCCATCGCCGCTGCCGTCGAGCAGTTGACGGCCAGCATCAGCGTGATGTCGGAAAGCGCCAACGACGCCCGCCGCCTGTCGGCCGAATCCGAAGCCCAGGGCCGCGACGGCCTCGCCGTGGTGGGCGCGGCGACGGATACGATCCAGAAGGTGGCGGACGGCATGGCCGAGGCGACGGCGTCCATGGACGTGCTCTCGAACAAGGTCAGCAGCATCAACGGCATCGTCCAGACCATCCGCGAGATCGCCGACCAGACCAACCTGCTGGCGCTGAACGCCGCCATCGAGGCCGCCCGCGCCGGCGAGCAGGGTCGGGGCTTCGCGGTCGTCGCCGACGAAGTGCGCAAGCTGGCCGAGCGGACGACGATTTCCACCCAGGAAATCTCCGAGATCGTCGGCGGCGTTTGCCAGACCACCGATCTCGCGCTGCAGACGATGTCGCGCGCCAAGGCGCAGGCGCTGGAAGGCGCCGCCCGCACCGACAGCGTCCGCGGCGCGGTGACGGCGATGGCCGCATCCTCGACGGCGGTCAGCCACGGCATCGAGGCGATCGCCGCCGGCCTGCGCGAGCAGAGCGCCGCCAGCACCGACATCGCCCAGCGCGTTGAACTCATCGCCCGCGGCATCGAGCAGACCAATGCCGCATCGAACGCTTCGAGCGAGCGCACCGGCGCGCTCGTCGAACTGTCGCATGCGCTGAAGACGAGCGTGCAGCGGTTCAGGGTCTAGCGCAGGACGGCGGCGCGGGCGCTTCCGGCCCGTGCCTGCGCGGCGCTTACAGCAGTTCCACGACCCACTTCGTCACGGTGCCCGTCGCCTGCGCGCAGCGCTTGCCGCGCGCCTTGTCGAACGCCTGATATTGGGCGGCATCCCACATGTCATAAGTGAGGCCGGTGAACTGGTACTGCAATTCGCGGCAGGTGACGCCGCCGAATTCGTCGCGGAAGCGCTCGGTGAGTTCCCGGGCCTTCTTGAAGTTGTTGATGTTGCGTCCCTTGTCGAACTTGTCGCGCTCGCGTCCGTACTTCGCGGACAGCGCCAGCAGCCCGCCGCTCAGGGCACCGCAGATGCCTTCGCCGAGCAGCCCGCCGCCGCCGGAGAGTCCGTGGCTGGCCTTGATGGTCTGGTCGTCGATCACCCCGACCGTTTCCTGCACGGCCGCGAGCACGCATTGCGGGCAGCAGCCGTAGTCGAGTTCGTACTTCAATGCCTTTTCGTAGGCTTGTTCCCCGAGCGTCTTCGTCGCGTCGCTTTCCATGGCCGCCTCCAGCGCATTAGTTCCGACTAATATACACCGTTCGGGCGCTGGGGCGGCAGTTCGGCGCGGTCGCGCGCGATGCTACTTGGCGCTCTTCGCCTCGGCCTCGCACTTCTTCATGAACGACGCCTTGGCGGCGCCGGCAAGCGGCTTGCCGTTCTTGCCGACGGCCTTGGCTTCGCAGCTCTCGGCCCCCGCCGCATCCTTGGCGCCGGCCTCGCACTTCTTCATGAACGATGCCTTGGCGGCGCCGGCGAGCGGCTTGCCGTTCTTGCCGATTGCCTTCGATTCGCAATCGGAGGCGGGCGCTTGCGCAAGCGCCATGCTCGCGGCAAACAGCGACGCGATTACTGCGGCGATTAGTTTGGACATGTGGGAATCTCCTTGAAGGCGTTGGGCGGGACAGCAATGCCAAGAAATAGCATGCCTTGCGCGCGCTCTTGTCGAAGAAGACCGGGCCATTCGGACTAGCGACGAGTCGTCGCGGCCGGACGGCGAATTTTTGCGGACGCTGATGCCCTGGCGGCCGGCGTCGTCGCTGCCTGCGGAGAGTGCCTGCGGAACTCGAGCGAGTTCTCGGCGACCAGCTTGCTCAGTGGCGCGTGTTGATTTCCAGCTCGGCTTCCAGCCCGACGACGGCGTCGAGCACTTCGGCCACGACATCGGAATCGCTGTCCGACCATTCCGCGTCGAGGTCGGGCGATTTCGTCGCCAGCGGAGCGATGTCGAAATCGACAAAATGCTCGCCGATCTTGAGCACCTGAATTCCGGAAGGATGCTCGACCAGTTCCCAGTCGTCCGGCACTTCCAACTCAGCCCGTATCAACACAGTGAGGTTCTTCATGGGCGAACTCCTAGGGGAAAGCCGCACTGTAGCAGTCCTGCGCAGCGCATATGCGGATTTTGTGGCTGGCGCCCAAGTCAGGAATCGAACCTGAGACCTACCGCTTAGGAGGCGGTCGCTCTATCCACTGAGCTACGAGGGCGCGAGGCGCGTATTGTAGCGGGTCGCGCTTCAGGCGGCCATGCTCAGTGCGCTGGCGGCGCCGGCGAGAGCGCCGAAGAATATGGCCAAATGCGCCAGCGACCACCAGCGATAGCGGCGCGAAAGCTGCTCGGGCGGCAAGCTGGAAATCAGGTAGAGGCGCCCATCATCGGGCTGGCGCAGCAAGTGGATGTCCGACTGCCGGTTCGCCTCGCGTTCCATGCGCTCGACATCGCGCCGGGCCTGCGCCCGCGCCAGTTCCCATTCGCGCATGTCGAGCTCGCCGTTGCCGTCGAGATCGAAGCGTCTGAGCAGTTCGCGCGGGGTCTGCTTCCATGCCGCCAGCAGCGCCTTGATCGCCTCCTCGCGGTCGCTGCCGAGATCGTCGGCGCGGCGCGTCTGGAACTGTCCCAGCGCGTAGATCTTCTCTTCGCCGAGCAGCCGCCATTCCGTGTAGCGCCGGTCGCACTCGGTCCACGCGTCCTTCAGCGCGGGCAGGATCTCGGCGCCGGCAGGATCGACCAGACATTCGCCGCTGCCGTCGTCGATGATGAACGACGCGTCCGATTCGCCCGACGATTCGCGTTCCCAATTGTCATTGCGGCGCCGTTCGACCAGATAGCGGTACCAGAGGCAGGGCAGGTGCTTCAGCGGCGAGGTCACCGGCGTGCCGCCCAGGGCGCGGCCGCGCCCCAGCAGCTCGGTGTAGCCCTGGGCCGCCGAGGCGATTTTCGCCGTCGGCGTATCGTCGATGGCGCGGGCGCGCCGGTAGGTCGAGGTCCAGGCGATCAGGCTGATGGCGGCGATGAGTCCGGCGCAGGCGAGCCAGCCGCGCGGCGTATCGATGCGCAGGCCGACGGCAAGCAGCAGCAGCTGGCCGCCCGAGGTGATGAAGCGGCCATATTCGCGCCGCAGCCGGACGATCATGGCGGCGCGTCGTTCAGCCGAAGAGCGCCTTCATGTCCACGTCCGCTTTCTCCGCCGACGAGAATTCGAGCAACGGCTTGGCGTCGAAGCGGAACGCCTGGGCGATGATCAGGTCGGGGAATTGCTCGATGCGCACGTTGTTGATGTTGGCGGCCTCGTTGTAGAGTTCGCGGCGGTCGGCGATGGCGTCTTCCAGCGACGTGATGCGGCCTTGCAGCTGCATGAAGCTTTCGTTGGCCTTGAGTTCGGGATAGCTTTCGGCGACGGCGAAAATCTGGCCGACGCCGGCCCGCAGCGCGCCCTCGGCCTGCCCCAGCGCCTGCACGTCCTGGCGTTCGCGCGCCGCCTGCACCTGCGAGCGCGCCGCGACGACGCGCGCCAGCGTCGCCTGCTCGAACTGCTTATACTGCTTGCAGGTTTCCACCAGCTTGGGCAACTCGTCGTGGCGCTGCTTGAGCAGGACGTCGATGTTGGCCCAGGCTCTGGCGACGGCATGCTTGACTTGCACCAGGCCGTTGTAGAGCATGATGCCGTAGACGAAAATCACCAGCGCCGCACCGAGAAACAGGATGGACTCCAATCCCATGACTTCCTCCCCGAGCAATGGATGTGGGCGACATGATACGGCAAGCGCCCGCCGGCCTTGCCGCAAGACGCTCTGGCTTGCGTTGGGGCTGGTCGCGCTGACGGCGCTGGCGGCGCTCGCCTTCATCGGCTACCAGCAGCCGGGAATGCTGCTCGACTACGTCAATCTGCGCTACTGCGGCTAGCGTCGGCGGCGGCTGCCGCATCCGGCTCGGGCTGGGGCTCGGGCACGCCGATGCGTTTCTTGATCGTCGGCTCGTTCACACGCAGCAGGTCGGCGATGGCCGTGTAGTCGTCGGGCAGCGCGGCGTCGTCCCAGCCGTTGGCCGAATGGCGCGCTAGGTCGACCGCCAGCTTGACGTTGCGCACGCGCGGCTGCGCGGCGTTCTCGGCATCCATGAGCGAAGTGAGCAGTTCGGGCAGATGCCATTCCTCGGCCAGCGCCAGCTTCAGCTCGTAGAGCGGAATTCCATACACTTCGGCCTGGATGGCGACGGAGCGCAGCGTGCGGTCCTGCGTCTGCCGATCCTTGACCTGGGTGGCGAGGGCGGGCGCGAAGCACCACATGAGGATCTCGGCGTAGTCGTGCAGCAGCGTCGCAACGATGACTTCGTCGGTGCTCAGGTCGTGGCGCAGGGCCGCCCAGTCGCGCGCCCAGAAGGCCGCCTTGCGCGCGCGGGCGATGACCTTGAGCAGGCCCAGCAGCGCCTTGGGGTGGCCCTTCAGGCGGTCCTCGACCAGGGGCAGATCCTGGAAGGCGTTGAAGAACGGCCCGATGCCGATCATCATCAAGGCGCGCTCGATGGTCGTGATGTCGGTGTCCTGGCGCTTGCCCCGGTTCTTCTCGATGAAGCCGAGCACGCGCAGCGTCATCAGCGGGTCGCGCAGGATGATGGCGGAAAGGGCGCGGCCATTGACGTTTTCCGCGGTTTCGCGCAGCCGCTCGAGTTCGTGGGCGGTGTGCCGCAGCACCGGCAGGTCGGCCTGGCGATAGAACTCGAGCCAGCCGCCAAGGTCTGAAAATCGTGCGTCGACGATCGTCGGCGGGAGCGGCGGGATTTGCGGCATGTTTTCCATCGTCGGATTATCGGTCGGCGTTTGTCCGGTTCGCTGCGGGAAGAGCGGCCTTCGCGCTGCGGTGTGTTCCCTTGCCCTGTCCGGGTTTCCACAGTAGAATACGCGGTTTTCCACCTTTCCCCACCCGTAACGCATGCGGGGGGGTTATCAGCCACAAGGAGATTGCATGCGACATTATGAAATCGTTTTCATCGTCCACCCTGATCAGTCCGAGCAGGTGCCGGCGATGATCGAGCGCTACAAGACGCTCGTGACCGGCCGCAACGGCCAGATCCACCGCCTCGAAGACTGGGGCCGTCGGCAGATGGCTTACCCGATCCAGAAGGTGCACAAGGCCCATTACGTGCTGATGAACATCGAGTGCGACGGCGAGACGCTGGCCGAACTCGAGCACGCCTTCAAGTTCAACGACGCCGTGCTGCGCCACCTGACCGTCAAGGCCAGCAAGGCCGTGGTGACGCCTTCTCCGATGATGAAGGAGGAGAAGTCGAAGTCCTTGACTGCTGCCGCCGCGCCGGTGGCCGAAGTGAAGGCGGAACCCGCTGCCGCAGCCTGAGGCTGACGCGGCACCGTGGTAGCCCAAGCGGCGGCCAACCGGATCGAGATCTCCGGAACGCTGCTCGAGCGCGGCTCGTTGCGCTACACCCCTGCCGGCCTGCCCGCCATCGAATTCCGCCTCGGCCACGAGTCGGAACAAAGCGAAGCGGAAAAGCCGCGACGGGTCGAATGCGAAATCGCCTGCGTCGCTCTGGGTGCCCCGGCGCTGCTGCTCAAGGACGCCGCCCCCGGCGACGGCCTGGAACTCACCGGGTTCCTCGCCGCCAGGAGCGTCAAGAGCCGAAGCCCCGTGCTGCATGTGACGAAAATTGAATTTTTGGAAGGAAACGAAAATGGCTTTCAAACCGAAAAGTAAGACCGCCGGCAAGAAGAAGGACGACAAGGGCCGCAGCCTGTTCAAGCGCCGCAAGTTCTGCCGCTTCTCCGCCGAGAAGATCGAAGAGATCGATTACAAGGATATCGACATCCTCAAGGATTTCATCGGCGAGAACGGCAAGATCATGCCGGCCCGCATCACCGGCACCAAGAGCGGCTACCAGCGCCAGCTCTCCACGGCCATCAAGCGCGCCCGCTTCCTGGCGCTGATGCCCTACACCGACCTGCACCAGTAAGAGGAGACCGCCATGCAAATCATATTGATGGACAAGGTGGTGAACCTCGGCGGCCTCGGCGACGTCGTCAAGGTCAAGGACGGTTATGCCCGCAATTACCTGATCCCGCAAGGCAAGGCCAAGCGCGCCACCGCCGAGAACCGCAAGGTGTTCGAAGAGAAGCGCGCCGAACTGGAAAAGCTGCATGCCGAAAAGCTTGCCGCGGCCCAGGAAAAAGCCGCCAAGCTCGAAGGCCAGAAGGTCGAAATCGCCCGCAAGGCCGGCGTCGATGGCCGCCTGTTCGGTTCGGTCTCCAACATCGACATCGCCGAGGCGCTGAAGGCCAAGGGCTTCGAGGTCGATAAGGTGGAGATCCGCATGCCGGAAGGCCCGTTCAAGGTCATCGGCGAGAACCAGGTGGAAATCGGCGTTCATGCCGACGTCATGGCAACGATCACCGTCGCGGTAATCGCCGAGCAGTAAAGCCGTAGCGGCGTCATGGAAAAAGGCAGGGTCATCCCTGCCTTTTTTTGTTGCGGCGGCGTTGCCGAAGCGAGGTCTTGGCGGCACAATGGCCGTTGCATCCCAACGACGTGAGAAGCCCATGGATCTCGCCGCCCTGATCGCCGAATTGCAGCCGCGCATCGCCGCGCTGCGCCGCGACATCCACGCCCATCCCGAACTCGCCTTCCGCGAGGAGCGCACTGCCGCCATCGTCGCGGCGCAGCTCGAAGCCGCCGGCGTCGAGGTCCAGCGCGGCCTGGCCGGCACCGGCATCGTCGGCGTGCTCAAGAGCGGCGACAGTCCGCGCGCCATCGGCCTGCGCGCCGACATGGACGCGCTGCCGCTCGACGAGGCGAATGCCTTCGCGCATCGCTCCGTCCATGCCGGTTGCATGCACGCCTGCGGCCACGACGGCCACACGGCGATGTTGCTGGGCGCCGCCGCTCTGCTTGCGCGCACGCGCCGCTTCGACGGCACCGTCTATTTCATTTTCCAGCCGGCGGAAGAACACGAAGGCGGCGGCCGCGTCATGGTCGAGGATGGCCTGTTCGATCGCTTCCCGATGCAGATGGTATGCGGTCTGCATAACTGGCCCGGTATCGCGGCGGGCAGCATCGCCGTCATCGAAGGCCCGGTGATGGCGGCGGCCGATCGCTTCGAGATCGTCATCGACGGCCGCGGCGGCCACGCCGCCATGCCGCACCAGGCGGTCGACACGGTGATGGCCGGCGCCGCGCTGGTGCAGGCGCTGCAGACGCTGGTGAGCCGCGAGACCGATCCGCTCGATGCCGCCGTCGTCAGCGTCACGCGCTTCCATGCCGGCCATGCCGACAACATATTGCCGGCGCAGGCGGTGCTGGGCGGCACCGTGCGTTCGTTCCGCCCCGACCTTCAGGATGCGCTCGAAGCGGGCATGCGCCGCGTCTGCGACGGCATCGCCACGACCTACCGCGTCGCCGTCGCCCTGCAGTTCGAGCGCGGCTATCCGCCGACCATCAACGCCGCGGAACCGAGCCGCGTCTGCCGCGAGGTGGCGCGCCAGGTCGTGGCGGAAGCCGGCGCCGGCGGCGCGCTGCTCACGGACCTCAAGCCGAGCATGGGCGCCGAAGATTTCGCTTACCTGTCGCGCATCGTGCCCGGCTGCTATGCCTGGCTCGGCAACGGGCCGGGCGCGGGCGGCTGCACGCTGCACAGCCCGCGCTACGATTTCAATGACGAAATCATTGCGGCGGGCATGCGCTACTGGGTCAGGCTGGCGGAGCGGACGCTGCCGCAGTGAGCGCGGCAATGGCCCCGCCATCAGCAGGGGGCTTGCGAAGGTTCTATTAGCTGCATTAGAAACTCCTGATATATTGATAGCGTGTTTTGAGGTTGGCATCCGTCTCAGGGAGAAGAGATGAAACGTCCGGCGGCAAACAACATCGGCGGCGCTTTGAGCGACGCCGGCATCAGTCGGCGCGATTTTCTCGGTTTCTGCGCCACCTTGGCCGCGGCTTACGCGCTGCCGACTTTCAGCGTCGGCGCCATCGCTGCGGCGCTGGAAAAGGCGTCGCGCGCCTCGGTGATCTGGCTGTCGTTCCAGGAATGCACGGGCTGCACCGAGTCGCTGACGCGCTCGCATACGCCCACCATCGAGGGCCTGATCCTCGAACAAATCTCGCTCGACTACCACCACACGCTGCAGGCGGCTTCGGGCGCGGCGGCGGAGCAGGCGCGCGACGACGCGATGCGCGCCAACGCCGGCAAGTACCTGCTGATCGTCGACGGCTCGGTGCCGCTCGGCAATCCCGGCTACTCGACCATCGCCGGCGTCAGCAACGTCGACATGCTGCGGGAAGCGGCCAAGGGCGCCGCGGCGATCATCGCCGTCGGCACCTGCGCGGCCTACGGCGGCGTCGCTGCCGCGCAGCCGAATCCGACCGGCGCCGTGCCGGTCAGCCAAGTGATCCAGGACAAGCCGGTCGTCAACGTGCCGGGTTGTCCCCCGATTCCCGTCGTCATCACCGGCGTGCTGGCGCACTTCCTGACCTTCGGCAGCCTGCCGGAACTCGACGACCTGGGCCGGCCGAAAATCTTCTACGGCGAGAGCATCCACGACCGCTGCTACCGCCGTCCCTTCTACGACCAGGGCAAGTTCGCCGAGAACTTCGACGACGAGGGCGCGCGCAAGGGCTGGTGCCTGTTCAAGCTCGGCTGCAAGGGGCCGGTGACCTACAACGCCTGCGCCACGACGAAGTGGAACAACGGCGTCTCCTTCCCGATCCAGTCGGGCCACGGCTGCCTCGGCTGCTCGCAGCCGGGCTTCTGGGACGCGGGTCCCTTCTACAAGGCGCTGTCGATGCCGACGACGAACGCGCAGAAGGCGGCCGGCATCGCGGCGGCGGCCGGCGTCGCCGCCGGAGCCGCGATGGCCTACGCCAACCGCCGCAAGAAGGCAGCGGCGAAAGCGGCGCATGCGCCCGTGAAGGTGGAGGATCTGGTGCAGGAGAAAAAGCCATGAGCGGCCTCGAACTGCTGACCTGGGCGCGCGGACCGGGCCTGGCGCTGGCGCTGGCCATCGGCCTTTTCGGCATCGTGCTGCGCGTCTTCGAAATCCAGGCGCTCGGGCGCAAGGCCGACTTCGCCAAGGCGCGCGCGATCACGCCGGGCAGCGGCTGGCGCACCATCGTTTCGCGCTCGTTGCCGCCACCGGGCATGCTGAAACGCGCGCCGCTCACCTATCTCGGCGGCTATGTCTTCCACATCGGCCTGGCCATCGTGGTGTTCGGCTTCGCGCCGCACATCGAACTTATTCGCGGCCTCTTCGGCATCCGCTGGCCGGGACTGCCCAACCTGTTCGTCGATGCCGCGACGGTTGCCGCGATCGCGGCCATGCTGGCGGTGCTCGTCGGCCGCCTTACCGATCCCGTCAAGCGCCTGCTCTCGGGCTTCGGCGACTGGCTCGCCTGGACGCTGACCTTTGTCCCGCTGCTGACCGGCTATGCAGCCTTCCATCACTTGATGGAGAACTACACTTTGCTGCTGGCGCTGCATATCCTGTCGGTAGAACTGCTGCTCGCCGTGCTGCCTTTCACCAAACTCTTCCATGTCGTCAGCCTGTTCATGGCGCGCTGGTACAACGGCGACATCGCGGCGAAGAAGGGAGTTGCAGCATGACAGCCACTTTCGAACGCGGCATCAATTCCTTCAAGGAAGTGCTCGACGCGCCCATCGCGAGCTTCTTCGCCAGCTGCGTGCATTGCGGCCTGTGCGCCGAATCCTGCCTGTTCTACACCGAGACCGGCGATCCGCAATACACGCCGATTCACAAGCTCGAACCGCTGCGCCGCACCTGGTTCCAGGAATACACGCTGCTCGGCAAGCTGGCGAAACTCGCCGGGCTGTCGAAGCCGGTGACGGACGACGAGCTCGCCGCCTGGGAACCGCTCGTCTATGACAGCTGCACGATGTGCGGGCGCTGCTCGATGGTCTGCCCGGTCGGCAACGATCTCACCTACATGATCCGCAAGATGCGCGAGGGCATGGCGGCGTCCGGCCACGCGCCGGAAGGCCTGGTCACCGCCACGACGCGCGCCATCACCAGCGGCAGCCCGGCGGGCGTCAAATGGGTCACGGTGCAGGCGCAGATCAGGCGCATGGAAAAGCAGTTCGGCTTCACCGTTCCGGTCAACCAGGCGAACGTCGATTACCTCGTGCTGATGTCGTCGTGGGAAATTCTCAACTACCCGGAATACCTCGGCGCGGTCGGGCGCATCTTCAAGCAGGCCGGCGCCACGTGGACCTTGAGCGAAACCGCCTACGAAGCCACCAACAGCGGCATCCAGATCGGCGCGTCCGATCTCGCGCGCGAACTCGTCGCCCGCATCGTCAAGGCCGCCGAAGAGCTCAAGGTCAAGTGCGTCATCAGCCCCGAATGCGGCCACGCCTATACGGCGATCCGCTGGGAAGGGCCGAACCTGATGGGCCGGCCGTTCGGCTTCGAAGTCAAGCACATCCTCGAAGTCATCGACGAGCTCCACGGCAGCGGTCGCATCAAGCTCCAGGGCAGCATCGACAAGCCGCTCACCTACCACGACCCATGCCAGATCTCGCGCCGCGGCGGCGTCTATGAACAGCCGCGCGCGCTGCTCAAGGAACTCGCGCCGCAGTTCCGCGAAATGAACGATAGCGGGACGATGAACTGGTGCTGCGGCGGCGGCGGCGGCGTCGGCGCCAACGAGCGCGCCGAGCCGCTGCGTCTCGTCTCGTTCAAGCGCAAGAAGGCGCAGATCGAGGAACTCGGCGTCGATACCCTGGTGACGGCTTGCGCCAACTGCCGCGTCATCATCGAAGAGGCGCTCGAGCACTACCACATGGACGTCGAAATGCTCGGCCTCACGGAACTCGTCGCGGACCATCTTGAAGAAAGCGCATCATGAGCGAACGTCTCGTCATCGACCCCGTCACGCGCATCGAAGGCCACTTGCGCATCGAAGCGCAGATGAAGGACGGCGCCATCGAGCAAGCCTATTCGGCCGGCACCATGGTGCGCGGCATCGAGCTGATCCTGCGCGGGCGCGATCCGCGCGACGCCTGGGCCTTCGCGCAGCGCATCTGCGGCGTGTGCACGGTGGTGCATGCGGTGGCCTCGGTGCGCGCGGTCGAGAACGCGCTCAAGTATCCGATTCCGCCCAACGCCGAGCTGATCCGCAACCTGATGATCGGCGCCCAGTATATTCATGACCATGTCATGCATTTCTACCACCTGCATGCGCTCGACTGGGTGGACGTGGTGTCCGCGCTGCAGGCCGACGCCAAGGCGACCTCGACGCTGGCGCAGTCCCTCGGCAGCCATCCGCAATCCTCGCCCGGATATTTCTCGGATGTGCAGAAGCGGCTCAAAGGCCTGGTCGACACCGGCAAGCTCGGCATTTTCCAGAACGGCTACTGGGGCCACCCGGCCTACCGCCTGCCGCCGGAAGCGAACCTGATGGCGGTGGCGCACTATCTCGAGGCGCTGACGTGGCAGCGCGACGTCGTCGCCCTGCACGCGATCCTCGGCGGCAAGAACCCGCATCCGAACTTCGTCGTCGGCGGTGCGCCGATTGCCATCAGCATCTACCCCGATCATCCCGGTCATGGCAAGGGTCCGCACTACCGCGGCGGCCAGGGCGGCACGGCACTCGACGTCGTCGGCCTGCAGCACATCCAGGCGGTGATCGAGTCCATGCGCAGCTTCGTCGACCAAGTCTATGTGCCCGACACGCTGGCGATCGCCGGCTTCTACAAGGACTGGTTCAAGCAGGGCGAGGGCCTGGGCAACTTCCTTTGCTACGGCGACCTGCCGGCGAAGGGCATCGACGATCCGTCGGGCTTCCTGTTGCCGCGCGGCGCGATCCTGAATCGCGACCTGTCGACTGTCCACGAAGTCGACCTCGACGCCGACGACCAGGTGCAGGAATACGTCGCGCACTCCTGGTACGACTATGCCGGCGGCAAGGAGCAGAGCCGGCATCCGTACCGCGGCGAGACCAACATCAACTACACCGGGCCGCAGCCGCCCTACCAGCATCTGCCGGTCGAGCAGGCCTATTCGTGGATCAAGTCGCCGCGCTGGAAAGGCCATGCGATGGAAGTCGGCCCGCTGGCGCGCGTGCTGATGCTCTACGCCAAGGGCCACGCGCAGACCAGGGAACTCGTCGGCATGACCTTGAAGAAGCTCGACCTGCCGGTGATGGCGCTGTTCTCCACCATGGGCCGCACGGCGGCGCGCACGCTGGAAACGAAGATTCTCGCCGACGCCATGCAGGGCTGGTACGACCAGCTCGTCGCCAACATCAAGGGCGGCGACGTCAGCACCTTCAACGAAGCGCTGTGGGAACCGTCGAGCTGGCCCAGGCATGCGCAGGGCGTCGGCTTCGTCGAGGCGCCGCGCGGCGGACTGGCGCACTGGATCGTCATCGACGACGCCAAGATCGCCAACTACCAGGCGGTGGTGCCGAGCACCTGGAACGCCGGCCCGCGCGATCCGCAGGGTCAGCCCGGCGCCTACGAGGCCGCGCTGAAGGGCCACGCGGTGCAGGACTTGAAGCAGCCGCTCGAAGTGCTGCGCACCATCCACAGCTTCGATCCCTGCATCGCCTGTGCCGTGCATCTCACCGACGAGAACGAAGCCACCTACGAGGCGCGCGTGCTTTGAGTCGCGGCGCGGCAGGCTCGCCCCGAAAAAAGAAAAGCCCGCATGATGCGGGCTTTTCGAATTCCGGAGCGAAGCGGATTACTTCTTTTTCTTGCCGGCGACCGCGGTTTTGAATGCAGCACCTGCGGAGAACTTCGGCACGGTGGTGGCCGCGATCTTGATGCTGGCGCCGGTCTTGGGATTCTTGCCGGTACGGGCAGCGCGCTTGGCGGACTTGAAGGTGCCGAAGCCGACGAGCGTAACGGTATCGCCTTTGGAAACCGTCTTGACGACTGCCGCAACGATGGCGTCGAGCGCCTTGTTGGCAGCGGCCTTGCTGATGCCGGCTTCGTTGGCGGCGACTTCGATAAGTTCAGCTTTGTTCATCCAAATGCCTCCGTAGATTAGTGTCTATCAGCCATGTGGCTGGGGCGGATTCTAACGCGCAATATTTTCCTTGCGCGCTATTTCTCTTGTTCCTGCAGCAATCTTTCCGCCGCCAAAGCGGCGTGAACGGCCGGCCTGGCGGCGATGCGCTCGACGTAGGTCTTGAGGACCGGCCAGCGGCCGATGTCGATGTCGGTCCATTTGCCCCACCTGAGTATGGTGAACAAGTAGGCGTCGGGCACGGTGAAGGTTTCGCCCATCAGATAGGGACGTTCGCCCAGTTGCCCGGCGATGTAGTCGAGGCGCTGGCCGATGAGCCCGCGCACGAAGGTTTTCCAGTCTTCCGGGGTGAGCGGGTTGAAGAGCGCGCCGAAGGCCTTGTGCAGTTCGGTCGAGATGAAGTTCAGCCACTCCATCAAGCGGTAGCGCGCCAGGGTGCCGGCGGCGGGCGCCAGCCCCCGCTCGGGCGCAAGGTCGGCGATGTACTGGACGACGGCCGGCCCTTCGGTGAGGACGCTGCCGTCGTCGAGCCGCAGCGCCGGCACGTAGCCCTTCGGATTGACGGCGCGAAAATCGGCGCCGGTTTCCGTCTGCTTGGTCTTGAGGTTCACCTTTTCCAGCTCGAAAGCCAGGCCGGCTTCACGCAGGACGATATGGGGCGACAGCGAACAGGCGCCGGGCGAATAGTAGAGCTTCATGGGGGCCTCCGAACAAAATGCGCGACCTATGGTAGGCGCGTTGTTCGCGGCCGGTCAAGCCGCGCTGCAGCAGGCGCGGCAGCGTCAGTGCAGCAGCTGCGACGGCGTCGGAAACAACAGGCCGAGCACTTCCTTGTCGTAGCGATACTCGTGGTTGCAGATGTCGTCCTGGATGACGATCTCGTCGTGCTCCTCCAGCATTTCCGCGACCTCCTCGCGGCCGAGCGTGCGCAGCATGTTGAGCACTTTTTCCTCGTCGCGCGGGCAATGGTAGGTTACCGCCTGCGGCGCGAACAGACGCAGCGTCTCCTCCGGGAAAAGCCGCGCCAGCAGCGTTTCCGCCGGCAGCGTCAGTTCGGACGCGCGCACCGTGGCGGCCAGATGCTGGATGCGGTTCCAGCCGTCGGCGTCGCGCGCATCGGCGTCGGGCAGCTTTTGCAGGAACAGGCCGCAGGCGTGGTGCGCGTCGGCGGCGAGCCACAAACGCGTCGGCGTCTGTTCCGATTGCGCCAGGTAGTGCTCGAACATTTCCGCCAGCGTCTCGCCCTCGATCGGCACGTGGCTCTGGTAGGGATGCGCGGCGGCATTGGTCTGCAGATTGAGCACGAGCCGGCCGTCGCCGAGCAATTGCGGCACCGGCGCCGGCACGACCAGCCCATCGGTCTTCGCTAGCCCGCGCAAGCGCAGTTGTTCGTCGCAATCCATCACCAGCATGCGCACCGGCCCATGGCCCTGCAACTGGAACGTGATGCGGCCCGGCTGCTTGAGGTTGCTGCCGATCAGCGCCGTGACGGCCGCCAGTTCGCCGAGCAGGTCGCGTTCGGGCGCCGCGTAGTCGCGCCGCGCCTGCAGCGCCTGCCAGGCCGGCCCCAGGCGCACCACCGCGCCGCGGATGTCGAGACCCTCGATGATGAAGCGGCGGATCGCGTCCATCACTTGACGAAGCTTTCGAAAAGGGCCGGATCGAAGCCGACCAGCAGTTGTCCGCTTTCGGTTTCCACCACCGGCCGCTTGATGGCGCTCGAAAATTCCGTCATCACGGCGACGGCGGCGCTCTGGGTGGCGATCTGCTGGCGCTCGGGCGGCAGCTTGCGGAAGGTCGGTCCCTTGGTATTGAGCAGCGTCTTCCAGCCGGCCGCCTGGCACCAGGCCACCAGGCGCTCGCGCGGCACGCCGAGCTTCTTGTAGTCGTGGAACTCGTACGCGATGCCGCGTTCGTCGCACCAGGCGAACGCCTTCTTCATCGTGTCGCAGTTCTTGATGCCGTAGATCCTGACCATCGCTTGCTCCTGAAAGGGAGCGCATCATACCTTGCCGGCGGGCTCGCGTCGCCGCGACCACGCCGCCCAGGCCAGGCTGCCGCTGCCGAGCGTGCCGAAAGCCAGGCCCCAGGCCAGCGCGCCGCCGCCGGCGGCATCGAGCACAAAGCCGAACGCCAGCGGCGAGACGAATCCAGCGCCGAAGCCGAGCAGCGAATACACGGCCATCGCCGCGCCGCGCTGCGCCAGCGGCGTCGCCGCGACCAGTCCCGCCGTCAGCGCCGCCGAGTCCGCCATCGTCGCCACGAAGTAGAGCGCCAGCGTCGCCAGCATCAGCCACCACGGCCACGCCGCGGCGAACCCCGCGAGCCAGCACAGCAGGCCCGAGACGGCCATCACCGCCGCGATCCAGGGACGACGCCCCCAGCGCCCGGCCGCCTCGTTGCCGAGGATGCTCGCCGGCAGGCCGAGCACGTTGATGAGCGCCGCCGCCTCGGTGGCGTTCAGCAGCGGCGCATGGGCGCTGCCCGCCGCGTAAGCGAAGACGATGAAGGCGACCAGCCACGAACGCAGCCCGAACAGTTCCCAGCAATGCAGCGCATAGCCGAAGACGTAGCGGCGCACTTCGCGCACCGCCAGCACGGCGCCGAAACGCGGCAGCCACGACGCCCGATGCGCTCCCTGCGGCCGCTGCGCCCGCAGTCCGGCAAGCACGGCAGGCACGGCCAGCAGCGGACCGAGCGCCAGCAGGGCAAAGGCGGTGCGCCACGGCAGCACGGCGCCGAGCCAGCCGGACAACAATAGCGACAGACTGGTACCGATGCCGAACGTCGACGTGTAGAAGGCGATGAAGCGCGCCTGGCGCGGCCCGCCGATGCGGTCGGTGAGAGCCTTCAGGCCCGGCATGTAGGTGCCGGCGAGACCGGCGCCGGTGAGCGCCTGCCACAGCGCGCCGGCGAGCATGTCATGCGCCAGCAGTGCGAAGCCCGCCGTGCCCGCCGCCGCCAGCGCGCAGGAAAACGCGAAGACGCCGCGCGCATCGATGCGATCGGTGATGCCCGACAACAGCGGCACCGCCAGCATGTAGCCGAAGAAGAAGGCGCCGCCGACGAAACCTGCCTCGGCGCCGCTCAAGCCCCAGGCCGCACGCAGCGTCGGCAGGAACGCGGGATAGGCGGCGAAGCCCGTCATGGAGAGCGCCTCGGCGAGGCAGAGCAGGGCGACGATGCGGGAGTCGCGGAGCGGGGCGATGGGAGCGGCGGCCATGCCGCATATTAACGGCTGGAGCGCGGTCTATCCCGGTTGCCGACATTGACATCGGCGATGGCGTCGCCTAGGGTGAAAGTGCGTTCAATGTGAAGGCATTCCCAGGAGGAACCTAGTGCTGATTAAGGGGAACGCGTAGCAACTCGTTTGATGGTGGTAACAAAAAATGGGACCTTAGGTCCTGTGCCATAAGGCAGCGCCGATTCGAGATCCGCTTGCGGGCGCAAAACAAATTCGCTAAAGGGATCACGAAAAGCCCGTCGGGAGCGAACTTCCGGCGGGCTTTTCGTTGGCGGCGAAGCTTCCTTCACCGCGCGCACCAGCAAGCGTCGTTTCGGCAGGTTTCGCGCACGCTCAGCGTCGAGCGCACCGTTCCCGTGGTGGCGTCGAACAGCACATCGAAGCGATTCGCAGCGTGCCAGTCGTCGCAATAGCGCCACTCCCATGCCAGTTCGTCGCGCGCCTTGAAATAGACCGTCCAGGCCGGCTGCGGCGGGCCCAGCGCGTGCAGCACCTGCTGCTCGTCCATGCCCGGCGCGATCGCCGCGAAGTGCGCCGTATCCAGGACATTCTCGACGCTGCGAAGCTTGCCGGCCGGATCGAGTTGCACCATGAAAGTCTGGTAGCCCATCGGTCCGCGCGGATAGGCCAGATGCGTCGAACCGTCCGCATCGCGCCAGCTGAGCGCCGGCTCGCCCAACACGCGTTGCACGTCGGCGACTTGCGCTTCGCCCGGCACGAGGTTGCCGACGCCGGCGCAGGCGCCGAGGACGGTCGCGACGAGCAGCAGCCAGGAGACGTTCTTCATCGGCGCCATGTGCATCCCGAAAAAAAACAGTATAGAGCCTGGCTGCTGCGGCCGCGCCTGCGCCCGTTGCGCCGCGGCGGCCGCGGCTACATCGAGCCGCTGCGCAGGTAGCGCAGGTGCCAGCTCAAGGCTTCGTCGAGCAGGTGCGGCGTCTGCTTGCCCGGCGAATGGTCGAGCGCGCGCTTGTAGTAGTCGGTCAGGGCCGGCCGAAAATGCGGATGGGCGCACTTTTCGATGATGGCGCGGGCGCGCTGCTTGGGCGACAGGCCGCGCAAGTCGGCCAGCCCCTGTTCGGTGACGAGAATCTGCACGTCGTGCTCGGTGTGGTCGACGTGCGAAGCCATCGGCACGATGCAGGAGATTTCGCCGCTCTTGGCCTGGGACGGCGTCATGAAGATCGAGAGATAGGCGTTGCGCGCGAAATCGCCGGAGCCGCCGATGCCGTTCATGATCTTGGAGCCCATGACGTGCGTCGAGTTGACGTTGCCGTAAATGTCGGCCTCGATCATGCCGTTCATGGCGATGACGCCGAGACGGCGGATCACTTCCGGATGGTTCGAGATTTCCTGCGGGCGCAATATGATGCTGTCCTTGAAGCGCGCGAGGTCGGTGTTGAGTTCGGCCAGTGCGCCGGAACTCAGCGAGAAGGCCGTGGCCGAGACGCAGGTCAGCTTGCCCGACTTGATCATTTCCAGCATGCCGTCCTGCAGCACTTCCGTGTACGCCGTCAGGTTGTCGAACGGGCCCTGGTTGAGGCCGCCCATCACGGCGTTGGCGATGTTGCCGACGCCCGACTGCAAGGGCAGCAGTTCGGCCGGCAGGCGGCCCATTTTCACTTCGTGCTCGAAGAATTCGAGGATGTGGCCGGCGATCTTGCGCGAGTTCTCGTCGGGCGCCGAGAAGGCCGAGTTGCGGTCCGGGCCGTGCGTCTCGACGACGGCGATGACCTTGTTCGGGTCGCAGCGCAAGTACGGCTCGCCGATGCGGTCGTCGCAGCGCGTGAGCGGAATCGGCTGGCGCCTGGGCGGCAGCTCGGTGCCGTAGTAGATGTCGTGCATGCCCTCGAGATTCGGGTTCTGCCAGGAATTGACTTCGAGGATGATCTTGTCGGCCTGGTCGAGCCAGGTCTTGTTGTTGCCGACCGATGACGAAGGAATCACCCGCCCGTCTTCCAGAATGCCCGCCGCTTCGACGACGGCGATGTCGAGCTTGCCGAGAAAGCCCGACCACACGAACTGCGCGACGTGCGACAGGTGGATGTCGAGGTATTCCATCTCGCCGGCATTGATGCGCTTGCGGCAGGTCGGGTCCGACTGGTAGGGCAGGCGCAGTTCGACGCCGTCGACCATGGCGAGCGCGCCGTCGAGGTCGGGCGCCGTCGAGGCGCCGGTCCACACGCCGACCTTGAACTTCTTGCCGTAGAGGTTGGCGTCCATGATGCGCTTGGCCAGCGCCGACGGTACCGCCTTGGGATAGCCGGCGCCGGTGAAGCCGCTCATGCCGACGTTGACGCCCGATGGAATCAGCATGGCGGCCTCTTCGGCCGACATGATCTTGCCGCGCAACGCGGCGCAATGGATACGTGATGCTCCACTCATTGTCTGCAGTGCTCCTGGATCGCGGAGTTGAGGAAGGTCGTCGCCGGGCCGAAAAAAAGCCCGCGCGGGGCGGGCTCAAATCCAGAACATCAACGCATGAAAGTTCTGGAGGAGGAGACGAATCCAATTTAGCAAAAGCGGCATGCCGCAACCAGCGACATTTCCTTATGCGACGAGTTAGCAAAGCTTCATCGTCGCGCGGCGCAGCGGAGCGGCGTGCACGCGCCGCTCCGCTGCGGCTTACCTTTGCGTCGGCGTGAGGCCTTCGGCGGGCTTGGCGGCGTCGGCCGGGCCGGCGGTTTCGGTCGTCGGCGCGACCGGCGGCAGGGGCGCCACTGCGGCAGGTGCCGGGTCGGCCATTGCCGGCGCGGCGGGTGTCGCCACCTCTTGGTCCTTCTGGCCGCAGGCGGACAATGCCAGAGCAAGCAGGGCGGTGACGAACAGGGAACGTTTCATAGTCGGTGGTCCTTTTCGGTAACTGGGGGAGGCGGCCGTAGCGCCGGCCTGGATGCAACGATAGCCAGAGCGTTGCCGCGCGGCAAACGACACTTTATGATGTGACGACTTAGCAGAACTTAATTGCCGAATGACCTATCGCCTGCCTCCGCTCGTCGCCCTGCGCGCCTTCGACTCTGCCGCCCGCCACCTGAGCTTCAAGAAGGCCGCCGACGAGTTGCACGTGACGCCGGCGGCCATCAGCCAGCAGATCAAGGCGCTCGAAAGCTACCTCGACGTGGTCTTGTTCCGCCGCCTGACGCGAGCGCTGGAGGTGACGCCGCAAGGACTCGCCATGCTGCCGAAGGTCCGCGAAGGCTTCGAATGCCTGGCCGCCGCCGTGGCCACCACGCGCCAGTCCAGCGACGGCGCATTGACCGTGACGGCGCCGCCGTCATTCGCCTCGCGCTGGCTGGTGCCGCGCCTGTCGCGCTTCGCGGCCGCCTATCCCGGCGTCGAGCTGCGTCTGGCGAGCAGCGCGGATTCCGTGGATCAGCGCGGCGAAACGGCGGTGTTCGAGGAAGGCATGGTCGATCCGCGCGAGGCGGCGAGCGAGGTGGCCATCCGCTACGGCTCGGGCAACTATCCGGGCTTTCGCGTCGACAAGATCTTCGCCCCCGAGCGCGTGCCGGTGTGCAGCCCGCGCCTGCCGACGGCGGAGCGGCCGCTCGCCGCGCCGGGCGACCTATGCCGGCACGTGCTGATCCACGACGAGACCATCGACGACGAGGATCGGCAGACGGACTGGGCGCAATGGCTGGGCATTGCCGGCGTGGACGCCGGCGCGCGCGACGCGCAGCGCGGGCCGCGTTTTTCCAATGCCGTGCTCGCCGTGGAAGCGGCGCTCGACGGGCAGGGCGTGGCGCTGGCGCTCAAGCCGCTGGTCGAGGCCGACGTCGCCGCCGGGCGCCTCATCATCCCCTTCGACATCGCCGTGCCCTCGGCCTACGCCTATTTCCTGGTGATGCCGCAAGCCGTCGGCCAGCGCCCGTCGGTCGCCGCATTCCGCGCCTGGCTATTGGCGGAAGGCCAGCGCGTCAGCGGCCGGCAGGCGCCCTGACGCGGACGCTGCGGCCGCCGCGGTCAAGTGTTCAGCGGATGCATCCAGACCAGCATGACCTGGCCTTGCGATTCGGCCAGGCGGGCGATTTCGGCCATTTCGACGACGACGTTCTGCACTTCCTCGAGCGGCCAGTCGTGCATTTCGAACTCCTCCGTGGCCGCCAGTTCCTCGCCGACGCGCTCCAGCGCTTCCTCGTCGAGTTGCGCCAGTTTCTCGGCGACGTGGTCGGGGATGCGCAGCACCCACGCCCCCTCGTCGCCGGCGTCGAAAATGGGTTCGTAGGCGTACAGCGCCTCGTCGAAGCCGTCCTCGCTGAGCAGGCAATGCAGCGTCGCCAGCTTGGACGTGTCGAAGTCCCTGGCTTCGATGCCGCTCCATTCTTCGACCGGATGCTGCGAGGTGCCGACGGCCTCGACTTCGTCTTCGTCCGCCGCGACGATATTTACCAGGAGCCCCATCTCAGTTCCTCGCTCTCGTTTCGTTGCCAAAGCCCGATCGGTTGCGACCGGGATCGATAGTCCAAGGTAACATGGATTGATGGCAGACATCTCGCTTCGCGCGCAGCGGCCCTGGCTGTTGCGCTTTGTCATGGCGCGGCCGCGGCTGTACCTTTGCGTGCTGGCCGGAGTGGCGACGGCGGTCGTCCAGCCGTCGGCGCTGGCGCCGCATCTGATCACGCGCTTGATCGTCGGCTGGAACGTCGGGGCGTGGCTTTATCTGCTGCTCGCGGCGCACATGATGTTCTGGTCGAGCCACGAACGCATGCGCACCCGGGCGCTGCAGCAGGACGAGGGGCGGATTCTCATCCTCGCCATGGTCGTCCTCGCCGCCCTCGCGTGCCTCGGCGCCATCGTCGCCGAACTCGCGGTGGCCAAGGACATGCAGGGGCTGACGCGCTATGCCCACATGGCGCTGGCGGGCCTCACCATCCTGTCGTGCTGGGCTTTTACCCAGGTGATGTTCGCCTTGCACTACGCGCACGATTACTACGCCGCCGAAGCGCGCGGCAATCCCAGCGGCCTGGCCTTCCCGGGCGGCCAGGCGCCGGACTACGGGGATTTCCTCTATTTCGCCTGCGTCATCGGCACGTCCGGCCAGACTGCCGACGTCAGCATTACCAGTCGGTCGATGCGCCGCACCGGCTTGGTTCATTGCGTCCTGGCGTTCTTCTTCAACACGACGCTGGTCGCCCTGACGATCAACATCGCCTCCGGGTTGCTCTGAAAAAGCAGGTTGGTGCGCGGCGCGAATAGGCGTATCATTTTTAGGGTTGATCAGGGCAAACTCGTCGAAAGGCGGGGACGCAAAGCTTCCGGTCTAATGAGCCAGCCGGCTCAATGACAGCGGGGTCGCCAATGAAGGTTTCTGGGCGTGCATGGCTTAGCGTCGCGTACCGAAAAAACGCGCCCCCGATCTCTGGCTTGTTCATTGTTCGGGAGATTGCTGCCATGCTGAAGAACGCCAACCGCGTCGAAATCGCCGCGGAATCCGTATCCGACATCCTCAAGACGATTTCCATTCCGCCTTGCCCGGCCGTCGTGACCGCGCTGCTGGATGAGGCGCATCGTCCCGAGATCGATTTTCGCAAGATCATCCGCCTCATCAGCGGCGACCTGAGCCTCGCGGCGTCGATGATGAAGACCGCCAATTCGCCGTTCTTCGCGCTGCGCCACAAGGTGGAGAACGTGCAGCAGGCGGCCACGGTCCTCGGCCTCAAGAACGTCATCAGCATCGTCAACGGCCTCGCCCTGCAGCGCGCCCTGTCGCCCAAGGGCGTGAGCATGGAACGCTTCTGGGAGCGGTCCAACTTCCATGCCATGGTTTCCGCCCGGCTGGCGCGGCGCGTACCGGGAATCACGCGCGAGGACGCCTACACGTTCGGCCTCTTTCATGATTGCGGCATTCCCATCCTGATGCAGCGCTTCCCGACCTACAAGGACACGCTGGTGCTGGGCAACCGTTCGGCGCGACCGATCTGGGAAACGGAAGACGAGCACCACGGCACCGACCATGTCGCCGTCGGCGCCATGCTGGCGCGCAACTGGCAGTTGCCGGCGCTCATCGTCCAGGCGACGCGCCTGCATCACAGCGTCGAAATCCTGAGCGACGACGATTCCGGCGTCCCGGATCAGGCGCGCGGCCTGACCGCCATCTCGATTCTTGCCGACCATCTGATCGCCCGCTATCTCGGCATGCCGGACGAAGCCGAATGGATGGCACACGGCGCGAGCGCGCTGAACTACCTGGGCATCGACGAAGACGAGCTGGCGGAGATACGCAGCGAAATGGACGAGGAACTCAACGCAGCCCGGCTCGACCGGACTTGATGTCCGCCGCGAGCGCGAGACACCCTGACTGACGGCTTGTCTTTTCATACTGGCAGTCGAGGCGTTCCGATACCGCGCTATCGGAGTGGTTGATACGACCCTTGTTGGGTGTAATCCCATACGCAACGTAGCAGCTTATCAAATGGTTGCGACTCAGTTGCGCCAGTACCGGGTCGGCACGTGACGTGTGCAAGCAATAGGCTTTCTGCCTGCTGACCTCGCGAAGCGAGAACGTTTGAGTTGTCGCCCCCGGAGGGGGTGGCGACTCAGACGTTGTAGCTCCCTCTCTCACCCCGGAAGACTACAATCCTTTGGAATTGCTGACACGTAGCCGCGCCAGCTTGGTCAGCCGCCAAGCCCGGCGGCGCAAACGGCGTCGCATTAGGCGGGCCGAGCGCCGAACGAGGTTCAGCGAGTCGCCTTCCTTCGCCGTCTCGGCCTTGTCGAAGGCGCGCACGCCGAGGTCGATGATGCGACTTTCGCCAAGCACACACCACCCGACGGACGCGATGCCGATGTCGAGTCCGATGGTGTAGGAGAAATTTTCCGATTGCATGGCGACTCCCATCTTGGCTACAATGTTGTCATTGTAGCTTTCCGGGGTGAGAGCCGTTGCTGCAATAAAGTGGTCACTTTCGGGTGACGACTGTACCCGGCCCGACAGGCTTGCCTGTCGGGCCTTTTCACCTCCGCTATCCCCAGGCGCGCGTCAGCAGCTCGTCGAGCGCATCCATAATGCGGCCGCCTTCGGCCTCGAGAGATTTCACGAAGTCGCCGAGTTGGTCGTTGGCGACGGATACTATCTCCAGCGGATGCAGGACGACGGCCGTGCCTTCGATCTTGAACGTCGGGTTGAAACGGGCGTTGCTGATCTTGCCGAGACTGGCCTTGCGCACCAGCGGAACGACGACGCGGCGGCGGTAGCTGTCGTAGAGCGACGACTGGACGAGAACGACATAGGGAATGTCGTCCCGATTCCTGCCATTGTTCCGATGGACGTCGAACTGAGCCATCAGAGAGTCGAATGCTCGTCGGCGAACGAACCGCGCTTGGCGTTGAAGTCGTTCCAGGTGGCGATGGTCGCTTCGAGCGTCATGGCTTTGGCGATGCGTAGCTGGCGTTCATGCTCGACGTAGTCCGCAAGGAGCGACTCGACGACACCGGATAGATTGTCGGTCATGCCGCGGGCTTGCGCCACCAAGTCCTCGTTCAACGTCAGATTGACGGGGCGCTTGCGCGCCGTCAGATCGTAAGCAGTTTTCATTTGCGTGCCTCCAATGCGCATTGTATGCGCACGTAACGGCGGCTGCCAAGTCGGTCGCGTTTTGGCGCCCGGCCGGATTACGTCTACCGTTTGAGTTTCGAGAACGCCGCCGCCATCGCGCCGTTCTGCGGCGGCGCTTCGCGCTTCGGCTGCGGTGCGGCACCGCGGCGCGGCGCCGGCGCACCCGGCTCGCGTTTCGGCGCCACCTCGTCGGTCAGCCGCATGGTCAGCGCGACGCGCTTTCGCGCGACGTCGACTTCCAGCACTTTGACTTTCACCACGTCGCCGGCCTTGACGACGCTGTGCGGGTCTTTCACGAACTTGCTGGACAGCGCCGAGACATGGACGAGACCGTCCTGGTGCACGCCGATGTCGACGAAGGCGCCGAAGTTGGTGACGTTGGTGACGACGCCTTCGAGCTGCATGCCGGGCTCGAGGTCCTTGAGGTCTTCGACGCCTTCGCGGAACGCGGCGGCCTTGAATTCCGGACGCGGATCGCGGCCCGGCTTTTCGAGTTCCTTGAGAATGTCCTGCACGGTCGGCAAGCCGAACTTCTCGTCGGTGTATTTCTCGGGCTTCAGCGCGCGCACGATCTTGCCGTCGCCGATGACTTCGCGAATGCCCTTCTTGATGTCGGCGAGGATGCGCTCGACGAGCGGATAGGACTCGGGGTGCACGGCCGAGGCGTCGAGCGGGTTGTCGCCGTGGTTGATGCGCAGAAAGCCCGCCGCCTGCTCGAAAGTCTTGTCGCCGAGGCGCGGCACCTGCTGCAGCTCGCGGCGCGACTTGAAGGCGCCGTGCTGGTCACGCCAGGCGACGATGTTGGCGGCAAGCGTGCCGTTGAGGCCGGAGATGCGCGTGAGCAGCGGCACCGAGGCGGTATTGACGTCGACGCCGACGGAGTTCACGCAGTCCTCGACGACGGCGTCGAGCATCTTCGCCAGCCGGCCCTGGTTCACGTCGTGCTGGTACTGGCCGACGCCGATGCTCTTGGGATCGATCTTGACGAGCTCGGCGAGCGGGTCCTGCAGGCGGCGGGCGATGGAGACGGCGCCGCGCAAGCTGACGTCGATGTCGGGGAATTCCTTCGAGGCGAGTTCGGAGGCCGAATAGATCGAGGCGCCGGCCTCCGACACCACGACCTTGGCGAGCTTCAATTCGGGGTGGCGCTTCATCAGGTCGCCGGCAAGCTTGTCGGTCTCGCGGCTGGCGGTGCCGTTGCCGATGGCGATGAGCGAGGCCGCGTGTTTTTGCGCCAGATGGCGCAAGGTGGCCAGCGCGCCTTCCCAGTCGCGGCGCGGCTCGTGCGGATAGACGGTGGCGGTGTCGACGAGCTTGCCGGTCTGGTCGATGACGGCGACCTTGACGCCGGTGCGGATGCCGGGATCGAGGCCGATGGTGACGCGCGGGCCGGCCGGCGCGGCGAGCAGCAGATCGTGCAGGTTGCGGGCGAAGACGCGGATCGCTTCCTCTTCGGCGCGGCCGCGCAACTCGTTCATCAATTCGAGTTCGAGGTGCAGCGAGAGCTTGACCATCCAGGCCCAGCGCGCGGAATCGAGCAGCCACCGGTCCGCCGCGCGGCCGCGGTCCTCGAGGCCGAAATGCCTGGCGACGATGGCCTCGCAGGGCGAAGCGCGCGGCGGCTCTTCGAGTTCGGGCGCGGTCTTCAGGGCGACGCGCAGCACGTCCTCGTTGCGGCCGCGGAACATCGCCAGGGCGCGGTGCGACGGCACGGTCTTGATCGGCTCGCGAAAGTCGAACCAGTCGCGGAATTTCTCGCCGGCGGCTTCCTTGCCGTCGACGACCTTGGAGGTGAGCATGCCGTAGTCATTGAGGTAAGCGCGCAGCTTCGCCAGCAGCGCCGCATCCTCGGAAAAGCGCTCCATCAGGATCTGGCGCGCGCCGTCGAGCGCCGCCTTGACGTCGGGAACGTGGCGCTCCGGCGGCTCGGTGGCGGTGTTCACGTATTTCGCGGCTTCGGCTTCGGGTGCGAGCGTCGGGTCGTCCATCAGCGCGTCGGCGAGCGGCTCGAGGCCAGCCTCGCGGGCGATCTGCGCCTTGGTGCGGCGCTTGGGCTTGTAGGGCAGATAGAGGTCTTCGAGGCGCTGCTTGGTCTCGGCATCCTCGATCTCGACTTTCAGTTCGGGCGTGAGCTTGCCCTGCTCGTCGATGGAGGCGAGGACGGCGGCGCGGCGCTCTTCGAGTTCGCGCAAGTAGGTCAGGCGTTCGTCGAGCAGGCGCAACTGGATGTCGTCGAGCTCGCCGGTGACTTCCTTGCGGTAGCGGGCGATGAAAGGCACGGTGGCGCCTTCGTCGAGCAGTTGCACGGTGGCGATGACTTGTTGCGGACGAACGCCGAGTTCGGCGGCGAGGCGTTGTTCGATGGAGGGCAGCATGGGACGAACCGAAAGGCGAAGGGCGCGAACTCTACCGGCCCGCGCCCCGGCTTACAAGACTTGACTAATTCAGCGTCCTCGAAAGCTGGATGCGGAACTCGCGCACCAGGTCGTCGTATTCCGGCTGGCTGCCGAGAAGGTTGAACAGCGCCAGCAGCGTCTTGCGGCCGGCCTCGTCGTTCCACTTGCGGTCGCGGCGCACGATCTCGATCAGGTGCCCGAAGGCGCCGCGGTAGTCGCGGCCCAGCGCCAGCGCATTGCCGAGCTGCAGCTGCGTGTCGAGGTCGGCGGGATTGGCGGCGAGCTGGCGCTGCAGCGTCGGGATGTCGGCGCCGACGGCATTCGCGGCGAGGTGCAGGCGGGCGGCGAGGGCGTCGGCGCGGGGCTGGTTCCTGGCCGGCGCGGCGATGCCTTCGAGTATGCGCATGGCATCATCGAGGGCGCCGGCTTCGAGCAGGATTTCGGCGCTGTCGAGCTGCGCCGCCTCGCACTTGGGATCCAGCGCCACGGCCTGCGCCAGCAGGTCCAGCGCCGTGTCGTTGTCGCCGTGGCGGTGCGCGGCCAGCGCCTGCTGGCGCAAGGGTTCGGCAGGCGAGGGCAACAGCCGCTCGAGGAAGGCGCGCACCTCGCCCTCCGGCAGCGCGCCGGTAAACTCGTCAATCATCTCGCCGTCGACGAAGGCCTTCACGGCCGGGATGCCGCGCACGCCGTAGCGCACGGCGAGTTCCTGGTTCTCGTCGGAATTGACCTTGGCGAGAATGAAGCGCCCGCCGTACTCGGCGGCGAGCTTTTCCAGGATCGGCTTGAGGATGCGGCAGGGCTGGCACCACTCGGCCCAGAAATCGACGACGACGGGAACGCCGTGCGAGGCGGCGATGACTTTCTGTTCGAAATCGGCGACGCTTACTTCGTAGGCATGGTCAGGCATGGGATTCTCCGGCAGGCTCATCCATGTGCGGCTCTTGCGCCGGATTTCAAGTGCGCGCGCCCTTCTGGTAAGTGCCGACGAGTTCGGCCTGGGCAACGATATGGCCGGCCATGGCTTTTTCCAGCTGCGCCTTGGTGGGCTTGCCGAGGTCGGGCAGCACCGTGTCCAGCGCATAGAGCTTGTGGAAATAGCGATGGCGGCCGATGGGCGGGCAGGGGCCGCCGTAGCCGGTGCGGCGCCAGTCGCTGACCCCTTCCAGCGTCCCCGGCGGCAGCGTGCGCACGGCCTCGGGCAGACCCTTGGCGGTGGTCGGCAGGTTGTAGAGCACCCAGTGCACCCAGGTCGTCTTCGGCGCCGCCGGGTCGGGCGCGTCGGGATCGTCGACGATCAGCGCGAGGCTCTTGGCCTCGGCCGGGACGCCGGACCAGGCCAGCGGCGGCGATATGTCGCTGCCCTCGCAGGTGTACTTCGGCGGAATCGCGGCCTGGTGGGCGAAGACGGGGGAAGTCAGCGTCAATGTCATGGGATCTGCTCCGGAAGACTTGAATGTTCCGATGCTAGGCGCTGCGGCGCCCATGCGCAAGGCGGGCGCCCGGTCGCGGCGGGTATAATCGCCGCTTCGCCGAATCGTCCTTTCCCACACTCCCCGTCATGGCCGAAATCCTCAAGCTGCGCGGCATTGCCGCTTTCTCCGCGTCACGCCTTTCCCGCATCGCCGAACAGGTGCGCGAGCGCGTGCCGTCGCTCGCCGAACTGGCCGCCGAACACTGGTATTTCGTCGAAGTCGAGCGGCCGCTGGCGGATGAGCAACTGGCGCGATTGAAGGATTTGCTCGGCATTCCGTCGCGCCTGCCGGCGGCGCCCGCGGGCGAACTGCTGCTGGTGACGCCGCGCCTGGGCACGATCTCGCCGTGGTCGTCGAAGGCCACCGATATCGCCCGGAACTGCGGCTTCGCCGCGGTGCGCCGCGTCGAGCGCGGCATCGCCTTTCATGCGACGGGCAGAGCGCTCGACCACGCGGCACTGGCCGCGAAACTGCACGATCGCATGACGGAATCGGTGCTGGCGCAGATCGACGACGCCGCGCAACTGTTCCGCCACGTCGCGCCGCAGCCGCTGACGAGCGTCGATGTGCTCGCCCGCGGCCGCGCCGGTCTC
>JAQTNK010000003.1:0-20764 GCA_028713915.1 Rhodocyclaceae bacterium | reverse complement strand
CCGCGAACAGCGAACTGGGCCTCGCGTTGTCGGACGACGAGATCGACTACCTGGTCGAGAACTTCACCAAGCTCGAACGCAATCCCACCGACGTCGAACTGATGATGTTCGCCCAGGCGAACTCCGAGCATTGCCGCCACAAGATTTTCAACGCCACGTGGACGGTCGACGGCGAGGACCAGCCGCTCTCGCTGTTCGGCATGATCCGCGAGACGCACAAGGCGCATCCCGAGGGCACCGTGGTCGCCTATTCGGATAATGCTTCCGTCATTGAAGGCGCCAGCATCGGGCGCTTCATGCCGCAGGGCGACGGCGCTTACGCCTTCGTCGAGGAGACGACCCACATCCTCGCCAAGGTCGAGACCCACAACCACCCGACCGCCATTTCTCCCTTCCCCGGCGCCGCCACCGGCTCGGGCGGCGAAATCCGCGACGAAGGCGCCACCGGCCGCGGCTCCAAGCCCAAGGCCGGCCTGTGCGGCTTCACGGTGTCCGATCTCAACATCCCCGGTTTCGAACAGCCGTGGGAAGCGCACTACGGCAAGCCCGAGCGCATCGCCTCCGCCCTCGACATCATGATCGAAGGGCCCATCGGCGCGGCGGCTTTCAACAACGAATTCGGCCGGCCCAATCTCGCCGGCTACTTCCGCACTTTCGAGCAGGAATTCGCCGGCGAAATGCGTGGCTACCACAAGCCGATCATGATCGCCGGCGGCGTCGGCAACATCTCGGCCGACCATGCCTTCAAGATCGAGTTCGCGCCCGGCACGCTGCTGATCCAGCTCGGCGGCCCCGGCATGCTGATCGGCCTGGGCGGCGGCGCCGCGTCGTCGATGACGACGGGCAGCAACACCGCCGATCTCGACTTCGCGTCGGTGCAGCGCGGCAACCCGGAAATCCAGCGGCGCGCGCAGGAAGTCATCGACCGTTGCTGGCAGATGGGCGCTGCCAATCCGATACTCGCGATCCACGACGTCGGCGCTGGCGGCATTTCCAATGCCATGCCCGAGCTCGCCCACGGCGCCGGCTGCGGCGCGGCTTTCGACTTGCGCGCGATTCCTTCCGAAGAGCCCGGCATGGCGCCGCGCGAAATCTGGTGCAACGAAGCGCAGGAGCGCTACGTGCTCGCCATTGCGCCCGAAAGCCTGGCCGATTTCCAGGCGTTGTGCGAACGCGAGCGCTGCCCGTTCGCCGTCCTCGGCGAGGCCACCGGCGACGGCCAGTTGACGGTCAAGGACGACCACTTCTCGAACCGCCCCGTCGACATGCCGATGGAAGTGCTGCTCGGCAAGGCGCCGCGCATGCACCGTACGGCGACCCGCATCACGCGCGCGGTGCCGGCGCTGGATCTCGCCGACGTCGAGCTCAAGGAAGCCGCCTATCGCGTGCTGCGCCTGCCGGCAGTGGCAGCGAAGAATTTCCTCGTCACCATCGGCGACCGCACCGTGGGCGGCATGACGGCGCGCGACCAGATGGTCGGGCCGTGGCAAGTGCCGGTGGCCGACGTCGCCGTGACGACGATGGGTTACGCGACGACGCTGGGCGAATGCTTCGCCATGGGCGAGCGCACGCCGGTTGCGCTGCTCGACGCCCCGGCCTCGGGCCGCATGGCGGTGGGCGAGGCGGTCACCAATCTCGCCGCGGCCGCCGTCGACTCGCTCGCCAAGGTCAAGCTTTCCGCCAACTGGATGGCCGCCGCCGGCCATGGTCATGAAGACGCGGCGCTGTTCGATACCGTCAAGACGGTTGGCCTGGAATTCTGCCCGCAGCTCGGCATATCGATTCCCGTCGGCAAGGATTCGCTGTCGATGCGCACGCGCTGGGAAGCGGACGGCAAGCAAAAGCAGGTGACGGCGCCGCTCTCGTTGATCGTCACCGCTTTCGCCCCCTGCGCCGACGTGCGCAAGACGCTGACGCCCGAGTTGCGCCGCGACAGCGAGGTCGGCGAGACCGAACTGGTGCTGATCGATCTGGGCGCCGGCCAGAACCGCCTCGGCGGCTCGGCCCTGGCGCAAGTCTATGGCACGACCGGCAACGAACCGCCGGATGCCGACGGCAAGCTGCTGGCAGCCTTCTTCGACGTCGTCCAGAAACTCAACGGCGCCGGACAGATCCTTGCCTACCACGACCGCTCGGACGGCGGCCTCTTCGCCACCGCTTGCGAAATGAGCTTCGCCGCGCACCTCGGCGTCTCGCTGAATCTCGATGCGCTTTGCTACGACGAATTGATGAACGACGTCGACGGCAGCGAACGCTTCCCCGAAGCGATCGCCGGGCGCGTGCAGGACCGGCTGCTCAAGGTGCTGTTCAATGAAGAACTCGGCGCCGTGCTGCAGATCCGCCGCGCCGACCGTTCCGCCGTCATGCAGGCGCTGCGCGACGCCGGCCTGGGCGCCTGTGCGCACCTGATCGGCACAATCAACGAGCGCGACGAAATCCGCGTCTGGCGCAACGCCAAGCTGGTCTTCACTGCTGCGCGCGCGGAACTCCAGCAGGCATGGAGCGAAACCAGCTACCGCATCGCGCGCCTGCGCGATGATGCGGCCTGTGCCAGGGAAGAGTTCGAAGCGCTCGCCGATGCCGGCGATCCGGGGCTGTCGGCGCAATTGACTTTCGATGCGGCGGCGCCTTTCGTCGCCACCGGCGCTAGGCCGAAGATCGCCATCCTGCGCGAACAGGGCGTCAACGGCCAGGTCGAAATGGCGGCGGCCTTCGAGCGCGCCGGCTTCGCGCCCTATGACGTTCACATGTCAGACCTGCAGGCCGGGCGCGTGCAGCTTGCCGACTTCAAAGGTCTCGCAGCCTGCGGCGGTTTCTCCTACGGCGACGTGCTCGGCGCCGGCCAGGGCTGGGCCAAGTCCATCCTTTTCAACGCGCGCCTCAACGACGAATTCGCCGCCTTCCTCGCGCGCGTCGACACCTTCGCGCTGGGCGTGTGCAACGGCTGCCAGATGATGAGCAACCTCGCCGCCATCGTCCCCGGCGCCGAACACTGGCCGACGTTCCACCGCAACCGCAGCGAGCAGTTCGAGGCGCGCTTCGTCATGGTCGAGATTCCGCCATCGCCGTCGATTTTTCTCGCCGGCATGGCCGGTTCGAAGCTGCCCATCGTCGTCTCGCACGGCGAGGGCCGCGCGGTGTTCGCCGCCGCGGCGGCACAGGACAAGGCGCTGGCCGCACTGCGCTACGTCGATAACCGCGGCGCCGTCGCCACGACCTATCCCTTCAACCCGAACGGCTCGCCCGACGGCATCGCCGGGCTCACCACCGCGGACGGCCGCTTCACCATCATGATGCCGCACCCCGAGCGCATCTTCCGCACGGTGCAGATGTCCTGGCATCCGCCGGGCTGGGGCGAAGACGGTCCCTGGCTGACGATGTTCCGCAACGCGCGCAGGTGGGTGGGGTAGTCGCCCCATGGTTTCCGTCGTCCATGCCCTGCCGGATTCCGGCGTCGATGAAAACGCGCTGCCGCGACTGACCGAAGGTCTGCCGGCCGACGATTGCGGCAAGGTCGCGCGCGCCTTCGCGCTGGCCGGCGAACTCTACGGCGAGCGCACGCTGGGCACGGGCGAGGGCGCTTTCCCGCATGCGGTGGGCACCGGGCTGATCGTCGCCGCGCTCAACCTCGACAGCGATACGCGCATCGCCGCGCTGCTGTTCGCCGCCTACGACAGCCTCGAAGAAGCGAAGGAGAAGCTCGCGGCGGAATTCGGCGAGCCCGTGGCGGTGCTGGTGCACGGCCTCTACCGCCTCGGCACGCTGCGGCCGCTGACGCGCGCCGCGGCGCTCGGCGCGGCGGAAGTGAAGACCCAGGCCGAGACGCTGCGCAAGATGCTGCTGGCGATGTCCGAGGACATCCGCGTCGTGCTGCTGCGCCTGGCCAGCCGCACGCAGACGCTGCGCTGGTACACCAGCCACCCGGGCCAGGCGCGCGAGGACACGGCGCGCGAGAGCCTCGAAATCTATGCGCCGCTCGCCAACCGGCTCGGCGTCTGGCAGGTGAAGTGGGAGATCGAGGATCTCTCCTTCCGCTTCATCGAGCCCGAGACCTACAAGCGCATCGCCAGGATGCTCGACGAGAAGCGCGCCGAGCGCGAGTCCTTCATCGCCCGGGCGGTGGCGCGCCTGCAGGAAGAACTGGCGAAGTCCGGCATCAGCGACGCCGAAGTCTATGGCCGGCCCAAGCACATCTACAGCATCCGCAACAAGATGCGCGGCAAGGACATCGATTTCGACAAGGTCTACGACGTGCGCGCGCTGCGCATCATCGTCGCCAGCGAACGCGACTGCTATACCGCGCTGGGCATCGTGCACGCCCTGTGGCAGCCGATCCACGGCGAGTTCGACGACTACATCTCGCACCCGAAAGGCAACTACTACCGTTCGCTGCACACGGCAGTCATCGCCGACGACGGCCGTGCGCTCGAAGTGCAGATCCGCACGCCGGAAATGCACCGCCACGCCGAACTGGGCGTCGCCGCACACTGGCGCTACAAGGAGTCGGGGACTTCCGCCAAGGCCGATTCGGCGTACGACGACAAGATCGCCTGGCTGCGGCAACTCTTGTCGTGGCGCGACGAGGTGACCGATTCGGAGGCCTGGGTCGAGCAGTTCAAGCGCGCGTCGCTCGACGACACGATCTACGTCATGACGCCGCAGGGCCGCGTCATCGACCTCGCCAAGGGCGCCACGCCGATCGACTTCGCCTATCGCGTGCACACCGACATGGGCCACCGCTGCCGCGGCGCCCGCGTCGACGGCCACCAGGTGCCGCTCAACACGCCCTTGCAGAACGGCCAGCGCGTCGAGATCGTCACGGCGAAAAGCGGCGGCCCGTCGCGCGACTGGCTCAGCGCGCCCGGCTACCTGGCGACGTCGCGGGCGCGGCAGAAGGTCAAGCAGTGGTTTGCCGCGCAGCAGGAGGCGGCGATGCTGGCCGAAGGCCGCAGCTTCATCGCCCGCGAATTGCAGCGCGACGGCCAGGCGCAGGCCAAGCACGACGAACTCGCCCACAAGCTCGGCTTCAAGAACGCCGACGCGCTGTTCCTCGCCGCGGCGCGCGGCGAAGTCGGCGCCCGCGCCATCCAGGTCGCCCTGCGCGGCGAGGCCGCGGCCGCGCCGGAGCCGGAGATCCAGACGCGCGCCAGCAAGGCGGGCGGCTCGAAAATCCTCGTCGTCGGCGTCGACAAGCTGCTGACGGTGCTGGGCACCTGCTGCAAGCCGGTGCCGCCCGATGCCATCGCCGGCTTCGTCACGCGCGGGCGCGGCATTTCGGTGCACCGCGTCGATTGCCTCAACTTCCGCAACATGGTCGCGCGCAATCCCGAGCGCATCATCGATGCGCAGTGGGGCGGCCAGCACGAGGCGCTCTATGCCACCGACCTCGTCGTCGAGGCCGGCGACCGCCAGGGCCTGCTGCGCGATATTTCCGACGTGCTGTCGAAGGAGAAGATCAACGTCACGGCGGTCAAGACCTTGTCCCGGGGCGGCCTTGCGCGCATGGCCTTCACCGTCGAGCTGCCGGGGCTGGCGCCCTTGCAGCGCGTGATGGCGCTGGTCGGCGAGGTGGCGGGGGTGTCGAGCGTCAGACGAGGGTAGGATTGCCGATGGGAAGCGCCGGCGGCGGCCGTGATTGCCGCCAAGGCGCTGGATGATATCGCCGGAGGACGGGAATGATCGGCCGCTTTCAGCTTTCGCTCGTTGTGCTGATCGTCGTGCTTCTAAACGGCTGTTCGTCGCTGCCGCCTGGCGCCGACTTCCCGCGCGTCGCGTCTTCGGCGCTCGCCCATCCCGAGGAGACCCGGCTCGGCCGCCAGTTCGACGTTGCGGCTCGCCAGCACGGCGGCAACTCGGGATTCCGCATCGTTCCCGTCGGCGCGGACGGGTTCCTGATGCGCATGCAGATGATCAATGCCGCCGAGCGCACGCTCGACCTGCAATATTTCATTTTCCGCGGCGACAAGACCGGTCGCCTGCTGACCGACGCCGTGCTGCATGCGGCCGATCGCGGCGTGCGCGTGCGGGTGCTGGTCGACGATGGCGAAACGGTGCCCGGCGACGAGCAGATTCTGGCGCTGGGCGCGCATCCGTCGGTCGAGATCCGCATCTTCAATCCGTTCGCCTATCGCGGCCATGCGGTGTTCTTCCGCGCCATGGAATTCATGTTCAATGCCTCCCGGCTCGACTATCGGATGCACAACAAGCTGCTCGTCGTCGACAACGCCATTGCGCTGATCGGCGGGCGCAATATCGGCGACCAGTTCTTTCAGATGGATCCCGACTCCCAAGTCGGCGACGACGATGTGTTCGCCGCCGGTCCGATCGCCCAGCAACTGTCGGCGACGTTCGACGAATATTGGAACGACGACTTGTCGATCCCGGCGCGGGCGCTGTCAGGCGGCGAGCCAATATCGCGCGTTGCCTTGCGCGAGCAGCGCGCCGCCTTGGACGAGCAGCGCGAGGCGTTGAACGAACAGCAGCGGCAACTGGCAGCGAGCGATAGCGACCTCGCCAAGCGCGTCGCCGGCGGCGAGCCGTTCGACGCCATCGTCTCCGGCCGCGCGCCGCTGATTTGGGCCCACGCGCTGGTGGTCTGCGACAGCCCCGACAAGAAGAAGGTCGAGAAGGGCGCGATGGTGGGCCAGCTCATGCATCGGGCGGTGGCCGACGCCGTCGCTGCGGTTCACTCCGAGTTGCTGATGGTCACGCCCTACCTGATACCGGGGCGCGAAGGCATGCAGTTGCTTGGGCAACTGCGCCAGCGCAATGTGCGCATCCGCATCCTGACCAACTCGCTCGAATCATCGACGGTGCTGCCGGCGCAGGCCGGCTACATGCGGTATCGGGTGCCGCTGCTCGAGGAAGGCGTGGAACTTTACGAGATCCGCTCCCTTCTCGGTAGCGCCAGGGGCAGCGGTGAAACGACGGCCATCTCGCGCTTCGGCAATTATTCCCTGCACGCGAAAATGTTTGTCCTCGACCGCGAGCGGTCGTTCATCGGCTCGATGAACTTCGACCAGCGGTCGCTGCATCTCAACACCGAGGTCGGCCTGATCATCGACAGTCCCGAACTGGCACGACAGATCGCGGCGCGTTTCGACGCCATGGTGCAGCCGGCCAATTCCTACCGCCTGGCATTGCGCCGCGACGGCGCCGGGGAACCGCCGGCCTTGGTGTGGCATACGCAGGAAGACGGCAAGGCCGTCGAATACCGGACGGAGCCGGCTCGCAGCGACTGGCAAAGATTCAAGGCCGATCTCTGGTCGCTGCTGCCGTTGGACCGGGAGTTGTGACGACGCCTTGCGCGAAGGCCTTGTCCGATTCGAGAATGTGCCGGGTCAGCCATTGCATCAGGAAATGCAGCAAGGATACCGACAGCGTGGCCGTGCCGGCGTCAAATTTGTCCCTGAAGTCGCGAACGTGCTGCACCAGCCTGGCATGTTCCGCTTTGTGCCCGGCGGCATCCGCGTACCGGTGCGCGGACATCAGCGCTTCTTCCGCGGCGAAGTGCGTCTGGGTGTAGCGGACGAGTTCGTCGAGCACGGCTTGGCAGACATCCTTGCCGCGACCTGCGCTCATGGCGTCGCCCAGTTCGTTGATCAGGCCGACCAGTTTCTCGTGATCGCCGTCCATCGCGCGGTTGCCCACTTTCAGCGCGTCGTTCCATTCCATCATTGCCATGGCGATGTCCTCCGTGCCTAGACTTTGAAGCGCTCGACCGTTTGCGTCAGCGTCAGCGCCTGCACTTCCAGGTGCTGCGCCGCTCCCGACGACTGATTGGCCAGGAAGCTGTTCTTCTCGCTTTTCTGCGCGATCCTTTCGACCTGCTGGGCCAGGAGGTTGGCCGCCAGGCTTTGTTCCCGCAAGGCCGAGGAAATCCCGTCGACCGCTGCGCGAACCTTGCCGGTGCTCGCCTCGATCTGAGTCATCGACTCGCCGGACCGTTGCGCCATTTGCATGCCTTCCTGCACCTGTGCGCTGCTCGCATTCATGTGCTGGGCCGAGCTTTGGGTGCTTTGCTGGATGGCGCCGATCACCGTGGCAATCTCCTGCGTCGACACCGTGGTGCGCTCGGCCAGCTTTCTCACTTCGTCGGCCACCACGGCAAAGCCCCTGCCGTGCTCGCCGGCGCGCGCCGCCTCGATGGCGGCATTCAATGCCAGCAGGTTGGTCTGGTCGGCAATGTCCTTGATGACGTTGACGATGTTCGATATCGCCGTGGATTTCTCGTCGAGGTCGCGGATGTTCTGCGTGGAATTCCCCACCGAAGCGGCGATCTTGTTCATTTCGGCAACGGCATCGCGCACCGTAGTCCCGCCCTCGCCCGACAGGTGGCCCGCCTCGATCGCCATCGCCTGTGCGTTGCCGGCGTTGTCGGCGACGGTGGCGATGCTGACGGTGATTTCCTCGATGGCCGCGGCCATGGCCACCGTCGCCTCGCTTTGCTCCTGCGAGGTGACCGCCACCTGTCGCGCCGATGACGCCAGGTGGCTGGCGGCATCGGTCAGTTGGCGGGCGCTGTCGAGCACCTGGCCGACGAGGTTGCGAAGCTGTGCCTGCATGTTGCGCATGTTGGCGAGCAAGCTCGATTCATCGCCCGGCCGCAGCGCAACGTCGAAGGACAAGTCGCCCGCCGCGATTCGCCGCGAAATGTCAACGGCATAAGAAGGCTCGCCGCCGAGTTGACCGAGGGCGCGGCGGACGATGATGCCGACGACGAAGAACAATAGGATCTGCAGGACGACCTGGCCGATCCAGATCCAGGTATTGATCTGGCGGATGCGCGCCAGGTCGTCGCGGATGTCGACGACGACGCTGGCGGCGCCAAGCACCGCACCCTCGTCAACCCCATGGCACCTCAGGCAATTGGTGGTGCGAAAATTCTTCATGGCGATGAACGGAACGACGGTCCTGAGCAGCGCCCCGCCGCTGCCGTCGCTGATCATCTGGTGCTCCGTCCTGCCGCTGGCGAGGACGCGGCGATCCATGTCATCGACGGGCCGCTCTTCGGGAAGGCCGGCGTCGAACTCGTCGTCGACGCCCTTGCCGCGGACGATCCGCATTTCCCGTACTTTTTCCGAAGCGCCCATCTTCTTGATGAAGAGCGCGCGGCTCGCCTTGTTGCTGATGACATCGTCGTCGCCGACTTTGGTCAGCATCAGGGTGTTCAAGCCGTTGATGGCGCCGTCGGCGATCGTCGTCGCCTGAACTTCGGCGGCGCGCAAGGCCTGGTGCTCGAACCGGATCGCGATCCATTGCTGAGCGGCGACAAGCGCGACGATCAGGAATCCCTGGATGAGAATCTGCAGCTTGACCTGTAGCCCGACCTGGCGCCACCAGTTAGAAATGCCGTCCATTGCAAGACTCTCCAAGGTTCAACAACCGGGCATGCGGGAAAGGCCTCAAGCATGCCCTCTCGCGAAGTCATGGCAAGTCACAGTGTTGCGGCGAACGCCGGGCGCGATAATCGGCGCAGGATTAATTTGACTGTAGGAATCGTCCTGTTCATCGCTTGGTGGGCCGAAAAGCGCGCGGCATCGGCGCTGCGGTCCGTCGCCCGCCGCGGTGCGCGCAGGTCCGCGCCGGGATGGCGGGCCGACGCCGGCTGGCTCATTGCGGCGGACGCCCCGCGAACGGCCGCATAAGGTATCCTTTAGCACCTTGCATTCCTGTCTATACCCGCTGCAGTGAGCCACAAGCACTTGAACCTGTTGCGCACGATTTTCCAGGACCCGCTGAGCAGCAACATCCACTGGCGGGAGGTCGAATCGCTGCTCAATCATCTCGGGGCAACGGTCGAGCCGAGCCACGGCGCGCGCTTCCGCGTGGTGCTGAACCGGGTCGAGGTTTTCCTGCATCATCCCCACCACAGCAACGTCTGCGACAAGCAGGACATCAAGCACCTGCGCGAATTCCTGGCGCACGCGGGCGTCACCTTGTCGAGCTACGAGGCCGGCAACGAGTGACGGTTGGGCAGGCCAGGCGCAGTTCCAATAACAACCCCCCAGAGGAGAGTGAAAATGTCAATGGCAACCCCTATTCCCGCGACCCTGATTCCGGGCGACGGCATCGGCCCCGAAATCGTCGAAGCGACGGTCATGGTGCTCGACGCGCTCGGCGCGAATTTCGACTGGGAAATCTGCCAGGCCGGCCTCGCCGGCATGAAGGCGGCGGGCGACCCGCTGCCGCCGGAGACGCTGGCATCGATCCATCGGACCAAGCTGGCTCTCAAGGGGCCGCTGGAAACGCCCGTCGGCGGCGGCTACCGCTCGTCGAACGTGCGCCTGCGCGAGGAGTTCAAGCTCTACGCCAACGTCCGGCCGGCCTACACGATCATTCCCGGCGGCCGCTTCGAGGACATCGATCTCGTGCTGCTGCGCGAGAACAACGAGGGCCTCTACGTCGGCTTCGAGCATTACATTCCGATCGACGGCGATCCGCATGCCGTGGCCATGGCGACCGGCGTCAACACGCGCGCCGGGGCGCGGCGCATCGCCGAGTACGCCTTCGACTACGCGGTGAAGAACAACCGCAAGAAGGTCACCATCGTGCACAAGGCCAACATCATGAAGGCCCTGACCGGGCTGTTCCTCGAGACGGCGCTCGAAGTGGCGAAGAAATACGAAGGCCGCATCGAATGCGACCAGCGCATCGTCGACGCCTGCGCCATGCAGCTGGTGCTCAATCCGTGGCAGTTCGACGTCCTCGTCACCACCAACCTGTTCGGCGACATCCTCTCCGACGAAATCTCCGGCCTCGTCGGCGGCCTCGGCATGACGCCGGGCGCCAACATCGGCGAGGACGCGGCGATTTTCGAGGCGGTGCATGGTTCGGCGCCGGACATCGCCGGCAAGGGCATCGCCAATCCGACGGCGATCCTGCTGGCGGCGGCCATGATGCTCGATCACGTCGACCGCCGCGACCTGGCGGCGCGCCTGCGCCAGGCCATCGACCAGGTGCTGAACGAGGACAAGGTGCGCACCGGCGACCTCGGCGGCACCGCTTCGACCAAGGAGTACACGGCGGCGCTGATTCGCCGCGTCGCCGCCTGAGCTGCCGCTTGGCGAGGTCCGGGCAAGCCGGCGGGCGGGAACGTTGCCGGCGTTCGGGTGTCGACGCCAGAAGGCTGCGCCGACCTCGGGCAGCCAGAAAGACGGGTGGATTGCAATGGCGATTTTCGGCAAGAAGCAACCCGACGAGAGCGTCGGCGTCGGCGTGGATATCGTGCCGCCGGTGGTGGCTGCGGTCGGCAAGGGCGGCGCGGGTTCTGCCGCGGCGGGCGAGACCGAGGGCAGCCGCCTGGTCGTGGGGCCGAATGTGCGCCTGACGGGCTCGGAGATCGCCGATTGCGACACGGTGATCGTCGAGGGCCGCGTCGAGGCGACGGTGGATGGCCGGGTCATGCAGATCGCCGAGACCGGAATGTTCACCGGCACCGCGGCGATCGACATGGCCGAGATCCGCGGCCAGTTCCATGGCGACCTGAGCGTGCGCAAGCGCCTCACCGTCTGCGGCACCGGCCGCGTCAAGGGCAAGATTCGCTACGGCGCGCTGGTGGTGGAAGAGGGCGGCGAATTGTCGGGCGACGTCGATTCGCTGAACACGGCGCCAGCGACGTCCGCGGCCAAGTCGCCGGTCGTCAAGGAAGTGCAGGCCGGCCCAGTTGCCGGCGGCAAGCCCGAAACACCCCTGGTGCAGGGATATCCGCCCCGGGGGCTGGCCGGATGAGGCGAGTGTCCGCCTGCCGCGCGGCGTGCCTGGTCGCGGTGTCGCTGGCCGGTTTCGCGGGCTCGGCCTTGTCCGCCGCCGCGCCGCCGTCCGTCGACGCCGGCGGCGCGGCCACGGCGCAGGTCGCCGGCACGGACAGCGGCAAGATGGAAAAGCAGCTGCAGCGCCTGCCGTGGCAGCAATTCCGCTCGGTCATCGAGGCGGTCCCCAAGATGAAGGCCGATGTCGACGCCTATGGTCCGCTCGGTTGGCAGTACGTGCAGAAGAACTACGCGACCTACGGCTGGAAGAAGAACATCGACAGGCTGGACGACAGCCAGAAGAAGCGCCTGGCCGAGCTGATCCAGAACGCCAAGCGCGCCAGGTAGCCGACGCGCGCGGCAGGATTCTCCGCGCATGTCGCCGCGCATATCGGAACGCATATCGGTGTGCTGTCGCGTGTCGTGCCGGAATTCGCCGCATCGCCAATCCGAGCCGACATTCATGAAGACGCGCATTCGTTCCGTCAGTGCCCTGGAGCTCCTCGATTCGCGAGGCTTTCCCACGGTTCGCGTCAATGTCTCGCTCGACGACGGCACGGCCGCTCCGCGCGGCGGGGTTCGCGGCGTGATTCCGGCACGCCAGGACGATTGATTTGGAGGCCGGCCCGCAGCGAGCGGCGCCGCGGCACGGCGCGCTCGGCAGGAACGGCTTATCCACACAAATTGTGGATAAGGCGGTGGAGAAGAGGGCTTTTCGTAGCAACGGCCGGCGCTCGCCGGCGACGCTGAAGTTTTGGGCAGCATCGCGCCTTCGGCGGCCGCGCGCAGCGGCAGACGGCGCCGCGAAACGCCCCGACGATCGGGGCGCTTCGCGGCGTATTTTGCTGCCGTGCTATTTCTTCGGCGGCGCGAGTTGCGCCAGGTAATCGGCCACGGTTTCCAGTTCGCTGTTGGTGTAGGGCTTGATGACCTTGACCATCTCGGGGTTCGAGTTCTTGCGGTCGCCGTCGCGGATGAACTCCATTTCGCGCAGCAGGTAGCGGTAATGCTGGGCCGCGACCATCGGGTAGAACTGTGCGGCGCTGCCTTCGCCGCCGGGGCCGTGGCAGGTGGCGCAATCCTTGTCGTAGATCTGCTTGCCGGCGGCGACGCCGGCGCCGGGGCCTTTGCCGTTTTCCGCCGAGATCGGCAGCCCCTGCAGATAGGCGGCGATGTCGGCGATCTCGTAGGGCGTCAGCGCGTGGTCGTCGATGTAGGGCTCCATCTTCGGGTTGATGCGCCGGCCGGCGCGGATGTCGGCGATCTGCTTGATGAGCACCGTGCCATGCTGGCCGGATAGCCGCGGGTAGGCGCCGCTGGTGCGGCCCGAGGCGTCCTTGCGGTGGCAGCCTTCGCAGGGCTCGAAGGCGGCCTGGCCGCGCGCCGGGTCGCCCTTGGTCTGCAGCGCGATCAGCTGTTCGCCCTTGATGTCGTTCCAGGCCGGCGTCTGCGCCGAAGCCGCCACGGCAACGAATGCCGCCACGATGATCATTGTCAAAAACTTGTTCACGAATGTTTCTCCCGATTCCGCAGTGTTCTATTTGGCGCCAAGGCCGACCAGATACTCGGCCACCGACTGGATTTCCTCTTCGCTCATGCGCTTGGCGGTCACGCGCATGTAGCGGCTGGGGTCGTTGGCACGGTCGCCGGTGGCGAAATTCTTCAGTTGCTGCATGACATACGGAACGTGCTGGCCGCCGATGCGCGGATAGACGCTGTGCCCGGCGCCTTGCGGCTGGTGACAGCCGACGCAGGCCGGCACGCCGGTGTCCTCATTGCCGTCGAAGAAGATCAGCTTGCCCAGGCTGACGGCCTTCTTGTCGTCGGCTTCGCCCGCCGTCGGCTTCTGGCTGCTGTAGTAGGCGGCCAGCGGTGCGACGTCCTCCGGCTTGAGTTGGGAGACGATGGGTCCCATGACGTCACTCTTGCGCCGCCCGGACATGAAGTCCCGCAGCTGCTTGACGATGTATTGCTCCGACAAGCCGGCGATCTTGGGGAACATCGGGATGACGCTGTTGCCGTTGTCGCCGTGGCAGGCGACGCAGACGGTGCCGGCGATGGTCTTGGCATCCTCGGCTGCCGCCGGGCCGGCCGCCAGCGCCGCCAGCATCGCCGCGGCTGCGAGGACGCCGCGGCCCGGCGTGGCCTGGCGGACGAGATTGCGATCAACTGTTTTCAATTTTCAACTCCTCCGGCTGGATGGGCGCTGCTCAAAACTTGTATTGGATGAACGCGCCGATGATGTTGGCGTGATAATTCTGCGGACCGTAGTCGGCCGGCGCGAACGTGGTGATGGTCATGTTGTTGTAGTAGTCGTAATGCCAGTCCCTCACCTTGATGCCGTCGAAGCGGTACAGCAGCCGAACCGTGGTTCTCTTGTCGATCGGCACCAGCAGATTCAGGTCCAGCGTGTTCTGCACCAGCGTGATGTCGGGATAATCGCCGTACTGGGCCTCCGCCGTCTGCTGCGCCGCCGTCAGGGAGATCGCGCCGTAGGCATGGACGATGTGTGTGATGCCGCGCGAATAGCTGTAGTTGGCGCTGAGCGTCATGCTGCCGAACTCGTGGGTCAGGCCGAGCCCGACGACGTCGTTGGTGTTCTTGGTGTCCACCGTGATGTCGGCGCCGGGAATGCGCGTGTTGGAAAGGTAGCAATCGATATTGTTGACCGTCAGCGCGGGGCCGCATTGCGACTGGGTGTAGGCGAGAAGCGATGCGTAGCCCGATCCGGCAAAGGCGCCGTAGTTGTCGATCTGCTGCTGCTTGCCGTCCTGGCGCGAATAGAAGGCGGTGACCCTGGTGCCGTTTGCCGGCTGGAAGTTCAGGTCGAAGTTGAGGGACAGGGAATCGTCTTTTTGCGGGCCGAAGGAATTGCCCGGATACTTGATCTTCTTGAACTGTGCCATGACGCCCAGATCGAGATCCTGGCGCGCCATGTAATTCAGGCGCGCGTTGAGGATGTTCTGGTCGCGGTCGGCCTGATCAGGCCGCATCCAGCCGCCGCTGTTGTGATTGGAGCTGAGAAGCGCCGCTTGTATCGTTGCCAACGCCGGGTAAATGCCGGTGCCGGCGTTGGCGATCAGATTCTGCAGCGCCGCCCGATTGTAGGTCACGCCGTAGACGCTGAACCAGCCGCCGATGTCGCGCGTGATCGCGGCGGGATCGTAGAAGCTGCCGCGCTTGCTGTCGTGTTCGAGCGAGGTCCGCAGCGTGGTGTCGCCCAGGCTGCGGTTCACGTAACCCAGCGTGAATTTGTCTTCCCAGGTCTTGTCGCGCTCGCGGAAGGTATGGGAGAAGTCTTCCCGCTCGACCGTGCCTTCCAGGGTGCTGGCCTTGCCCAGATCGTAGTCGGCGGACAGCGTGTAGTTGGTCTGCTTGTTGTCGCGCGGCGGCGCCATCAAGCCGTAGCTGGTGAAGGACGAGGTGGCGGCGGACGTGCATCCGGCAACGACAGGAAACCCCGGCGCCGGCTGGCAGCGGCCGAGTCCGCCTGCGCCCGTCGTGCTGGGGGTGGCCGTGCCGAATCCGTTCACGCTGTTGAACAGGCCATTGAACCATTCGCCGGTCAGCGGGTTGTAGGAGTAGTAGGCTCCGGACTTGTTCTGGGTGGCGTAGTGGCGGACCGTGCCCTTGAGATTGAGGTCGTCGAGCGGGTTCAAGGCCAGCGATAGATTGAGGAGCTTGGAGTCGATGCGCTGACCGGAATCGGTCCGCGTCAGGGGCGAGCCGTTGGTGCCGTTCCAGTTGGCCGCCGTGGTCAGCCCGACGGTGGTGCCGTTGGGCACCAGCCCGGGGTCCAGCGGCATCCGGATGGCGTCGTTCTGGCGCGAGGAGCCCCAGGCGAGACTTCCCGACACGCGCCCGTTGTAGAAATCGGGCAGCTTGCGCGAGACCTCGCCCTTCAGGTTGTAGGCCTGATTGTCGGGTGGCAGGGAGTAGACGAAGGTGCTCAATCCGGCGACGTTGGTCGCCGAACCGGCGGCCGGCGCAATCGCGGATTGGGCGTACATCGTGTGGATGTCGTTCCGGAACAGTGAGGCCGATGCGCGCAGATTGACCGCGGTCAGCTTGTCCGTATATTGCAGCCCGGCCAGGAGGTCGGTGGTCTTGTAATCGATGGGTTCTTCGCCTTCCACGCCCATGATGGCGAATGGCCGTTCGCCCTCGCGCTTTTCCTGGGTGACGCTGACATAGCCTTTCCAATCCGCGGCCAGGTTCATGTCCAGCCTGACGCCGCCCTTCTTGCGCACCAGGCCGATTTCGCTATCGGGCAGAGCCTTGGCGGTGCCGAGGAGGGTGGTGCCGAGGTTGGCGGCGGTGCCGACGCCTGCGGTGCCTGCGGGGAGAGTCAGGTGGCCGTTGCCGTCGCTGTTGTAGATGCGCTTGAAGTCGCTGGAAAAGACGTGCGGCGTTTCGTTGTAGAAGGTCTTCACCTTCCAGTCGTTGTAGCGGCCGAACTGCAGGCCGTAGAACTGGTCGTCCCGTCCGGTGCCGCCACCGAAGGCCTGGACGTAATTTGCGCTGTCGGGCTTGTCGGCTTCGACCGCGAAGTAGTTGAGATAAGGGCCGTTCTTCAGGTCCATGTACTGGCGGTACAAGCTGCTTTTCTTGTTGGCGTCGCCGCCGAGCAGACCGGCTTCCACGCTCCCCTTGTACGCCCAGCCGCTTTCCGTCTGGGTCGAATCGTCGGACGCGTCTGCGGGTTGGCCGTAGAGCTGGCCCGAGGGCGAATGACGCACGGTGTCATAGCCGTCGTCGGCGATGGGGCGAGGCACGGCCGAGCGGCCGGGGGGATTGAGGGCGTTGCCGAGGGCGGTATCCACGCCGACGGCGGAGTCGGCGAAGCTGGAGCCGGCGCCCAGCTGGGCAAGGGCAGCGCCGACGCAGGCGGCGAGCAGTTTGATGCGAGGGCGAAAGCTCATTGCAGACCTCTCGTTGAATGGCGATTGGGCTTGGGCGAAGAGAACCGGTTTCATGTTTGTGTCCTCGTCGATCAGCGGCGGAAGCGCTCGCCGTCGGGGGCGTTGCTGCCGTGGATTTGCGCATGGCAGTTCTGGCACGAGCGGCCGCGAATCTGCAGGGCGGTGGTGGGATCGACTGCGTTGCGGTAGGTATGCCCCATGGCGGTGGTGTTGTTGTGGCATGACATGCAGATCATCGGCCGGCTTTGCTTCAGCAGCTTGTCGCTGTTCGAGCCGTGCTGCTCATGGCAGTTGAGGCAGTTCTCGCGTACCGGGGCGTGTTCCCAGAGGAAGGGGCCGCGCTTCTCCGCATGGCAGGTGTAGCAGAGCTCATTGACGCTGTCGGCCTTGAGCAGGCGCTTGGTGGTGGAGCCGTGCGGGTTGTGGCAGTCCTCGCAGGTCATCTTGCCCTCGGGCACCGGCATGTGCGAGCGCTTCTTGAACTCGGCGCGCTGCTGCGGGTGACAGCTCTGGCAGGTCTCGGTGATGCTGGCTTTCTTCAGCAGGCCGTTGGCGGAGAAACGCGCCATCGGGTTATGGCAGTCGGAGCAGCTGAGCTTGTTCCTCTGATGAATCGATCCGCCCCAGTTGATGCGTTGGCCACCGTCGTGACAGTTCAGGCACTGCGCCGTCTGCTTCTCGATCGGCGTGCCCCATTCCTTCGAGAAGCCGATGATCTTGGTCTTGTCCTTGGTGTCGGCAACATGCAGGGAACCGTTGCCGTGGCAGGCCTCGCAGACGGCCTTCTCGGTGTCGTTGCGCGGGTTCTCGCGGAAGATCTTGGCGTGCTGGGTGTGGCCGAAAAGATTCTTCTCGGTGTCGTGGCATTCGCCGCAGCGTTTTTCGCCGACGATCCTGGCGTTCTCCATCGGATCGGCGGCGGCGAAGGCCGCGCGACCGGGCAACATGCCGAGCAGTACCGCCGCCGCGGCCATCGCGCCGAACCTGATGAACGAGACCGAATGATTTTTTGCCATGCGCGAATTTCCCCCTTTTCTGGTGCCGCGCGGCCTGAAGGCGCACGGCGACGTTTTTGGAACCGCTCTTGCTCGTCAAGGGGTGTCGTCGCCGCCGGCAATGCCGGCGGCGACGCTTGCAACTCCTCCTTGATGTGGACTGTTGTCGCCGGCTCCGCGGGGAAGTCCGGTCGCATCAGTCCTTGTCCAACTCTTTTTCCGCAACTGCATGACCACGATAGCAACGAGGCCTGAGCGTTGACTTAAGGGTCCGCGCCAAGCCTTAAGGCGCGTTAAGCCGCGCTGGCGGCAGGTGGGATAGACTCACAAAAAATAAGGATATTCGGTCGCCGCCTGGCGGCCGTAGTTGAGGAGGATCATGAAACTTCTGCTCGTCGAGGATGACCCGCTGCTCGGGGACGGCTTGCGTGCGGCGCTCAGCAAGGCGGCGTTCGCCGTCACCTGGGTGCGGGACGGCAAGACTGCGCTGGCTGCCCTGGGGAGCGGGGAGTTTGCCGCCATGGTGCTGGACATCGGCCTGCCCGGCATGAACGGCATGGACGTCCTGCGCGAATTGCGCGCCGCCGGCGATACGCTGCCGGTCCTCATTCTCACCGCGCGGGACACGACGCGCGACAAGGTCGTCAGCTTCGATCGCGGCGCCGACGATTACCTGGTCAAGACCGCCGACATGGAAGAGCTGGTGGCGCGCCTGCGCGCGCTCATCCGCCGCTCCGGTCGCGGCGGCGGCTCGCTCAGCGTCGGCGACCTGACGCTCGACCTGGTGGCCCGCAGCGTCACCCGGAACGGCAACAGCCTTGCCGTCTCCAGCCGCGAGTTCGCCGTGCTGCGGGCGCTCATGGAGGGCGTCGGGCGCGTGCTGACGCGCGGTCAGCTGGAAACTTCGCTGTACGGTTGGGGACGCAACGTCGACAGCAATGCCGTCGAGGTGCATATCCATAACCTGCGCCTCAAGCTCGGCGCGGAGACCATCAGGACGGTGCGCGGGATCGGTTACACGCTCGCCCGGCCGGAGTCGTGAACGTGCGTCGTCGCTTGTCGCTGAGCCAGCGCCTGCTGGTCGCGCTGCTGATCGTCACCTTCGCCTATTGGGCCGTCATCGTCTGGTTCACGTTGCGCGACAGCATCGACGAAGTGTATGAACTCTTCGATGCCCATCTGGCGCAGACGGCGCTGGCGCTGCTGCGCGTCACCGATCCGGACGACGAAGATCCCGTCGCCATCCCGAACCGCGACGAGGCGCCGTCGCTGAAGGAAATCTTCAATCAGTGGCCGCATCTGACTGACCGGCTTGCCAGCGCCAAGTCCATGCCTGGACACCGCGGCGATGGCCACGTGTCCGCCGTGCTGCCGGTCGTCGCCGGAACGGTCGGCGCGGGGTCGATCCATTCCCTGCACAAGGAATACGAGAAGCGGTTGCGCTACCAGATCTGGAGCGGTGAAGGCCATTTGCTGCTGCGCTCCGCAAACGCGCCGTTGGACGTGATGACCGACGCCGACGGATTTTCCGAGACCCGCGATGCCGACGGCCAGCTCTGGCGCTTCTATGGCGTCTGGGATCGGCATCACGATTTCCGCATTCTCGTCGCCGAAGCCCACGACGTGCGCAACCGGCTGGTGCGCGACATCGCCCTGCACCTGGCCAGCCCGCTGGCGCTGGGCATGCCGGTGCTGATTTTCCTGCTCTGGTTTTCGATCAGCCGCGGCCTCGATCCGCTCGGCGTGCTGACGCGCGAGATCGCGACCCGCAAGCCGGAGAACCTGATGCCGCTGGATGCGGACAATGCGCCCGGGGAAGTGCGCCCCATGGTGCTGGCCTTGAATGAATTGCTGCGGCGCACGACCCACGCGCTGGAGAGCGAGCGGCTGTTCACCGCCAATGCCGCCCACGAACTGCGCACGCCGCTGGCCGCAATCCAGGCCCAGCTGCACGCCGCGCGCGCCGCCGAGGGCGACGCCGAGCGGCGCGGCGCCATGGATCAATTGCAGCGCGCCGTGGAACGAGGCATCCGCCTGGTCGGGCAACTGCTCGCGTTGGCGCGTCTCGACCCCGAGCAGGCCTTGCCCGACGTCGAGCCGGCGAGCCTGGGCGACGTCGCCGAAGCGGTGTGCGCGGAACTGGCGCCGCTGGCGCTGCGCCGCGACCAGGTGCTTGAACTGCAAGTCGAGCCCGGCTTGCCGGCCGTGCGGGGCAATGCCGACATGCTGTCCATGCTGCTCTGCAATCTCGTCGACAATGCGATCCGCTATACCCAGCGCGGCGGCCATATCGGCATCGCCGTCCGGCGCTGTGCCGAGGGTTTCCTGATGCAAGTCAGCGACGACGGTCCCGGCATTCCCGCGGCCCAGCGCGCAGCGGTATTCGACCGCTTCTATCGCATCGCCGGTCAGGATCAGCCGGGAACCGGCCTCGGGCTGGCGATCTGCCGCCGCATTGCCGAACTGCATGACGCCCGCATCGAAATCGAGGACGGCGCGGGCGGCAAAGGACTGGTCGTCAGCGTCGTGCTGGCGGACCCGCGCGACTAGGTTCCGTTCGCCGCTGCGCTGCTGCGCCGCGCCGGAAGACGCGCCGTTCAGGGGCTGGCCGGAACATACGGCCTTTCGCGCGGGTCCAAAACGCATTCAATCTGGAGGTCTGGATCATGAGCAAATCGGCCAAGGTTCCGGGGCCGGCCGGCGTTGTCGAAAGACCCGTCTATTTCGTCAGCGATCGGCCGGAAGCCTACGAGATCGCCGGCGAGATCGGCCACGAGGAGGCCAGCGAGATCGGCCGGCTGATCGCCGAGCATGCCGGCCGCCGCTTTCCGGGCGTCGAATTCCGCGTCGACAGCCAGTGGCATAGTCACCAGCCCGGCATGGAGCGCGTCGCCGCCTACATCGAGGAACATTGGCAGCGCTGGGTCGAGCAGGCGCGCGCCTGAGCGGCGCGATGACGTTGCAATTCCCACATTGCCTAAAGGGTAGCGAAAGCATAGCCGCGCATGGTAGCGTTAGCGGGCCGGCAATGAACCGGCGCTAGAGGAGACGACAATGAGCGACCCTCACGCCAAGGGGCGCGATGACAATCCGGCGT
>JAQTNK010000002.1 GCA_028713915.1 Rhodocyclaceae bacterium | reverse complement strand
CATTGCCGACGGCAAAGGCGCTCGGCGTCAGCGTCATGGCGCCGGCCGTGGAGGTAATCACCGGCGTGTAGGTGATGTTCGCCGGCAGCGGCGCCGCAATCGTCACCGTGCTGCCGGAACTGTAGGCCGTGTAGCCGCTCGCCTGGCAATTTCCCGTGGCGGCGACCGTGCATTTGTTGATGTTCGAGGCGATGGCGGCGGCCACCGTGCTGGCGCTCGAACTGGCCGTCGTGGCGGCGGCAAGGATTTCCTTGCTGTTGACCTTGATGCTCGACACGGACGTGGAACTCAGCGTGCCGCCGATCGAAATGGAGGCGACGTTCGGCGCCGGCGCACGCGCCCAAGTGAAGCCGTAGCCGCCCGCCGAATTGAAGGCGGCCTGGCAGGACTTGGCGGCGGGGCTGGCGGCGGTGCTGTTCGTCGAACTGTTGCACCAGCGCAGCGTCGCCGGATAGACGTAGGCGCCCGACTTCGTCGACTGGCACGCGGCCAGAGTCGGGGTGTTGCACCATTCGCCGGCGACGAACGTGTAGAAATATTTGTTGGCGGCGGTGAGATTGGTGGTGCCCGAGAACTGAACGCCGTAGCCGTCGTTCTTGACGGCATTCCAGTTCGGCGCAGCGCTGGTCGCGCTGGCGTCGCCGCCGGTGGTGGCGGATTGCCCCGTGAGGCTCGGATAAGTGGTGGTGTCGAGCGCGCCGCCGGAGCTGTAGAAAGTCGGCGCCAGGTAGGTGATCGCCGGGTTGTAGTAGACGCCGTTGTAGGTGTTGTTCCGGAACAGGTACTCGAGCCGCGCCGAGGACGGATCTTCGCCCGTGCTGCTGCAGGAACTGTTATTCACGGAATAGGTGGCGCAAGCCCAGTCCGGCAGGAAATCCCAGTCCATGCTGCCGGAATCGTCGAGCACGTAGAGGATGTTGGGCAGGACCGACGAGGTCGAGGACGTCACCAGCGGCGACGTCGCGAGATCCGTCGCGCCCAGGGCGCTCGCGGCGGCGACGAACAAGGCGATGCCGCAATTGAGGCTCTTGAATAGTCCGCTGTTCATGACGGTCTCCAGGTTCCGGAGGAGTTACATGGCCACGATGGCCTGGATGAAACCCACGGTGTTGCGCGGCCCGACGACGCGCGTCGTGATCCGGTAATAGACTTGCGAGTTGTATTGCAGGGCGATGAAGCCGGCGCCCTTGCTGCTGCCCGCCGAACTGCCGGCGCTCTGCGACACGGCGCAATCGACGCCGACGCTGACGGGATCGCCGGCGGCGTTGCACAGGCGCTGGATCGTATAGGAGACGGTATTGCCGGAAGCGTCCGCCGGCAGCGTAACCACCTGGCCGGCAGGCACCAGGACATTGGTCCAGAAGGCGTCCCAGCTTTGGCCCACGGCCGGATCCTGGCGGTTGGCGGCGTAGCCTTGCGGCAGGTTGCTGGTCCACAGCGTGGCGCCCGAATTGTTGGTCTGCAACCAGGTGATGGCGGTTTCCGCGCCGGCATCGCCGGAATGCGTCGCCGCCTGCTGGAAAGCCAGGTTGCCGGCGATCAGGTTCGCGGTGTCGACCGAGCGCACGAGCGCGAGACCGGCCAGCGTCATGGCGATCAGCACGATCAGCGCCACCATCAGCACCACGCCCGCCTGGCGGCGCGGCGCACGACGGGAAGCGCGGCCGGGGCGCACGATCAGCATCCCGACACCGCGCCCAGCCACGCGATGTTCCGCAGCGGCACCACGGTCTGGAACACCTTGTAGCGATAGTTCTGCCACGTCGCGTTTGCCGACAGATCGATGGCCGCGGCCGTGCTTCCCGGAGGGTTGTCGGCGGCGCTGCCGTCCCACACCGGCGCCGCCGTCGTGACGGCGGTCTTTTCGAACTGGGCGTTGCGCGCGACCAGGACCAGCCGCACGGCCGAAGCCCGCGCCCAGCCGCACGCCGTCGTCGGCGTCGTCTGGTCGAAGACGTCCATGATCCCGTCCATCGACGGCGCCGTCGTGTCGCGTCCGTACTGCGCCCGCAGGCTGACGATGTTGTTGGCGATCGGCACCCAGACCGCCGGATTCAACGGCGCGGCGTTGGCGGCAGCGCTGCAATCGTTGGCCGTGTAGTCGCACATCGTCAGGTTGCCGTTGCGGATGGCGTAGGCGACGACGGTCGGCGCCTGGCCGAGATTGAACAGCGTGCCGTTGCTCATGCCCGACACTCCGGTGCCGACGTTGACGTTGGGATTGACGACGCCGGCGACGCGGTCGAGCGTGAGAGCGCAGAGGCCGGCCCGCGTCGACGGCGCGGCGACGACCACGTCGTTGGCAATGAAGGCGGTAGACGTCTGCACGGCGTACTGGGTTTGCAGCGGCTGCGAGGTGATGCCGTCGCCCTGCGGCGAGCCGTTGGTGTTGCCATAGACCACCAGCAGCGTATCGGTATTCGCATCCCCGGCCGGGATCAGCGGATTCGCCATGCCCGACGGATAGATCGTCACGGGCGCCATGGCGCTGAGCGTGACGCCCGTGCGCAGCTGCACGCTGCAGCCGAGCACCTTGACGTCGGCGATGCCATAGCCGCTCTGGCGGATGTCGCGCTGCAAGGCATACAGCGCCGTCACGCCCTCCGTCATGGCGTCGCCGCCGCCGGTGGTGGTGCGCTTGCGCTCCTCCGACAGGGCGAACACCTGCATCATGACGATGACGCCGAACATGCCGATCACCGCGGCCACCATGATTTCCACCAGGCTGAAACCCGACTGGCGCTGACGCAGGCGCTGGGCCACTTGGAACACTTCGTCCTCTCCTATTTCACTTGCGCGATGGCGACGAAGTGGTGCGGCGTCGCCCCGGCCGGCTCGTTCGGCGCGAGCCAGTAGATCGTCACGGTGACGACGCCGGCATTGTCCACCACCACGTTGGGCAGGTTCGCGGCGGCGCCGGGCAGCGTGTTCTGCACCTCGGCGCTCCAGGTCAGGTAGCTGGCGCCGTTCGGGGCGTTGAAGTTGGCTTGCAGCGTGGGCGTCGTGCGGTCGCTCACCCACATGGTGCCGATCAGCTGGTTGGCCAACAGCCCGGCGTCGCTGCGATACTTGGCATCGCTCGAGGCCTTGACGGCCGCCGCCTGCATGCCGACGATGGCGAGGATGCCGAGCGAAAAGATGAGGACGGCGATCAGCCCTTCCAGCAGCATCGAGCCGGATTGATGGCCTGGGCGCGCGGCGCGGGTCACGTCGTCACCACGTCAGCATCCGCGCGGGTCGGTGCTCGCCAGCACCGGATCGCACATGCGGATCTGGCCGCCGGCGGAAACGGCGACGCGCAGGCAGCGCATCGGCCCCGCCGCGGCGCAGGCCCCGCCGGTCGGATTGGAAATGTCGATGTCGATCGTGCCGGCCGGCACCGGCGTGACGCGCCCCATGCCGTTGAAGACGATGGTCGTCTGCCCCGCCGTCGGCGTCACCACCGCATTGCTCGTGCCTTCGGCGGCGATGCGCGACTGGATCGCGGCGGGACAGCTTGCCGAGGCGTTCACGCAGCCCACCGTCCACCCCGCGCCGGTGCCGAGCGCGAACTGCACCGTCGTATTCTGCCGAACCGCCTCGGTGCGCGCCAACTGGAGCCCGTTCTGGATCGCTTCCGCGGCGGTGCGAATCTGGGAATTCTGCAGCCACGTGGCGAAGCTCGGCAGCCCCATGAGCATCACGAAACCGACGATGGCGAGGCCGATGACCAACTCGACCAGGGTCACGCCCCGCTGCGCGGCGCGGCGTCTCAGCACGCGCCCCCCTTGTTCGTGACCCAGCACGAAATCGGCGCCGTTCCCCAGCCCGCCGGCACCGCCGTGGTCGCCTTCGCGTTGCTCTGATCCACCGTGAACGTGAAGCCGGCCATCGACGCCTTGCCGGTCGCCGTCAAGGTGTAGGTGGTGGTCGTGACGCCCGTGCAGGAGAAATTGAAGTACTGGCTGGTGGTCGTATCCGTCGCCCCGCCATTGCAGCCGGTGCCGTTCACGTAGGTGCGATTGTCCTGGAAGAACTGCTCCTGCTGGACGCGCTTGCCGGCGAGGTTCGACGTCGCGTCCGGAATCTTGCTGCGCTTGATGTAGTCGTTGTAGGCGGGCAGCGCGATCACGGAAAGTATGCTGACGATGACGACCGCGATCATCAGCTCGATCAATGTGAAGCCGGATTGTCTGTTCACGAGTATTCCCCTGGATTCCCTGTTGAATTGATGATAGTCGGCCGGCAATTCTAGTAAAGTTTCGGCGACATACGGTTCCATTTCCTGGATGAACGGTCAGCCTCTCCCGCCGGATTCGCCCGTCGCCCCGACTGTGCGGGCGGCATCGGTGCGTCTTCTCGCCGCGCTCGCCATGTCCTGCGGCATGCATGCCACTGTCATGTTTCTGCCCTATCTCGGCGGCGGCAGCCCGCAGCCGGCGGCGGAGGCGCGGCCCGCCCCGCCGCCCGCGCTCACGGCGACGCTGATAGCCGTCAGGTCGCAAGTCGCGAGCGCCAGGGTGCTGCCGCCGGCGACCGCCCCGACGGCGCCGCCGGCGCCTGCGGCGCACGAGGCCGCGAGCGCCGGCCAGCCGGCGCCGGAATCCGGCGCGGGCCTCGACATCCTGCCGCTCCCGGCGCCCACCTATTACACGACGGATCAACTGACGAAGCGGCCGCAACCGCTCAACCTTGCGGATCTGGACACGCCCGAGACCAAGGCCGTCGTCGCCTCGGGAAAGCTGGTCCTCAAGCTGTGGATCGACGATCGCGGCCAGGTGGCCGACGCTGTCGTGGAACGCAGCGACCTGCCGGAAAATTTCTCGCGCGCGGCGGTGGCGGCGTTCAAGAATTCGCGCTTCGCGCCCGGCGAGCGCGGCGGCCTGCGCGTGGGAACGGTGATGCGGATAGAAGTCAGCTACGACGACAGCCGCGCGCCGAGCCGCTGAAGGCTACCTTGCCAATTCTTTCGGCAGCGGAAAGACGACGCTTTCGTCGCTGCCCGTCAGGTTGCTCACGGCCGAGGCACCGAGCGCGCGCAAGCGCTCGACGACGCCCTGCACCAGCACTTCCGGCGCCGACGCGCCGGCGGTGACGCCGATGCGGCGAACGCCTTTCAGCCAGGCGGGATCGATGTCCGCCGCCGCGTCGACGAGAAAGGCGCGGACGTTGCGATTGCCGGCCACTTCGCGCAGCCGGTTGGAATTGGAGCTGTTGGGCGAGCCGACCACGATCACCAGGTCGCACTGCTGCGCCAGCGCCTTGACGGCGTCCTGGCGGTTCTGCGTGGCATAGCAGATGTCGTCCTTGCGCGGCCCGACGATGGCCGGGAACCGCGCCTGCAGCGCGGCGATGATGCCGGCGGCGTCGTCGATCGACAGCGTCGTCTGGGTGACGAAGGCCAGCATCGCCGGATTGTCGACCTGCAATCCGGCGACGTCGACGACGCGCTCGACGAGGTGCAGGCCGCATTCCGCCTGGCCCATCGTGCCTTCGACTTCGGGATGTCCCTTGTGGCCGATCATGACGACTTCGCGGCCTTGCTCGCACATGCGCGCGACTTCGTTATGCACCTTGGTCACCAGCGGACACGTGGCGTCGAAGACGCGCAGCCCGCGGCGCGCGGCTTCGGCGCGCACTGCCTGCGAAACGCCGTGGGCGCTGAAGATGACGGCGGCGCCGTCGGGCACTTCATCGAGTTCCTCGACGAACACGGCACCCTTGGCGCGCAGGTCATCGACGACGTAGCGGTTGTGCACGACTTCGTGGCGCACGTAGATCGGCGCGCCGAATTTTTCCAGCGCGCGCTCGACGATGGCGATGGCGCGTTCGACGCCGGCGCAGAAGCCGCGAGGATTGGCCAGCAGCACTTCCATCAAAGTATCCCCACCACTTCCACCTCGAAGCGGATGGACTTGCCCGCCAGCGGGTGGTTGAAATCGATCAGCGCCGAGTCGTCATCCAGTTCGCGCACCATGCCGGCGAACTTGGCGCCGCCGGGCGCGGCGAACTCGATCAGCGCGTGCAATTCGATCTTGCCGCCGGCCGGCAGTTCCTGGCGCGGCATGCGCTGGACGAGTTGCGGGTTATGCGCGCCGAAGGCCTGTTCCGGCGCCAGCTCGAAGACCTGGCGCGCGCCGACCGGCAGCCCGGCCAGGCAGGCTTCGAGCGGCGGCGCCAGTTCGCCGCTGCCCAGTTGCAGCGTCGCCGGCGAGGCGCCGAAAGTGCTGACGATCTCGATGTCGTCCGCGGTCGCCAGCCGGTAGTGCAGGGTCACGAGGCTGTCGGCCTCGACCGTGTCGCTCATGATCCGTCCTTGTGCATGAATTGCTGCCAGAGCATCAGCGCGACGCCGACGCTGATGGCCGAATCGGCAACGTTGAAGGCCGGGAAATGGACGCCGGCCCAGTGGAAGTCGAGGAAGTCGACGACGGCGTCGTAGCGCAGCCGGTCGACGACGTTGCCGAGCGCGCCGCCGAGGATCAGGGCGAGCGCCGTCGGCAGCAGGCGCTCACGCGCATGCTGGCGCAGCATGCCGATAAGCCAGGCCGAGATGACGAAGGCCAGCGCGACGAACAGCCACTTCTGCCAGCCGCCGGCGTCGCGCAGGAAGCTGAAGGCGGCGCCGGGGTTGAAGACGAAGACGAGGTCGAAGAAAGACGTCAGCGGCAGCGCTTCATGGAGCCGGAAGGCGGCGACGATGCATGCCTTCGTCACCTGGTCGAGGACGATCACCGTCCCCGCCAGCCCGAGCCACAGCGGCAGCGAGGGTCTCAAGCGAACTCGCGCGCCTCGCCGGCGCCGAAAAGGTTGGCCGCGCAGCGGCCGCACAATTCCGGATGCTCGGCGGCGTGATCGTGCCGGCCGACGTCCTCGCGCCAATGCCAGCAGCGGCCGCACTTGGCATGCGCGCTGGGCGTGGCGACGATGGCTTCGGCGCCGGCGTCGGCGGCCTTGACCAGCGTCGTCTTCGAGCAGATCAGCACGAAGCGCAGATCGTCGGCGAGGGCAGCGAGCAGGTCGTGCTTGGCGCCGCTGGCGCGGATCTCGACTTCCGCCTGCAGCGACGAGCCGATCTGCCCGGCCGTGCGCAAGTCTTCGAGCACCTTCGCCGCCTCGGTGCGAACTTCGCGCAGGCGCGTCCAGCGCTCGACCAGTTCGGCTTCGCCGTCTTGCGCCGGCAGCGCATGCCAGGTCGATAACATGACGCTGTCATCCGCATTCTTCGTCGTCACCTGCCAGATTTCCTCGGCGGTGAAGGACAGGATCGGCGCCATCAGCCGCGTCACCGTCTGCAGGATGTGCCAGAGCGCGCTCTGCGCGGCGCGGCGCGGCCGGCTGTCGGCGGCGGTCGTGTAGAGGCGGTCCTTGAGGATGTCGAGGTAGAACGCGCCCATGTCCTCGGAACAAAAATTCTGCAGCGCCTGGACGATCTTGTGGAACTCGTAGCGGCCGTAGTCGCCTTCGGCCTGGGCCTGCATGGCGCGCGTCAGCGCCAGCGCATAGCGGTCGGCTTCGAGCCATTCGGAGACCGGCAGCATCTGCGTCGCCGCGTCGAAATCCGCCGTGTTGGCGAGCAGGAAGCGCAAGGTGTTGCGCAGGCGCCGATAGACCTCGACCACGCGAGACAGGATTTCCTTCGAGATCGACAGCTCGCCCGAGTAGTCGGTCGCCGCCACCCACAGGCGCAGGATTTCGGCGCCGAGGCTGTCGGAGACTTCCTGCGGTGCGACGACGTTGCCCTTGGACTTCGACATCTTCATGCCCTTGCCGTCCACCGCGAAGCCGTGAGTCAGCAGCGCCTGGTAAGGCGCGCGGCCATCGATGGCGCAGCCGGTGAGCAGCGAAGAATGGAACCAGCCGCGATGCTGGTCCGAGCCTTCGAGGTACAAGTCCGCCGGATAGCCGAGATCGTCCGCGTGCGAGCCGCGCATCACGGTCCAGTGCGTGGTGCCCGAGTCGAACCAGACGTCGAGCGTGTCGTTCATCTTGTCGTAGCTCGCCGCTTCGTCGCCGAGCAATTCCTTGGCATCGAGCGCGAACCAGGCCTCGATGCCGCCGGCGGTGACGCGCTTGGCGACTTCCTCGACGAGCTCGAGCGTGCGCGGATGCGGCTCGCCGCTTTCCTTGTGCAGGAAGAAGGGGATCGGCACGCCCCAGTTGCGCTGGCGCGAAACGCACCAGTCGGGCCGGTTGGCGATCATCGCGTGCAGCCGCGCCTTGCCCCAGGCGGGAAAGAACTCGGTGGCGGCGACGGCAGCGAGCGCCGTATCGCGCAGCGTCGCCGCGCCCTCGCCGGGCTGCCTGTCCATGCCGGCGAACCATTGCGTCGTGGCGCGGTAGATGATCGGCGTCTTGTGGCGCCAGCAGTGCATGTAGCTATGGACGATCTCGCCGCTCGCCAGCAGGTGACCGACTTCGGCGAGCTTCTCGACGATCAGCGGATTGGCCTTCCAGACGTTGAGGCCGCCGAAGAACGGCAGGCTGGCGGCGAAGCGGCCGTCGCCCTGCACCGGCGTCAGGATGTCCTCGCTCTTCATGCCGGCGCGGCGGCAGGAATCGAAGTCCTCGACGCCGTAGGCCGGCGCGCTGTGCACGACGCCCGTACCCGTATCCAGCGTCACATAGTCGCCGAGGAAGACCGGCGAGGCGCGATCGTAGAAAGGATGGCGGAACACCATGCGGTCGAGCGCCATGCCCTGCGCCGCGCCGAGCACCTTGCCCGCCAGGCCGTAGCGTTCGAGCGCGGAGGCGCGCAGCTCGGCGGCGAGGATCAAGAGGCCGCGCTCGGTGTCGACGAGCTCATAGACGAATTCGGGATGGACATTGAGCGCCTGGTTGCCGGGGATGGTCCACGGCGTCGTCGTCCAGATCACCGCATAGACGGTCTTCTCCGGCAGGCCGGCCAAGCCGAAGGCACCGGCCAGCCGCGCGCGCTCGGCGACGTCGAGCGGGAAGGCGACGTCGATGGCCGGAGACTTCTTGTCCTGGTATTCGACTTCGGCCTCGGCCAGCGCCGAGTGGCAATCGAAGCACCAGTTCACCGGCTTCAGGCCCTTGAACAGGTAGCCTTTGCGGTACATCTCGCCCAGCGCCCGGATCTCGTCGGCTTCGGTGCGATATGCCATTGTCTTGTACGGGCGATCCCAGTCGCCGAGCACGCCGAGGCGGATGAAGTCCTTCTTCTGGCGCTCGACCTGCTCGTCGGCGTAGCTGCGGCACAGCGCGCGCGCCTCGTTGGCCGGCAGGTGCTTGCCATGCGTCTTCTCGATCTGGTGCTCGATCGGCAGGCCGTGGCAGTCCCAGCCCGGCACGTAGGGCGCATCGAAGCCGGCCAGCGTCTTCGAGCGGATGATGATGTCCTTGAGCACCTTGTTCACGGCGTGGCCGATGTGGATATCGCCGTTGGCATACGGCGGGCCGTCGTGCAGGATGAAGCGCGGCCGGCCCTTGGCCGCGGCGCGGATGCGCTGGTAGAGTCGGTGTTCCTGCCACTGCCTGACCCAGCCGGGCTCGCGCTTGGGCAAGTCGCCGCGCATCGGGAACGGCGTGTCCGGCATGTTGAGCGTCTTGCGGTAATCAGCCATGGGGAAACCCTGCAAAGTAGGCGCGCGTGTCAGCGACATCGCGGGCGATCTGGACTTTCAATTCATCGAGGGAAACGAACTTCCGTTCCTCGCGCAGCTTGTGCAGGAAATGCACGGTGACGTGGCTGCCGTAGATGTCGCGGTCGAAGTCGAACAGATGCACTTCGAGCACGGGCTTCAAGCCCTGCGCCAGCGTCGGCCGCACGCCGAGATTCGCCGCGCCGCGCAGTTGGCTCTCGCCGAGGCCCGACACGGTGACGGCAAACACGCCCGTCAGCGGCATGCGCTTGCGCTTCAATTGCACGTTGGCGGTCGGGAAGCCGTACTGGCGGCCGATCTTGTCGCCATGCACGATGCGCCCGGCAATGACGTAGGGACGGCCCAGCAGCCGCGCCGCATGCTCGAGATCGCCCGCCGCCAGCGCATCGCGCACGGCGGAGCTGGAAACCCGTTCGCCGGCGACTTCGACGGTATGCATGGCCTCGCAGCCGAAGCCGTGTTGCCGGCCGGCGCGTTCGAGCGCGGCGAAGTCGCCGCTGCGTGCCTTGCCGAAGCGGAAGTCGTCGCCGACGATGACGTGGCGCACGCCCAGGCCGCGCACGAGAAGCTGGCCGATGAAGTCGTCGGCGCTCAACGCGGCCAGCCGGCGGTCGAAGCGGCAGACGTAAGTGCGCGCCACGCCGCAGCTTTCGAGCAACGCAAGCTTTTCGCGCATCGACGTCAAGCGCGCCGGCGCCTGCTCCGGCGCGAAGAGTTCGCGCGGATGCGGCTCGAAGGTCATGACCGACGCCGGCAGCCCGAGTTCGCGCGCCTTCGCCACCAGGCGCTCGAGCATGGCGCGGTGGCCGAGGTGCAGGCCGTCGAAATTGCCGATGGTCAGCACGGTCGGCGTCGATGCGAATTCGGGAATCTTGCGGAAAACCAGCATTGCCGCTTTGCCTGCGTGGCTCTGGAAAAGGGGGCGATTATATCAGGCGGCCCCGGCCGGCCGCGCCGCTTCGCCCAAGCTGCCGTCAAGTCAGCTTCGATTTCGCCAGCGGCGGATTCTTCGCGAAATACTGCTTGATGCCCTTGAGGATGGCGGCGGCCATCTGCTCCTGGTAGTCCTCGTCGTTGAGGCGCTTTTCCTCTTCCGGATTGGAGATGAACGCCGTCTCGACCAGGATCGACGGAATGTCCGGCGCCTTCAGCACGGCGAAGCCGGCCTGCTCGACCTGGCCCTTGTGCAAGGCGTTGATGCTGCCGATCTGGCCGAGCACGGATTTGGCCAGCTTGAGGCTGTCATTGAGCGTCGCCGTCTGGGAAAGATCGAGCAGGGTGCGGGCGAGATACGGATCCTTGACGCCGATGTTCACCCCGCCGATCAGGTCGGCGGCATTCTCGCGCTGCGCCAGCCAGCGTGCGGCCGACGACGAGGCGCCGTTCTCCGACAGCACGAAGACCGACGAGCCGCGCGCCGTGGACTTCAGGAAGGCGTCGGCATGGACCGAGACGAACAGGTCGGCCTGCACGCGCCGCGCTTTCTGCACGCGCTGGTTGAGGGGAATGAAGAAGTCGTCGTCGCGCGTCAGCACCGAGCGCATGTTCGGTTCGGCGTCGATCTTCGCCTTCAGGCGGCGCCCGATGGACAGCGTGACGTCCTTCTCGCGGCTGCCGCCGTGGCCGATGGCGCCGGGGTCTTCGCCGCCGTGGCCGGGGTCCAGCATGACCGTGACGAGGCGCGCGATGTCGGCCTTGCCCGCCGGTGCGGCGACCTTGTCGCCGCGGCTTTCAGCCTTCGCCGGCGCTTCGCTTTTTTGCAGCAACGCCATCAGCGGGTCGGGCGCTTCGGCCGGATAGAGGTCGAGCACCAGGCGATGGCCGTACTCGCCGACCGGCTGCAGCGTGAAGATCTGCGGCTTCACTTCGCCTTTGAGCTCGATGACCAGGCGCACGACGCCCGGCTTGTTGCGGCCGGCGCGGATGCGCCTGATCTGCGGATCGGAATCGAGAATCTTGTTCGGCAGGCTGGAGAGCACGGAATTGAATTCGACGCCTTCGAGATCGACGACGAGACGATCCGGATCCTTCACCAGCATTTGCGAAAACTTGAACGGGTGATCGTATTCGAGCGTGACGCGCGTGTAGTCGGGTGCCGGCCAGACGCGCACGCCGAGGATGGACGCCGGCGCGGCGTGGCCGACGCGCGCCACCAGCAGCGTCAGGCTGGCGGCGGCGAACTGGAGGACGGCGCGGCGGTTGAGCGTGAATTCGTCAGGCCGTTCAGCCATTGCCGCCCCCGTTCGCTGTGGGCGGAAACGGCGCCGTGGCGGCCGTCGCCAGACACCGTGAGGGAGACCGAGAGGTCGGGCGCAGGCAGGTAAGGCGCGGCCCGGTCGGGCCATTCGACCAGACAGATTCCCGCGCCGGCGAAGTATTCGTCCAAGCCTGCATCCAGATATTCTTCCGCCTGGTTGAATCGATAAAAATCAAAGTGATACAAGTTTAATCCAGAAACGGCATGAAGTTCAACCAATGTGTAGGTCGGACTCTTCACCGGCCCCCGGTCGCCCAAGGCGCGCAGCCAGCCGCGCACCAGCGTCGTCTTGCCGGCGCCGAGGTCGCCCTCGAGCGCGATAAGTGCCTTAGCGGCCGGATCGCCGCCGACTTGAGCGGCCAGCGCCGCCCCCAGCGCCAGCGTGGCGGCTTCGTCGGGCAGGTCGAACGTCAGGGTATGATGGTTTGCATGCATGATCGCGACTGGGCTGCGCTGGCGGCGCACATCAAGGTTTGGGGCCGGGAACTCGGCTTCGATGCCATTGGCATCGCCGACGCCAATCTGGGCGACGCCGAACGCGGCCTCGCGGCGTGGCTCGCCGCCGGCTGTCATGGCGAAATGGATTATATGGCGAGCCACGGCGCGAAACGCGCGCGGCCGGCCGAACTGGTGCCGGGAACGCAGCGCGTGATCGTCGCGCGCATGACTTACCTGCCCACGGCCAGTGCACGAAAGGAGCGTCCGGCAGGGTGCCCGCCCGCTGCGCCGATTTGTGATAACCATGAGGCGAAGCGGGCGGGCACCCTGCCGGCTGCGGCCAGCGCGGACGAAGGTCAAGCCAGGGCGCAAATTTCCCGCTACGCCCAAGGCCGCGACTACCACAAGCTGCTGCGCCAGCGGCTGCAAAAGCTCGCCGACCGCATGACGCAGGAAATCGGCCCCTTCGGCCATCGCGTGTTCACCGACTCGGCGCCGGTGATGGAAGTCGAGCTCGCCGCCCGCGCCGGCCTCGGCTGGCGCGGCAAGCACACGCTGCTGCTGACGCGCGACGCCGGCTCGTGGTTCTTCCTCGGCGAAATTTTCGTCGCCCTGCCGCTGCCCGTCGACGCGCCGACCACCGATCATTGCGGCACCTGCCGCGCCTGCCTCGACGCCTGCCCGACGGGCGCCATCGTCGCGCCCTACCGCGTCGATGCGCGCCGCTGCATTTCCTACCTCACCATCGAGCTCAAAGGCAGCATTCCGTTGGCATTGCGCGCGCCGATCGGCAGTCGCGTCTATGGCTGCGACGACTGCCAGCTCTGCTGCCCGTGGAACCGCGCTGCGCCGACCACGCGGGAGGAGGATTTCGCCGTGCGCCACGGCCTCGACCGCGCGACGCTGGTCGAGCTGTTCGCCTGGTCGGCCGCCGAATTCGAGACGAAGCTCGCCGGCAGCGCGATCCGCCGCATCGGCTACGAGCGCTGGCTGCGCAATCTGGCGGTCGGACTGGGCAATGCGGCGACGACGCCCGCCGTCATCACTGCACTAGAAACGCGGCGCGACGATCCTTCAGCGCTGGTGCGCGAGCACGTCCTCTGGGCGCTCGGCCGCCACCACGTCAGGGACCGGTGACGATCGGCCGCGACGGATCGGTGCACCACTCGCTCCACGACCCGGCATAAAGCTGGGAGCCGGACAGCCCGGCGACTTCCATCGCCAGCACGTTGTGGCAGGCCGTGACGCCCGAACCGCACTGCTGGACGACCGCCGCGGGCGCGCGCCCGGCGAGCAGCGCGTCGAACTCGGCGCGCAGTTCGGCGGCGGACTTGAAGTACACGCCGGCATCGTCGAGATTGTCGAAATAGAAGCGATTGACGGCGCCGGGAATATGGCCGCCGACCGGGTCGAGGGTTTCGTTCTGGCCCGCGAAGCGCTCTTCGCTGCGGGCGTCGAGCAGCAGCATCTCGGGCTTGCCGAGCCGCGCCTGGACGTAAGCCGCATCGACCACGCCGCCTTGCGCGCGCGCCGTCAGGTGCGCCGGCGCATAGCTCGGCACGGCGTCGTTCAGCGGCTGCTTGGCGCGCCGCCAGCCGGCGAGCCCGCCGTCGAGCACCGCCACCTTGTCGTGCCCGATCCAGCGCAACATCCACCACAGGCGCGAGGCGAAGGCGTTGCCTTCGTTGTCGTAGGCGACTACCTGCGTCTGCGGGCCGACGCCGCAGGCGGCCATCCTGGCGGCGAACGCCGCGGCGTCGGGCAAGGGATGGCGACCGTTGCTGCCCGTCTTCGCGCCCGAAAGGTCGCGGTCGAGATGCAGGAAAATGGCGCCGGGAATGTGTTCCTTGGCGTAGGCTTTTTCGCCGTAGGCCGTGTCGCGCAAGTCGTGGCGGCAGTCGAAAATGCGCCAGCCGGCGTCGCCGATATGGGCCGACAGTTCCGCGGCCGAAACCAGGCAACCCGTCATTCGAAGACCTCGGTCAGCCAGCCGCGCGCCTCGGCCTCGTCGTCGAAAACCCGCAGGTCGGCGGAGACGAACACCTGCTCGAGCCAGGCCGTCCATGCCACCCACGGGCTGTGGGTGAGCACGGCGATGCGGCTGAATTCGCCTTGGTGGCCGCGGCTGAACTTGATTTCCTCGAGCACCATGTCGACCGTGAAATTCACCATCTCGCGCAGATCGAAAAGCAGGTTCACCGGCCCGCCGGACGGCACCTCGTCATAGACGAGACGCTCGAATTCCTGGAAATCGGCGAGGGCGAATTCGCCCAGAACGGTGACGGTGACGAGCTTGTCCTTGTGGTCGATGGCGATCATGGTGCCTCCCGATGGGCCGCCCCGAGGGAGGCGGCGCCCCCAGTGGGGGCAGCGAACGAAGTGAGCGTGGGGGCCATTTTGGTTCCCTGAAGTTGTTACGGGCAAACTATAACTCAGTCCTGCGGCGCAGGCGCGCCGGCAATGCCGCCGGGCGATTGCGCCGGGCGTCTACGCCGGCCAATGACCGGCCATGACGCGCCGGTAGAACGCGTGGAAATGCCGCATGCCGTCCTCGGTCGGCGACTGGTACGGGCCGACTTCGCTGCGCCCTTCCCGCCACAGGGCATGGCGGCCGCGGTCCATGCGTTCGCCAATGTCGTCGTCCTCGATGGCGGTTTCCATGTAGGCGGCCTGCTCGGCGGCGACGAACTCGCGCTCGAAATCGACGATGTCCTCCGGATAGTAGAACTCGACGACGTTCAAGGTCTTGTCGACGTCCTGCGGGATCAGGCTGGACACGACCAGCACGTGCGGATACCACTCGACCATGACATTCGGATAATAAGTGAGCCACACTGCGCCCTGCTTCGGCTTGCCGGCGCCGTAGGACTCGAGCACGGCCTTCTGCCAGCGGCCGTAGGCCGGCGAGCCGGCCTTTGTCAGCGCAGTGATGCCCACTTTCTGCACCGAATACCAGTCGCCGAATTGCCAGGCGAGGTCGTCGCAGGTGACGAAGTGGCCCAGCCCCGGATGGAAGGGCACGACGTGATAGTCCTCGAGGTAGACCTCGATGAAAGTCTTCCAGTTGTAATTGCATTGATGCAGTTCGACGCGGTCGAGCTTGTAGCCCGAGAAGTCGAACTCGCCCGCCATCGCCATGCCGGCGAGATCGGCCGCCGCCGCGCGCGGCCCCTTGAACAGCAGCCCGTTCCAGCTTTCGAGCTTGCGCTTGCCGAGGTTGAGGCAGGGATTGGCGGGAAAATGCGGCGCGCCGATCAGTGTGCCCTGCGTGTCGTAGGTCCAGCGGTGCACCGGGCAGACGATGTTCTGCGCGGTGCCGGCGCCCTGCAGCATGATGGCCTGGCGATGGCGGCAGACGTTGGACATTTCATAGACGCCGTCGGGCTGGCGCACCAGCAGCTTGGCGTGGTCGCGCCATTCCGTCGAGCGGTAGTTGTAGAGCTCGGGCACCATCAGCTCGTGGCCGACATAGCCGGGCCCGGCAGCGAAGAAGAGCTTCTGCTCCAGCGCGAACAGCTGCTCGTCGAAATACCAGGCGGCGGGAAGCTGCGAGACGACGGGGGCAACCAGCGCGGGGGACGCAATTTCGGGCATGATCCCCAACCTCCAGGAAATGGTGCGGACACAGCAGGAACAGGGGCTGTACGCCCCCGCAGCGCGAGGGCGCGAGTATAGCCAATTTGACCTAGGGGCAGCCGATACGCTATTTTTACGTGTTTCCCATCAATCTTGCGCATCCTCATGCCCGCCGTCCCGCCACCTGTGTCCTTCGAAGCCGCCCTCCAGGAACTGGAGCGCATCGTCCAGACCATGGAAGGCGGCGATGCGCCGCTCGAGGAATCCCTCGCCAACTACGAGCGCGGCATGGCGCTGCTGAAGACCTGCCAGGAGCGCCTGGCGGCCGCCGAACAGAAGATCCGCGTGCTCGAGAACGGCAACTTGCGCGAGCTGGCGAACGCCGGCGAGAGCGCGGACTGATGGCGATGGATTTCGCCACCTGGATGTGCGCCGTCCAACAGCGCACGGAAACCGCACTGGAGCAGCTGCTGCCGGCCGCCGCCGCGGCGCCCGCGCGCCTGCACGAAGCCATGCGCTACGTCGCCCTCGGCGGCGGCAAGCGCGTGCGCCCGCTGCTGTGCCACGCCGCCGGCGAAATTTTCGGCGCCGACGCCGCGCCGCTCGACCGCGCCGCCAGCGCCGTCGAGATGATCCACGTCTATTCCTTGGTGCACGACGATCTGCCCTGCATGGACGACGACGTCCTGCGGCGCGGCAAGCCGACCTGCCACGTCGAATACGACGAAGCCACCGCCCTGCTGGTCGGCGACGCGCTGCAGACGCAGGCGTTCCAGGTGCTGGCCGAAGCGCCGGTGGCCGCCGATGCAACGCGCCAGCTCGCCATGCTGGCCCTGCTCGCCCACGCCGCCGGCTCGCGCGGCATGGCCGGCGGCCAGGCCATCGATCTCGCCGCCGTCGGCAAGGCGCTGACGCTGGCCGAGCTCGAATTCATGCACATCCACAAGACCGGCGCGCTGATCCGCGCCGCCGTCCTGCTCGGCGCCCACTGCGGCAATGCCGACGCCGAGGCGCTCGAACGCCTCACCCATTTCGCCAACCGCGCCGGGCTGTTGTTCCAGGTCGTCGACGACATCCTCGACGCCGAGGCCAGCACGGCGACGCTCGGCAAGACCGCCGGCAAGGATGCCGCCCAGGGCAAGCCGACGTATGTGAATCTGCTCGGCAGCCAGCGCGCCAAGGACAAAGCCGCCGAATTGCGCGCCGACGCCCACGCAGCGCTGGCCGCCTTCGGCGAGCGCGCCCGGCGCCTGCACGAACTCACCGACTTCATCGTCGAGCGCAGTTTCTGATGCCGACCGCCTTCCCTCTCCTCGAAAGCGTGAATTCCCCCGCCGAGCTCAGGCAGCTGGCGCGCGAGGACCTGTCCAGGCTGGCCGACGAACTGCGCGCCTTCCTCGTCGAGTCGGTCGCCAAGACCGGCGGCCACTTGTCGTCCAACCTCGGCACGGTCGAGCTCACGGTCGCGCTGCACTACGTCTTCGACACGCCGGAGGACCGCCTGGTCTGGGACGTCGGCCACCAGACCTACGCCCACAAGGTGCTCACCGGACGGCGTGCCGGCATGGCCCGGCTGCGCATGAAGGACGGCGTCTCGGGCTTCCCGCGCCGCTGCGAGAGCAGCTATGACACCTTCGGCGTCGGCCATTCGTCGACTTCGATTTCGGCGGCGCTGGGCATGGCCGTGGCGGCACGCGCCAAGGGCGAGGAACGCCGCATCGTCGCCGTCATCGGCGACGGCGCCATGTCGGCCGGCCAGGCCTTCGAAGCCCTCAACAACGCCGGCGTCAACGACGCCAACCTGCTCGTCATCCTCAACGACAACGACATGTCGATCTCGCAGCCGGTCGGCGCGCTCAACAAGTACCTGGCGCGGCTGCTGTCGGGGCGCACCTTCAACGCCGCGCGCCGCGCCGGCGAGAAGGTGCTCTCGGCGACGCCGACGCTGCTGGAACTCGCCAAGCGCGCCGAGGAGCATGTCAAAGGCATGATCGTGCCGAGCACGCTGTTCGAGGAATTCGGCTTCAACTACATCGGCCCGATCGACGGCCACGACCTCGACTCGCTGATCCCGACGCTGCAGAACCTGCGCCAGCTGAAAGGCCCGCAGTTCCTGCACGTCGTCACGAAGAAGGGCCAGGGCTACAAGCTGGCGGAGGCCGACCCGATCCTCTATCACGGCGTCGCCAAGTTCGACGCCGCCAACGGCATCGCCGCCGGCAAGGGCTCTGGCCGCCTCACCTACACGCAAATTTTCGGCGACTGGCTGTGCGACATGGCGCAGGCCGACGACCGCCTGATCGGCATCACGCCCGCCATGCGCGAAGGTTCCGGCCTGGTGCGCTTCGCCGAGGAGTTTCCCGACCGCTATCACGATGTCGGCATCGCCGAGCAGCACGCGCTGACTTTCGCCGCGGGGCTGGCCTGCGAGGGCATGAAGCCCGTCGTCGCCATCTACTCGACGTTCCTGCAGCGCGCCTACGACCAGCTCGTGCACGACATCGCTTTGCAGAACCTGCCGGTGATGCTGGCGATCGACCGCGGCGGCCTCGTCGGCGCCGACGGCGCCACGCACAACGGCGCCTTCGATCTTTCCTTCCTGGCCTGCATCCCGAACCTGGTGGTCATGGCGCCGGCCGACGAGAACGAATGCCGCCAGATGCTGACCACCGCCTACCGGCTCGACGCGCCCACCGCCGTGCGCTACCCGCGCGGCACCGGGCCCGGCGTAGCGCTGGCGGCCGGGCTCGAGACGCTGCCCGTCGGCAAGGGCGAAGTCCGCCGCCGCGGCCGCGGCATCGCCCTGCTCGCCTTCGGCACCCTGCTCGCCCCGGCCCTGCAGGCCGGCGAGACGCTCGATGCGACGGTCGCCAACATGCGCTTCGTCAAGCCGCTCGACCATGAGCTGGTGAAGGAGCTTGCCGCCGCGCACGCGCTGCTCGTCAGCATCGAGGAAAATTCCGTGGTCGGCGGCGCCGGCGCCGAGATCGCCCGATCGCTGGAAGTCCAGGGCTTGAAGACGCCGCTCTTGCGCCTGGGCCTGCCCGACCGCTTCATCGACCACGGCGACCAGGCCCAGCTGCTCGCCGAACTCGGCCTGGACGCAAATGGAATTGTGGCCAGCATCAGAAACTTTCATAGTTGAGTGAATTCCTCGGGAACGCTAACATGACCGTCACACCGCCCCAAGGAGAGCACCCCGTGAACACCAGGGATTCCATGAGCATTCCAGACGTACAAAGCAGCAAGGATTCGCGCCAGTTGCCGATCAACAAGGTCGGCATCAAGTCGATCCGCCATCCCGTGAAAGTGCTCGACAAGAGCGGCGGCGTGCAGCACACCATCGCCACGTTCAACATGTACGTCGGCCTGCCGCACAACTTCAAGGGCACGCACATGTCGCGCTTCGTCGAGATTCTCAACGCGCACGAGCGCGAGATTTCGGTCGAGAGCTTCGAGTCCATGCTGCGCGACATGGTCAAGCTGCTGGAAGCCGAGACCGGCCACATCGAGATGAGCTTCCCCTACTTCATCAACAAGGAAGCGCCGGTGTCGAAGGTCAAGAGCCTGATGGACTATGACGTCACCTTCACCGGCGAAATCCTCGAAGGCGGCCGCTATCGCCAGACCACCAAGGTCGTCGTCGCGGCAACGAGCCTGTGCCCGTGCTCGAAGAAGATTTCGGATCGCGGCGCCCACAACCAGCGCTCGCACATCACCATCACGGCGACGACCAACAGCTTCGTCTGGATCGAGGAAATCGTGCAAATGGCCGAGAGCCAGGCTTCCTGCGAGCTTTTCGGCCTGCTCAAGCGCCCCGACGAGAAGCACGTCACCGAGCGCGCCTACGACAACCCGAAGTTCGTAGAGGACATCGTCCGCGACGTCGCCGGCGCGCTGAATGCCGACGCGCGCATCGACGCCTACATGGTCGAATCGGAGAACTTCGAGTCGATCCACAATCACTCGGCCTACGCGCTGATCGAACTCAACAAGAAGCAGTTCTGAAGCGCCGCGCGCCGCCGGGCTGAACGTCGGCGCCGCCGCGATTCGATGTCGCCGCGGGCGAACGCGGCAACCTTCGAACGCGGCAACATTTCGCATTCCCCATGCTCGCTCCATGGGCTAAGATGAGCCCTGACGAAGGGGAATCGAAATGATCCGCAAAGCCTTGGGGCTGTGCTTTCTGTGGTGCGTCGCGGGGACTGTCCTCGCTGCCGAATTCAGCTTCGGCGTCACGCCGCAGTTCGAACGGCGCCAGCTTTTCGCCATCTGGACGCCGATCCTGGCCGACCTCGAACGGCGCACCGGCCACCACTTCACGCTAGTCACCACGCCCGACATTCCCGAGTTCGAGCGCCGCTACAACGCCGGCGCCTTCGACTTCAGCTACATGAATCCTTACCTGGTGGTCGAGAACCCCCAGGCTTACGTGCCGCTGGTGCGCGACGCGACGCCGATCTTCGGCATCCTGGTGGTGCGCAAGGACAGTCCGGTCCATTCCGCCGCCGACCTCGAGGGCGCCGAGATCGCCTTTCCGGCGCCCAACGCCATCGGCGCCAGCCTGCTGATCCGCGCCGAGCTGGCGCGCACGTTCAAGATCCGCTTCAAGCCGATCTACGTGAAGTCCCACACCGCGACGTATCTTTCCGTCGTGCAGGGCTTGGCCGCAGCCGGCGGCGGCGTGCAGAAGACCCTGGACGAGCAGAAGGACTCCGTGCGGGAGCAACTGCGCGTCTTGCATACGACGCGTCCGTTTCCCACGCACCCGGTCGCCGCCCATCCGCGCGTTCCGGCCGACGTGCGCGAAGCGGTGCGCGCCGCCTTCCTGGCGATGGCGGCGAGTCCCGAGGGCGCCCAGCTGCTGAAGGAAGTGCCGATGACGCGCCCGATCGCGGCTGCGGCCCGCGATTACGAGCCCCTGCGCGAACTCGGGCTGCGCGAGTTCTTCGTGCCCGAACCGGCCGCCGCGCCGTGACGCTGCGCAGCAAGATCTTCCTGCTGCTGGCGCTGACCTACGCTTTCCTGGTCGGCTATCTCTATGTCGTCTGGATGCCCGACGCCACGCGCTACCAGGTCGAGGCGAACCAGCGCCTGCAGCACCGCGCGCTGACGACGCTGGGCGAGGGCCTGACGCCGATGGTGCTGGCCGGCCAGCTCGGCGACCTTCACGACACGCTCGACCAGGTGCGCCAGGGCAATCCCGAATGGCGGGCCGTCGAGCTTCTCGACGCGCGCGGCCGCCGCCTCTATCCGCTGGCGGGAACGCCGCTGCCCGCGGCGGGCGCCGACGACGTCCAGCACGAGCTGGTGCTGCGCATCGGCGGCAACCCGGCGGCGACGCTGCGCGTGCTGATCTCGCAAGCGCCGCTGCTGGCCGAAATCCGCGCCGCGCAGAGCCGGCTGATCGTCGCTCTCGCCGTCACCACGCTGCTGGCCTTGGCGCTCGCCGCCGTGATGCTGGAAGCGACCGTGCGGCGTCCCGTGGGTCGCCTCGCGGCGGCGTCGCATGCCCTCGCCGCCGGGCAGTTCGACGCCCCGCTGCCGCGCGCCGGCGGCGACGAGATCGGCGAGCTGGTGCGCAGCTTCGCCGACATGCGCGACGAAGTGCGCGACTCCCAGCAGCATCTGCGCCAGCTCGCCGCCACGCTCGAGGACCGGGTGCAGCAGGAAGTGGCGCGCAACCGCGAGAAGGACCACTTGCTGATCCAGCAATCGCGCCTCGCTTCCATGGGCGAAATGGTGCACAACATCGCCCACCAGTGGCGCCAGCCGCTCAACGCCCTCGGCCTGCTGATCCACAACATCCGCGACGACTACGAATACGGCACCATGACGAGCGCGAACCTGCGCCAGGCCACGGCCGACGCGCAGCGGCTGCTCGAGCGCATGTCCCACACCATCGACGATTTCCGCGACTTCTTCCGGCCCGACCGCGAGATGGCGGACTTCGACGTCGGCGCCGCGGTGCGCGACGCGCTCTTCATCACCGAGGCTTCGCTCAAGAACTACAATATCGAAGTCGCGGCGGACATCCCGGCCGGCGTGGTCGCCGAAGGCTATCCGTCCCAGTTCAGCCAGGCGCTGCTCAACCTGCTGATCAACGCCAAGGAAGCGCTGCAGCAGCGCGGTCCGGGCGGGCGCATCGCGGTGCGGCTCGCGGCGGAAGCCGGCCGCGCCAACGTCACGGTGGACGACACCGCGGGCGGCATTCCGGAAGAAGTGCTGGCGAAGATTTTCGAGCCCTACTTCACGACCAAGGAACAGGGCAGCGGCATCGGTCTTTACATGGCAAAAATGATCATCGAGAAGAACATGAACGGCAGCATCGCGGCATCGAACACTCCGGCCGGGGCGCGTTTCGTCGTCTCGATCCCCTTGAAGGCGGCCGCCGCGGGAGCGCAGCATGGATGAAGCCCGCCGCGGCCACGCCGATTTTCTGCGCACCTTGTCGGTGCTGTACGTCGAGGACGACGCCGAGGTGCGCGGCCAGCTCGCGCGCTTCCTCGAACGCCGCGTCAAGCGCCTGGTCGTCGCCGACAACGGCCGCCTCGGCCTGGACGCGTTCCGCGCCGACCATCACGACATCGTCATCACCGACATCAAGATGCCGGAAATGGACGGCCTGCAGATGGCGGCGCACATCAAGGCGGCGTCCCGCGACGTTCCCATCATCGTCATCACCGCCTACAGCGACCGCGACTACCTGATCCGCGCCATCGAGCTCGGCGTGAACCGCTACGTCACCAAGCCCATCGATCCGGATGCCCTGGTGGAGGCGATCTACCGCGCCGTCGAAGTGCGCTTCCAGCAGGAGGAAATCGATCGCGCCAACCGGCGCGTGCGCGACACGCTGGAGCAGACCGTCATGGCGATGGCGCGCGCCATCGAGCTGCGCGACCCCTACACCGACGGCCACCAGAAGCGCGTCGCCCTGCTCGCCGCCGCCATCGCCGAGGACATGGGACTGGCGCTGGAAAGCATCGACGGCATCCGCCTGGGCGCCCTCATCCATGACGTCGGCAAGATCCAGGTGCCGACCGAGATCCTCAGCAAGCCCGGCCGGCTGCGCGACGAGGAGCGCAGCATCGTGCGCCTGCATGCCAAGGCCGGCGAAGAGTTGCTCGGCGACATCGACTTCCCGTGGCCCATCGGCCAGATGGTGCTGCACCATCACGAGCGGCTCGACGGCAGCGGCTATCCGGACGGGCTCAAGGGCAACGAACTGACGCTGGAAACGAAGATCATCGCCGTGGCCGACGTCGTCGAGGCCATGAGTTCCCACCGCCCGTACCGCGCCGCGCTCGGGCTCGAGGCGGCCATCGCCGAGCTGCGCCAGGGCAGCGGCCACCTCTACGACAGCCGCGTGGTGGACAGTTGCCTGCGGGTGCTGGAACGCCAGCCGGAGCTGCTCAAGCAGCCGTGAGCGCCACCGGCCGCGGCCGGCCGGGTGCTAGCGCCTACTGCTGGCCGTAGCCGGAGAACTTTGCGATCACCCGCGCCATCTCCGCGGCGGGCAGCAAGCGCGGCTCGCCGAGCTGCAAGACGCGCCAATACTGCTCGCACAGCGTTTCGAGTTCGACGGCCTGGGCCAAGGCGGCGTCCAGGTCGGCGCCGAACACCACCATGCCGTGATGCGCCATCAGGCACGCGCTGCGCTCGGCGAGGGCGGCAACGATGGCATCCGACAGTTCCTGCGTGCCGAATGTCGCGTAGGCGGCGCAGCGAACGTCGGCGCCGCCGAAGCGCGCGATCATGTAATGAAACGGCGGAATGCCGAGCCCCAGGCAGGCCAGGGTGGTCGCAAACGGCGAGTGGGTGTGGACGACCGCGCCGGCTTCGGCGCGGGCGGCGTAGATGTCGCGGTGGAAACGCCATTCCGACGACGGCTTGCGGCGATCCTGCGTCGTGCCGTCGGCGGCGACTCGCACCATGTCGTCCGCCACGCACCCGTCATACGCCATGCCGGTCGGCGTGACGATGAAGCCGCCCTCGACGCGCAGGCTGACGTTGCCGGCGGTGCCGCGATTGATGCCCGCGGCGTTCAGCGCGCGGGCCGTGGCCAGCACGGCGGACTTGCGCGCGTCGCCGGCCGTCATGGCCGCAGCGCGGCCAGGGCGGCGGCCGCGACCAGCTGGCGCTCGGTGATGATGCCGGCGATCAGCCGCGCGGGAGTCACGTCGAACGCGGGGTTGGCGACATGGCCATCGGTGACGCCGAACTCGTCGGCGCTGCGTTCCTCGATGGGAATCGCCGCGCCGTCCGGGCAGGCGAAATCGATGGTGGATAGCGGCGCCGCGACGTAGAACGGCACGCCATGGGCTTGCGCCGCCAGGGCCTTGAGGTAGGTGCCGACCTTGTTGGCGGTGTCACCGTTGGCCGCGATGCGGTCGGCGCCGACGATGACGCAATCGACGCGGCCCTGCATCATCAGCAGCCCCGCGGCATTGTCGGCGATCAGCGTGTGCGCGATGCCGGCCTGCGCGAGTTCCCAGGCGGTCAGCAGCCCCTGGTTGCGCGGGCGGGTTTCGGACACCCAGACGTGGATGTCGATGCCCGCGTCATGAGCGGCGTAGATCGGCGCGATGGCGGTGCCGTGCGCCACGGTCGCCAGCCAGCCGGCGTTGCAGTGGGTCATGACGTTGACGGCGCCGGCACGCTCGGACCGCACAGGCGAAGCCTGTCCAACATAGTCGCCCCCTTCCTCGGGAAGGGGGTCGGGGGGATGGCCCTTCTTTTGCGCAATTGCCGCCAAAAGCGGCAGCCCGTTGGCGCCGATGGCGGCGTTGGCGGCTTCGTCCGCGCGGGCGATGGCGTGGGCTTCGTCCCATGCTGCCTGGCGACGCGCGGAGGCGGCCAGCGGCGCCAGCACGGCGTTCATGCGCGCCAGGGCCCAATGCAGATTTACCGCGGTCGGGCGCGTGGCGCCGAGGGTTTCGAGAACGCGCGCCAGCCGCGCATCGTCGGCCGCGTCGGCAAGGCCAAGGGCGACGCCGTAGGCCGCGGTGGCGCCGATCAGGGGCGCACCGCGCACCTGCATGATGCGAATCGCGCGGGCGGCTTCTTCCAAGTTGGTGAGCCGGACGAAAGCCGTTTCACGCGGCAGCTGCGTCTGATCGAGGATGACGACGGCGTCGCCATCCTCCTGAATCGTGCGCAGCGGGTAATGCATCCCAGGCTCAGGCCAGCTTGCCGTGGCAGTGCTTGTACTTCTTGCCGCTGCCGCAGGGACAAGGATCGTTGCGGCCGACTTTCTCGGTCGCGCGCTGCACCGGCTGCGGCGCCTTTTCTTCCTTCGCGCCGAGCACCTCGTCGTAGTCGGCGTGGTGGTACTGGACGTTCTCGACCTGCGGGTGGTGCTGCTCGGCTTCCTCGATCTGCTCTTCCGAGCGGATTTCCACGGTCATGAGGAAGCGCGTGACTTCCAGGCGCACGGTATTGAGCAGGGCTTCGAACAGCTCGAAGGCCTCGCGCTTGTATTCCTGCTTCGGGTTCTTCTGCGCGTAGCCGCGCAAGTGAATGCCCTGGCGCAGGTGGTCGAGCGCGGCGAGGTGCTCGCGCCAGTGCGTATCCAGGCTTTGCAGCATGACGTTGCGCTCGAAACTGCGCCAGGCCGCGAGATCGACGCGCTCGACCTTGGCCGCGTAGTAGGCGTCGGCTTCATCGAGGATGCGGCGCAGCAGGTCCTGCTCGCCGAGATTCGGGTCGGTCGCGAGCCATTCCAGAACCGGCAGCTTGAGCTGGAATTCGGCGGCCAGCGAGGCTTCCAGCGCCGGAATATCCCACTGCTCCTCGACGCTCTCCGCCGGCACGTGGAGGCGGAAGGCGTCGTGCATGACGCCCTGGCGCATCGCCGTGATGGTCTCGGCGATGTCCTCGGTGTCGAGCAGCTCGTTGCGCTGCTGGTAGATCACCTTGCGCTGGTCGTTGGCGACGTCGTCGTATTCGAGCAGCTGCTTGCGGATGTCGAAGTTGCGCTGCTCGACCTTGCGCTGGGCCGATTCGAGCGAGCGCGACACCAGCGGATGCTCGATGGCTTCGCCCTCGGGCATCTTCAGCCGCACCATGATGGTGTTGAGGCGGTCGCCGGCGAAGATCTTCAGCAACGGATCGTCGAGCGCGAGGTAGAAGCGCGAGGAGCCGGGGTCGCCCTGGCGGCCGGCGCGGCCGCGCAGCTGGTTGTCGATGCGGCGCGACTCGTGGCGCTCGGAGCCGATGATGTGCAGGCCGCCGGCGGCAAGCACCTGGTCGTGCAGTTTCTGCCAATCGGCCTTGATGACCGCCGTGCGCTGTTCCTTCTCCGCCGCCGACAGCGTTTCGTCCTCGCGGATGGCGGTGAGCGGCTTCTCGATGCTGCCGCCGAGCACGATGTCCGTGCCGCGGCCGGCCATGTTGGTGGCGATGGTGATGACGCCGGAGCGGCCGGCCTCGACGACGATCTCGGCCTCGCGGGCATGCTGCTTGGCGTTCAACACCTGGTGCGGCAGCTTTTCCTTCGTCAGCAGGTCGGACAGCAGCTCCGAATTCTCGATCGACGTGGTGCCGACCAGCACCGGCTGGCCGCGCTCGTGGCAGTCCTTGATGTCGGCGATGATGGCCGTGTGTTTTTCCTGCGCCGTGCGGTAGATCTGGTCGTTGGCATCGGCGCGGATCATCGGCTTGTTGGTCGGCACCACCACGGTCTCGAGGCCGTAGATCTGGTGGAACTCGTAAGCCTCGGTGTCGGCCGTGCCGGTCATGCCGGCGAGCTTGCCGTACATGCGGAAGAAGTTCTGGAAGGTGATCGAGGCGAGCGTCTGGTTTTCCGACTGGATCGCCACGCCTTCCTTGGCCTCCACGGCCTGGTGCAGGCCGTCCGACCAGCGCCGGCCGGACATCAGGCGGCCGGTGAATTCGTCGACGATGACGACTTCGCCTTCCTGCACGACGTATTGCTGGTCGCGGTGGAACAGGTTGTGGGCGCGCAGCGCGGCGTAGAGATGGTGGATCAGCAGGATGTTGGCCGGCTCGTAGAGGCTGGCGCCTTCCGGCAGCAGGCCCATGCGGGCGAGGATTTCCTCGGCCTTCTCGTGGCCCTGCTCGGTCAGCAGCACCGTATGCGCCTTGAGGTCGACGGTGTAGTCGCCGGTGTCGACGTCGCCTTCGCGCTGGGCGGCTTCGCCCTTGGTCAGCAGCGGCGCGACGGCGTTCATGCGCACGTAGAGATCGGTGTGGTCTTCGGCCTGGCCGGAGATGATCAGCGGCGTGCGCGCCTCGTCGATCAGGATCGAGTCGACCTCGTCCACGATGGCGTAGTTGGTGCCGCGCATGACCCGCTCGTCGCGGCTATACACCATGTTGTCGCGCAGGTAGTCGAAGCCGAATTCGTTGTTGGTACCGTAGGTGATGTCGGCGGCATAAGCCGCCTGCTTCGCCGTGTGGTCCATCTGCGACAGGTTGACGCCGACCGACAGGCCGAGGAAGCGGTGCAGCCGCCCCATCCACTCGGCATCGCGCGACGCCAGGTAGTCGTTGACCGTGACGATATGCACGCCCTTGCCGGTCAGCGCGTTGAGATAGGACGGCAGCGTCGCCACCAGCGTCTTGCCTTCGCCGGTGCGCATTTCGGAGATCTTGCCGTAGTGCAGCACCATGCCGCCGACGAGCTGGACATCGAAGTGGCGCATGCCGAGCACGCGCTTGCCGGCTTCGCGCACGACGGCGAAGGCTTCCGGCAACAGGCCGTCGAGGGCCTCGCCGTTGGCGACGCGCTGCTTGAACTCGACGGTCTTGCCGGCCAGCTGCGCGTCGGAAAGCGCCGCCATGCTCGATTCGAGTTCGTTGATGCGCGCGACGGCGCCCGCATACTGGCGCAGCAGCCGATCGTTGCGGCTACCGAAGATTTTCTTGAGGAGATTGCCGATCATGAAGCCGCCGCCCTTGGAGGCAAAGCGCGGATTCTATCATGCGGGACTCGCCAGCCCCGCCGCGTCATCAGTGCCGCGACGCCACCTTCGCCTGGCCCGTCAGGGCCTGCTGCAGGAAGCGGTTGGGATTCTGGGCGATGCCGCGCACGCGCACCTCGAAATGCAGATGCGGCCCGGTCGAGCGGCCGGTGGTGCCGACTTCGGCGATCTTCTGGCCGCGCCTGACGAGTTCGCCGACCTTGACGAACACTTTCGAAGCGTGGGCATAGCGGGTGGTGAGCTCGTTGCCGTGGTCGATCTCGACCAGGTTGCCATATTGCGGATGGCGCTCGACGTTGATCACGACGCCGGTGGCGGCCGCCTTGATGGGCGTGCCGACTTCGGCGGTGAAATCGACGCCTTCGTGAAGCGCCGCCTCGCCGGTGAAGGGATCGACGCGCCAGCCGAAGCCGGAGGCATTCCACTGCGCCGCCACCGGCAAGCTGGTGGGCAGCAGGCTCTTCTCGATGCGTTCTTCGAGCAGCTTCGATTCGAGGACGGAGAGCGTGTCGCTGCGCGCATCGACCTGGCGCGAGAGGGCGTCGAGCGCGGTGTTCAGTTCATCCGCCGAGAGCGCGCGCGGATCGACCAGCGGGCCGCCGCGGCCATCCTTGACAAGCTCCGGGCCGGCGCCGGGCTTGACGCCGGCGAGGGCGGAAAGCCGCTCGCTCAGGGAATCCAGGCGCAGCAGCTGGGCTTGCATCTGGCCGAGGCGCACCGCCATGGCGTTGATGTTCTCGCGCACATACTCGCGGCTCTTCTGGGTTTCCTCGACGCTGACGGCGCGCACGAGATCCTGCAGGAAAGGCAGGCGGATCTCCGCCGCGTGGCGCACCGTGACATAGGAGAACAGGGTCGACAAGCCGAGCACCAGCGCCAGCAGCGTCGCCCCGGCCAGCAGCAGGTGGCGGCCGGTCAGGTTGATCGTCTTCGCCGTTGCCAAGCGGTCTGAGACAAGAATAATATGCATGCTTCCTCCCCTCCCGAATTCGCCGATGCGACCACGCAGCCTCGATGACTGCCTCAAAGCCGAGGACGGACTTGCCCGCCTCACTGGTCATGCTGAACGTTTGTTGCGCCTGCAGCGCATATTTGAATCGGCCGTTCCGCGCCCGCTTGTTCGTGGCGCCCGCGTGGCCAATTTGAAGTTGGGAAAACTGGTGATCTATGCCGACAACGGCGCGGTCGCCGCCAAGCTCCGACAAATTATCCCTACCGTCAGCGGAGCCTTTTCCAACTCGGCGCCAGAGGTTACCGGAATCGAGATCAAGGTGCAACCCCGCGCCGGCAGCGGGCTCAAAGCTGTCGGCGTCCTCCATAACCCGCTCGGCAATCACGCGAAGCAGGGACTCACATCGCTAGCCGACCGACTGCCCGCCGACTCGCCTTTGGTCAGGGCGCTGCGGCAATTCGTCAAGCAGGCCTAGAGCGCGATCACGCGCTCGAGAAACATCAGGGCGAGGACGACGAGGGCAAAGACGAGCGCGTATTTGGTCAGCCGTCCCGACAACGCCAGATAGCGCTTTTCGCCGGTGAAGAGATAGGCGACGATGCCGGCGCCGATGCCGATCACCACCAAAGCGCCGACGATGCGCAGCAGCAGCACGGCCGTTGCCTCAGGCGAACTGGGGTTCCGGATACAGCAGCGCGACGCGCGCCGGCGCATCTTCGGCGCGCTCGTAGCTGACGAATTCCCAGGCGGCGGCGTCGGCGAGCAGCGCGCGCAGCAGCCTGTTGTTCATGGCGTGACCCGATTTGTGGGCGGAAAACGCCGCCAGCAGCGGATGACCGACGAGGTACAGGTCGCCGACGGCATCAAGGACCTTGTGGCGCACGAACTCGTCCGGCACGCGCAGGCCTTCGGCATTCAGCACTCGGTACTCGTCCATGACGATGGCATTGTCGAGGCTGCCGCCGAGGGCCAGGCCCTGTTCGCGCAGCGCCTCGACGTCCTGGGTGAAGCCGAAGGTGCGGGCGCGGGAGATATCGCGGATGTAGGACTGATCCTCGAAGTCGACTTCGACGCGGTTGCCCGATTGATCGACCGCCGGATGATTGAAGAGAATGGAGAACGTCAGCTTGAAGCCGTCGTAGGGTTCGAGGCGCGCCCATTTGTCGCCGTCGCGCACTTCGACCGGCTTTTTCACGCGCAGGAATTTCTTCGCCGCATTCTGCTCCTCGATGCCCGCCGACTGGAGCAGGAACACGAAGGGCGCGGCGGAGCCGTCCATGATCGGGATTTCGGCGGCATCGACATCGACGTAGAGATTGTCGATGCCCAGGCCGGCCAGTGCCGACATCAGGTGTTCGACGGTGCCGAGCTTGACGCCGTCGCGCTCCAGGCATGAAGCCATGCGCGTATCGCCGACGGCGGCGGGATCGGCCTTGAGGTCGACCGGCGGCTCGAGATCAATGCGGCGAAAGACGATGCCGGTGTCGGGCTGGGCGGGACGCAACGCCAGATTGACCTTGACGCCGGAATGCAGGCCGACGCCGGTGGCGCGAATGACGGACTTGAGGGTGCGCTGGCGAAGCATGGTGTGGTCGAGGTGATTTGCTGCAACGCAGCGATTCTACGTTAAATCCTTCGGCATAGCGTGAAGAACGCCAGGGACTTCCGCGGCCGACGGCGCAGACGACAACGGCGCCGCGGGAGGAGGCGAGTTCTCCCGGGGCGCCGTCGGCCGCACGCGAATCAGTCGGCCTGCTTGCGCAAGAAGGCCGGGATGTCGTACTTGTCGACGCCGCTCGCCTCCATCGCCGCGACCGCCTGGTTGCGCGCGCCGCGGCCGGACGTGAACACGCCGCCGAAGTCCATGCCGCCGCCGCCGTGGGCCGGATCGGCGTACATCGGCTGGTTGTCGGTGCCGGTGCGCAGCCCCTGGCCTTCGGCGGCGACATGCACGAGTTCCGGCTTGACGGTCGACTTCTTGCGCGCCGCGGGCGCCCCCAGTCCGGTGGCGACGACGGTGACGCGCAACTGGTCTTCCATGCCCTCGTCGAAGACGGTGCCGAAGATGATGGTCGCCTCCTGCGAAGCGTAGTTGCGGATGGTCGACATCACGTCCTTGACTTCCTTCATGCCGAGCTGGCGGCTGGCGGTGACATTCACCAGCACGCCGCGCGCCCCCGACAGCTCGATGCCTTCGAGCAGCGGGCTGGCGACGGCCTGTTCGGCGGCGATGCGGGCGCGGTCGACGCCGCTGGCGGTGGCCGATCCCATCATCGCCTTGCCCATCTCGCCCATCACGGTGCGCACGTCTTCGAAGTCGACGTTGACCAGGCCGGGCACGTTGATGATTTCGGCGATGCCGCCGACGGCGTTCTTCAAGACGTTGTCGGCCGAGCGGAAGGCCTCGGTCATGGTGACGTCTTCGCCGAGCACTTCCATCAGCTTCTCGTTGAGGATGACGATCAGCGAATCGACGCTCTGGCTGAGTTCGAGCAGGCCTTCCTCGGCCAGGCGCAGGCGCTTGCCTTCGAACTCGAACGGCTTGGTCACCACGGCGACGGTGAGAACGCCCAGTTCGCGCGCCACTTCGGCGACGACGGGCGCCGCGCCGGTGCCGGTGCCGCCGCCCATGCCGGCGGTAATGAACACCATGTGCGCGCCGGTGAGCGCCTCGGCGATGGCTTCGCGCTCGGTGGTCGCCAGTTCGCGCGCCCGTTCAGGCTTGCCGCCGGCGCCCAGCCCGGGGCCGAACTGGATCTTCACGCCGGCGCTCGACAGGCGCAGCGCCTGGGAGTCGGTATTGGCGCAGATGAACTCCACGCCCTGCACCCCCTCGCGGATCATGTGCTCGACGGCATTGCCGCCGGCACCGCCGACACCGACGACCTTGATGACCGTTGGGCTGGGGTCCTTGTCTATGATTTCGAACATGCTCGCCTCCTTCAGAAACTACCACTGGAAAATCGCTTCACCGCCAAGGACGCAAAGGACGCCAAGGGAAAGTCTTTCCCCTGGTGTTCTTCCGTTGCGTCCTTGGCGTCCTTTGCGGTTGATTGCATTTTCAAAAATTCTTCCCGAACCAGGCGCGCATGCGCGCCAGGATCTGCTTGAACGTCGTCGGCGGCGGCACTTTCAGGCCGCGCTGCTTCTGCGCCATGCCTTCGAGCAGCAGGCCCATCGCCGTCGAGTAGCGCGGATTGCGCACGAAGTCGCGCAGGTTGCCGTCGTAGTGCGGCACGCCGAGCTTCACCGTGTTGTGGAAAATTTCCTCGCCGAGCTGGGTCATGCCGGGCATCGCCGCCGAGCCGCCGGTCAGCACGATGCCGGCGCGCAGCAGGCGCTCGTAGCCGCTGCGCAGCAGTTCCTCCTGCACCTTCTGGAAGATTTCCTCGACGCGCGGCTGGATGAATCCCGCCAGCGTCTGGCGCGAGAGCTGCGTCACCGGCCGGTCGCCGACGCCGGGCACCTCGATCATTTCCTCGGGATCGGCAAGCTGCTGCAGCGCCACGCCGTAGCGGATCTTGATCTCCTCGGCATCCTGGGTCGAGGTGCGCAAGGCGATGCCGATGTCGGACGTCAGCTGGTCGCCGGCAATCGGGATCACCGCCGTATGGCGAATCGCGCCTTGCGTGAACACGGCGATGTCCGTGGTGCCGCCGCCGATGTCGACGAGGCAGACGCCGACATCCTTCTCGTCCTCGGTGAGCACGGCGTAGCCAGACGCCAGCGGCTGCAGCACCAGATCGACGACCTCGAGGCCGCAGCGATGCACGCACTTGACGATGTTCTGCACCGCCGTGACGGCGCCGGTGACCAGATGCACCTTGACCTCGAGGCGCTTGGCATCCATGCCGATGGGTTCCTTGACGCCGTCCTGGCCGTCGACGATGAACTCCTGCACCAGCGTATGGAGGATCTGGTCGTCGGCGGAAATCGGCGTGGCGTTGGCGGCCTCGATGGCGCGCTCGATGTCGAACTGCGAGACTTCCTTGTCGCGCACCACGGCCATGCCGTTGGAATCCTTGCTCTTGATGTGGGCGCCGGCGATGCCGGTATAGACTTCCTTGACCTTGCAGCCGGCCATCAGCTCGACTTCCTGCACGGCGCGCGAAATCGCGTTCACCGTCGCCTCGATGTTGATGACCACGCCCTTCTTGAGTCCGCTCGACTCCTGGGTGCCGATGCCGAGGATCGACAGCCGGCTCTCGTCGTCGAGCTCGGCGACGACGGCGACGATCTTGGAAGTGCCGATGTCGAGGCCGACGATGAGGTCGCGTTTGATTTCCTTGCTCATATTCAACTTTTCCGTTGCGGCCGCAACGCGAAGCCATTCGGGTAGCGCATGTCGGCGACGGCGGTGACGCTGCCGATCTTTTGCCGTGCCGCGGGGTAATAGGCGACGAATCGGGCGAGCCGATCGGCCACCGGGTGATTGGTCTCGTCGCGGCCGAGTTCGACGACGACGCCGTCGTCGAGCTTGAGTTCCCAGGCCTGCCGCGCCGTCAGGACCACCGTCGCCGGATGGCGCCCGAGCGGCGACAAAGCCTGCGCAAACGCCTGGTAATGATCCAGCAGCGTCGGCGCAGAGCCTTCGGGGCCAGCAAGCACCGGCAGCCCGGCGGCCGCGGCGAGCGAGCCCGCGAATAGTTCGCCATGCGTGTTGACCAGCTGGGTCTCGCCTTCGCCGCGCTGCCAGCGCGCCGCGGCGACCTGCTCTTCCAGCGCGAGCTCGAGGCCGTCCGGCCAGCGCCGCCGCACGGACGCCTTGCGCACCCAGGGCAGCTGTTCGAAAGCCGTGCGCACGGTGTCGAGATTCACGGTGAAGAAATTGCCGGCCAGCGCCGTTTGCGCCGCATGCTCGATCTGGCCGCGGCTGACCTGCTCGACGGGCGTGGCGACGATCAGCTGGCGCAGCGGAAAAATCGGCAGGCGCTGCATCGCCAGCGCGGCGGCCCACGCCAGGGCGCCGACCGCCAGCAGCATGAGCAGGTCCGAGGCCAGGTCCATCAGCACCGGCTTGTCCCAGAACCCCGCGGCGGGTTCGGCCTGCGCCTTGCGCACGTTCTTCGCCTTAGCCAAAGCGCGCCATCCCCAGCACGTCGACGACCAGCTGCTCGAAGGAAATGCCCGCCGCCCGCGCCGCCATCGGCACCAGCGAATGGTCGGTCATGCCCGGCGCGGTGTTGGCCTCGAGCACGTATTGCCGGCCGGCCGCATCGAGCATGACGTCGATGCGCGCCCAGCCGCGGCAACCGAGCACGGCGAAGGCGCGCAGCGCCAATTCCTGCATCGCCGCCTCGGCGGCGGCGGTGAGGCCGGACGGAATCCGGTATTCGGTGTCGTCGCGCAGATACTTGGCATCGTAATCGTAGAACTCGGCCGCCGGCACGATGCGGATCACCGGCAGCGCGCGCTCGCCGATGATGCCGACGGTATATTCGCCGCCGGCCATGAAGCGTTCGGCGATGACCAGCTTGTCGTATTGCGCGGCGACGTCGTAGGCGGCGCGCAGGCCGCCCGCATCCTTGACCTTGGTGATGCCGATGCTGGAACCTTCGTTGGCCGGCTTGACGAACAGCGGCAGGCCGAGCCGCGCCTCGACCGCGGCGAAATCGCTGCCGGCGTCGAGCAGTTCGTAGGCGGGAATGGGCAGGCCCGCCGCCTGCCACACCAGCTTCGAGCGCCACTTGTCCATCGCCAGCGCCGAGGCCAGCACGCCGCTGCCCGTGTAGGGAAGCTGCATCAGGTCGAGCGCGCCCTGCAGCCGGCCGTCTTCGCCGCCGCGGCCGTGCAGGGCGACGAAGGCGCGGGCGAAGCCTTCGCTGCGCAAATCGGCGAGCGGCCGCTGCGCCGGATCGAAGCCATGCGCATCGACGCCGGCGCGCAGCAACGCGGCAAGCACCGCCGCGCCGCTTTTCAGCGACACCGCTCTCTCGGCGGAATCGCCGCCGAACATCACCGCCGTTTTTCCCAAGTCGTTGCCCATCAAGGCCTTACTCCAACGATACGCACTTCGCGCTTGAGCGCTACCGCGAATTTCTCCAACACCGCGACGTACACGCGGCCAATAAGCGTTTCTATCTCAGCGGCCGTCGCCTTGCCGTGCGGATTAACGATGAAATTCGCATGCTTTTCGGAGACCTGCGCGCCGCCTTCTGTGGCGCCTTTCAAACCGGCCGCTTCGATCAGGCGCGCGGCATGATCGCCGGGCGGATTGCGAAACACCGAGCCGGCGTTGGGCAGCTGCAGCGGCTGGGTCGCGCTGCGCTTTTCGAGCAGTTCGCGCATGCGCTCGCGGGCGGCTTCGGGATCGCCTGGTGGCAGCCGCAGCCAGGCCGCGGCGAAGATCTCGTCGGTCTGAGCCTTGAGCCCGACATGGCGGTAGCCGATCGCGAAATCCTCCGGTGTGCGGACGATGCGCTCGCCGCGGCGGTTCAGCATCAGCACCTTGTCCACCAACTGCCAGGTCTCGCCGCCGTGGCAGCCGGCGTTCATCGCCAGGGCGCCGCCGAAGCTGCCGGGAATGCCGGCGAGAAATTCGCCGCCGGCCAGCCCGGCGTTGGCGGCAAAGCGCGCCAGCTTCGGGCTGCCGACGCCGGCCTCGGCATAGAGACTGCCGTCCGCTTCGAGACGCAGTCCGTCGAGCGCGCCCTGGGTGAACACGACCGTGCCGTCGAAGCCGCCGTCGCGCACCAGCAGGTTGCTGCCGAGGCCGACGGCGAGCAGCGGTTCGTCGAAGCGCATGCCGGCGAAAAAGGCGGCGAGGTCGTCGAGATCGGCCGGAAAGTAGGCGCGCGCCGCCGTGCCGCCGGCACGCCACGAGACGTGGCCGGCCATCGGTTCGTTTTCCCTCAGGTCGCCGCGCAGGCCCCGAATCGCAGTTGCTGTTGTCATAGTAGTATCTCTCACCGCCGCGGCGCGCAGACGCCGAGAAGAACGGCGAGTTCTTTTCGATTTCTCGGCATCTGCGCGCCTCGGCGGTTCATATTCATGCGGGAGCAACCAGTTTCCCGGGCACCGCGCCGATCGATCCGGCGCCCATGGTCATGACGACGTCGCCGTCCTTTGCCGCCGCCAGGATCGCCTCCGGCATCGTCGCCACGTCTTCGACGAATACGGGCTCGACCTTGCCGGCGACGCGGATCGCCCGCGCCAGGGTGCGGCCGTCCGCGGCGACGATGGGCGCCTCGCCGGCCGCATAGACTTCGGCCAGCAGCAGGCCGTCGGCGCTCGAGAGCACCTTGACGAAATCCTCGAAGCAGTCGCGCGTGCGCGTGTAGCGGTGCGGCTGGAAAGCGAGGACGATGCGCCGGCCGGGAAAGGCGCCGCGCGCCGCCGCCAGCGTCGCCGCCATTTCGACCGGATGATGGCCGTAGTCGTCGATCAGCGTGAACTGGCCGCCGTTTGGCAGCGCCACTTCGCCGTAGCTCTGGAAGCGCCGGCCGACGCCCTTGAATTCGGCGAGCGCGCGGACGATGGCGGCATCGTCGACGCCGACCTCGGTCGCCACGGCGATCGCGGCGAGCGCATTGAGCACGTTGTGCCTGCCCGGCAGGTTCAGCGTCACGGCCAGCCGCGAAGTCGCGCCGCCGTTGGCGTCGCTGAGGCGCACGCAGTCGAAGCGCATCTGTCCGCCGGCGGCGACGATGTTCTCGGCGCGGATGTTCGCCTGCGCGTCGAGGCCGTAGCTGACGACCTGCTTGGCGACGCGCGGCAGGATGTCGCGCACGTTCGGATCGTCGACGCAAAGCACGGCGACGCCGTAGAACGGCAGCCGGTGCAGGAAATCGACGAAGGCCTGCTTGAGCCGGCCGAAGTCGTGGCCGTAGGTCTCCATGTGGTCGGCGTCGATGTTGGTGACGACCGAAATCACCGGAGAGAGGAACAGGAAGGAAGCGTCGGATTCGTCGGCCTCGGCGACGAGAAACTCGCCGCTGCCCAGGCGCGCGTTGGCGCCGGCCGAGTTGAGGCGGCCGCCGATGACGAAGGTCGGATCGATCTTGCCTTCGGCGAGGCAGCTGGCGACGAGGCTGGTCGTCGTCGTCTTGCCGTGCGTGCCGGCGATGGCGATGCCCTGCTTCAGGCGCATCAGCTCGGCCAGCATCTGCGCCCGCGGCACCACCGGAATGCGGCGGGCGCGCGCGGCGACCACCTCCGGGTTGTCCTCGCGCACGGCGGTCGACACGACGACGGCGTCGGCAGCGGCGACGTGCTCGGCAGCGTGGCCGATGGCGATGCGGATGCCCTGGCCGGCGAGCCGGCGCGTCGTCGCGCTGGCGGCGAGATCCGAGCCGCTGACTTCGTAGCCCTGGTTGGCCAGCACTTCGGCGATGCCGCTCATGCCCGAACCGCCGATGCCGACGAAGTGGATGCGTTTGACTTTGTGTTTCATTGGGTGTCCCCGGTTCTCATTTCGCCAACTCCATACACGCCTGCGCCACCGCGGCCGTGGCGTCCGGCTTTGCCAGCGCGCGCGCCTTTTCCGCCATCTGCAGCAATTGCTCGCGGCTCATGTCGCGAAGCAGCGCCAGCCGTTGCGGCGACAACTCGTTTTGCGGCAGCAAAATCGCCGCGCCGGCGCTGGCGAGGAAGCGCGCATTGCCGGTCTGGTGGTCGTCCACCGCGTGCGGGAACGGCACGAGAATGCTGGCGACGCCGGCGGCCGCCAGTTCGGCCACGGTCAGCGCCCCGGCGCGGCAGATGACGAGATCGGCCCAGGCGTAGGCCGCCGCCATGTCCTCGATGAAAGCGACGCAGTGCGCCCTGACGCCGGCGGCGGCGTAGCCGCTGTTGAGCCTGGACAGGTGCTTCTCGCCCGACTGATGCACCACTTCCGGCCGCTGGCCCTCGGGGATCAGCGCCAGGGCCTTGGGCAGCACGTCGTTCAACGCCTGCGCGCCGAGGCTGCCGCCGACGACGAGCAGATGCAGCGCCCCGCGGCGTTCGCCGTAGCGCGCGCCCGGCGACGGCAAGTGGGCAATCGCGTCGCGCACCGGGTTGCCGACCCAGGCGCCATTCTTCATGACGTTCGGGAAGCCGGTGACGACGCCGTCGGCGACTTGGGCCAGCACGCGGTTCGCCAGGCCGGCGACGGAATTCTGCTCGTGCAGCAGCAGCGGCGTGCCCTTCCACGCCGCCATCATGCCGCCCGGAAAGGTGATGAAGCCGCCCAGGCCCAGCACGACGTCGGGGCGCACGCGCTTGATCTCGCGCAGCGACTGGGCAAAGCCGCGCAGCAGGTTGAACGGCAGCAAGAGCTTCCTGAGAATGCCCTTGCCGCGCAGCGCAGTGAAGCGCACCCAGGCCATTTCGTAGCCGTGGCCGGGCACCAGGCGCGCCTCCATGCCGTCGGGATTGCCCATCCAGACCACGCGCCAGCCGCGGTCCTTCATGTGGTCGGCCACCGCCAGCCCCGGCATGATGTGGCCGCCGGTGCCGCCGGCCATGACGAGCAAGGTCTTCGCGCTCATACCTGCTGGCCTCGCATGAGCGCCCGGCTCTCCCAGTCCACGCGCAGCAACAGCGCCAGCGCGATGCAGTTGGCGACGATGCCGGAGCCGCCGAAGCTCATCAGCGGCAGCGTCAGTCCCTTGGTCGGCAAGAGGCCCATGTTGACGCCCATGTTGATGAAGGCCTGCACGCCGAGCCAGATGCCGATGCCCTGCGCGACGAGGCCGGCATAGACGCGGTCGAGCAGCAGCGCCTGGCGGCCGACGGCGAAGGCGCGCTGCACCAGCAGGCCGAACAGCACGATGATGACCAGCACGCCGGCGAAGCCGAGTTCCTCGGCGATCACGGCGAGCAGGAAGTCGGTGTGCGCCTCGGGCAGATAGAACAGCTTCTCGACGCTGGCGCCGAGGCCGACGCCGAACCACTGGCCGCGGCCGAAGGCGATCAGCGCGTGCGACAGCTGGTAGCCCTTGCCGAAGGAATCCTGCCAGGGGTCCATGAAGCCGAGGATGCGTTCGCGGCGATAGGGCGACAGCCAGATCAGCAGCACGAAGCCGACCAGCGCGACGACGGCCAGCAGGGCGAAGATGCGGGCATTGATGCCGCCGAGGAAAAGGATGCCGAAAGCGATCGCGGCGACGACGACGAAGGCGCCGAAATCGGGCTCGCGCAGCAGCAGGAAGCCGACCGAGATGATCACCGCCGCCATCGGCAGGAAGCCGCGCCGGAAGCTGTCCATGTCGGCGAGCTTGCGCATGGTGTAGTCGGCGGCGTAGAGCACGGCGAAGAGCTTCATCAGCTCGGAAGGCTGGAGGTTGATCGGCCCCAGCGGCAGCCAGCGCTGCGCGCCGTTCACCGAGCGGCCAATGTGGGGAATCAGCACGACCAGCAGCAGCACGACGCCGACGACGAAAGCCCAGGGCGCGATCTGCTGCCAGAAGCGCAGCGGAACCTGGAAGGCGACGATGCCGGCCACCAGGCCGACGACGAGAAACACGGCATGGCGAACGAGGAAGTAGGCAGGCTGGTAAGCGGTGAACTTGCTGCCTTCGGCCGTGGCGATGGACGCCGAATAGACCATGACGAGGCCGAACATCAGCAGGCCCAGCGCCGGCCACAGCAGCCAGGGGTCGAGTTCCTCCGGCGGCGCCACGGCGGCGGAGTTGCGGCGATTGCTCTTGAAGACGGCCGCGCTCATGTCGCCGCCGACAATTTGCGCACCGCGGCGGCGAAGACTTCGGCGCGATGCTCGTAATTGCGGAACATGTCGAAGCTGGCGCAGGCCGGCGAGAGCAGCACCGCATCGCCGGGCCGCGCTTGCTGCGCGGCGCGCCTGACGGCGTCGTCGAGGTCGGCGGCGACGAGGATGGGCACGCCGCTGCCGGCGATCGCCGCGCCGATGCGCGGACCGTCGCGGCCGATCAGCACGGCGGCGCGGGCGCCGGCCACCGCCGCTTTCAGCGGCGAGAAATCCTGGCCTTTGCCGTCGCCGCCGAGGATCACGACGACCTTGCGCGCGGCCGTGGTCAGGCCTTCGATGGCCGCCACCGTGGCGCCGACGTTGGTGCCTTTCGAATCGTCGTACCAGGCCACGCCCGCGAACTCGGCGATCTTTTCGACGCGATGCGGCAGGCCGGGAAAGCCGCGCAGCGCCGGCAGCAAGGAGACCGGCGCCAGGTCGATGGCGGCGCACAAGGCCAGCGCCGCCATGGCGTTCGCGGCATTGTGCAAGCCGGCAATGGGCAGTTCGCTCAGCGGCAGCAGGAAGCTGTCGCCGCGCACGATCCAGGGTTCGTTGCGGTTCTGGCGCAGGCCGAAATCCTGCGCGTCGTGGGGCGCGTCGAGGCCGAAGGTGACGAGCTTGCGGCCGGGCAGCGCCATGTTCTTGACGCGCGCATCCTGGCGATTGAGCACCTGCACGCCGGCCGTCTCGGCGCTCGAGAGGAAGATGCGCGCCTTGGCCGACGCGTATTCGTCGAGGTCGATGTAGCGGTCGAGATGATCGTCGCTGATGTTGAGCACGGCGGCGGCGTCGGCGTCCAGCGACTCTAGGGTTTCGAGCTGGAAGCTCGACAGCTCGAGAACCCACACCTGCGGCAGCTTGCCGGCATCGAGGCAGGCCATCAGCGCCGTCAGCGCGGCCGGCGAGATGTTGCCGGCGACGCCGGTGACGCGGCCGGCGGCGCGGCACAGGTGACCGGTCAGCGCCGTGGTGGTGGTCTTGCCGTTGGTGCCGGTGATGGCGAGGATGCGCGCGTACTGCGGCCCGCTGTCGCGCTGGCCCAGTTCGCGCAGGGCCCAGGCGAACAGCTCGATCTCGCCGACCACGGGAATGCCTTGGGCACGCGCGTGCAGCACCACCAGCAGCCCGGCGGACAGTCCCGGCGAGAGCGCCAGGATGTCGATGCCCGACAGCAGGGACTTGTCGAATTCGCCGGCGACGAACTGCGCCAGCGGCACGCTGCGCAGCAGTTCGGCCTTGAACGGCGGCTCGGCGCGCGTATCGGCGACGCGCACGGCCGCCCCCTGGCGCGCGCACCACTTCGCCATCGCCAGCCCCGATTCGCCGAGGCCGAGCACGAGAACGTTTTTGCCTTCTAAGACCATAAGCGTTTACCGCCGAGGCGCCGAGGCGCCGAGGCGCCGATAACTCCTTCGCGATTTCTCTGCGCCTCGGCGCCTCGGCGGTTCATCTTTTACCGGATCTTCAGGGTCGACAAGCCGAACAGCACCAGCAGGATGGTGATGATCCAGAACCTCACCACGACCTGCGTTTCCTTCCAGCCCGACTGTTCGAAATGGTGATGCAGCGGCGCCATGCGCAGGATGCGCCGGCCTTCGCCGTAGCGCCGCTTGGTGTATTTGAAATAGGCGACCTGGACCATCACCGAGAGCGTCTCGGCGACGAAGACGCCGCCCATGATGAACAGCACGATCTCCTGGCGCGCGATGACGGCGACGGCGCCGAGCGCCGCACCCAGCGACAGCGCGCCGACGTCGCCCATGAAGACTTCGGCCGGATAGGCGTTGAACCAGAGGAAGCCCAGTCCCGCGCCGGCCAGCGCGCCGCAGAACACCGTGAGCTCGCCGGCGCCGGGAATGTAGGGCAGCAGCAGGTACTTCGAGAACACGGCATTGCCGGCGACGTAGGAAAAGATGCCGAGCGCCGCGCCGACCAGCACGGTCGGCATGATGGCAAGCCCGTCGAGGCCGTCGGTGAGATTGACGGCGTTGCTGGTGCCGACGATGACCAGGTAGGTCAGGGCGATGAAGCCGAACATGCCGACCGGGTAGGAGACGCTCTTGAAGAAAGGCACGATGAGGTCGGCCTTGGCCGGCAGTTCCAGGGTGAAGCCGCTGCCGACCCAGTGGAAGAACAGCTCGGCGACCTTCTCGTTGTTCGGCGCCGAGATCGAGAAGGCGATGTAGATCGCCGCCACCAGGCCGATCAGCGACTGCCAGAAGAACTTCGCGCGCGCCGACAGGCCGTCCGGATTGCGATAGACGACCTTGCGCCAGTCGTCCACCCAGCCGACGGCGCCGAAGCCCAGCGTGACGATGAGCACGATCCAGACGAAGCGGTTCGAGAGGTCGGCCCACAGCAGCGTCGACACGCCCACCGAGATCAGGATGAGGCCGCCGCCCATGGTCGGCGTGCCGGACTTGGACAAGTGCGATTGCGGACCGTCGCTGCGCACCGACTGGCCGATCTTCTTCGCCGTCAGCCAGCGGATGAAAGCCGGCCCGGCGACGAAGGAAATCGTCAGCGCCGTCATCGTCGCCAACACCGCGCGCAGCGTGATGTAGTTGAAGACGTTGAAGCTGCGAATATCCTTCGCCAGCCATTGGGAAAGTTCAAGCAACATGATGGAACCTCACCGCCGAGGCGCCGAGACGCCGAGAAAGAATTTGACTGTCGCTCATGGTTTGCTCTGCGCCTCCGCGTCTCGGCGGTTCAAAGGGTCTTCCTCGATGGCGGCCACGACGCGCTCCATGCGCATGAAGCGCGAGCCCTTGACGAGCACGGTGACGCCGCTGCCGAGTTCGGGACGCAATGCGGCGATCAGGTCCTCGACGCGGGCGAAGTGGCCGGCGCCGGCGCCGAAGTTGTGCGCCGCCGCTTCGGCATAGTCGCCGAGCGCCAGCAGCCGCTCCAGTCCCATGCTCTTGGCATGGCCGCCGATCTCGTCGTGGTACTGGCCGGCCTTCGCGCCGACTTCGCCCATGTCGCCGAGAACCAGGATGCGGCGGCCGGGGAAGGAGGCCAGCACGTCGATCGCGGCGCCGACGGAATCCGGGTTGGCGTTGTAGGTGTCGTCGATCACCGTGGCGCCGGCGAGGCCGCGCTTGAGCTGGAGACGACCCTTGACGGCGCGGAAGGATTCGAGGCCGCGGCGGACCGCGTCGAGGCTCGCGCCCGCCGCGGTCGCCGCCGCCGTGGCGGCAAGGGCATTCCTGGCGTTGTGCAGGCCGATGACGGCGAGCCGCACCGGCACGCGGCCGGCGGGCGTGGCGATGTCGAGCGTCAGGCCATCGACGTCGATGCGGCAGCCGGCGGTGACGGCGGCGGGCTGGTCGAGGCCGAAGTCCTGGACGCGGCGGTCGCCGGCCAGGCCGCGCCAGTAGTCGGCGAATTCGTCGTCGGCGTTGATGGCGGCGATGCCGTCGGCCGGCAGCGCCGCGATGACGGCGCCATGTTCTTCGGCGACGGCGGCGACCGACTTCATGAATTCCTGGTGTTCGCGCTGGGCGTTGTTGATGAGCGCCACGGTCGGGCGGCAGATGGCGGCCAGCTCGGCCGTCTCGCCCGGATGGTTCATGCCCATTTCGATGACGGCGGCGCGGTGGTCGGCGGAGAGGCGCAGCAAGGTCAGCGGCAGGCCGATGTCGTTGTTGAAGTTGCCGGCGGTGGCGAGGCGATGGTCGGCGCCGTGCTGCGCGGCGAGGATGGCGGCGATCATCTCCTTGACCGTCGTCTTGCCGTTGCTGCCGGTGACGGCAATCACCGGAATGTCGAAGCGGCGGCGCCAGTCGGCGGCCAGGCGGCCGAGCGCGCTGCGCGTGTCGTCGACGGCGACGAGCGGCAGGCCGGCGCCTTGCGCCTGCGCCCAGCCGCGCTCGACCAGCGCGCCGGCCGCGCCCTGGGCCAGCACCTGGGCGACGTAATCGTGGCCGTCGAAATTGTCGCCTTTCAAGGCGATGAACAATTCGCCCGGCGCGATCTTGCGCGAATCGGTGCTGACGCCGACGAACGCGGCATCGGCGCCCGTGAGCGTGCCGCCGACCGCGCGCGCCACCGTAGTCAGCTTCATCATGGCCGCGCCTCCAGGGCCGCCAGCGCCTGCGCCACGTCCGAGAACGGCTGGCGCGCGCCCGCCACTTCCTGGTAGGGCTCGTGGCCTTTGCCGGCGAGCAGCACGACGTCGCTCGCGGCGGCCGCCGCCACGGCGTCGCGGATGGCGGCGGCGCGGTCGGCCTCGATCAGCGGCTGGCCTTTCATGCCGGAACGGATGGCGGCGAGGATCGCCAGCGGATCTTCGCTGCGCGGATTGTCGCTGGTGAGGACGACGCAGTCGGCCAGCCGTTCGGCCGCCGCTCCCATCAGCGGACGCTTGCCGGCGTCGCGGTCGCCGCCGCAGCCGAAGATGCAAACGAGCTTGCCGCCGCGCGCCGCCGCCGTTTCGCGCAACGCCTGCAGCGCCTGTTCCAGCGCGTCGGGAGTGTGGGCGTAGTCGACGACGACCAGCGGCTCGCCCGCGCCGCCGACGGCCTGCATGCGGCCCGGCGGCGGCGCGATGCGGCGCAGCGCGCGGGCGATGTCGGCGAGTTTCGCGCCGCCGGCCAGCAGCGCGCCGATGACCGCCAGCAGGTTGGCGGCGTTGAAGCGGCCGACGACGGGCGCTTCGATACGGACGCGATCCACGGTGAAGGCGAGCCCGGTCGGCGTCATGACGAGATCTTCGGCGGCGAGGACGTCGGCGGCGCGGCGGTTGCCGGCCAGCGTATAGCCGATGGTGCGGATGCGGCCGCCGAGCTGCTGCGCCAGGCGCGCGCCGAACGGATCGTCGAGGTTGACCACGGCCGCTTCGAGGCCGGGCAGATCGAACAGGCGCTCCTTCGCCGCGCTGTAGGCGTCCATGTCGCCGTGATATTCGAGGTGGTCGCGCGTGAGGTTGGTGAACACGGCGACCTTGAAAGCCGCGCCGTTGATGCGGCCCTGGTCGAGGCCGATCGACGAGACCTCCATGGCGCAGCTCGACGCGCCCTGGGCGACGAATTGCGCCAGCAGGCGATGCAAGGCGACGGCATCCGGCGTGGTGTTGGGACTCTCGGCCAGCGCGCCGGGAAAGCCGTTGCCCAAGGTGCCGATCACCGCACACTTGGCGCCCAGGGCGTTGAGGGCCTGGGCGATCCATTGCGATACCGACGTCTTGCCGTTGGTGCCGGTGACGCCGGCCAGCCACAAGCGCTCCGAAGGCCGGCCATAGACCAGGTGGGCAACTTCGCCGGCGAGGCGATCGAGGTTCTCGACCGCGCAATGCGGGACCGGAATCGGCGCCACCTCCCCGGCCTCGTAGAGCACGGCGGCAGCGCCGCGCTCCACCGCCTGGCGGATGTGGGCGCGGCCGTCGCCGCGCTGTCCCTTGAACGCGACGAAGACGTCGCCGGGCGCCACCCGGCGCGAATCGAGGCACAGGCTGGTCGCCGCGACGCCTTGCCGTTCGAGGCGCTCGAGAATCTCGGCGGCGTTCACATTTCTTCCTTCGCGGCCGGCGCGTCGGCCACTTGCAGCGGCTTCAGCGGCGCATCGGTCGGCACGCCAAGCGTGCGCAGGCTGCCGGCCATGACCTGGGCGAACACCGGCGCCGCCACGTCGCCGCCGTAATAGCTCTTGCCCGACGGCTCGTCGATCATGACGGCGACCACCAGGCGCGGATCGGACGCCGGCGCGAAGCCGACGAAGGACGCCACGTACTTGTCGACATAGATGCCGCCGTCGACTTTGTGCGCCGTGCCGGTCTTGCCGGCGACGCGATAGCCCGGAATCTGCGCTTTCGGCGCCGTGCCGCCCGGCTGGACGACCATTTCGAGCATGGTCCGCACTTCGTGCGCGGTTTGCGCCGAGTACACCGGCTTGCCCGTGAGCGGCGGCGCATCGACGCGCTCGAGCGACAGCGGGATCAGGTCGCCGTCGCGGGCGAAGGCGAGGTAGGCGCGCGCCAGCTGGATCAGCGTCACCGAAAGGCCGTGGCCGAAGGACATCGTCGCCTGCTCGATCGGCCGCCAGCTCTTGTACGGACGCAGCCGGCCGCCGACTTCGCCGGGAAAGCCCAGATGCAGGGGATTGCCGAGACCCAGCTCGTCGTACATTTTCCACAACTCCGCGGACGGCAGCGACAAGGCGATTTTCGAGATGCCGACGTTCGAGGATTTCTGGATCACCTGGGCGACGGTGATCAGGCCGTTCATGTGCGTGTCGGAAATCGTCGCCGGTCCGATGCTGAGCCGGCCCGGCGCCGTCTGGATCTGCGTATCGAAGCGATAGGCGCCTTTTTCCAGCGCCAGCGCCGCCGTGAAGGGCTTCATGGTCGAGCCGGGCTCGAAGGTGTCGGTGAAGGCGCGGTTGCGCAATTGCGCGCCGACGAGATGGGTGCGGTTGTTGGGGTTGTAGGTCGGCCAGTTCATCAAGGCCAGCACTTCGCCGCTCTTGGCGTCGAGGACGACGATGCTGCCGGCCTTGGCGCGGTTTTCGACGATGGCCTGCTTGAGGCTGGTGTAGGCGAGATACTGGATCTTGCCGTCGAGCGCGAGGACGACGTCCTTGCCGTCCTGCGGCGTGTGGATCGACTCGACGTCTTCGACGATCTCGCCGCGCCGGTCCTTGATGACGCGGCGCGAGCCGGGCTTGCCGGCGAGCTGGCCGTTCAGCGCCAGCTCGACGCCTTCCTGGCCGGCATCGTCGACGCCGGTGAAGCCGAGCATGTGGGCGACGACTTCGCCGGCCGGATAGAAGCGGCGGTATTCGACCTGCTCGTGGATGCCGGGCAAGTGCAGCGCCGCGACCTTCTCGGCGACGTCCGGCGGCAGTTGGCGCTTGACGAAAACGAAGTCGCGATCGGAGGCAAGCTTGGCGTTGAGCTCGCGAACGTCCATTTCGAGCAGTTGCGCCAACTGGCGCGCATCGTGCGGCGTCAGCCTGGCGTCTTCGGGAATCGCCCAGATCGACTTCACCGGCGTCGATACCGCCAGCATGTCGCCGTGCCGGTCGACGATGCGCCCGCGCGTGGCGGTGATCTCGATCGTGCGTTCGTAGCGCGACTCGCCTTTCTGGCGCAGGAAATCGTTCTGGAACACCTGCAGGTAGAGCGAGCGGCCGACCAGCGCGGCGAATGCCGCCAGCAGGGCGAAGAGCACCAGGCGCGTGCGCCACGCCGGCAAGGGCTGGGAGAGCACCGGGCTGCTGGCGAACTTGACGAACTTCATTTGGGACCTTCAACCACGACGATCTGTCCCGGCGCCGGAGTCTTCATGCCCAAGCGTTCGCGCGCGATTTTCTCGACGCGGGCATGCGCGGCCCAAGTGCTTTGTTCGAGTTGCAACTGACCCCATTCGACTTCGAGCTCGCGCATGCGGTTCTGTTCCCGCTCGAGTTCCGTAAATAGCTTGCGCGCCCGATGGGTGGACGTGACCGCCGAGAGCGCGCAGGCCACGGCGATCAGCACCAGCACCGCATTGAACCGCGCCACCGCCTATATCCTCGCGGCGACGCGCATGACGGCGCTGCGCGCCCGCGGGTTCGCGGCCGTCTCCGCCGCCGACGGAAACACCGGCTTGCCGATGAGTTTCAGTTGCGGCGGCGGCAGCTCGGCCGCGCGTACCGGCAGCTTCTTCGGCAGCTTCGGCGGTTGCGAGGCGTCGCGCATGAAGCGTTTGACGATGCGATCCTCCAGCGAATGGAAAGCGATGACCACCAGGCGGCCGCCGCTGACCAGCCGCTCCTGGCATTGCGGCAGGACTAGCGACAGCTCCTCAAGCTCCCGATTGACGTGAATCCGTAGAGCTTGAAAGCTGCGCGTCGCCGGATGCTGGCCCGGTTCCCGCGTGAGCACGGCTTTTTCCACGAGCGCGGCAAATTGTCGCGTGGTTGAAATACGGTATTCGCACCGAGCAGCAACAACCGCCTTTGCAATCGCATGAGCAAACCGTTCTTCGCCATAGTCCCTGACCACCCTTTCAATCTCACGTTGATCCGCCCGCGCCAGAAAATCCGCCGCGGTCTCCCCCTGCGTCGTGTCCATGCGCATGTCCAGCGGCGCATCGAAACGAAAACTCATGCCCCTCTCGGGCGTATCCAGTTGCGGCGACGACACGCCGACGTCCAGCAGCACGCCATCCACCTTGGCGATGCCGAGTTCGTCGAGCACTTCGCCCAGGCGTCCGAAGGCGGCATGCACCACGGTCAGGCGCGGGTCGGCGATTTGCCGTGCCGCCGCCACCGCCGCCGGATCGCGATCCAGCGCGATCAAGCGGCCCGGCTTGCCCAGCTGCGCGAGAATTTCGCGGCTGTGGCCGCCGCGCCCGAACGTCGCGTCGACATAGATTCCGTCCTGCCTGACCGCGAGCGCCGCGACCGCCTCCGCCAGCAGCACGCTGACGTGGCCGCCCGCGGCGGTCACAGCGAAATGCCCTCGAATCCCGGCGGCGGCTCGTTCGCCGACAACGCCTCGAAAGCCGCCTCGTGCTGGCGCTTCCAGCCCGCATCCGACCAGATCTCGAAATGGCTGCCCATGCCCACCAGCCAGACCTGCTTTTCCAGGGAGGCGAATTCGCGCAGTTCGGGCGCAATCAACAGGCGGCCGGCGCCGTCCATCTGCTCGTCGCGCGCATTGCCGACCAGCACGCGCTTGGCGGCGGCGGAACGGGGATCGAAGCTGGGCGCGGCCAGAATCTTCTCGCGGATCGGCGCCCAGGCCGGCTCGGGATAGAGCAACAGGCAGCGATGCGGATGGGTGGTGAGGATCAGGCGGGAGGCCGAGGCGACATTAAGCCCGTCGCGATGGCGCGACGGAATCGCCATCCGCCCCTTCGCATCCAGGTTTAGCGCCGTCGCTCCTTGAAACACCCGTCTCCCCTTTTTGGGTGGCTGAGAACATCGGCGTCCCCCACTTTTCACCACCTTTTCCCACTTTAGGGCATCTTTTCGGACCGGTCAAGCGAATTTCCAACTTTTTCCATGCGCGACAAGGACTTAACGCCGCTTGCGAAAGGGCAGGACAAAGAAATTTGCCCTTAAAATCAATCACGACAAAACGAAACCGGAAGTGCTTTATGAAGATATGGGGATCGTCAAGGCGAGGGTGTGCCGGCTGCCGTGGCGGGCGTCGCATCGTCCTGCAGGGAAACGGGGGAAATGGCAGGTGGAAGTCCGCCGATAAGCCGGGTTCTGTCGTGAGCAGCCATTCCTCTGGGACCGCCGTTGCCGACGGCCTCTAGCAGCCTACCCGGGAGCGACGCGAGCAGCGCCATTGCTCCCCTATTTGGCCTTGCCCCGGATGAGGTTTGCCGTGCCGTCCGTGTTGCCACGTCCGCGGTGAGCTCTTACCTCGCGACCGCTTGCGCGGCCGCGGCGCGCCTTGCGGCACGCCACCATTTCACCCTTGCCTGAGCCCGCTCCGCGAAGGCATTTCCTCCTGTGCGGATTTTGACTTTGCCGTCTTGCGGCGGCAAAGTCGGGCCATCGGCGGTATCTTTCTGTTGCACTGTCTGTCGCCTCGCGGCGCCCGGCCGTTAGCCGGCATCCTGCTCTGTGGGGCCCGGACTTTCCTCCAGACGCTTGCGCGTCCAGCGGCTGCCTGGCGGACTTCCGCACGAATCTTAGCATCCGCGCCGATGTCGGCCGCGGCGGCAGTGAAATTCAGGCGCTATGGTATGCTTTTCGAAATTCGCCTGGCTGCCGCGCCGTCGGCGCGCGCGGCCGAAAAACCCGAAGGAGACGTCCCTCTCATGAGCAAGTACCGCCTGGTCACCCGCAGCGACTTCGACGGCTTGGTTTGCGCCGTGCTCCTCAAGCACCTCGACATGATCGACGAGATCAAGTTCGTCCATCCCAAGGACATGCAGGACGGCAAGGTCGAGATCACCGACAACGACATCACGACCAACCTGCCTTTCGTGCCCGGCGTGCGCCTCGCTTTCGACCACCACCTGTCGGAGACTTTCCGCAACCCCGGCGAACGGCCCAACCACATCATTTATCCCGACGCGCCCTCGGCGGCGCGCGTCGTCTACGAGCACTTCGGCGGCAGGAACAAGTTCCCGGCGGCGTGGAACGAAATGATGACGGCAGTGGACAAGGCCGATTCGGCCCAGTTCTCCATGGACGAAGTGCTGAATCCGAAGGGCTGGGTGCTGATGAACTTCCTCATGGACGCGCGCACTGGCCTCGGCCGCTTCCGCGAGTTCCGCATCTCGAACTACAACCTGATGATGGACCTGATCGACTACTGCAAGAACCACGCGATCGACGACATCCTCAAGCTGCCCGACGTGGTCGAGCGCGCCAGCCTCTATTTCGAGCATGCGGAGAAATTCAAGGAACAGATCAAGCGCTGCGCCACCGTGCACAAGAACCTCGTCGTCCTCGACCTGCGCGGCGAAGAGACCATCTACGCCGGCAACCGCTTCATGATCTATGCGCTCTTCCCCCAGTGCAACATCTCGATCCACGTGCTCTGGGGCGTCAAGCAGCAGAATACTGTTTATGCCACCGGCAAGTCCATCTTCGACCGCAGCGCGAAAACCAACGTCGGCGAACTCATGCTCAAGTACGGCGGCGGCGGCCACCAGGCCGCGGGCACCTGCCAGATCGACAACGATCGCGCCGAAGCCGTGCTCAAGGAACTGATCGCCCAGATCAACGCCGACGGTTGATCCGGGCGTTCAAGAACCTGCCGCAGGCGCTTTCACGAACTTGAGGACGCCGTCCTTCTCGGCGAACGAGCCGACCGGCGTGCCCGGTTCCGGCGGCGCTTCCTTGAAGGCCTGCAGGTCGCAGTCCTTCAGCTGCGTGACATACCAGCGCTTGCCCTGCTTGACGATGAAGACACCGGGCTCCGGCGCGAACACGTCCATCTTGAACGCCTCGCCGCGCGCCGGATTGAGCTTGTGGCGGCGCTGGCAATCCGGGAAGCGGCGCACGACCAGGTCCAGGTCCCACTCGTCGCTCCAGACATAGGGCTTGACGCGCTCCAGCGTCAGGGCCGTGTCGTTGCCGTCGATCATCAACGAAGCCGTGTCGTCGCGGCCGCAGCCCGCCAGCAGCACGGCCGCCAGGCCCGCCAGCAGGCCGGCCGTCCATTCCTTGCGCAACTTCATCCTCGCTCCTCCGTTTGCAGGCGCCACGCCACCGTCTCGCCCGCGCGCAACGGCACCAGCGTCTCCTCCGCGCCATAGGGCACGACCGCCGGCACGGTCCAGCTTTCCTTCACCAGCGTGATGCGCTCGCGATTGCGCGGCAGGCCGTAGAAGTCGGCGCCGTGGAAGGCCGCAAAGGCCTCCAGCCTGTCGAGCGCGCCGGCCGCCTCGAAGACCTCGGCATACAGTTCGATGCCGGCATGCGCCGTGTAGCAGCCGGCGCAGCCGCAGGCGGCTTCCTTGGCGCCCTTGGCGTGCGGCGCCGAATCGGTGCCGAGAAAGAACTGCACACTGCCCGAGACGGCCGCCGCGACCAGCGCCTGGCGGTGCGCCTCGCGCTTGAGCACCGGCAGGCAATAATGATGCGGCCGGATGCCGCCGGCGAAAATCGCGTTGCGGTTCATCAGCAGGTGATGGGCGGTGATCGTCGCCGCCACGTTGGTCCCGGACGCGCGCACGAAGTCGACGCCCTCTTGGGTCGTGACGTGCTCGAGCACCAGCCTGAGGCCGGGAAAATCCTGGAGCAGCGGCGCCAGCACGCGCTCGATGAACACCGCCTCGCGGTCGAAGACATCGACCGCCGGATCGGTCGCTTCGCCATGCACCAGCAGCGGCAGGCCGAGCGCTTCCATGCGCGCGAGCGTGGCGCGGCAGCGCGCCAGGTCGGTCACGCCGGCAGCCGAATTGGTCGTCGCCCCGGCCGGGTAGAGCTTGACGGCATGGACGAAGCCGCTGGCTTTCGCCCGCTCGATTTCCGCCGGCGCCGTGTTGTCGGTCAGGTAGAGCGTCATCAGCGGCTCGAAGGCGCTGCCGGCGGGCAGCGCCGCGAGAATGCGCGCCCGGTAGGCGCCAGCCTGCTCGACCGTCGTCACCGGCGGCTTGAGGTTCGGCATGACGACGGCACGGCCGAAGCGGCGCGCCGTGTCGGCGACGACCGCCGCCAGCGCGGCGCCGTCGCGCAGATGCAGGTGCCAGTCGTCGGGACGGATAAGAGTCAGAGTCGAAGTCGTCATCGTCAAAGTACGAGTTGAGGGGCCTGCCGCAGCGTTTTGCGGCAGGCCCCTCGAACGAGTGATTATGTATCCGAATTATGCCTTGAGTTCGAGTGCACGTTGGTAGAGCTCGTTCTTCGCCGCACCGGTGATGGTGGCGGCGAGCTTGGCCGCCTGCTTGACCGGCAACTCGGCCAGCAGGGCCGCCAGCACGCGCTCGGTTTCGGCGTCCAACCCTTGGCGCGGCGGCGGCCCCGAGACGATGAGCACGAATTCGCCGCGCCGCCGGTTGTCGTCGGCGGCGAACCACGCCGGGCCATCCGCCAGCGGCATGGACGCGATCTGCTCGAAGAGCTTGGTCAGTTCGCGCGCCACCACCAGCGTGCGCTGCGGCTCGAGCACGGCCGCCAGGTCGGCGACGGTTTCCTCGATGCGGTGCGGCGCTTCGTAGAAGACGAGCGCCGCCGGCACGGCGCCCAGGCGTTCGATTTCGCTGCGCCGCGCCGTCGCCTTCGTCGGCAGAAAGCCGGCGAAGAGGAAGCGCGCGTCGGGCAGTCCGGCGGCCGACAGCGCCGCAATCGCCGCACTCGGTCCCGGCAGCGGCACCACCTTGTGCCCCGCGGCGCGCACCGCGGCGACCGCGCGCGCGCCGGGATCGGAAATGCCGGGCGTGCCGGCATCCGACACCAGCGCCACGCGCTTGCCGTCGGCGAGCAGGGCGATCAGCTTGTCCGCGGCCTGGTTCTCGTTGTGCTCGTGCAGAGCCAGCAGCGGCGCACGGATGCCGTGGCGCTCGAGCAGATGCCGCGTATGCCGCGTGTCCTCGCAGGCGATGAGATCGGCAGCGCGCAGCACTTCGAGCGCGCGCAGCGTGATGTCGTCGAGATTGCCCAGCGGCGTCGCCACCACGAATAATGCCGATGTCGTATGATGTGCTTCCATACCCGCATTCTTGCAGCCCCATGACATTGAAGCAAGCAGCAGGCGCCGCAGCCGAGGCGCACGCCGCCGATTTCCTGGCGGCGCGCGGTCTTCGCATCGTCGGCCGCAACTTCCGCGTCCGCGGCGGCGAGATCGACCTCGTCTGCCGCGACGGCGGCACCACCGTCTTCGTCGAAGTGCGGCTGCGCTCCAGCGCCGGCTACGGCGGCGCGGCGGCCAGCATCACGGCCGCCAAGCAGGCGCGCCTGATTCTCGCCGCCCGCCACTGGCTGGCGCACCACGGCGAGCAGGCCTGCCGCTTCGATTGCGTGCTGATCCAGGAGGGGAAACTCGAGTGGCTCAAAGATGCGTTCCGCCCTGGCTAGCCTGCTGCTGATCCTCCTGGCCGGCACGACCTGCGCCGAGTCGATCCGGATCCTGGTGCAAAGCTCGCCCCTGGCCGGCTTCCAGTACTATGCCGGCGACGATCTGTGGCAGCGCATGCGCGTGGGCGATGCGCTCACCCTGGTCCGCGAGGCGGACAATCCGCACGACGCCAACGCCGTGCGCGTCGAGTGGCACGGTGTTAAGCTCGGCTACCTGCCGCGCGCCGAGAACCGCAGCGTGGCGGCGGAGATGGACGCCGGCACGGCAGTCGCCGCGCGCATCGCCAGGCTGACCGCGCACCGGAACCCCTGGCAGCGTTTGCTGATCGAAGTATTTGTCGTCATTTAGCCGGCCAATTCCGGCCTTCGCCCGCTGACGGCGGCGGCTAAGCTCGCATAATCGCCAAAGTAGCCTTCACCATGAGCATCGAAGACCGAATCCGCGACCAGTTCGCCGCCAGCATCCAAACCAAGCAGACCGCCGTCGACGCCATGGCCGGCCCGATCGCCGCCGCCGTGCAGGCGATGGCCGACTGCCTCAAGGCCGGCGGCAAGATCATGGCCTGCGGCAACGGCGGCTCGGCGGCGGACTCGCAGCACTTCGCCGCGGAGCTCGTGAACCGCTTCGAGCGCGAGCGCGAACCGCTTGCCGCGATCGCGCTGACGACCGACACCTCGACCTTGACCTCGATCGGCAACGACTACCGCTTCGAAGACATCTTCGCCAAGCAGATCAAGGCGCTCGGCCGCCGCGGCGACGTCCTGCTGGCGATTTCCACCTCGGGCAATTCGCCCAACGTGCTGGAAGCGATGGCCGCGGCCCAGCCGCGCGGCATCCGCATCATCGCCCTCACCGGCAAGGAAGGCGGCAAGATGGCCGCCCGCCTCGCCGCCACCGACATTCATCTTTGCGTACCGGCCGCCCGCACAGCGCGCATCCAGGAAGTGCATCTGCTGACCCTGCACTGCCTCTGCGACGGCATCGATACGCTCCTGCTGGGAGAAGACGCATGACCTCATTCCGCACCCGTTCAACATTCAAGACCATCCTGCTCGCCGCGGCCTGCGCCGCCCTCGCGCCCGCGCTCACGGGCTGCGTCCCGGTCGCCGCCGTCGGCGTCGGCGCCGGCGCCCTGGTGTTCGCCGATCGCCGCGCGACCGAGACCTACATCGCCGACGAAGCCATCGAGACGCGCGCCGCCAACCGCATCAGCGAGAAGTTCGGCGACAAGGTCCATGTCAACGTCACCAGCTTCGACCGCGCCGTGCTGCTGACCGGCGAAGTGCCGAGCGAAGCGGTGCGCGGCGAGATCGAGCGCGTCGTCACCGGCGTGCCCAACGTCAGGGCCATCACCAACGAGCTGCTGGTCGCCGGCCCCAGTTCCTTCGGCGCGCGCAGCAACGACAGCTACATCACGTCGAAAGTGAAGGCGCGCTTCATCGACGCCAACAAGTTCGCCGCCAACCACGTCAAGGTCGTCACCGAAGCGGGCACCGTCTATCTGCTGGGCATCGTCACCCAGCGCGAATCCGATGCGGCGGTCGAGATCGCGCGCACGACGGGCGGCGTCCAGAAAGTGGTGCGCGTCTTCGAGATCGTTTCCGAAGAACAGGCCAGGAACCTCGACAACCGGGCGCAGCAACAGAACGCGGCGACCGCGAACAAGAAGTAGCCGCTGCGCGCATGGCCTACGCCCCGCCGCCCTTCGAGGCCAAGCTCTGCGAGCCGGCCGACTTGCGCGCGCGCATCGCGCTGCTGCCGCGGCCGCTGGTGTTCACCAACGGCTGCTTCGACATCCTGCACCGTGGCCATGTCACCTATCTCGCCCAGGCGCGCGCGCTCGGCGCCAGCCTTGTCGTCGCGGCGAACTCCGATGCTTCCGTGAAGCGCCTCGGCAAGGGCGATGAGCGGCCGATCAACGGCCTGGCCGACCGCATGGCCGTGCTCGCCGCCCTCGAATGCGTGTCGCTGGTGACCTGGTTCGACGAGGACACGCCCTTGCAGCGCATCCTGGAAACGCGCCCCGACGTGCTGGTCAAGGGCGGCGACTGGGCCGTCGACAAGATCGTCGGCTACGCCGAAGTGATCGGCTGGGGCGGCGAGGTGCATTCCATCCCCTTCATCCACCAGAGCTCGACGACCGCCCTGGTCGAGAAAATCAGGCGGCTGTAGGCGGCGTTTCGTCCGGCACCGGCAGGTGCGCGGCATGCAGCAGTTCCAGCACGAGGTCCACGCTCTGCGCCAGCGACATCGTGCTGGTGTCGACGACCAGCGCGGGCGCCTCGGGCGCCTCGTAGGGCGCCGAGACGCCGGTGAATTCCGGAATCTCGCCGGCGCGGGCGCGGCGGTACATGCCTTTGACGTCGCGCTGCTCGCAGACTTCCAGCGGGCAGGAGACGAAGACCTCGACGAAGCGCGCCGGGCCGACGATCTGCCGCACCCGTTCGCGGTCGGCGCGCATCGGCGAGATGAACGCCGTCAGCGCGATGACGCCGGCATCGACGAAAAGCCGCGCCATCTCGCCGATGCGGCGCAGGTTCTCGCGCCGGTCGGCGGGCGAAAAGCCGAGGTCGGCGCAGAGGCCGTGGCGCACGTTGTCGCCGTCGAAGACGAAAGTGCGGCGGCCCTGCACGTGCAAGGCTTCCTCCACCGCGTGGGCCAGCGTCGACTTGCCGGCGCCGGAAAGACCGGTAAACCAGACCACCACCGCGCGATGGCCGTTGAGCTGCTCGCGCCGCTGCGGCGTGACGGTGGCATGGTGCCAGACGACGTTGTTGGATTGCGCTTCCCGATTCATGGCGTCACCGAATTTCTTTCCAAAGTTTGCTCCAGTTTTCCGCCCAGCAGCACTTGTGCTCAAAGCCGTCGAGGACGATCACGCGGGCCGCCGGCATGTCGGCCGCGAACGCCTGCACCAGGGCAGGCGGCACGGTGCGGTCGCGCGTGCCGACGAAATGCCATTGCGGGATGCGCCCAAGCGCGGCCTTGGCGTCGACCGGATTGAGCGAGCCCGTCAGCGGCGTGATGCGATGCAGAGCGGTCCACGCGCCGTGGTCGAGGTTGCCCGCCACGGTGACGAGCCGCGCCACGTCGTCGCGCCGCGCCGCCACCAGGGCTGCCACCGCGGCGCCGCCGGAATAGCCGACGAGCGTCAGGCGCCTGGCGCCGAAGCGCTCTTTGAGCGCCTCCACCGCCGCGTTCGTCGCCGCGACGACTTCCGGCGCGAAGCGTTCGCTGGTCCAGTAGCGCTGGGCGCAGCGCGCGCTCGCCACGTACTGGCAGGGGCGCGCGAGATAGGCGGCGTTGCCCGCCGGCTGGGCCAGCGCAAGCTCCAGCGCCAGCGGCGTCAGCGGCGTCGGATCGAACGAGGGCAAATCCGCGGCCAGCCAGGCGAGGCCGTCGCCTTCGATGTACACGGTCAGGGCGTCGTCGCGGGCGATGCGCGGGGGCAGCCAGGCCGCGAGATCGAAAGCGCCGGCCGGCAGCGTCGTCGCCTGCCAGCCCTGCCGCTCCGCCAGCATGTCGGCGGCCGCGCGGCGTTGCGGCGGCGTCGGCAGCGCGCTGCAGCCCGCCAGCATCAGCAGGCAGGCAGCCAGTGCGAAGGCGTGGCGCAGCGTCATGGCGGCGGCGCGAACTCGCCCAGCGCGTCGAGCAGCGGGCCGAGGAAGGCTTCGTAATGACGCCAGCGCTCCACCGAACTCGCGTAGATCGGCTGGCGCACCTGCGTCACGCTGGCGGTGCGGATGCTGCGCTTCGTCTTGTGGAAGGCGAGGCAGGCGTCGTCCCATTCCAGGCCGCAGAAGTCGATCAGGCGCCGCGCCTGGCCTTCCATGTCGGCGACGATGTCCTCGTACTGCACCTCGAGGAAGCGTCCCGGCAGCACGGCGCGCCAGTGCTGCATCAGCCGCGCATAGCTGGCGTAGTGGCGGCCCAGTTCGGCGAGGTCGTAGGTGGCGTCCTGGTGGCGGTTGAACAGGCGCGTGAAGCACGACAGACAGGTATCCACGGGATTGCGCTTGACGTGAACGATGCGCGCCTGCGGCAGCATCAGCGGAATCAGCCCCAGCGCCAGGTAGTTGGCGGGCATCTTGTCGGTGATGCGGCGAGCCGTCGGCGCGCGGCGCACCAGGCGCGCGACGTAGTCGGCGCCCCATGCCGAGAGGCGTTCGCGGCCGAGCGGCGCGAGATTCTCCGGATAGGCGAGAAAATTCCCGCCGGCGACGGGCGGCTGCTGCACGATCGCCATGAGGTCGGCAAGTTCGCCGGCGCCGAAGACTTCGGGATGGCTGGCGATGATCTGCTCGGTGAGCGTCGTGCCGGAGCGCGGCATGCCGAGCACGAACACCGGCACGTCCGAGGCAGCACCGCCGCCTTGCAGGCGGGCGAGGTAGTCCGCATCGACGACATCCGCGATGCGCTGCGTGCGGGCCGCGTCGGCCTCGGCGTCGTAGTGCAGCTTGCTGCGCTTGATGCGCGCGCCTTCGAGGAAATGCGGGAAGGCGCGCGCGAAGTCCTTCAGATCGTCGTACGCCTTGCCCAGCGCGTAGTGCAGCGAGAGGCGCTTGTCGGCGCTCATGGCGTCGATGCCGGTCGCCAGCGCTTCCAGCGCAGCGAGATTGTCGTCGCCGGGCTTGACCTTCTTCGCCTGGACGAGATGGAAGCGCGCACCGACATTGTCGGGCGCGGCGGCGATGGCCTCGCGCAGCAGCGCCTCGGCTTCGTCCATGGCGCCGGCCTCGAGGCGCAGGTTGCCCAGGCCATTCAGCGCGTCGGCCAGCGCCGGGTCGATGGCCAGCGCCTGGCGATAGGCCGCTTCCGCCTCTTCGGCTTTGCCCAGTTCGGTGCACGTCGTGCCGAGCTGGCAATAGGCATCGGCCATGCCGGGCGCCGCGGCCACGGCCTGGCGCAGCAACGCCTCGGCCGCCTCGAGCTGGTCCTGGTCGTGCCGGACGCGGGCGAGGCCGACCAGGGCTTCCGGGTAGCCCGGCTTGAGCTGGAGCGAGCGTTGCAGGAGCGCCGCGGCCTCGTCCGTTCGATCCATCTTGAAGCGCACCAGGCCCAGGTTGCACAGCGCTTCGGGGTAATCCGCGCGCAGTTGCAGTGCCCGTTCGAGGAAGTGCGCGGCTTCCTCGGCGCGGTCGTCCTCGACGAGAACGGCACCGAGGTTGCTGAGGGCTTCGAGATAGTCCGGTTGCGCCGCCAGCGCCTGGCGGTACCAGTCGGCGGCGGCCTGCGGATCCTTGCGCCGGCGCGCGATGCTGCCGAGGTTGTTGAGCGACTGCACCATGCCCGGCTGCCGCGCCAAGGCCTCGCGGTGGCTGGCCGCGGCGCCGTCGAGATCGTCCGCGTCGTAGAGGGCGATGCCGAGGTTGCTGTGGGCCGAGGCCATGGCCGGGTCGATCGCCACGGCGGCGCGGCCGTGGTCGACAGCCTCGTCGCAGCGTCCCAACTGGCGGCACATCTCGGCCAGGTTGCTGTGGAACAACGCCACGCCGGGCCGCGCGGCGACGGCCTGGCCGACGAGGTCGACGGCCAGCGCCGGCTGCCCCGCCTGATGCGCGACCAGGCCGAGCAGGTGCAGCGCGTGGGCATTCGCGGGATCGACGGCGAGGATCTGCCGCAGCAGGTGCTCGGCCTCCGGCAGGCGGCCGGCGCTCTGATGGCGGCCGGCGAGTTCCAGCGCCTGGTCGGGCGTCAGCGCGTCGGCCGGCATGGCGGGCGCCGCGAGCGGCGGCGCGGCGCGCGGCGGTGTGCTGCGCGCCGGCGCCGACGCCATCGACAGCCCGCCCAGCGCGGCGCCGACGGCCGCAACCACGCTGGTCCAGTCGCCGAAAGCCGGCTGGTTGAAAAGCCGCAGCGACGGATACCAGGGACTGTCCTCGCGCCGGCGCAGCCAGCGCCATTCGCCGTCGTAGCGATTGAGCAGCCACACCGGCAGGTTCAGCGCGCCCGCCAGATGCACCATGGCCGAGTCGATGGAAATCACCAGGTCGAGGCTGGCCACCAGCGCGGCCGTGTCGGCGAAGTCCGTCAACTCCTCCGTCCAGTCCAGCCAGTCGACGGCGGCCGGGATGGCCGGGCGCGCGTCCTCGGGCGCCCACTTTTGCAGGCTCACCCAGGCAATGCGTTTGTCATTGAGCAGCGGCTCGATCTGCTCGAAGCGCAGGCTGCGGCGCGCATCGAACTGATGGGCCTTGCGCCCGGCCCAGGCGATGCCGACGCGGAAGCGGCCCGGCGCCGCGCGGTCCAGCCGTCCGCGCCAATGCGCCGCCGCCGCATTCGGCACCTTCAGGTAGGGCACGTGCGCCGGAATGTTGTCGCCGCGCGTGCCGAAGGCGCGCGGCAGCGACAGCAGCGGGCAATAGCGGTCCCAGTCGCCGAAGTCGCTCGGCATTTTCGTGAACAGCACCACGTCGTCGCCAAAGGCCTGGTCCAGCAGCCGCTGTACCGGCGGCGTGCAGACGAAGCCGACGCGGGCGAAGCGCCCGGCCGCCAGCGGCAGATAGCGGGCGAACTGCAAGGTGTCGCCGAAGCCCTGCTCGGCGATGACCAGCAGCCGCAGATTTTCCGTGGCGCCTTCGCCGTGCCACTGCGGCAGCGGGCAGGGCGGGCGCCGGAACAGGCCCTTGCCGCTTTCCGCCGAGCCGGTCCAGCGCGCTTCGTAATTCTCCCAGCCGGCTTCCCACGCGCCGAGCTTCAATTGCGCCATGCCGAGGTTGAGGCGCGCCATCGCCATTTCCGGCGCGAGCTTGAGCGCCTGGGCGAAGCAGTCGCGCGCTTCTTCGAGGCGATCCAGGTCCTGGAGCAGGAAGCCCTTGCTGTTCCATGCCTCGGGGAAATCCGGCCGCAGCGCCAGGGCGCGCTCGTAGCAGGCCAGGGCGGCGTCGAAGCGGTCTTGCCGGTAGAGGGCGATGCCCTCCACATGCCACGACTCGGCGCTGCGCGCCGGCTCGGCGGCGGCCGCCGCGGCGGGAAAGTCGTCCACCGGCCGGTACTCGCGCACGATCTCCCACAGCGGGCGCAGATGCCGGGCGAAATGCTTCCAGCGCGCCACCGAGGTTTTGTAGATCGGCTGTCGCACCTGCGCCACGCTCGCCGTCTTCACCAGGCGCGTGTTCTTGTGGAAATCGAGGCAGTTCGCATCCCACGGCAGCCCGGCGAATTCCAGCACGCGGCGCGCCTGGCCTTCGGTGTCTGCCACCATCTGCTCGTAGGGCAGGTCGAGAATGGTGCCCGGCGGCAGCACGCGCTGCCAGTGCGCCATCAGCTTCATGTAGCGCGCGTAGTAGCGCCCGAGCGTGCCCTGGTCGTAGGCGAACTCCATGGTGTCGTTGAACAGGCGCGCGAAGCACGAGAAGCACGAGTCCATCGGGTCGCGCATGGCGTGGATGATCTTCGCCCCCGGCAATGCCAAATGAATGATGCCGAGATGGAAGAAGTTCGCCGGCATCTTGTCGGTGATGCAGGCGCTCTGCGGCGAATGGCGCCAGACGCGCTCGACGTACTGCGCGCCGATGTCGCGCATCTGCGCGGCCGTGAGCGCCGCTGCGCCGGCGGCCGGATTGCCGTCGCCGCCCGCGGCGGCGACGATCACGGCGTTGAGATCGGTGAGTTCGCCGGCGCCGAACACCGAGGCGTGGCTGCACAGGATCTGCTCCAGCAGCGTCGTGCCCGAGCGCGGCATGCCGACGATGAACACCGGCTTGCGCCCATCGTCGAAGCCCTTCCAGTCGCGCCGCGCGGCGAAGAAGTCGGCATCGAAGGTAGCGATGATGGCGGCCACCAGCGCGTCGGCGCGCGCTTCGTCCAGCGGCAGCAGCGCGTGCTGCAGGCGATTGCCTTCAGCGTAGGCGGCGAAGGCGCGGTCGTAGTCGCCGATGTCGTCGAGGGCCTTGCCCAGGGCGAAGCAATAGCGGATGCGGGCAGGGTCGGCAAGCGCGTCGCGGTCGCGGTACACCGCTTCGAGCGCCGTCAGGTGCGGATCGTCTTTCCGGTAGGTCTTGAGCGAAGACAGGTTGTAGTGCGCCTCGACGAAATCGGGGCGCGCGGCGACGGCTTGCGCGAAGGCGGCGCGCGCCTCGTCGAGCCGGCCACGCTCGCTGTGGATGGCGCCGAGATTGTTCTGCGCCTCGGCATGCGACGGATCGAGCGCGACCGCCTTGGCGTAGGCTTCCTCGGCGCCGGCCAGGTCGCCCTGCCGCTCCAGCGCCGAGCCGAGGTTGTTCCACGACAGGCCATGACGCGGATCGAGCTTCAGCGCCTTGCGGTAGGAGTCGACGGCGCGCTTGTAATCCTTCGCATCCGTATAGGCCAGCCCGAGGTTGTAATGGGCGTCGAGATCGGCCGGCGCAAGCTTGCAGGCGCGCCGGCCCGTCAGCGTCGATTTTTCCAGCAGGCCCATGCGCCGGTACATCTCGCCGAGGTTGCGGTGATAGAGCGCCACCTTGCCGTCGATGGCGATGGCCGCTTCGACGCACTGCGCGGCCAGCGGCAGCTTGCCGGCGCCGAAGGCGAGCAGGCCGAGCGCATGCCAGGCCGCATGGTGCTGCGGGTGCGCGGCCAGCAGGTCGCGATACAGGCGCTCGGCCTCGTCGATGCGGCCGGCAGCCTCGAGGGCCGCGGCCTGGCGCAGATGGTGGTCCGGCATTTGTTCTGTCATGGGGGCTCCGCGAATCGGGCGATGGTTTCGGTCCAGCGCAAGGCACAGCGCCTTCAGCAAATGGGGCTCGCAAGCGTCCAGCACGTGGACCCGGGCGAAATCGGCGATGCCATCGACGACCGCCATGCCGCGCGTGACGACGATCGGCACCGCCAACAGCGCCGCATCGACGACGACGCCCGAACTCATGTATCGGTACGGCTCGGGATCGTAGGCGCAGAGCACGACGTCGGCCTGCGCGATCTCGGCGAAGTAGTCGGCGTCGGGCAAGCCATGCTGCATCCGGACGGACACCCGCCCCGCCGGCTGGTGCAGCAGGAATTCTTGCACTGCCGCGGATGATACAGGCACGACGAAGCTGAAGTCGCAATGTTCCGTCTGCGCGAGGATGGACGGCAGCGCTGCCATGATCATCGGAAAGCCCTTTTCGGGGCGCGTTTCGCCGATGAACAGGAAACGCAGGCGGCCGTCGTGGCGCGGTGTTCTGCGCACTTGCGGCGGCACCTCGTGAGGACAGGGGACGGCCTGGAAATCCCGGCCGCAAAGGCGCGCATAGAGCGCGGCAAGCTTTGGATTTTCGGCGCTCCAACGCATCATCGGGTAGCGATCGTCGAGCCTGCGGACGCATGCCGCGAAGTACGCCGCCGCACTTTGCTGCGCCGCCTCGCCGAAGACTTGGTGCGTCGGCAGCGTGTGGAAATGCAGTTGGATCGTGCGCGGGCGACGCTCGGCCGGCAGGTCCGCCAGCCAAAGCTCGAGGCCCGCCAGCAGCGCCAGGTGCGCGGACGGCAGCAGCAGGGCATCGTCTGCCGTGATCCGGCCGCCGAGCGCGCGCGACAAATCCTCGCGATAGGCTTGCGCCTGCGCGGCAAGCTTCGCCTCCAGCTCAGCGACGGCCCGCGCGGTGAAGGCGTAAATGCTGTGGCGCAAGCACGGCTCGAAGCCGGCCTCGGCCGCAAAGTCCTCGTGGCAAAGCACGGCGACATGCTTCAGCCGGCGTGACAGGGCGCTGCGCAACAGGCGATCCAGCGGGTAGTGATGGCCGCGCCGGTGCGCCAGGCCGGGATCGACGATCCAGGCCGACGCGCCCGCCGCGACCGCAGCGAGATCGAAGAAGGCTTCCGGCTTGGCGGGCCGGTACTCGGGCTTGAGATAGGCGGGCATTCAGATGCCAGCCTCGGCAGCGACGCGTGCGCTCATTTTGCCGGCAGCTTTGGTGAGAGGCACAGGCCCAGGATGTCGCAGAGCGCCTCCACCCTCGGATCGCGATAGCGTTCGCCGAACGCCGCCTGCCATTGGGAAACGGCCAGCTCGTCGCTGTCGGCGTCGGCGCAGACGAGGCGTCGAAACGCGTTCCAGCAGGCGTCCGTAATCGCGGTGTCCTGAAGCTGGATTTGCGACGCTTCGGCGTGCGCCGACAGCGAGGTCGCGAACGGGAAGACGACGAACGCCGACAGCCGGCCTTGCTGAATCAGGTTGCGCAGCACGAGATCGTAGGGCACGTCGAGGCGCTCATGTTCCTTGAGCATCGCCAGCAGCTTTTGCTTGGCGCCGGCGTTCACGAGGTAGGCCGTGGCGCCGGCGAAGGGCATGCGCTGGAGGTTCAGCAGCGTCGCCTGGCGATGCTGTTCCCACGCCCGGCGCATCAGGAAAAGATCGAGCATGGCCGGCGGCGCGACGACGCAGACGTCGGTGAACAGCAAGTCCCAGTCCTTGCCGGCCAGTTCCGCGCGCGCCGCGTTGAGCATTTCCGCCGCGCGCGGACCGAACCAGACGTCGTCTTCGAGGATCAGCGTCGCGCCGGGATAGTCGAGCGACTTCTCGACGGCGCCGAAGTGGCTGGCAAAGGCCGCTTTCTCGGAAGGACGCAGCGCACCCGCCGCGCAGCGCTGGGGCAGGCGGCCGGCATCGACGGCGTCGAAGCGGTGCAGCGTCCAGTCCGGATCGGCGCGAACATCGAAATTCTCCTCGACAAAAGCGCGCCGCTCGGTCTGCCTGTCGAGGTTGATGTAGATGCAGTGCATGGCCGTCAGCGGGCGTTCGCGGCAGCAGACAAGTTGGCCGCCGCCGCGGCCATCTGCGGCGCGATCTGCAGCGCCTGCGCGAAGGCCTGGCGCGCGGCGTTGTCGTCGCCGAGATGGCGGTAGAGCACGCCGAGGTTGTTCCACGCATCGGCGTGGCGCGGGTTGCGCTCGATGGCCGCGCGATAGCTGGCGGCGGCCTGCTGCAGCCGGCCGGCCTGCGCCCAGGCGAGGGCGAGATTGTAGTGGGCGTCGGCCGCGGCGGGCGCCATGCGCGTCGCCGCCAGCCCCGCGCGGAGCGCCTCCGCCACATTTCCCTGGCGCCGGCACAGTTCGCCGAGATTGCGCAAATAGACGGCGTTGGCGCCATCGACGAGGGTCGCCTGGCGCACGAAATCGCAGGCCTGCTCGAGCCGTTCCGCTTGCAGAGCGACCAGCCCGAGGTCGTGCCATGCCGGCGCGTCCTCGGGATTGGCCGCCAGGCGCTCGCGCAGCCGCGCTTCGACGTCGCTGACAGCGGCCGCGGCCGGATGGCGAACGAGCAGTTCTTGCGCCCGGCGCCGGCGCAGCTCGACGACGCCGGGCGCGATGCGGCAGCGCTGCGCGTCGGCCGGCTCGGGGAAGTCGGCAAAGACGTCGCGCACCAGCTGCGAGCGCAGCAGATAGGCGACGACGGCCAGGTCGACCAGGACGATGCCAACCGCATAAACAAAATAGGCGCCGTCCGGCTGCGCGAAGACGGCGCGATCGAAATGGAGGAACAGCGCCACGCCGAACAGGTAGGCGCCGATCAGGCTATGCCTGCCGGCGTGCCAGAAGCGCCGCGCCAAGGGTCGCGCGCCCGGCACGCGAAAGCCGCTGGTGAGCAGCACGGCCAGCGCCGCCAGGTCGGGCGCAGCCAGGCGCCAGTCGCCGAGAAGCTGGGCAGCCGGTCCCAGGGCCGCGTGCGCCGGCGGCACCAGGCAGATCAGGTGATGCAGGCCATTGATGAGCGCAAGCCAGAGCAGCGGCGGCATTTTCAGCCGCAAGCCGTGGTCGTAACGCTGACGCGGATAGAGACGAAGCGCCGTCATCGGGCCGGCTCAGCGTGCCCGTGCCGCCATGGCGTCGGCCATTCTCGTCGAACCGGCCGCGGCAGCCGCGGAAAGGGCAGTGATGACGACAAACTCTGTCAAGGCGATCCCAATGGAAGGGTCGGGCATGGGCGATGCGCGGCGTCGCGCATTATAGCGTCGCGACGTCGACAGGCCGTCGCGCCGGACGGGCCGCCGCCGGGCGCGGCGAAGGAACATCCCGTCGCCCGGTCTTGCCGGCGCAGCGGCCGCGGCCGGGCCGAAGCCCGCGCCGCGTCGGCCGCGCCGCCCGCTCAGAACGGCCAGCGCAGCTTCGCCGAAAGCGTCTGGTTGTTGAAGCTGGTGCGATGCTCGATGTCGTAGCGCGCCGTCAGCTCCATGCCGCTCGCCGTCTTGCGCACCACGCCCAGGCCGCCGCGCAGCAAATCCTTCGACGGCTCCGCGCCCTGCGTCGAGAAGGACAGGCCCGGTGCGCCGGCGTAGGCGGAGGTGACGCTCGCCGCCGTCGCCTTGGCGTCGTAGCCCAGGCCCAGGTTCGCCAGCAGCGTCGTCGATTCGTCCAGCGCATGGGTGAACTTGCCGTCGACCGCATAGATCAGCTGATTGGTCGTGCGCCCGTCTACGTTGAGGTCCAGCGCCCCGGCGCCGGTCTCGCCGTAGGCCTTGTCGCGGATGGTCGTGTAATCGACGCGCAGCGAAGGCGTGAAGGTGGTGCCGGCCGCGAGCGGATAGCTGCGGGCGATGCCGGCGCCGACGTGGGCCGTGACGCTGCCGTAGCTCGACGTCGCGGTGGTGCCCATGAACGTGATGTCGCGCCGGCCGTGGTTCTTGTTGTTGCCGACGTCGACCTGGTAGCTCAGTTCCATCCGCGGATCGATGCTGTAGCTGCCGTAGCCGATCAGCTGATAGACGTCGATCTTCGCGCTGTTGGGCGCGACGCTCGAGTTGCCGGTGACTGCGGCATTGGCGTAGGCGAAGGACAGGCCGACGCGGGAAGCATCGGAGACCGTCGCGTCGGCGCCGAAGGCGATGCCGCCGACACGCGCCTTGTAGCCGGAAACGCCGTCGCGGTCGGCCTGGTCGGCCCAGGTGCCGAAAGGCTTCATCCAGAAGCGCTTGTCGCCGTAGAACTCGTCGCCGGACGAACGGCCGTTGTTGCTGTCGATGCGGCCCTGGACGACGCCGTTGATGCCCGACAGCGCGCTGCCGGTGGCGGCGGAGCCGGCACCGACGAGCAGCGGCAGGGTCTGGGAGACGGCGTTGGAAAGAGCGGTACCGGCGTGGACGGGCGCGAACAAGTTGGTGATCGGGTTGGTGCCGTCCTGGAAGATGCGATCGAGGACCGTGGCGGCGCCGAGGGCCGGCGTGTTGCCGGCGGCGGTAACGCTGCGGGCAACACCGTCAGTGCTGACGGCCTGCAGCTTGAGATCGAGTTCCGTGCTGGTATAGACGGGAACGAAGGTGAAGAGCGTGCCGGGATCTACCGCCGCGAAGGCACCGCTGACCGTACCCGCCGTAATGACGCCGGTGATCGTGCCGTTCTGCAAGCCCGTGGCGCCGGTGGCATCGACGTGAAGCGTCCCGCCCAGCGTCGCCGTGCCGCCGACGTGAAGTTGGCCGTAGCTGGTCATGCTGGCGACCTTCGGGCTGAAGGTGCTGCCGCTGGCGAGGGTAAGGTTGCCAGAAATGGTGCCGGTAGCGGTGCCGGCGGCGGTCGGATCGACCTTCAGGGTGCCGGCGTTGGTGAAGCTCGGTACCGTGAAGACGTTGCCGTTGTTGATGGTGTAGGTGGCATCCTGGGCCACGTTTACCGGGGTGTTCGGCGCATAGACCTCGCCGACGAACTTGGCCGTGTTGGCGCCAGTGATGGTGATGCCGCCCAGGGAAGATCCCCCATCGACATAGACGGCGTACTGACCGCCCGAGATCGTGCCGCTGTTGATAAGGCCGCCGGTCACGGTGCTGCAGCTGCGTATGGCGATGCCGGTGGCGCTGCCGTTGGCGGAGATTGCGGAAATCGTGCCGCTGTTGATGATGCCGCCGCTCACGCTACTGCCCCAGAGGGCGATGCCGGCGGCATTGCCGTTGCCGGATGCGGAAATCGTGCCGCTGTTGGTGATGCCGCCGCTCAGAGTGCTGCCCCCGAGGCCAAGGCCGACGGCACTGCTGTTGCCCGAGACGGCGGAAATCGTGCCGCTGTTCGTGATGCCGTCGTTCACGCTGCTGCCCCATAGGGCGATGCCGGCGGCGCTGTAGCCGCCGGAGGCGGAAATCGTGCCGCTGTTCGTGACGCCGCCGGTCACGCTGCTGCCCGCGAGGACGATGCCGGCGGCGCTACCGCTGCCGGAGTTCGCGGAAATCGTTCCGCCGTTCGCGATGCTGCCGGCTACGGTGCTGCCGCTGACATAGATGCCGGCACTGCCGCCGGAGATCTTGCCGCTGTTGGCGATGCCGCCGACGCTGCTGCCGCTTTCGAGATAGATGCCGTAGCTGCCGCCTGAGATCGTGCCGCCCGTGCTGTTGGTGATGCTGCCGCCAATGCCGCTGCCGTTCTTGAGATCGATGCCGTAGGTGCTGCCCGAAATCGTGCCGCTGTTGGTGATGCCACCGGTCACGGTGCTGCTGCTGATGGAAATGCCGACACCCTGGCTGCTCCCGGAGACCGCGGATATCGTGCCGCGGTTGATGATGCTGCCGCTCACGGTGCTGCCGCTGCCTATGGCGATGCCGGCGGCAGTTCTGCTGCCGGAGATCGCGGATATCGTGCCGCTGTTGGTGATGCCGCCGGTGACGGTGCTGCCGCTGCGCAGAGCGATGCCGGCGGCATTGCTGCTGCCGGAGATCGCGGCTATCGTGCCGCTGTTGGTGATGCCGCCGCTCACGGTGCTGCCCCTAAGGGCGATGCCGGCGGCACTGCTGCTGCCGGAGATCGTCCCGGCAGATATGGTGCCACTGTTGGTGATGCCGCCGCTCACGGTACTGCCGCTAAGGTAGATTCCAGCCCCGGAACTGCCGGTAGCGGAAATCGTTCCGCTGTTGGTGATGCCGTGGCTCACGGTACTGCTGTCGACGTAGAGGCCGGCCCAGCCACCGGAAATCGTGCCGCTGTTGGCGATGCCGCCGGCAATGGTGCTGCCGCTGACATAAAGGCCGGTCCAGCGACCGGAAATCGTGCCGCTGTTGGTGATATTGCCGCCTACGGAGCTGTTCCAGATGCCGATCCCGCCCCAGCGGCCACCGGAAATTGTGCCGCTGTTTGCGATGCTGCCGGCTACGGTGCTGCCGCTGACATAAATGCCGGCACCCCCGCCGGAGATCTTGCCGCTGTTGGCGATGCCGCCGACGCTGCTGCCGCTTTCGAGGTAGATGCCGTAATTGCCGCCTGAGATCGTGCCGCCCGTGCTGTTGGTGATGCTGCCGCCAATGCCGCTGCCGTTCTTGAGATCGATGCCGTAGGTGCTGCCCGAAATCGTGCCGCTGTTGGTGATGCCACCGGTCACGGTGCTGCTGCTGATGGAAATGCCGACGCCCTGGCTGCTGCCGGAGACCGCGGATATCGTGCCGCTATTGATGATGCTCCCGCTCACGGTGCTGCTGCGAATGGAGATGCCGGCGGCGGCTTCGCTGCTGTTGCCCGAGATCGCGGATATCGTGCCGCTATTGGTGATGCCGCCGCTCACGATGCTGCCGCTGCGCAGGGCGATGCCGGCGGCACTGCTGCTGCCGGAAATCGTACCGGCAGATATCGTGCCGCTGTTGGTGATGCCGCCCGCTACCACGCTGCGGAACTGGGTGCCGCCGATGCTCCAGCCTTGAAGCGTGATGCCGGCGCGACCGCCCGTGATCGTGCCGCTGTTGGTGATGCCGCCGCTCACGGTGCTGGCGCTGACATAGATGCCCGCGGAATTGCCGCCGGAGATCGTGCCGCCCGCGCTGTTGGTGATGTTGCCAACCACCGCGTGGCTGCTGAGATAGATGCCGCTATTGCCGCCGGAAATGGTGCCGCTGTTGCTGATGCCGCCGGTTACGGTGCTGCTGCTGACATAAACGCCGGTCCCAGTCGCGGAAATCCTGCCGCTTTTGGCGATCTTCCCGGTCACCGTGCTGCCCCAGACCTCGATTCCGCCGCTCATCGTGCCGCTGTTGCTGATGCTGCCGCTCACGGTGCTGTCGCCGACCGCGATTGCCGTTCTGCCGGAATTGATCGTGCCGCTGTTGGTGATGTTGCCGCTGATGCTGCTGCCCAGGTAGACGCCGATGCCAGCCCCGCCGCTGGTGATCGTGCCGCTGTTGCTGATGCCGCCGGTTACGGTGCTGCCGCGGGTAATCCCGCCGGACGAAGTGCGCAGGCCCATGACGGCGATACCCGTGGCGCCGCTCGAAATCGTGCCGTGGTTTTCAATGCCGCCGTTGATGGAACTGCTGCGGACAAGAATGCCGACGCCGCTGTAGCTGCCACCGCTCACTGAAATCGTGCCACCGTTGCTGATGCCCCCGGTCACGGAACTGCCGAGGATGGAGATACCGACGCCGTCGGTCCAGTAGCCATGGCCACCGGTCACCGAGATCGTGCCATTGTTGCTGATGCCGCCGCTCACGCTGCTGCTGCCGACGATGATGCCGAAGGCGCGGCCGCTGCTGGCACTTGCCGAAATGGTGCCGCTATTGCTGATGCCGCCGCTCACGCTGCTGCGGCTGAGGGCGATACCGACGGCCGCGCCGCTGCTGCCGGCGGTCGCGGAAATGCTGCCGCTGTTGCTGATGCCGCCGCTCACGTTGCTGCTGCCAATGCGCATGCCTATGGCTGAGCCGCTGCTGCCGGCGGCCACGGCGATCGTGCCGCCATTGACGATGCCGCCGCTGACGGCGCCATTGAGGAGGATGCCGGCGGCAGCCATGCTGCTGGCATTCACGGCGATCGTGCCGGCGTTGGTGATCACTCCGGCCACGGTGCCGCCGACAACGATGCCCGCGGCGCTGCCCGAAATCGTGCCGTTATTGACGATGCCGCCGCTGAGGCCGCTCTGTGGGCCGATGCGGATGCCGGTGTTGCTTCCGGAAATCGTGCCGCTGTTGGTGATGCTGCCGGCAATAGTGCCGCCCGTGGCGACGACGGCAACCCCCGCGCCGCTGATGACACCACCCGATTGCACATTGACGTTCTGGCCTGTAGACAAGACGCACGGGCCCGAAATCGATGTAGTGACGTTAGTGAGATCTGATGGACAACCGGCCCGGGCCATCGCCTGCCCCGCCGCCAGACTCAGCAACGCCGCGGCCACGGCTTCCACCACGGCCTTGCGCGACGACGATGATCTTCCTTTCGCCTTGCTCTTTTCGTGGCTCACCACATAGGTGCCGCGCGCTTCGCTCCAGACGGTGCGGTGGATTCGGTTCATAGTCGTTTTGCCAAAAGGGTCGTTATTGGGATCGTGGCGAATGGTAAAGCCAAGCGCGGCGGCATAACTGAGCAGTTCTGAGCAGCTCAGGGATGCAGCGGCTGCGCCGCGGCGCCCGCCGGCGCTTATTCGAAGACGTCGATGCGGGCGTGAAAGCGGAAGCCGACCGAGCGCACGGTGCTGACCGGCAGGTCGAGCCCGCAGCCTTGCTCGACCTTGCGCCGCAGGCGCCGCATCTGGGTATCGAGCCGGCGCTGGTCGTAGTCGAGGTAGTTCGCCCCGAGCGCCGCGACGATGGCTTGCCTTGTTACGGTCTGGCCGCCCGCGGACAGCGCCCGCAGCACCTTGTAGTCCTGCTCGGACAGCGGGATGGGCGCGAAGCCCGGCGGTATCAGCTGTCGCGGCGACCCGCGCAAGACCCAGCGCGGCGGCGCCTCGTCCCCGAGCCGGCGTGCCAGGGCGACGACGGTGGCGGCCAGTTCCTGCAATTGGGCCGTCTTCGCAAGATAGTAGTCGGCGCCGCCGACGAGCCCGGTTACCTTGTCGTTGCTGCCGATTCGGGCCGTCAGGACGATGACCCCGAGCTGATGGCCCTCGGCGCGCAGCTGGGCGATGAGGTCGAGCCCGCTGCCGTCCGGCAGGCTGAGATCGACGATGGCGATGAGATGGTCGTTCGGCGCGAAGCACTGCCGGAACTCGGCGATGCCGCCGACCGCCTTGACCTCGTGCCCGAACGATGCCAGGAAGTCGCTCAACTCCTCGCGCAACACGGGTTCGTCTTCGATCAGGATCAGGCGCGTCATGGCGGCGGAAGTCTATGAATTCCCGCGCCGCCGAACCTGAGCAAATCCAAGCGCGCCGAACGCGGAGTCGGCGCCGCCATCAAGCTGCGGCGGCCGCTGGCTGCGCCGACGGCAGCGTGACCGTGAACACGGTGCCGCTTTCCGGCGTGCTGGCGACGTCGAAGCTGCCGCCCATCCTGACGATCATCTGCCGCGCCAAGGGCAGGCCCAGGCCGGTTCCCGCATGCGCCAGCGCGCTGCGGCCGCGGAAATATTTTTCGAAAATATGCGGCAGTTCGTCGGCGAGGATGCCGGGGCCATCGTCGGCGACCTCGATGCGGATGGCGGGTTGATCGGCCAGCGCCCGCAGCACGACGCAAGAGCCGGCCGGCGTGTACTTGACGGCATTGTCGACGAGGGTTCGCAGCACCAGCCTGAGCAGCGAGGCGTCGCACCAGGCGGCGACGGCCGGCTCGCAGGCGATCTCGACTCGATGATCCTCGGCGTGCAGTTGAGCGGCCTTGGCGGCATCCTCGAGCAGGGCGCGCACGGGCACCGCCTCCAGGGCGAGCGTGCCATGCCCGACGCCCAGCCGTTCGGGCGTCAGGCATTCGTCGGTGATGGACATGAGGCGGGCGATGGCGGCCTGCGCTTTGGCGACGCGGGCACGCGCGGAGGGGGCGAGCTCGTCGGCGTCGAACAGCGCCATGTTCTGCATGACCACATTGATCACCGCCAGCGGCGTGCGCAGTTCATGCGAGAGCATGGCGACGAACTGCCGCTGCTCGCGATGCACTTCGCGCTCGAGCGCCAAGGCGTCCAGTTCGTGGGTGCGTGCCAGTTCGAGCTGGTCGGCCGCCTGGCGCATGTGCAGCGCGATGCGCATCGAGCGATCCAGGTTGTCGTGGAGATAGCGCGTGCTGCGCAGGACTGCGCCCATATAGACGAGCGATTCGAGAATGATCAGCTTGTCGCGCACGCCATGCGGGTCGAACAGCGCCGTCAGGATCAGCGACAACAACATCGGCACCGCGTAGGCCTGATAGGCCCGCGGCACGGACGACAGGATCGGCAAGGCGCCGGCGACGTTGCCGGCCATGACCATGACGGTGAGAAGTCGCGTCTCGCCCGGGTCGGCAACCATCATTGCGGCGCAGCCGAGCGCCGTGACGACTCCGGCCGCGAGCGCACCGTCGATGGCGCGCTGGCGCCAGCGCGCCACGCTGGCCGCGGTTGGATCACTGGCGAGGCAATGGCGGGCGAAACCGTAGCGCAGCGCCGCCACGGCGGCCATGATCAGCCACCAGGCGAGCGCCCAGGCCGGCGGCTGCAATCCGCCCAGCGAGAACACCAGCACGCTGGCGTTCATGACGGCAACGGCCTGCGCGACTCCCGTGTTGCGAAACAGGAGCAGCGTCTTCTCGAGATTCACTTCCGCCTCGGCAAGGCCATTGTCGGGCGAAAGCTCACGATGCGGGGAAGGGGCGTCGGTGGACATGGAAGCGGCCGCCATTTGACCTGACGGCGCGTCGAAATGCAACGGTCCGGCAACGCATCGCCGCAACGAAAAAGGCGCCCGCAGGCGCCTTTCGCTGATGCCGAAAGTTCGGCCGATCTATTTCGGCGCGGCGACCCAGGCGACGCACCAGCCTTGCGGCGACACTTCGTTGTCGCCTGGAAATATCTTGCAGCCGCCCAGCGGCTTGCCGGGAATGAACTGGCCGCAACCGGCGCAGCTCTTGCCGTCCTGCGGCTTGTCCTGATATTTCATGCTGGCGCGCAGCGCCGCATTGACGCCGGCGAAGGCGCGGCCGCTGAGGACGAGCACCGGAATTGCCGCCAGCGCGGCAGCACCGCTCTTGAGCAGATTGCGGCGGGAAATATTGCGTCGGACCATGGTCATTCCTCCTAACGGGATTAACACTGCGGCAGGGATGGATATGGCGATGATACTGCTTTCATGGCGGCGGCAGCAGTCGGCTGACTTCTTTTCGCACGGCCGGTCGCATGAATATAATGCGCCGATGAAATCTCCCCTGCTCTGCCTGCTGGCCCTTCTCCTGTCGTTGCCCGTGCTGGCGGCGAATCCGCCCGATGCCAACGCGCCGCTGGCCGAAGCGCGCGCAGCGATGGCGCGCGGCGCCTGGGACGACGCTCGCAGCCGCCTGCAACGCTTCACGGCCGACGCCACGCAAGCGCCGGCGGTGCGTGCGCGGGCCTGGAATTTCCTCGCCGCCATCGACGCCCGGCAAGGCAAGATGGGCAACGCGCACGACGAGCTCAGGCAGGCGCTCGCGCTCGACCGCGGTTTCGGCCTCGCCTGGGAAAATCTCGGCTACGTGCGCCTCGTTCTGGCGCTGCAGGCTTACGAGGAGGCGGCGCTGACGAAGCCGTCGCCGCAGGTCGACGAGAAGCGATCCCAGTTGCGCGCGCTGCTCGGACTGCATGCCGGAAATGCGGCGCAGACCGAAGCCGGCGCCGTGCGGCCGCAAGCTGAGGCCGCGGCCGACGCGCATGCGCACGCGCCGGCGCCGGCCGCGAGCGGCGACGTGGCCGACGTCGGCGCAGCCTTGGAGCGCTGGCGCGAGGCCTGGCAGCACGGCGACGCCAAGACCTACCTGGCCGCCTATGCCGCGGATTTTCGCCCGCAGGACGGCACGGCCGCGACCGCCTGGCGCGAACAGCGCACCCGGCGGCTGGCGGCAGCACATGCCATTAGCATAACCCTGGAGGGCCTGACGCTGGCGCCCCAAGCCGGCTCGGGCCACGTCCTGGCCAGCTTCACGGAGCATTTGCGCGCCGGCAGCGTGCGGCGCACGCAGCGCAAGGAAATCGAGTGGCGCCATGACGACGACGGCTGGCGCATCGTGCGCGAAACGGCGCTGTAGGCCGGACGTTGCCTCGTCCGCGGTCGTGCAGAGAGAATCCGCGGCGCAGCGGAGCGGCGCTCAACGACGGCCGTGCCGGGCCGATTGAAAGCTTCCGGAGGAAACGCAATGGCTGGGGTCGGCTTCAGGATAAGAGTGGCGTTGGCGGTGGCTGCGGCCCTCATGGCGACGATTGGAATCCGGGGGGTCTTTCAGGCCAGCGATGACCCAAAGGCCGCCGTTTCTCCGCCCAACGCGGCTGAGCGGGCCGTGCCGCCGCTGGCCGAGCCGGCGCTTTCCAAGGCAGCGGCCGGAAAGATCGTCGCGGCGTATCTTGAAAAAGTTCAGGCCAAATTCCTGGCTTGGGAGCCACTCAGGCAGTCATTCCTGTCGAAGATCGAGCACGACATGCAATTGAACGCAACCGAGATGGCAACGAAGGATGCGGAGGCATTCAAGGATGCCGCGAAGGCAGTCCAACGCGACGTCTATTCAGTTCCCACCGATGGCAGTTTCGCGCCGGAAGACGACAAGATATTCGATGCCGCATCGTCGGCAGCGGACGATGTGATGATGGGCGACGTTATGCTGGCCATTGAAATGGCCGTCTACGCAAAGACCGGGCACAAGACTGCCGATATTGCGGCGGCTTCGCACGACGTCCAGAAGGCCCGCGAAGCGTTCCAGCATGCCATGCTGGCCGCTTGCCAGCACTTTGACATCAGGTCTTCGGAAAGCGGGCCGAAAACGCTTCGGGCCAAGGCGGTGCGCCGCTGACCCTGCCCGTACCGGGCGCACAAGAAAACGGCGCCAGACCTGCGGTCGGCGCCGTTTGTTCACAGCAACACCGGATCTTGTTCCTAGAACGGGATATCGTCGTCGAAGTCGTTGAAGTTGCCGCCCGCGGCGGGCTGCGACGGCGCCGGCCGGCTCTGCTGGCCGCGCTCCTGGCCGCCGCGGCTGGCGCCCGACTCGCGCGCCGCGTCACCGGCCGGGCCGCCCTGGCCTTCGCGCTTGCCGAGCATCTTCATTTCGCTGGCGATGATTTCCGTGGTGTAGCGGTCCTGGCCGTCCTGGCCCTGCCACTTGCGGGTTTGCAGCCGCCCCTCGATATAGACTTGCGAGCCCTTCTTCAGGTACTGGCCGGCGATCTCGGCGAGTCGGCGGTAGAACGTCACGCGGTGCCACTCGGTGGCTTCCTTCTGCTCGCCGCTGTTCTTGTCCTTCCAGGACTCCGAGGTGGCGACGGTGATGTTGGTCACCTGCTCGCCGTTCGGCATGTAGCGGGTCTCCGGGTCCTTGCCCAGGTTGCCTACCAGAATCACCTTGTTGACCGAAGCCATGTCCTATTCCTCCTAAGTTGAAGTCGTCCGCGGCCGGACCGGCGGCACCATCGAAGCCGCCATGACCAGCCAGGCCGAGCCGAGCGCGGCGCAGAAACCATGCACCGCGGGGGCGCCGAAATGCTTGAGCAGCCAGCCGCCGAGGACGCCGCCAAGGGCCAGGCCGATCGACTGGGTGGTGTTGTAGATGCCCATCGCCGCGCCCTTCGCCGTCGCCGGAGCGACCCGCGAGATCAAGGAAGGCTGCACCGCCTCCATGATGTTGAAGCCGACGAAGAATAGCATCAGCAGCACGCCGATGGCATACTTTCCGCTCGCCACGGCGAGGCCGCCCTGGACCAGGATCAGCAGCACGATGGCGGCGATGAATACCTGCTTCATGCGGTTGTACTTCTCGGCGACGACGATGGCCGGCACCATGACGGCGAACGAGGCCAGCACCGCCGGCAGATAGATTTTCCAGTGCTCGGCCAGCGGCAGTCCCGTCGCCACCAGGATCGGCGGCACGATGACCCACAGCGCCGTCTGCATCAGGTGCAAGGACAGCACGCCGAAGTTGAGGCGGGCGAGCTGGCCGTGGAACAGCACGCTTGAAAGCGGCAGCGGCGCGACGGCCGGGGGCGGCGGCGGCGTCGGCACGACCTTGAGCAGCATCACGATGGCGGCGACGGCGAGCGCGCCGGTGAGCGTGAAAATGCCGGCCATGCCGATCCAGGCGTAGAGCAAGGGCGCCACCACCAGGGAAACGGCGAACATCAGGCCGATGGTGGAACCGATCATGGCCATGGTCTTGGTACGGTGCTGTTCGCGCGTCAGGTCCGCCGCCAGGGCCGTGACCGCCGCGGAAATGGCGCCGGCGCCCTGGATCACGCGGCCGGCGATCATCCAGTAGATGTCGGGCGCGGCCGCCGCGACGAAGCTGCCGGCGGCGAAGATCAGCAGGCCGGCGACGATCACGGGCTTGCGCCCGACGCGGTCCGAAAGGCGGCCGTAGGGAATCTGGAACAGCGCCTGGGTGGCGCCGTAGGCGCCGAGCGCGAGGCCGACCAGCAGCGGATCGGCGCCGCCGGGCAGGGTGTGCGCGAACACCGCGAATACGGGCAGGATGAGGAACAGGCCCAGCATGCGCAGCGCGAAAATCGACGCCAGGCTTACCCCGGCGCGCTTTTCCTCGCGGGTCATCGGATCGGAACTGGGCGAACGCATGGTGGCAGGCGTACTCGAAATGGGGCCGCGTAGTTTAGCAGGTTGGCGGCGCCCGCCCCAGCGCCGCCGCCGCGGGCGCGGAGGCGCGGCGGGGCCGCCAGCGGCCGTGCGCCGAGCAGGGTTTTTCGTCCCGCTGCCGCCATAGCTCTCGCCGCCGAAGCCGCGTATATTTACCGGTTGGCCTTTAACCAGCCCTTTACCCAGCCCCCAAAGACATGGATGAAATCAAGATCCGCGGCGCGCGGACGCACAACCTCAAGAACATCAGCCTCGACCTGCCGCGCAACCGGCTGACGGTGATCACCGGCCTGTCCGGGTCCGGCAAGAGTTCGCTGGCGTTCGACACCCTCTACGCCGAGGGCCAGCGCCGCTACGTCGAGTCGCTGTCGGCCTATGCGCGCCAGTTCCTGCAGCTGATGGAAAAGCCCGACGTCGATCTGATCGAAGGCCTTTCGCCGGCGATCTCCATCGAGCAGAAGGCCACCAGCCACAACCCGCGCTCGACCGTCGGCACCGTCACCGAGATCCACGACTACCTGCGCCTGCTCTACGCCCGCGCCGGCACGCCGCATTGCCCCGAGCACGGCGAGCCGCTGGAAGCGATGAGCGTGTCGCAGATGGTCGACGCCGTGCTGGCGCTGCCCGAGGAGACCAAGCTGATGATCCTGGCGCCGGTGGTGGCCAACCGCAAGGGCGAGCAGGCCGACCTCTTCGGCGAATTGCGCGCCCAGGGCTTCGTGCGGCTGCGCGTCGACGGCAAGGTGTATGACATCGACACGTTGCCGAAGCTCGCCAAGACGACCAAGCATTCGATCGACGTCGTCGTCGACCGCCTCAAGGTGCGCGCCGACATGCGCCAGCGTTTGGCCGAATCCTTCGAGACGGCGCTGACCCATGCCGAGGGCCGCGCGCTGGCCGTCGAGATGGACAGCGGCGCCGAGCACCTGTTCTCCGCCAAGTTCGCCTGCCCGCACTGCGGCTACGCGCTGCAGGAACTGGAGCCGCGGCTGTTCTCGTTCAACAACCCGATGGGCGCCTGCCAGGAGTGCGACGGCCTCGGCCAGATCCAGTTCTTCGACCCGGCGCGCGTCGTCGCCTATCCGCACCTGTCGCTCGCGGCCGGCGCCATCCGCGGCTGGGACAAGCGCAACCAGTTCTATTTCCAGATGCTCGAATCGCTGGCGGCGCACTACAAGTTCGACACCTCCAAGCCGTTCGAGGAACTGCCCGCCAGCGTCCGCGAGATCGTGCTCCACGGCTCGGGCCGCGAGCAGGTCAAGTTCCGCTATCTGAGCGAGAAAGGCACGCGCCTCGACCGCAGCCACAGCTTCGAGGGCATCATCCCGAGTCTCGAGCGCCGCTACCGCGAGACCGATTCGCTGATGGTGCGCGAGGAACTCTCGAAATACCTGAACGCCAAGCCCTGTCCCGAATGCGCCGGCACGCGCCTGCGCAAGGAAGCGCGCTTCGTCTTCATCGGCGACAAGCCGCTCCCAGAAGTCAGCGGGCTTTCCTTGATCGCCTGCCGCGACTTCTTCAACCTGCTGGTGCTGACCGGCCACCGCGCCCAGGTGGCGGAGAAGATCGTCAAGGAAATCACCGCGCGCCTGACTTTCCTCATCAACGTCGGCCTCGACTACCTCTCGCTCGACCGCTCGGCGGAGACGCTCTCCGGCGGCGAATCGCAGCGCATCCGCCTGGCTTCGCAGATCGGCTCGGGGCTCACCGGCGTCATGTACGTGCTCGACGAGCCGTCGATCGGCCTGCACCAGCGCGACAACGCGCGCCTGCTGCAAACGCTCGCCAACCTGCGCGACCTCGGCAACACCGTCATCGTCGTCGAGCACGACGAGGAGGCCATCGAGACCGCCGATTACGTCGTCGACATGGGCCCGGGCGCCGGCGAGCACGGCGGGCGCATCGTCGCCATCGGCACGCCGGCCGAAGTCAAGGCGCACCCGGATTCGCTGACCGGCGCCTATCTCTCGGGGCGGCGCCGGATCGCCGTGCCGGCGACGCGCGCGGCGCCCGACCCGCTGCGGCAACTGGGCATCGTCGACGCCACCGGCAACAACCTCAAGCATGTCGACCTCGCCATCCCGGTCGGCCTATTCACCTGCGTCACCGGCGTTTCCGGCTCGGGCAAGAGCACGCTCATCAACGACACGCTGTACGCCGCCGCCGCGCGCCACCTCTACGGCTCGGCGGTCGAGCCGGCCGCCTACGGCGAGATCCGCGGCCTCGAATTCTTCGACAAGGTCATCAACGTCGACCAGTCGCCGATCGGCCGCACGCCGCGCTCCAACCCCGCCACCTACACGGGCCTGCTGACGCCGATCCGCGAGCTTTTCGCCGGCGTGCCGCAGGCGCGCGAACGCGGCTACGGGCCGGGCCGCTTCTCCTTCAACGTCAAGGGCGGGCGCTGCGAAGCCTGCCAGGGCGACGGCATGATCAAGGTGGAAATGCATTTCCTGCCCGACATCTACGTGCCCTGCGACGTCTGCCACGGCAAGCGCTACAACCGCGAGACGCTGGAAGTGCGCTACAAGGCCAAGACGATCTACGAAATCCTGCAGATGACCGTCGAGCAGGCGCGCGAATTCTTCGATCCCGTGCCGGTCGTGGCGAGGAAGCTGCAGACCCTGATCGACGTCGGCCTGTCCTACATCACGCTGGGCCAGTCGGCGACCACGCTCTCCGGCGGCGAGGCGCAGCGCGTCAAGCTGGCGCTCGAACTCTCCAAGCGCGACACCGGCCGCACCCTGTACATCCTCGACGAGCCGACCACCGGCCTGCATTTCCAGGACATCGAAATGCTGCTGACGGTGCTGCACCGCCTGCGCGACCACGGCAACACCATCGTCGTCATCGAGCACAACCTCGACGTCATCAAGACGGCGGACTGGATCGTCGACCTTGGCCCCGAAGGCGGCGACGGCGGCGGCCGCATCCTCGCCGCCGGCACGCCGGAGACGGTGGCCGCCGTCCAGGCCAGCCACACCGGGCGCTACCTGGCGAAGATCCTCAAGCCCGCCGTCAAGGCCAAGGCCGCCAAGCGCACGGCTTGAGGCCGGCGGCCCGCAGACTCGCCCATCATGGAAGAAATTTGGCACAAGCCACGGAGAACATGAAGATGCCGGGATTCGAGAATTACAGCCGCGAAGCCGAAGAGATCGAGCGCGAGATCGCCCGCAAGGGCCTCGTGCTCGGCATCGACTGGCAAGACGAAGCCCAGGTGCAGGCGCTGGCGCGCGAGGCGCTCGCCTACCGCGATCCGGCGGGCGTGCCGGAACGGCGCGCCGACGATGCCAGGGCGCTGGCGAAGATCGAGCTCTTCGGCCTCGCCCAGCTGATGCTGACGGTGATGCGCCAAAGCGCCGACGAGGGCATGTTCACCCACGGCGGCGCCGTCTGGAAAGCCTTCGCGCGAGCGCTCTGGCAAGAGGCGGGCGAAGCTTCCTAGCGTTGCCGACGGTCAGGCCTGCCGACGGCCAACGATGGCCTTGGCCGCTTCGAACAGCAGCAGGGCCGACACCCCGGCGGCGGCGGCGCCAAGCCATTGGGGCGCGGAGAGGCCGGCAAACGCGAACGGCGCGGCCAGCGGCGGGATGGCGGTCACCGCAATGAGCGCGACGAAGGTGCCGGCCACCACCCGGTAGCCGATCGGGGCGACGTCGCGCAGCGCATTGCCGACGCCGGCGATGACCGAGCGGCTGCTGAAGATCAGCGCGCAATTCGCCGCGACGAGGGCGACGAAGGCAAGCGTTCGCGCTTGCGCCGCAGGCGTGCCGGAGCGCAGCGAAACCCAGTAGAGGACGATGACCACCATCGTAGTCATGGCGCCCTGGACCAGGCTCAGCGCGATATGGCGCGACGCCACCAGGGGCTCGGCCCGGCGGCGCGGCGGCTGCGCCATGAGCTTGGCGGACGCCTCCTCCGCCTCGAAGACGATCGAGCAGGCCGGGTCGATGATGAGTTCGAGAAAGGCGATGTGGATCGGCGCCAGCACCAGCGGCAGGCCAAAGAGCAGCGGCAGGATCGACAGGCCGATGATCGGCACGTGCACCGCGAGCGTATAGATCATCGCCTGGCGCAAGTTGGCGAAAATGCGCCGCCCCAGCCGCACGGCGCGGACGATGGCGTCGAAGTCGTCTTCGAGCAGCACCAGGTCGGCGGCTTCGCGCGCCACGTCGGTGCCGCGCTTGCCCATGGCGATGCCGATGTGCGCGGCCTTCAGGGCCGGCGCGTCGTTCACGCCGTCGCCGGTCATCGCCACGACTTCGCCCTGGGCCTTGAGCGCATCGACGAGGCGCAGCTTCTGCCCCGGCGTGACGCGGGCGAAGACGCAGTCGCCGTGCAGCCGCGCCGCGAGTTCGGCCGGCGTCAGCGCCGCGAGCTCCGCGCCGGTCAGCACCTGCGCGACGGCGAGGCCGGCGTCGCGGGCGATGGCCAGCGCCGTGCGCGGATGATCGCCGGTGATCATCATGACGCGGATGCCGTCGCTGCGGCATTCGGCGATGGCCGCCGGCACCTCGGGGCGCAGCGGATCGGCGAGGCCGACGAGGCCGACGAAGGCGAAGTCGAAATCGTGCTGGAGCGCCGGCCAGGCGTCGCCGCGGTGCGTGGCCTTGGCGACGCCGAGGACGCGCAAGCCGTCGCCGGCCATGGCCGCGGCGGCGGCCAGTACGCGCTGCCTTGCGGCGGCGTCGAGATGGCAGAGATCGACGATGGCCTCGGGCGCGCCCTTGGTCGCCACGGCGTGCTGGGCGCGGTCGGGAATGCGCCAGAGGTGGGACATCGCCGGCAGGTCGGGCGACAGCTCGTATTCGCGCGCCAGCGACCAGTCCGGATGCAGATGTTCGGTGTTGGCGAGATGTTCGCGCGCCAGCCGGTGGAAAGCCTGTTCCATCGGATCGTGGGGCGTGATCTCGCTGGCCAGCACGCAATACTCGAGCAGTTCGTGGAAAGGCTCGGGCAAATCGCGCAGCCGCGCTTCGTCGTCGATGACCAGGCGGCGCTCGCCGGCGCAGAGGGCGGCGACGGCCATGCGGTTCTGCGTCAGGGTGCCGGTCTTGTCGACGCACAGCACCGTCGTCTCGCCCAGCGTCTCGATCGCCGCGAGCCGCCGCGTCAGCACCCGGGCCGAGGCGATGCGCCGCGCGCCGAGCGCCAGGAAGACGATCAGGATGACCGGGAACTCCTGCGGCAAAATCCCCATGGCGAGCGTGATCCCCGCCAGCAGGCCGTCGAGCCAGCCGCCGCGGGCGGCGACGTAGAGCAGCGTGACGACCACGCACAGGCCGAGGCCGATGACGGCCAGGCGTCGCGCCAGCGCGCCGATCTCCCGCTGCAGCGGCGACGTTTCGCTGCCGATCGTCGCCAGCGACTTGCCGATGCGTCCCAGCTCGCTGGCGGCGCCGATGGCGGTGACGCGAACCAAACCCTGGCCGGCGGTGACGAGGGTGCCGGCGAAGACGCGGCCGGCCGCGGCGGAAGCCTCGCTGTCCCTTGCCGCGCCTGACGCGGCCTTTTGCACCGGGACGGATTCGCCGGTCAGCAAGGATTCGTCGGCGGCCAGCTCGTGGGCGGAGAGCACCGCGCCGTCGGCGGGAACGCGGTCGCCTTCGGTAAGGATGAGAACGTCGTCGCGCACCACTTCGCGCCCCGGAATGCGCAGCGGCCGACCGTCGCGCATCACCAGGGCGCGCGGGCTCGACAGGTCGCGCAAGGCTTCGAGCGCCCGTTCCGTGCGCCGCTCCTGGACGATGGTGAGCGCCATGATGACCACGACGAAGCCGAGCAGGATCAGGGCTTCGTGGGCGTCGCCCATGAGCAGGTAGATGCCGCCGGCGCCGAGCAGCAACAGGAACATCGGCTCGCGCACGATGTCGGCGCTGATCCTGGCGAGCGACCGGCTCTGGTCGGCCGCCATTTCGTTGTAGCCTTCCGCCGCCTGCCGGGCGCGGACCGCGGCAGCCGACAGGCCGGGCGGAAACTCTGCGCTGCGACGTGCGTCGGCTGGCGTTTCGTTCATGTCGTCCTCCGCCGCAAGACGGAAAAGTCTTGCACGGGAGCGACGGTATCACGTTGACGCCCATCGCCATTCGCCGCAGCGGCGAAGTCCGGCGCCATCCCGCTTCAATCGCCGCGGTGGCGGTACACGGCGATGTCTGTCAGGTGAGGTGGCGCGGTGCGCCGACGGCCACCGGCGGCACAGGATGGCCCGGCTGCGCGGACAGCGCGTAGGGCAGGACGAGGAAAGCCATGGTCATGGCGACGAAGACGGCGGCGACGAGGAAACGAAAAGCATCGGCCGCGAGAGTGAATTGCCTTTTCATGTTGATGCTCCTTTGCGGATGGGGTGACGGCAGTTTGATGCGGCCGTCTTAAGCGGCCATTAACGCCCGCATATTCCAGCATCGCCATCGCCATCGCCACCGTTAACGCTGCCCTAAGAAAACCGGCGCATGCTGGCTGAATATGCCGTCACCCAGGCGGCAAGCGGAGATGAATTTGCCCATCTTGATATTGCTGGCCGTTCTGGCAGGCGCTGGCGCCCCGGCGGCGATCGCCGCCGCAGGCCAGCCCGAAACCTGCGCCCAGATCAGGGCGCAAATCGGCGTGCCGCCCCTTGCCGATCACGACTTGCTGCGCAAAATGGCGGCCCGCACGGATTGCGCGTTCTCCTCGGGCGACTTCTACAAGGCGGCCTATGGCGACCAGCCGCCTCGCCGCGAGGCGACGGATGCCCGTCGACTGCACGACGACGACGATGATTGACTCCGGCGCCGCCACCGTCGACTGAAACAACCGGCAACAATATTTCTTGGCGACGGCATGCGGCAACCGCTAGCATTCGCTGTTGCCCGCCGCCGGCCACGCTCGGCTAGCGGCCGGCATCTCGGACAAGGACGCGCATGAACAAGAAAAGACTTTGGCTTGGCCTGGCGGCGCTGGTCGCCGTCGGCGCCGTCGCCTTCTGGCATTTCGGCAAGACGGCGGAAGCGCCGGGGCAGCCGGGCGGCGGGCGCCGCGGCTTCGGAGGCGACCGGCCGCTGCCGGTGCAGGCGGCGGCGGTAAAAAGCGGCGACATCGACGTCGCCATCAACGCCCTCGGCACAGTCACCGCCCGCAACACGGCGACGGTGAAGGCCCGCGTGGACGGCCAGCTGACGCGCCTGCCCTTGCGCGAAGGCGCGCTGGTGAAGCAAGGCGACCTGCTGGCCGAGATCGACCCGCGGCCGTTCCAGGTGCTGTTCGACCAGGCGCGCGGCCAGCTCGTCCGCGACGAAGCCCTGCTCGCCAATGCCAAGCTCGATTACCAGCGCTACGCCGGCCTCCTGGCGAAGGACTCGATCGCCAAGCAGCAGGTCGATGCCCAGGCGGCGCTGGTGCGCCAGGACGAAGGCATCGTGCTGACCGACCGCGCCCAGGTCGACAGCGCCAAGCTGCAGCTCGACTTCACGCGCGTCACCGCGCCGGTGCCCGGCCGGCTCGGCCTGCGCCAGGTCGATGCCGGCAACATGGTTCATGCCAGCGATGCCACCGGCATCGTCGTCATCACGCAGACGCAGCCGATCAGCGTCGTCTTCGCCATTCCCGCGGACAGCCTGGCGCCGGTGCTCATGCGCCTGCGCGCCGGCGAAACGCTGGCCGTCGAGGCTTTCGACCGCGACGGCAAGACGCGCCTGGCGACGGGCAAGGTCCTGACGGTGGACAACCAGATCGACGTCAGCACCGGCACGGTGAAGCTCAAGGCCGAGTTCGCCAACGCCGACAATGCGCTGTTCCCCAACCAGTTCGTCAATGCCCGCCTGCGCGTCGAGACGCGCCACGGCGCCGCGCTGATGCCGGTGGCGGCGATCCAGCGCGGCACCCAGGGCACGTTCGTCTATGTCGTTGGCGCCGAGCAGAAGGTCGCCATCCGTCCGGTGACCCTCGGCCCGACCAGCGGCGAAGTCGTCGCCGTCGAGAAAGGCGTGGCGCCGGGCGATCTGGTGATCACCGACGGCGCCGACAAGCTGCGCGACGGCGCCAAGGTCGAAGTGACGACGCCGGCATCCGGCGTCGCGCCGGCCAAGGATCCGCGCGGCGGCGCGCCGGGCGGCTCTCCCGACGAGCGGCAGAAGCGCTGGGCGGAACTCAACGCGCGCATCGACCGCGGCGAATTCGGCGAGGAAATGAAGAAGCTGCCTGAAGAGCAACGCAAGCAGCGCATGCGCGAAATGCGGCGCCAAGGCGGCGGGCAATGATGGAGCGCGATGAGGCCGGCGGGCTGCCCTGCCGCGCTCATGTAGGTGCGCGCTCGGGCCGACGGGGTGCCCTGCTGCGCTCCATGTCCCCCGTCGGCGGCCGGCGGGCGCCTCCTCCTCCTTTACTTACGCGCAGCAGGGCACCCCGTCGGCCCGAGCGGAAGCTTGGTTTCTTGCTGGAACAAAAACCTAACGCTGATTCGCCACGGGTGGCGGGTGTCCGATTCCCGCAAGTAACGGAGGAGGGCCGGCGCTTTTTCGGCCCGGGGGACATGGAGGGAATCGGACATCCGCCGCCCGTGGCGCGCGTCGACGTTGTTTTATGCGCCATGGGTGCCGCAAAGTGCGGTAGAGCCGCGACATGAACCCCTCGCGTCCGTTCATCCTGCGGCCGGTGGCGACTTCGCTGCTGATGGTCGCGATCCTGCTCGCCGGCCTCATTGCCTATCGCGTGCTGCCGATCTCGGCGCTGCCCGAGGTCGACTACCCGACCATCCAGGTCACCACGCTCTACCCCGGCGCCAGCCCCGACGTCATGACCTCCTCGGTGACGGCGCCGCTGGAGCGCCAGTTCGGCCAGATGCCCGGCTTGAACCAGATGTCGTCGGCGAGTTCGGGCGGCGCCTCGGTGATCACGCTGCAGTTCTCCCTGGCGCTGTCGCTCGACGTCGCCGAGCAGGAAGTCCAGGCCGCCATCAACGCCTCCGGCTCGTTCCTGCCGACCGACCTGCCGATGCCGCCGATCTACAGCAAGGTCAATCCCGCCGACGCGCCGATCATCACCCTGGCGATCACGTCGGGCTCGCTGCCGCTGCCGAAGATCGAAGACCTCGTCGACACGCGCCTGGCGCAGAAGCTGTCGCAGCTGCCCGGCGTCGGCCTCGTCAGCGTCGGCGGCGGCCAGCGTCCCGCCGTGCGCATCCAGGCCAACCCCAAGGCGCTCGCCGCCGCCGGCCTCAACCTCGACGACGTGCGCACCGCCATCGGCAATGCCAACGTCAACATGGCCAAGGGCAGCTTCGACGGGCCGATGCGGGCCTCGACGGTGGACGCCAACGACCAGCTCAAATCGGCGGCCGAGTACCGCGACCTCGTCATCGCCTGGAAGAACGGCGCGCCGATCCGCTTGCGCGACATCGCCGACATCATCGACGGCGCCGAGAACGCGCGGCTGGCCGCCTGGGCCAACAAGACGCCGGCCATCATCCTCAACATCCAGCGCCAGCCCGGCGCCAACGTCATCGAGACCGTCGACCGCATCAAGAAGACGCTGCCGGCCCTGCAGGCCGCGCTGCCCGGCGCGGTGGACGTCAAGCTGCTGACCGACCGCACCACCACCATCCGCGCCTCGGTGCACGACGTGCAGTTCGAGCTGCTGCTGGCGGTGGCGCTGGTGGTGGCGGTGATCTTCGTCTTCCTGCGCAATGTGCCGGCGACCTTGATTCCCGGCGTCGCCGTGCCCTTGTCGCTGGTCGGCACTTTCGGCGTCATGTACCTGGCCGGCTTCTCCATCAACAACCTGACGCTGATGGCGCTGACCATCGCCACCGGCTTCGTCGTCGATGATGCCATCGTCATGATCGAGAACGTCGCGCGCTACGTCGAGGCCGGCGACTCGCCGCAGGAAGCGGCGTTGAAGGGCAGCGAGCAGATCGGCTTCACCATCATTTCGCTGACCTTCTCGCTGATCGCCGTGCTGATCCCGCTGCTGTTCATGGGCGACGTCGTCGGCCGGCTGTTCCGCGAGTTCGCGGTGACGCTGGCGGTGGCCATCCTGATCTCGGCGGTGGTCTCGCTGACGCTGACGCCGATGATGTGCGCGCGCCTGCTGCACCACGTTCCCGAAGAAAAGCAGAGCCGCTTCTATCACGCCGGCGGCGCCTTCTTCGAGCGCATCATCGCGCGCTACGGCGTCATGCTCAACTGGGTGCTCGACCGTCAGCGCGCAACGCTCCTGGTCGCCGTCGGCACGCTGGCCCTGACCGTGGTGCTCTACGTCTTCATTCCCAAGGGCTTCTTCCCGGTGCAGGACACCGGCGTCATCCAGGCCATCACCGAAGCGCCGCAGTCGGTCTCCTTCGCCGCCATCGCCCAACGCCAGCAGGCGGTGGCCGACACCGTGCTGGCCGACCCGGCCGTGGCCAGCCTGTCGTCGTTCATCGGCGTCGACGGCGTCAACGTCACCTTGAACAGCGGCCGCCTGCTGATCAACCTCAAGCCCAAGGCCGAGCGCGACGCGGACGCCTCCGGCGTCATCCGCCGGCTGCAGCCGCAGCTCGACAAGCTCGGCGGCATCACCACCTACATGCAGCCGGTGCAGGACCTCACCATCGAGGACCGCGTCAGCCGCACGCAATACCAGTACAGCGTGCAGGACGCCAATCCCGCCGAGCTGGCCGTCTGGGTGCCGAAACTCGTCGAGCGCCTGGCCGCGCTGCCGCAACTGCTCGACGTCGCCAGCGACACCCAGGATCACGGCCTGCAGGCCTACATCGACATCGACCGCAGCAGCGCCGGCCGGCTCGGCATCACGCCGGCGGCCGTCGACAATGCGCTCTACAACGCCTTCGGCCAGCGCCTGATCTCGACCATCTTCACGCAGTCGAACCTCTACCGCGTCGTCCTCGAAGTCAAGCCGGACCTCCAGCAGGGCCTGGCGGCGCTCGACGGCATCTACATCGTGTCGCCGAGCGGCAGCCAGGTGCCGCTGTCCTCGATCGCCCGCATCTCGGAGCGGCCGACCCAGCTCGCGGTGAACCACATCGCCCAGTTCCCCGCCGCCACCATCTCCTTCAACCTGGCGCACGGCGCTTCGCTCGGCGACGCGGTCAGCGCCATTCGCGCCGCCACCGCGGCGCTCGACATGCCGGCGAGCGTCGAGACCGGCTTCCAGGGCGCCGCGCTGGCCTTCCAGGCTTCGCTCGACAACACGCTGCTGCTGATCCTTGCCGCGGTCGTCACCATGTACATCGTGCTCGGCGTGCTCTACGAGAGCTACATCCATCCGGTGACCATCCTGTCGACGCTGCCCTCGGCCGCGGTCGGCGCGCTGCTGGCGCTGATGGTGTCGGGCAACGACCTCGGCATCGTCGCCATCATCGGCATCATTCTCTTGATCGGCATCGTCAAGAAGAACGCCATCATGATGATCGACTTCGCGCTCGACGCCGAGCGCAGCCAGGGCAAGAGCCCGCGCGACGCCATCTTCGAGGCCTGCCTGCTGCGCTTCCGCCCGATCCTAATGACGACGATGTCGGCGCTGCTGGGTGCGCTGCCGCTGATGCTGGGCACCGGCGTCGGCTCCGAGTTGCGCCATCCGCTCGGCATCACCATGGTCGGCGGCCTGCTGGTGAGCCAGGTGCTGACCTTGTTTACCACGCCGGTCATCTATTTGGCCTTCGACCGCCTGGCGCGGCGACTTGGTCGCAAATGAAACCGTATTTTTCACCGCCGAGACGCCGAGGCGCCGAGAAAACCCCAAGACAAGTCTCTTGTCTTCCTCGGCGCCTCGGCGTCTCGGCGGTTCAACAAAGCATTTCGGAATGAACATTCCTGCCATCTTCATCAACCGCCCCGTAGCGACGACGCTGCTGACGCTGGGCGTGGCGCTGGCGGGCGTCGTGGCGTTCACGCTGCTGCCGGTGGCGCCGCTGCCGCAAGTCGATTTCCCGACCATTTCCGTGGAAGCCGCGCTGCCCGGCGCCAGCCCCGAGACCATGGCCTCGACGGTGGCGACGCCGCTCGAGCGCACGCTCGGCGTCATCGCCGGCGTCACCGAAATCACCTCCAGCAGTTCGCTCGGCAGCGCGCGCATCACGCTGCAGTTCGATCTCTCGCGCAACATCGACGGCGCCGCGCGCGACGTCCAGGCCGCCCTCAACGCGGCGCGCACGCTGCTGCCGACGGGCATGCCGAGCAACCCGACCTACCGCAAGGTGAACCCGGCGGACGCGCCGATCATGATCCTGTCGCTGACGTCCTCGTCGCTGAACCGCGGCCAGATGTACGACGCCGCCTCGACCATCCTGGCGCAGAAGATATCGCAGCTCGACGGCATCGGCCAGGTCACGGTCGGCGGCAGCTCGCTGCCGGCCGTGCGCGTCGAGCTCGATCCGCCGGCCATGAACAAGCTCGGGCTGGGCGCCGAGGACGTGCGCGCCGCCATCGCCGCCACCAACGCCAACCGGCCCAAGGGCACGCTCGAGGACGCCGGCCGCCACTGGCAGATCCTCGCCAACGACCAGGCCGTCAAGGCAGCCGAGTACCTGCCGATCATCGTCGCCTACCGGAACGGCGCCGCCGTCCGCCTCGGCGACATCGCCAGCGTCGACGACTCGGTGCAGGACGTGCGCAACGCCGGGCTGGTCAACGGCAAGCCGGCGGTGATGATGATCCTGCGGCGCCAGCCCGGCGCCAACATCATCGAGACGGTCGATCGCGTGAATGCGCTGCTGCCGAGCCTGCGCGCCTCGATCCCCGGCGCCATCGACCTCAACGTCGCCATGGACCGCACGCCGACGATCCGCGCTTCGCTGCGCGAAGTCGAGCGCACGCTGATGATTTCCGTCGCCCTGGTCGTGCTGGTGGTCTTCCTCTTCCTGAGGAACGGCCGCGCCGCGCTGATTCCCAGCGTCGTCGTGCCGGTGTCGCTGATCGGCACGTTCGCCGTGATGTACGTCTTCGGCTACAGCCTCAACACGCTGTCCCTGATGGCGCTGACCATCGCCACCGGCTTCGTCGTCGACGACGCGGTGGTGGTCCTCGAGAACGTCTCGCGCCATATCGAGGCAGGCATGACGCCGTTCGACGCCGCCTTGCGCGGCGCGCGCGAAGTCAGCTTCACTGTGCTGTCGATGAGCCTGTCGCTGATCGCCGTGTTCATCCCGATCCTGCTGATGGGCGGCATCGTCGGCCGCCTCTTCCGCGAATTCGCCGTCACGCTCTCCGCCGCCATCCTCGTCTCGCTGGCGATGTCGGTGACGACCACGCCGATGATGTGCGCGCGGCTGCTGCAGCCGCGCCGCGAGGGCAAGCGCGGCTGGTTCTACCAGCGCAGCGAGAAGCTCTTCGCCCGCGCCCTCGACGGCTATCGCGTCACCCTCGACTGGGCGCTGGCGCATGGGCGCATCATGCTGCTGGTGCTGGCGGCCACCATCGGCTTCAACATCTATCTCTACGGCATCGTGCCGAAAGGCTTCTTCCCGCAGCAGGACGTCGGCCGCCTGATCGGCAACATCCAGGCCGACCAGAGCATTTCCTTCCAGGCCATGCGCGACAAGCTGACGAACTACGTGGACATCGTGCGCGCCGATCCGGCGGTGGAGAACGTCGTCGCCTTCACCGGCGGCGGCCAGCGCAACGGCGGCTTCATGTTCGTCTCGCTCAAGCCGATCGCCGAACGCAAGCTCTCCGCCGACAAGGTCATCGCGCGCCTGCGGCCGAAGCTGGCGCGCGAGCCGGGCGCCAGCCTGTTCCTGCAGCCGCAGCAGGACATCCGCATGGGCGGCCGCGCCAGCAACGCCCAGTACCAATACACGCTGCAGGCCGACGACATCGACCAGCTGCGCCTCTGGGAGCCGCGCATCCGCCAGGCCCTGAGCCAGCTGCCGCAGCTCGCCGACGTGAACACCGACCAGCAGGACAAGGGCCTGCAGACCAGCCTGGTGATCGACCGCGACGCCGCGGCGCGGCTCGGCATTTCGGCGCGGCTGATCGACGCCACGCTCAACGACCTGTTCGGCCAGCGCCAGGTGTCGACGATCTACAACCCGCTCAACCAGTACCACGTGGTTCTCGAGGCGGCGCCGCAATACTGGCAGAGCCCGGAAGCGCTGAAGGACGTCTTCGTCATCGCGCCCGGCGGCGTGCAGGTACCGCTGGCGGCGTTCGCGCGCTACGAGGCGACGTCGACGCCGCTGGCGGTCAATCACCAGGGGCAGTTCGTCGCCTCGACGATCTCCTTCAACTTGCCGGTCGACGTTTCGCTGTCCGACGCCACGCGCGCCATCGACGACGCCATGCTGAAGATCGGCGTGCCGACCTCGGTGCACGGCAGTTTCCAGGGCACCGCCAAGGCTTTCCAGGCCTCGCTCGACAGCCAGCCGCTGCTGATCGTCGCCGCGCTGGTCGCCGTCTATCTGGTGCTCGGCATCCTCTACGAAAGCCTCGTCCATCCGCTCACCATCCTGTCCACGCTGCCCTCGGCCGGCGTCGGCGCGATCCTGGCGCTGCTGGCCTTCGGCAGCGAGTTTTCCATCATCGCGCTGATCGGCGTCATCCTGCTCATCGGCATCGTCAAGAAGAACGCCATCATGATGATCGACTTCGCGCTCGACGCCGAGCGGCGCGAAGGCCTTTCGCCGCGCGACGCCATCTATCGCGCCTGCCTCTTGCGCTTCCGCCCGATCATGATGACGACCATGGCCGCGCTGTTCGGCGCCATCCCGCTCGCCATCGGCTTTTCCGACGGCGCCGAGTTCCGCCGGCCGCTCGGCATTTCCATCGTCGGCGGCCTCATCCTGAGCCAGCTGCTGACGCTCTACACGACGCCGGTCGTCTATCTCTACCTCGACCGCTTCCGCCTCCGCTGCCTGGCGTGGTGGCACCGCAACGACCGCCGGCCGCCGGCACAACTGGTCCGAGACCCGTCATGAACCACCGCCTCTCGCTGTTCTGCATCTCCCTTCTGCTGGCGGGCTGCGCCGTCGGCCCCGACTACCGGCGTCCCGACGTCGATACGCCGGCCGCCTACAAGGAGGCCGGCACCTGGAAAACCGCGCAGCCGCAAGACGAAGCGGCGCGCGGAAACTGGTGGGAGATCTACGGCGACGCCGCGCTGAACGCGCTGGTGCCGCAGGTCGAAGTGACCAACCAGAACGTGCGCGCCGCCGCCGCCCAGTACCGGCAGGCGCTGGCCCTGCTCGGCTCGGCGCGCGCCGCCTACTATCCGACGCTGACGGGCGACCTGACGGCGAACCGCGCCCAGGGAACTTCGCCGTCGACGACAGGCGCGACGACGGTGACGCCCGGCGCGCCGATCCGCAACACCGTGCGGCCGTCGCTGACCGCCAGTTGGGAAGCCGACGTCTGGGGCGGCATCGCGCGCAACGTCGAAGCCAACGAAAGCTCGGCGCAGGCGAGCGCTGCCGACCTGCAGGCGGCCTTGCTCTCGGCGCAGGCGACGCTGGTGCAGACCTACATGCAACTGCGCGTGAACGATGCGCAGCAGCGCCTGCTCGGCCAGACGCTGACGGCCTACGAACGCTCGCTGGAGATCACCAGGAACCGCTACGAGGCCGGCGTGGCCGGGCGCGTCGACGTCGCCCAGGCCGAGGCGCAGCTCCGATCGACGCAAGCGCAGGCGATCGACCTGCGCGCCCAGCGCGCGCAATTCGAACATGCCATCGCCGTGCTGGTCGGCAAGGCGCCGGCGAACTTCACCCTGGCGGCGAGCGCCGGCCTGCCGGCCCTGCCGGCCACGCCCGGCGGCCTGCCGTCGGCGCTGCTGGAGCGCCGCCCCGACATCGCCGGCGCGGAACGGCGCATGGCCGCCGCCAACGCGCAGATCGGCGTCGCCCAGGCCGCCTTCTTCCCGACGCTGACGCTCGGCGCCTCGGCCGGCTACCAGAACTCCAGCTTCGCGCAGCTATTCACGCTGCCCAACCGCTTCTGGTCGATCGGCCCGGCCCTGGCGCTGACGCTGTTCGACGCCGGCGCGCGCTCGTCGCAGAAGGAAGCCGCCGTCGCCGGCTATGACAAAAGCGTAGCCACCTATCGCCAGACGGTGTTGGCGGCCTTCCAGGAAGTCGAGGACAACTTCGCCGCGCTGCGGGTGCTCGCCGACGAAGCCGAGGCGCAGCAAGCGGCGACGCGCGCCGCCGCCGAAGCGCTGGAACTGACGGAGAACCAGTACCAGGCCGGCACCGTCAGCTACCTGAACGTCGTCACCACGCAGGCCGCGGCGCTCGCCGCAGCGCGCGCCGACCTCGACGTCGCCGGCCGCCGCCTGGTCGCCAACGCCACGCTGCTCAAGGCGCTGGGCGGGAGCTGGCGTCCGTAGCGGTTCGCCAGCTCAGAAATGGTGGCCGTATTGCAGCTGCCAGTTGGTCTGCGCGTGGGTGATGGTCGATGCGTTGTCGGGCGCGCCGCTGAACGGTACATCGGCCGTTTGCGTGCCGGTCACGGTCACTTTCGGCGCATGGGCCAACGAGAAATCGATGCTGCTCTGGCGGTCCAGCAGGTAGCCGAAGCCGAGCGTGTATTGATTCCTGACGGTGGCGGGAAACAGCGGATTGACGCGATCGTCCGGCACCGGATTGTTGGCGAAGTTGCCGCCGCAGCGCAGCGTCAGCGCCGCGCTGGCGCGGTAGGACGCGCCGATCATGACGACGTTCTGGTTGTGCCAATCCTGGCTGATCCTGAAGTCGGCGAAGTCTGAGCCGGTGCTGAACGTCATCTTGAAGTCCTGCATGACGCCGGACCAGTTGATGCGCTTGTAGTCGGCCGCCAGCAGCCAGTCTTCGTTGGCCCGGTAGGCCAGGCCGAGGCCATAGGTCTCCGGCCACTGGAAGTTGTGGATGGTGATCTTGCCGACGACCGCCGGCCCGAGCGCGCCGCCGGCCTTGTAGGCCGAGAACGACGCGCCGTCGGCAGCGGTCTTCATGTCGCCCAGACGGGTTTTCGCGTGATACGTGGCGCCGACGGACAAGGCCGGATCGACTTGGTAGACGATGCCCAGCTTGCCGGCAATGCCGGAACCGAACGCCTTGCCGCTGAAAGCGCTGTTGTCCGAAAAGTCGATGCGGAAGGCGTCCGCCCCGAAATGGCTGATCAAGCCGGACCCGGGATTCATCAGCATGTTGCCGAAGCCCGACGACATGTCGCCGGTGGCCATGGCCATGAACTGCGGCGTGGAAGCGGCCATTTTCATGTCCATGGTCGCCCACACCCAATCGAGCGAGCCGCCGATGGTCAGCTTGTCATTGACGTTGTAGGCCAGCGGCAGAATGACGCGGCCGACGCCGACTTCGGAGCGGACCTTGTCGCCGGTGCCGTAGGCCATCGGCGAGCCGGCGCCATATTCGGTGCCCATGCCGCCCTGCGAGTACACGCCGATCCCGTAGGTCAGGTCGCCGCGCTTGGTGACATAGCCGATGGCCGGCATGAAGTAGGCATCGCCGTCCGACTTCACGCCGGCCGCGTGGACGTTCGGGCCGAGGAAGCCCAAGGCGACGCCGATGCCGCTGCCTTCGCCCATCAGGCCCAAGGTCGCTGGGTTGTTCATCATGGCGCCGGCACCGTTGTCATAGGCGAAGGACGCCCCGCCCATGGCGGCGGCCACCGGGCCGTAGCCTTCGAGGTCCATGCCGTTGGTGGCGAAGGCCGGCGCGGCCATGCCGACGAGAGGGAGCAGGGCTAGGATTTTCTTGAGTCTCATGGGTGCTGGGTGGTTTTCAATTGTTGGGATTGACCTGAACAAGACTCCAGGCCGCCGGCGGCGCGAACCTTTTAGCACGCCGATGTGCCCGCGGTTATATGGACCTTGAATCGCCGCATCATCCCGGCGGAAATCGGTGGAGCGCCGGCGCTGCGCGGGCGCGGCGAAAGTCGTCGGTGGACGATCAGTCTTGCGCCGCCGCCGGCGGCTGCCGGCGCACGCCGGTCAGGCGCCGCCGCACCGCGAAGCCGGCCAGCGCGCTGGCGAGGCCGCAGGCGAGCAGCGTGTGCGGCACGCCGACGCGCTGCGCCAGGCTGCCGACCGCCAGGCTGCCCAGCGGCGCGACGCCGAGGAAGGCCATCGAGAACAGCGCCATGACGCGGCCGCGATAGACGTCTTCGACCAGCGTCTGGATCAACGTGTTGCTGCCGGCGACGGCGACGATGACGGCGAAGCCCAGCACCATCACCACCGGGAACGCCAGGAGCATGTGACGATTGACGGCAAACAGCGCCAGCGCGCAGCCCGCCGCCATGACGGCGGCGGCGATGCGCGCCGGCAACTGCGCCGTTTCCGCACGGCTTGCGAGGTACAGGCTGGCCATCAGCGAGCCGGCGCCGGCGCTGCCGATCAAGAGGCCGAAGGTGCGCGCATCGCCGCCGAGAATCTCGCGCGCGAACAGCGGCATCATCACCGCATAGGGCGTCACCAGGAAGCTGACGATCGCCACCAGCAGCAGGAAAGTGCGAATGTCGCGATGGCCGAGCGCATAGCGGAAGCCCTCGCGCAGCGCATGCAGCGCCGGGCCGGCGTGCGGCGGGCGCGGCCGGCTGTCGATGGCGCGCAGCGCCGCCAGCACCGCGAGATAGGACAGCGCATTGATGACGAAGCACACGGCCTCGCCGACGGCGGCGACGGCGAAGCCGGCGAGCGCCGGGCCGACGAAGCGCGCGGCGTTCATGAGGAAGGAGTTGAGCGCGATCGCATTGGGCAGGTCCGCCTTGCGCTCGACGAGCTCGACGACGAAAGACTGGCGCGCCGGAACGTCGAGGGCGTTGATGCAGCCCATCAGCAGCGCCATGCCGATGAGCCAGGCGGGCGAAATCCACCCCTGCCAGGTGAGCAGCGCCAGCAGCGTCGCCTGCACCATCGCCAGCGACTGCGTCGCCAGCAGGATGCGCCGGCGGTTGAAGCGATCGGTGACCACGCCCATGAACGAGCCGAACAGCAGGATCGGAATCTGGCCGGCGAAGGCGACCATGCCCAGCACCAGCGCCGAGTTGGACAAGCGGTAGGCCAGCCAGCTCATGGCGATCTGCTGCATCCAGGTGCCGGCCAGCGACACCAGCTGGCCGATGAAGTAGAGGCGGTAGTTGCGGGACGCGAGCGCCCGCGACAGCACGGCCGAAAATATCGTCGTCATCCTGGGCGGCCTCAGGCCGCGGCGGCACCGGGCAGATGGATCTCGGCGGCGAAGCCGGCCGGCGTGCGGCGACGCAGCACCAGGCGGCCGCCGTGGCTTTCGGCGATGCCGGCGACGATGGCCAGTCCGAGCCCGCAGTGGCCCTTGCCGCCGCGCGAAGCGTCGAGGCGGGTGAACGGCCGGGTGGCGCGCGCCATGTCCCGCTCGGGAATGCCGCGGCCTTCGTCGGTCACGGCGATCGCCGCGTCGTCGCCGCCGCGGCGGATGTCGATGAGGATTGGCGGCGCGCCGTATTCGAGCGCGTTCTCGATCAGGTTGACGAGTGCGCGGCGCAGCGCGTTCGGCCGAATGGCGGCGACGATGCCGTCGGCGGCGGTGTCGCTGACGGCGACGGCGCGCTCGCGGTAAGGCGCCGCCACTTCCTGGACGAAAGCCTTCAGGTCGTGGTCCGACGCCGCCTCGTCGTCGTCGCTGCGGGCGAAGGCGAGGAACTGTTCGGTGATGCGCTCGATCTCGCCGAGGTTCTGGTTGAGCTCCGCGCGCCGCTCGCCGTTCTGCAGTTCCAGCAGCAGGCGCAGCCGCGTGATCGGCGTGCGCAGGTCGTGGGCGACGCCGGCCAGCATGATGGCGCGATCCTCCTCGTGCCGGCGCTGGCGCTCGGCCATCTCGTTGTAGCGCTCGATGAGGATGCGGCTGATGCCGACGCCGGAGACGCCGAGGTGCTGGGGCGGCGCCGCCGGGCCGATGGCTTCGAGCGCCGTCACCAGCCGTTTCAGCGGCCGCTGCACCTGCCAGAGCAGAAACATGCCGCCGACGAAGACGACCAGGAAGCCGACGACGAGCGCGAACACCAGCGAATCGCTGCGCCGATAGACGAGCTTCGGCGTCGGCAGGAACAGCCATTGCGTCGCCCCGCCGCCGGGCCGCAAGTCGACCCAGAGGCCGGGCGCCGGCGTCAGCGCGGCGACGACCTGCACCGGACGGCCGAGTTCCTGGTCGAGGTGTTCCTTGATCAGCGCGGCGCGCTGCCGGCGCTCGACGTCGTCGGGCGTCAGGTCCGGCAGCGCCGGCGCAATGACCAGGCCCTTGAGGGCCGGCAATTCCGCCGCCGGCCGCGTCTCGAGGAATTCCTCGATCAGCGTCACCTGCACGGCGATGGTGCGCGAAAAGCTGTTGAGCCGCGTCTCGTCGAGGTGCGACAGGAACAGCGCGTACATCGTGCCGTAGCTCGCCGCCAGCGCCACCAGCAGCACCAGGGCCAGGCGCAGGTAGAGCGAATCGCGCAGCCGCAGCGACTTGCTCATGGCGCCGGCTGCTCGTTGCCGTTGGGCACGAAAACGTAGCCGAAGCCCCAGACGGTCTGGATCAGGCGCGGCGTGCCGGGATCGGTCTCGATGGTCTTGCGCAGGCGCGAGATCTGCACATCGACGCTGCGCTCGAAGGATTCGGCGTCGCGGCCGCGCGCCAGCTCCATCAGGCGCTCGCGCGACAGCGGCTGGTGCGGATGGCGGGCGAAGGCGGCAAGCAGCGCGAATTCGCCCGAGGTGATGTCGATCGCCTGGCTGCCGCGCCACAAGGTGCGCGTCGCCAGGTCGAGGCAGAACTCGCCGAAGCTCACGGCGGCGGCGTCGGCCACCGGCGTGCCCGGCGGCAGCGCCGTGCGCCGGCGCAGCACGGCATGGATGCGGGCCGTCAGTTCCTGCGGCAGGAAGGGCTTGCCGATATAGTCGTCGGCGCCGATCTCGATGCCGGCGACGCGGTGCAGCGGCTCGTTCCTGGCGGTCAGCATGATGATCGGCGTGTCGTCGCCGGCGGCGCGGATGCGCCGGCAGGCTTCGAGGCCATCGACCTCGGGCATCATGACGTCGAGCACCACGAGATCCGGCCGCTCCCTTTGCAGCCGGCGCTCGATGTCGCGCGCATCGGGATAGCCGCGCACCTCGAAGCCCTGCGTCGCCAGGTATTGCTGGAGCAGCTTGCGCAATTCGGGATCGTCGTCGACGACCCAGATCCAGGGGAGCCGTTTCATGCCGCTAGTGTAGCGAGCGACCGCGGCGCCGAGCGACGGATGTATTGCCAAATATTTCTACGTGCCCGGCTGCTTGAACGAGCCGGGATCGAGGCCGTGGCGGGCCAGCAGCTTGTAGAACTCGGTGCGGTTGCGCTGCGCCACGCGCGCCGCCCGCGCGACATTGCCGCCGGTGGTCTTCAGCAGCTGCACCAGGTAGTCGTGCTCGAAGGCGCGGCGCGCCTCGTCGAACGCCGCCATCTCCCTGGCGCTCTCCTCGTGCAGCAGCCGCCGCACCAGCGCGGCCGGCACCTGCGGCGTCACCGTCAGGCTCAAGGCCTGCTCGACGACATTGCGCAACTGGCGCACGTTGCCGTGCCAGTCCGCCTGCTGCAGCAGCGCCAGGCTCTCCGGCGAGAAGCCGCGCGGCCCGGCCGCCGCGGTGCCGGAAAAGTGGGCGACGAAATGCGCGACCAGCAGCGGAATATCCTCGCGCCGTTCGGCCAGCGACGGCACGGTCAGCGAGTTGCGGCTCAAGGCGTAGAAGAGGTCGGCGCGGAAGCGCCCGGCGCGGATGGCCTGGTCGAGCGCCTGGCTGGTGGCGGCGATGACGCGCACGTTGGGATTTTCATGCGGCAGCGCCAGCGCGGAAAAGACGCCGAGTTCGCGCACCAGCGGCAGCAGCCGCACCTGCGCGCCCGGCAGCAGCCTGTCGATGTCGTCGAGGAACAGCGTGCCGCCGCTGACGGCGACGACGGCCTGCGCCATCTGCGCGTCCTCGCCGGCGCGGCCGCCCGGCAATTCGCCGCAGCGCAAGGCCACGAACGGCTTGCGCGCACGCTTGCCGGCGTCGTGGAGGGCGCGCGCCAGCACTTCCTTGCCGGCACCGCTGGGGCCGACGATCAGCACCGGCTCGTCGGCCATGGCGACGCGATGGGCGCGCCGCTGCAACTCGCCCATGGCGGCGCTGGCGCAGGCGTTGCCGAGCACCGCCGCGCCGGGCGTCGCGCTTGAGAGCGGCGGCGACAGCGCCACCGCCGCGGCGACGCGCTCGAGCAATTCGTGGCCGTCGAAGGGCTTCGTCAGAAAGCCGAAGACGCCGCGCTGCGTGGCTTTCACCGCCTCGGGAATGGAGCCGTGCGCGGTGAGGATGATGACCGGAATGGACGGCGCTTCGGCGTGCAGCCGCTCGAACAAGGCGTGGCCGTCCATGCCTTCCATGCGCAAGTCGGTGACCACGGCGCGCGGCGCGCGAGCGCGGAAAAGCGCCAGCGCTTCCTCGCCGGAGGCGGCGGCGACGACGGCGTAACCCGCCGTCGTCAGGCGCAGGCCGATCAGGTGAAGCAAGTCGGGGTCGTCATCGACCACCAGGACCGTCGGGTGTTCCATCACTCCTCAACGCGGCGGGGCGCGCTGCCGCATCTCGCGATCGATGGCGCGTAGCGCCTCCAGTTTCTGCTGCAATTCCTCAATCCTGTGCTGCTCGTCGCGCCAGGCCGCCTCGCGGCGGCGATGCTCGTCGCGCAGCCGCATGCGCTCGACCGCGCCCTGCTCGACCAGCGCGGCCAACTCGCGCAACGGCCCGCCGCTTGCCTTGCGCGACGGCTCGAAGGCCGCCAGCAGCAACACCACCTTGGCGTCGTCGTGCCAGGGCGTCTGCGGCAGCGACAGCGCCAAGGCCAGGCGCAGCCGGTTGGCGTCGCTCGGCTCGCGCTCGAAAGCGGCCTTCGCCGCGCCGTATTCGACGTTCTGCTGTTCGACCGGCAGGCCGCTCAGCCGTTCGAAATATTCGAGCTGGTCGAGGGCTTCGCGCCCCTGCGGCGACACCACCGGCAGCCGCGGCAACGGCGCGCAGGCGACGGCCACGATGGCGGCGGCGAGCAGGCGGCCGGCGGTCTTCATGGCGCGGCGCGCAGCAGCGGCAAGGTGAGGCGGAAGTGCGCGCCGGCCGGCGCTTCGAGCAGCGTCAGGTCGCCGCGATGCGCGCGCGCGAACTGATGGGAAATCGCCAGGCCGAGGCCGACGCCGGCCTCGCCGCGCGTCGCCTGGCCGCGGTAGAAAGGTTCGAAGATGCGGTCGCGATCGGCGGCCGGGATGCCCGGCCCGTCGTCGACGACGTCGAGCGCCGCCTGGCCGTCGTGGCCGCTGACGGAGACGGCGATGTGGCCGTCGTCGGGCGTGAACTTGATGGCGTTGGCGACGAGGTTGTCGACGATGGTCGTCAGTTCGTCGCGGCCGCCCGCCACTTCCAGCGGCGCCAGCGACGCCGACAGATGCAGGTGCTTGTTGCGCGCGACCAGCTGGTGCGTCGCCAGGACCTGCTCGACCAGCGCATCCAGCCGCACCGGCTGCGGCTCGAAGCGCTCGCCGGCGAAGCCCGCCTGCTGCAGCTTGAGCAGGCCTTCGATCAGCGTCTGCTGGCGCAGCACGTTGCCGTGCATGATGTCGACGATCTTGGCCTGCGGCGCCGTCAGCGCGCCGGCCGCGCCTTCAGTCAGCAGCGCGGTGCCCTCGCGCATCGCCGCCAGCGGCGTCTTCAGTTCATGGGAGACGTGGCGCAACACCAGCGTGCGCTGCTCCTCCAGCGCCTTCAGGCGGCGGCGCAGCCATTCGAGTCGACGTCCGACGCGCTGCAAGTCCTCCGGGCCCTTGAGGCGGATGCGGCGGTCGAGCCGGCCTTCGCCCAGCGCCAGCACGGCGCGCTCGAAGCGGCTCCACAGGCGCACCGTCAGGCGGCGCCCCCACCACAGCAGGAAACCCGCCGCCGCCACGGCGAGCGCCTCGGCGACCTGCATGTGGCGGCGCAGGCTTTCGGTCTGGGCGCGGAACGCCTCGTCTTCGGCGTCGGCCAGGCGGCTGGCTTGCGCGAGCAGCGGATGGACGCCCTGCTTGAGCTGGATGACGGCGGTCTTGAGCGCCGCCAGCCCGGCCGCGCGCTTGCCGAGCCTGGCGTAGGCCGCCTCTTCGCCTTGGCGCAAGGCGTCGAGCCGGCCGGCCAGCGGCGCCGTCAGCGGAATGGCGGCGAAGGCCGCGCTGTCCTTGCGCCAGTCGCGCCGCGCGGCGGCATAGTCGTCGAGCAGCGAAGGATCGCGCAGCACCTCGTACTGGCGCAGGCTGCGTTCCATGCGCTCGAGGTCTTCGGGCAGCGAGCGGCCCAAGCTGGCGGCCTGCGACGCCTGGCGCATGGCTTCGCCGCTGCGCCGCGCCAGGTCGTCGAGCTTGAGCGAGGCGTAGCCGATCACCGCCAGTAAGGGCAGCGCCACCAGCACGTTCCCCAGCAGAATCAGCTGCAGGAAGGAGCGCGGATAGAGGTTCAAGCGAAACGTGCGCACGGGGAAAGACCCTGACGTCATCGACAGTCTCCGCCGCCGGCACGAAGACGAAAAATTCTGCCCATGAGACCGACGCGGGCGGCGTTCGGTTCCGGGCGCCGGCGCCGCGTCCTGAACTTCGCCGCGACGATCTTGACTAATCGGACACGCGGCCTGGCCGCGCGAGGGTGTCGGGAATGCCGCATCGGCGGTAGCGCCTTGCATTGGACTCCCGACGAGGCAGTAGACGCACGAAGGAGTTATGCCATGGCAATACGCATTGGTGACGAGGCGCCGGACTTTTTCGCCGAGACGACGGAAGGCACCATCAAGTTCCACGAGTGGATCGGCGACGGCTGGGCGATCCTCTTCTCGCATCCGAAGGACTTCACCCCGGTATGCACGACGGAGCTCGGCTACGTCGCTGGGATGATGCCGGAATTCAAGAAACGCAACACCAAGGTGCTGGGCTTGAGCGTCGATTCGGTCGCCGACCACAAGAGGTGGGCGCTCGACATCGAAGAGACGCAAGGACACAAGCTCAACTATCCGCTGGTCGGCGATCCCGACCTGAAGATCGCCAAGCTCTACGACATGATCCATCCGAACGCCAGCGGCGACGCCAAGAGCCGCAGCGCCACCGACAACGCCACGGTGCGCTCGGTGTTCATCGTCGGCCCCGACAAGCGCGTCAAGCTGATGCTCACCTACCCGATGAGCAGCGGGCGCAACTTCGACGAAGTGCTGCGCGCGCTCGACTCGATCCAGCTGACGGCGAAGCACAAGGTGGCGACGCCGGCAAACTGGCGGCCGGGCGAGGACGTCATCATCAGTCCCGCCGTGTCCGATGACGAAGCGCGGACGAAATACCCGCAGGGCTGGCGCGCGCCGAAATCCTATCTGCGGTACGTCAAGCAGCCGAAGTAAGCAACGCAGCAACCCCGGCGCCGGGCAGGCGGCCAGGATCAGGAGGTGACGCATGACAACGAAAATCCATCCCTGCGGGCAGGGAGCGCTTGCCCTGCTCTGCCTCGCCGCGCTGCCGGCGCCGGCCGCCGACAGCGCCGGCGCCGCGGTGACGGCGCCTCAGGTCGTCGGCGCGCTCGAAGCGACGTTCGGCGTGCATGCGGGCCAGCGCCGCAATCACGTCAAGGGCACTTGCGCCAGCGGCGAATTCGTCGGCACCCGGGAGGCGGCGCGCTACAGCCGCTCGGCGCTGTTCTCGGGCAAGCCGGTGCCGGTCGTGGCGCGCTTTTCCGTCGCCGGCGGCAACCCCAAGGTTCCGGACACCGCCAAGAACCCGCGCGGCATGGCGCTGGAATTCCGGTTGCCGGGCGGCGGGCTGCAGCACATCACCATGATCAACACGCCGATGTTCGGCGCCGCCACGCCGCAAAGCTTCTACGACCAGATCGTCGCCGCGAAGCCCGATCCGGCGACCGGCAAACCCGATCCCGAAAAGCTCAAGGCCTTCCAGGCGAGCCACCCCGACAACCGGGCGCAGGCGCAGTTTCTCGCCAGCCACAATCCGCCCGTCAGCTACGCCAACAGCGCCTACTTCGGCATCCACACCTTCAAGTTCATCGACAAGCACCAGCGGACGACGTTGGTGCGCTGGCAATTCGTGCCGCAGGACGGCGAGAAGCGGCTGAGCGACGAGCAACTCAAGACCGCCGGCAGCGACTTCCTCGAACCGGCGCTGATCGAGCGCGCCAAGCACGGGCCGATCCGCTGGGAGATGGTGGTGACCATCGGCAAGCCCGGCGACCCGCAAGACAACCCGACGCTTTCCTGGCCCGAGGCGCGCCGCAAGTTCACCGCCGGCACGCTGACCATCACCGCCGCCGCGCCGCAGCAAGGCGGCGCCTGCGAAGCCATCAACTACGACCCGCTGGTGATGGCCGACGGCATCGCGCCGAGCGACGATCCGGTGCTGCAGTTCCGCTCTCCCGCCTACGCGGTCTCGTTTGCCAAGCGGCGCGCCGGAGAATGACTAACGCATAGACAGGACCATGGCGCCGCCGCCGGTACCGCCCAGCGGCTCCAGGCGATCGACAGAGGAGCACAACCATGCGATTCATGATGCTGATGATTCCCCAAGGCTACGAGAAGGCGACGCCGGGCGCCATGCCCGAAGCCGAGGCCGTCGCCGCCATGATGAAGTACAACGAAGCCCTGCAAAAAGCCGGCGTGCTGCTGGCGCTCGAAGGCCTGCACCCGCCGGCCATGGGCGCGCGCGTCAGCTTCTCCGGCGGCAAGCCGAAAGTGACGCACGGGCCGTTCCCCGACACGCGCGAAACGCTTGGCGGCTATTGGATGATCCAGGCGAATTCGCTGGACGAGGCGCTGGCGTGGGCCGCGCGTTGCCCGGCGGCGGACAACGAGATCATCGAAGTGCGCCAGGTGCAGGAGTTCGCGGATTTCCCGGCCGAGGTGCAGAAGGCCGCCGCCGGCTTTGCCGAGATGCAGGCGCAGACGAGCCCGCGCCGGGCGGCTTGAGGCCGCGCGCGCCGCGCGCCCGGCGTCGACGCCGGCGAGCGGCACTTTCGTTGCCGCCGCCGGTCTCACCGCCGAGAGGCGATTGCCCGGGGGCCAAGACTATGCTGGACAGCACTGCAGCGGCGCGACATCGCCACTTGGCGTGGGCCGGTGGCAGCGGCGTGGTGTTGGCGAGCGTCGCGGCGCTGACCGTGCCCGTGATGAGCGAGCCGTGGACCGTCAGGCCATGGTTCGAGGCGATGTACCTGGCCGGCGTGGTGCTGCTCGACGGCGAGATCGCCTTGTTCCTGGCTCTGCATGTCGTCGCCGGCGTATCGGCATCGACGCGCGCACTGGCGTGGCTCGGGGGTGCTTATGCGTTCGCCGCCGTGGCGTCGATGGCGGTGTTCTTCACTTTTCCGGGATTGGTCGAACGGCCGCTGACGCCGACGCCGAGCGAAGAGTTGGCGGCGCGCTGGCTGTGGGTTCTCTGGCATGCCGGGTTTCCCTGCTTCGTGCTGCTGGCGCTGGAAGCCCGGGCCAAGGCCGAGGGCCGGCCGCGCACGAACGCAGCGGCCGAGCGCTTCGCCGACCTGTTTCCGCTGGCGCTCGGGCTCGCGCTGGCCGCCGCGGCCGCCACGGCGATTCTCCATTATGCCGACGCCTTGCCGATGGTCATGGGCGACGGCGATGGCTACCAGCTGGCGGGCAGCTTCATGGCCGGCGCCGTGGTGGCGCTGAACGTCCTGACGCTGCTGGCGGTGGTCTACATGACGCGCCTGCGCGAGCTGCTTTATCTGTGGCTGGCGCTGGCGATGCTGGCGTTCACGCTCGACGTCCTGCTGTCGCTGGCGGGGTCCGCGCGCTATACCGCCGGCTGGTACGTCGGCCACGGCTTGAGCCTGGCGTCGGCGGCCGCCGTGATGACGGCGCTGCTGATCGAGAATTTCCGCCTGCACCGCGACGCCGAAATCCGCGCCGCCTTTCATGAGCAGGAGGCCATGCACGATCCGCTTACCGGCCTGTTCAACCGCCGCTACCTGATGGACAAGCTGTCCGAGGAACTCGGCCGCGGCCGGCGCTACCGCTATCCGGTCTCGGTGCTGATGGTGGATGCCGTCCATTTCAAGCGCATCAACGACCAGAACGGCCACGGCGTCGGCGACGAATGCCTGCGCGCCCTGGCCCGCACGCTGGGCGGCCGGGTGCACCGGTTCGGCGACTATGCGGTGCGCTACGGCGGCGAGGAATTCGTCGTCGTCCTGCCCGAATGCGGACTGGAGGGCGCGGCGGACGTCGCCGAGGAAATCCGCCAGCGCGTCGAAGCCCTGCACGGGCGCGGCGCCGCGCCCCGTCCGCTGACGGTGAGCATCGGCGTGGCGACCGCGCGTTCCTCCGCGGCGCAGTCGGTGGAAGCGCTGCTCGCCGCCGCCGACGAGTGCCTCTACCGCGCCAAGCAGCAAGGGCGCAATCGCGTCGTCTCGCCGCAGGAATCCGACGCCCCGCGCGGACTCCAGCCGCATCCGGTATGAGCGGGGCGCCGACGCCGGCGCCGGCGCCGGGGCCAGCGGGCGAGGTGCGCCAGCGGGCGCCGCGGCGCGAGCGGGCGAAACCGGCGCCGCAAGGCGGCGTGGTGATCCGCAAGTCCGTGCATCGGTGGCGCGCCTGGCGCGATCCTTACCACCTCATACTCACGCTCAGCTGGCCGCGCTTCTTCGCGCTGCTGACGGCGTTCTTCCTCGCCGTCAATCTGCTGTTCGCCACCGCCTACTGGCTGACCGGCGGCAGCGTCGAGCATGCGCGTCCGGGCTCGTTCGTCGATGTGCTGTTCTTCAGCATCGAAACCCTCGCCACCGTCGGCTATGGCGAGATGTTCCCCGGCACGGTCGCCGGCCATGCGATTTCGTCGCTGGAAATCCTGGTCGGCCTGATGAGCCTGGCGGTGGTCACCGGCCTCGTGTTTGCGCGCTTCTCCAAGCCGACCGCGCGGGTGCTGTTCAGCGACAAGGTCGTGCTGCGCGACTTCGACGGCCATCGCGTGCTGATGCTGCGGGTCGCCAACGAACGCCACAACCGCATGGTCGAGCCGACCGCGCATCTCGGACTGCTGCGTCTCGAGCAGACGGCCGGCGGCGAAGTCTATTACCGCATCCACGACCTGGCGCTGCAGCGGCAGCGCAACCAGGTGTTCGCCCTGACCTGGACGCTCGTTCATCGCATCGACGAGACCAGCCCGCTCTACGGCTGGAGCAAGGAAGCGCTGGTGGCCGCGCGCGCCCGCATCACGGTGTCCATCATCGGTCACGACGAAACCATCGCCGCCGCGGTCCATGCGCTCCACGAATACCCGGCCACCCAGCTGTTCTTCGACCATCGCTTCGTGGACATCATCGCCGATGCCGGCGAGGAGACGCGGATCATCGACCTGACCCGGTTCCACGACATCGTGCCCAGCGCGAGCGAGCCTGCGCCGCACGACCCGGCTTGACGCATAATGCCAGGGCCGCCAGCCGCGACGATCGCACAGGAGACGACCATGATCAGACTCATCGGACTATCGGGCAGCCTGCGCAGCGGCTCGTACAACTCCGCGGTGCTGCGCGCCGCCGTCGCCATGATGCCGCCCGACAGCGAACTGCGCATCGACTCGATCGCCGGCATTCCGCTCTACGACGGCGACGTCGAAAGCGGCGAGGGCATTCCGGCGCCGGTGGCGCGGCTGAAGGACGCCATCGCCGCCGCCGACGGCTTGCTGCTGATGACGCCGGAATACAACAACAGCGTTCCCGGCGTGGCGAAGAACGCCATCGACTGGCTGTCGCGTCCGCCGGCCGACAGTGCGCGCGTGTTCGCCGGCAAGCCGGTCGCCGTCGCCGGCGCCTCGTCCGGGGGCTTCGGCACCGTGCTGGCGCAGAACGCCTGGCTGCCGGTGTTTCGCACCCTCGGCGCCGACCTCTGGCCGGGCGGCCGCCTGCTGGTGTCGCGTGCCGCCAGCATCATCGACGACAACGGCGAGATCGTCGATGCCGCCACGCGCGACAACCTCGCCAAGTTCGTCCGCGGCTTCGTCGGTTACGTGCGCGCGCGCCGGGCGCGGCCCGCCGCCTGAGCGACCGCCGGGCGCCAGCGGGGCGGCGCCGCGCATGGCAATTGACTTACCTCGATGGAATAGGCTAGAAATAGCCCATCGTCCCATTCGGATCATGGAAACAACCTTGCACCGCGTTCTCGGCGCCGCCCTGATCGGTCTGGCGTCGTTCTTCTTCCTCGGCCAGGGCAGCGGCATCGTCGCGACGGCGCTCGCCGCGGCGAAGGCTGAGCCGATCGTCATCGCCCATGTCACATCCACGACGGGGCGGTTTGCCCTGCATGCCGAAGCCGACCGCCGCGGCGTGGAAATGGCGATCGACGAATTCAACGCCCGCGGCGGCGTGCTGGGCCGCGAAATAGTGCTCGTCTCGCGCGATCCGACGGCCGACCCGGTGACCGCCGCCAAGGTCGCCGAGGAACTCATCACCCAGACGCGGATCGGCTTCATGGTGGGCGCCATCAATTCCGGCATCGCCGCCAGCATGTCGGCTGCATGCCAACGACATGGCGTGATCTTCATCAACACCAATTCCTCGGCGCCGTCGGAAGCGGTGGAGAACGCCCATCGCACGAAGTTCGTCTTCGATGCCAACGCCGCGAACTACAACCGCACCCTGCTCAAGTACGCGCTGGCCAGCCACGCTTCCAAACGCGTGGTGCTGCTGACCGAGGACGACGAATGGGGCCGCAGCAGCGCCGCCGCGTCGCGCCCGTACATCGCCGAGTACGGCGGCACGGTCGTCGGCGAAGTCGTCGCCGCCGAGGCGCTGCCCGACCCGGTCGCCACGCTGCGGCAAGTCGCCGCCATTCCGGCCGACGTCGTCGCCGTCAACATCAGCGGCGACAACCAGATCAAGCTCTTCGCCCAGGTCGGCGCCGACCAGTTGAAGCGCCGGTCGTGGGTCGTCGGCGAAGTGGACTGGGAGGATCTCTATCCCGCGCCGGGAACGCCGCGCCCGCTGTTCGGCATCACCTGGGCGTGGAATTTCCATACGCCCGGAACCGCCGAGTTCGTGGCGCGTTACCGCAAGCGCTATGGCCACACCCGGCTCGACTATCCGGGCCACGTCACGCACGCCGCCTACCTCGCCACCCAGGCCCTGCTCGCCGCCATCGCGCGTGCCGGCACCACCGACAACCATGCCGTCATCGCGCAGCTCGAGCATTTCAAGGCGACGGCGGCGGAGCGCATGCAGGACAGCGGGGCCTACATGGACCCGGTCAGCCACCACCTGCAGCAAAGCACCTACATCGCCACGTGGCACGCCAGCGGCGACCATCCCGAGCGCGGCATCGAGACGCTCGGGCATTTCTCCCCGGCGCAGGTGCGTTACGAGAAGGAGCGGACGACGCGGCTGGAATCCCTCGCCGAGACGCCGCACTACGCGCCTTGACCGCCTTCCGGGTCGGCCTCATTTCGCGCCTGGCGCTGCTGGTGATCGGCATCGAGATCGCCGCCTTCAGCGTGCTCGGCTGGTTCTACATCCACCGCTACAGCACCGCCGCCGACGAGCACATCCGTTCCCGGCTGCACCTCGTCGGGCAAATGATCGCCACCGACGAATTGGCGGTCAGCGCCATCTCGCGGCGGGCGCTGGTCGGCGATTTGGTCGGGGCGCCCTACCTCGACGGCATGGTCATCGGCGGCAGCGGACGGGTCATCGTCGCCACCAATGCGGCCTACCTGGGCCGCCTGGCCAGCAGCATTCCGGGCCTCGATGCGCGCTGGTTCGCCGAGGCCGCGCCCGAAGAGCAAGTCGTCGCCGGCGCCGACACGCTCACCAGCGTCTCGCACATCCGCGGCGCGTCCGGCGATTCGCCGATCTACTACACGGTCATCACGATCAGCACGGCGAATCTCAACGCCCAGAAACGCTCGATCGCGCTGTGGGGCCAGATCGGCTCGGCGCTGTTCGTCCTGCTCAGTTCCGCCGGCATCGTGCTGGTCGCCCAACGCCTGATCACCCGGCGCATCGACGCGTCGCTGGCCGTCTTGAAGGAAGTCGAGAACGGCGCCTTGGACAGCCGCATTCCGGTGTCGTCCAGCGACGAACTTGGACAGCTGCAGCGTGGCATCAATTCGATGACGGCAAAGGTCGGCGTGCTCTTGGCCCAGCACCAGCGCAATGCCGAGGATTTGCGCAAGCAGAAGGACCTGCTGCAATCCGTCCTCGAGCATGCGCCGGTGCGCGTCTTCTGGAAGGATCGGGAATCGCGCTACCTCGGCTGCAACAGCCTGTTCGCCGGCGATGCCGGCCTGCGCGGGGCGACGGAACTGGTCGGCAAGACCGACTTCGACATGGGCTGGCGCGACCAGGCCGAGCGCTACCGCGCCGACGACCAGGCCGTGATGGCGTCGGGCGCGCCGCGGCTGGATTTCGAGGAGCCGCAGACGACGCCGGACGGCCGCACCATCTGGCTGAGCACCTCGAAAGTGCCGCTGCGCGGCGAAGGCGATCGCGTCATCGGCGTCCTCGGCCTATATACCGACATCACCGACCGCAAGCACAACGCCGAGGAACTCGACCGCCACCGCCACCATCTCGAGCAGATGGTGGCCGAACGCACCGTCGAGCTCTCCGGCGCCAAGCAGGCTGCCGAGGCCGCCAACGTGGCGAAGAGCACCTTCCTCGCCAACATGTCCCACGAAATTCGCACGCCCCTGCACGCCATCATGGGCATGGCCCACCTCATCCGCCGCGCCGGCGTGCCGCCCGAGCAGGCGCAGCGCCTGGACCGGATCGATGCGGCCGGCCGGCACCTGCTCGGCATCGTCAACGACGTCCTCGATCTTTCCAAGATCGAGTCGGGCAAGTTCACCCTCGACGAAGCCGAGTTGAGCATCGGCGCCATCGTCGACCACGTCTGCTCCATCATCGCCGAGCGCGCCCACGCCAAGGGGCTCGGCATCGTCGTCGAAAACGGCGCGCTGCCGGCCCGTCTGCTCGGCGATCACACCCGCTTGCGCGAGGCGCTGCTCAACTACGCCAGCAACGCGGTGAAGTTCTCGGAACACGGCACCGTCACGCTCGGCACCTCGCTGGAGCAGGAAGACGCGGACAGCGCGCTGGTGCGCTTCGAAGTGCGCGACACCGGCATCGGCATCGCGCCCGAAGTGATTCCGCAACTGTTTTGCGCGTTCGAGCAAGCCGACAACTCGACGACGCGCAAATACGGCGGCACCGGGCTGGGCCTGGCGATCACCAAGCGGCTGGCCGGGCTGATGGGCGGCGACGCCGGCGTCGTCAGCACGCCGGGCGTCGGCAGCACCTTCTGGTTCACGGTGCGGCTGAAGAAGGCGACGACGCCCCGGGAACCGGCGCCTCCGGCGCCGCAGGAATCCGCGGAAGCCATCCTCAAGCGCGACTACGGCGACCTCAAGGTCCTGGTCGCGGACGACGATGCGGACAACCGCTACATCACGCAGTCGCTGCTGAAGGACGTCTGGCCGCAGATCGACGTCGCCGAAAACGGCGCCGAAGCGGTCGACCTGGCGCGCCGGAACGCCTACGACGTCATCCTCATGGACATGCGCATGCCGCACATGGACGGCCTGGAGGCGACGCGACGCATTCGTCGCTTGCCGGGCGGCGCGCAGGTCCTGATCCTGGCCCTGACGGCCAACGTCTTCCCGGAGAACAAGGCGCAATGCCTGGAAGCGGGGATGAACGACCTGATTCCCAAAGCCACCCACGCGGAAGCCCCGTTCGCCGCGATCCTGAAGTGGCTGCCGCGCCGGGTCGACGCTTAGCCGCCGACTATGCTTCCGCGATCGCCAGCGCGGTCTTGTCGACCACCCGGCGCAGCACGAAGCTCGAATGCACCCCGGTGACGCCCTTGATGCGGGTGATGCGGTTGAGCAGCAGTTCCTGGTAGGCGTCCATGTCCGCGACGACGACCTTGAGCTGATAGTCGGCGGCCTGGCCGGTAATCAGCAGGCATTCCATCACTTCGGGAATCTCGCCGACCTGCGACTCGAAATGCTTGAAGCGCTCGGGCGTATGCTGATCCATGGAAATGTGGATCAAGGCCGTCAGCGAGAGTCCCAGCGCCTTGGCATTCAACAGCGCGCGATAGCCGGCGATGATGCCGGCCTCTTCCAGCGCGCGCACGCGCCGCAGGCAGGGCGAGGGCGACAGGCCGATGCGCTCCGCCAGGTCCTGATTGCTGATGCGGCCGTCCTCCTGCAGGACGCCGAGAATCCGGCGATCGTAGCCATCGAGTTCCATCGCATTGCCCCGGTTGTCATCTCACCGGCACGAGATTACCTTTCACACCGCCATTGCGCAATAAGCTGCCAATTTTCTTCAATACGGCACCATAGAACGCAAGCAAATGTCCGGCAATTTTGAATAGCATGACGTCCACCGACATTGCATGCCATTCAAGAGGAGCCGCCGTCATGTTGCCGCAACCCGCCGCCAAGTACCGCCCGTTTGCGCCGGTCAATCTCGCCGCTCGCCAGTGGCCGAACCGAACCCTCGCCGCGCCGCCGATCTGGATGAGCACCGACCTGCGCGACGGCAACCAGGCGCTGTTCGAGCCGATGAACGCGGAACGCAAGCTGCACATGTTCCGCGCGCTCTGCGCGATCGGCTTCAAGGAAATCGAGGTCGCCTTTCCGTCCGCCTCGCAGACCGACTTCGACTTCGTGCGCCGGCTCATCGAAGACGGCCACATTCCCGCCGACGTGACCATCGAGGTGCTGACCCAGGCGCGGGAGCACCTGATCCGCCGCACCATGGAATCCCTGCGCGGCGCGCGCCGGGCCATCGTCCATGTCTATAACGCCACGTCGCAGCCGTTCCGCGAAGTCGTCTTCGGCATGAGCCAGGCTGAAGTGGCGGACATGGCCGTCGCCGCCGTGCGGCTCGTCAAGGAACTGGCCGCGGCGCAGCCGGAAACGGAATGGGTGCTCGAGTACAGTCCCGAAACCTTCACCGCCACCGAACTCGGCTTCGCCCTCGACGTCTGCGACGCCGTAACGGCCGCCTGGGGCGCGACGCCCGAGAACAAGGTCATCCTCAACCTGCCGGCGACCGTCGAAGTGGCGACGCCGAACGTCTATGCCGACCAGATCGAATGGATGCATCGCCATCTCGCGCGCCGCGACAGCGTCGTCCTCAGCCTGCATCCGCACAACGACCGCGGCTGCGCCGTGGCGGCGGCCGAGCTGGGGCTGCTGGCCGGCGCCGATCGCGTCGAGGGCTGCCTCTTCGGCAACGGCGAGCGCACCGGCAACGTCGACATCGTCACGCTCGCCCTCAACCTCTACACGCAGGGCGTGGCGCCCGGCCTCGATTTTTCCGACATCAACGCCGTCGCCCGCATGGTCGAGCACTGCACGCGGCTGCCGCTGCACCCGCGCCATCCCTACGTCGGCGATCTCGTCTTCACGGCGTTTTCCGGCTCCCACCAGGACGCCATCAAGAAAGGTTTCGCCGCCCAGACGGCGCACGCCGCGTGGAACGTTCCCTATCTTCCCATCGACCCGGCCGACGTCGGCCGCAGCTACGATTCCGTGATCCGCATCAACAGCCAGTCCGGCAAGGGCGGCATCGCCTACCTGCTCGAGACCGAATACGGCGTGGTGCTGCCGCGCCGCCTGCAGGTCGAGTTCTCCGCCGCCGTGCAGCGCCATACCGACAGCCACGGCGGCGAGATGAGCGCCGCCGACATCTGGCAATTGTTCGCGCAGACCTATCTCATCGCCGGCGCGCCGCTGCGCTACGTCGAGCACCATCTGTGCGAGCGCGGCGGCGCCCAGGGCATCCGCCTGACGGTCGAGATGAACGGCACGACCCACCGGCTCGCCGGCGAGGGCAACGGCCCCATCGACGCCGCCGTGCATGCGCTGCGCAGCCTGGGCATCGAGCTTCAGGTGCGCAGCTACGAGGAGCGCTCGATGGGCGCCAGCCGCGACGGCGGCGATGCCAGGGCCTGCGCCTTCGTCGAGGTGGCGCAGCCGGGCGACCGCGGCGACGTCTATGGCTTCGGCATAAGCGCCAACATCGTCACCGCCTCGATCCAGGCGCTGGTAAGCGGCGCGAACCGGATCGGCTCGAAGCGCGTCGCGGCCAGCGAAGCGCAGGCCGCCTGATCCGATCACGCGCCGCCGCTCGGTCGTTCGCGCGGCGGCGCAACTTTGCGCCACGCCCATTGCCGAAGCAATCGGGCATTCCCGTTTGGGCCGTGCCCCGCATTCGTCGGAGGACTGACATGGTCAACAAGAACACGATTTGTCTCTGGTTCAACGGCACCGCCGAGGAAGCCGCGCGCTTCTACGCCGAGACGTTTCCGGACAGCGCGGTGGGAAAGATTCATCGCGCGCCCGGCGACTATCCCGCCGGCCAGCAGGGTGACGTCCTGATGGTCGAGTTCACCGTGATGGGCATCCCCTGCCTCGGCCTCAACGGCGGTCCCGAGTTCAAGCACAGCGAGGCTTTTTCCTTTCAGGTTGCGACCGACGACCAGGCCGAAACCGACCGCTTGTGGCAGGCGATCGTCGGCAACGGCGGCCAGGAAAGCGCCTGCGGCTGGTGCAAGGACAAGTGGGGCCTGTCGTGGCAGATCACGCCACGCGCCCTGATCGCCGCGGTCACCGATCCTGATGGTGCCGCCGCCAAGCGCGCTTTCGATGCCATGATGGAGATGCGCAAGATCGACATCGCGGCGATCGAAGCGGCCCGGCGCGGAGCCAGCCGTCGGCCGCGGTGAGGTCGGCGAGGCGCTGGGGGGTCATGCCGCGTGGTCTTGTTCAAGGGTCGTCATGGCAGCGGCAAGGGATCATGCGGACGCCAGCCAAGAGCACAAGCCAATGCCGGTCAGAAAGGCGGCGGGCAATCGACACGCAGCGGCGCGCCGGTTTGCGGATCGCCGAGTTCGATCCGGCAGGCGTGCAGCATCAGGCGCTCCGCCTTGGCGCAGGAAGTCGGCGCGCCGTAGAAGTCGTCGCCGAGGATCGGATGGCCCATCGCTTCCATGTGCACCCGCAACTGGTGCGAACGGCCGGTAATGGGCTCGAGCTCGATGCGCGACACCGCGCGCGCGGCGTCGATGTCGAGCACGCGATAGCGGGTCAGGCTCGGCCGGCCCGTGGCGTGATCGACTTTCTGCTTCGGGCGGTTGGGCCAATCGCCGCTGATGGGCAGCGCGATCTCGCCGGCGGCGGCAGCCGTCCAGCGCCCTTCGACAAAGGCCTGGTAGCGCTTGTGCACCCGGCGCTCCTGGAACAGGATGCTGAGCTCGCGTTGCGCCTTGGCGCCGCGCCCCATGACGACGATGCCCGACGTCCCCATGTCGAGGCGATGGACGATCATGGCGTCCGGAAATTCGGCCTGGACCCGGCGCGACAAGCAGTCCTCCTTGCCGGCGCCGCGCCCCGGCACGCTCAGCAGGCCGCTGGGTTTGTCGACGACGATCAGCTGCTCCGAGAGATAGAGGAGGGCAAGCCCGCGATGCGCGGGCGGACAGTAGGGCGTGGATGACATGCCGCGGATTGTCTCATTGCGAGGCCAGTCGCAGAATCGCCCAAGCGCGCGACTTGGCTTACGCGCCTATTTGCCGGCCAGAGCCGGCGTCGGAAGCTGGCCTTCCGTGCCGCTGGCGCCCTTGCGCTGCTCGCCCTTGCCGGGTCCGGCCGAGCGGTTTGTGCCGGCCGGAAGCTCAGTGCTTCAGCTTCGCATCCAGAGTCTGCGCGAGCCTGAGGTCTTCCTGCATCTTGGGTACCATCTCGGCCGCCAGGGCCTTGACTTCGGGATCCGTGGCGGACTGGGCCTGCTCGCTGAATTTCTTGATGTCGTACTGATGCTCCGCGACCCGGTCGTCCATGTACAGCTTGTCGAAATTGCCGGATGCGTGGCTGAGCTGTTCATAGGACGCTTGCTGCCTGAGCGAGGTACCGCCGGGCAGCTTCAGGTTCTTGGCGCGCGCCAGCGCTTCGATGCGCTCGTTAAGCGCCGTGTGATCCTTGATCATGCGCTGCGCGAAGGACTTGACATCCGCATTCTGCGATTTCTGCAGCGCAAGTTGCGACAACTGGATATCGGAGCGACTGTCCTCGATGGCTCCGCTCAGGAAGCTCTTGGGCGACTCGACGGCAGCCGCGAGGCGGACGCCGCCCAGTGCGAGCAGGGCGGTCAGGATGGATATACGGATTTGTTTGCGCATGGTGTTTCTCCTTTTCTGGTGGGTCACGGGATCGCCTCCCGTCGACTACAAGTCCAGGTCGCGACATCGGGTTTCTCGCCATCTCGTCGTAGTCAATGGACCGCTTTCAGTTCCTTGCGTTCTGTCGTCCGCCAGGCGGACCAGACCCAGACTTGTCTGCGAGCGGGGCTTCAGCGCCATGCATCGGCCGAGACGCCCCCATAGCAGTGGGTATCGTCGAGTTGGGGGCATCCAATCACTGATCCGCCAGCTGGTAGCCGGTGCTGCGCCCGCCGCCCGGCGACTTCTTCAACACGCCCAGTTCCAGCAACTGCGGCACCCGGGCAAGCCGATGAGCGTTACATTTCAATTTGAGGAAGACGATGCGTGAGCGCAAGAGGCCTGCGAGAGATCATCAGTGAAGGGTTGCCGCCTCCTTTCGTATCATGCGTTCCAGACTGTCTACTGAAGCCGGCCTGCCAAACAAAAATCCCTGGTACGACTTACAGCCATTGATGGCGAGAAAGGATCGTTGTTCCTCCGTTTCCACTCCTTCGGCGATGGCAGCATCATTTGCGTTCGACCCCACTTCACTCACGAACGACTGATCGATCTTCAATTGATCGAGCGGCATCCGCCGCAGATGGATCAGCGATGAGAACCCAGTCCCGAAATCATCCAACGAGAAACGAATCCCGCAAGTTTTCATCGAGGGTCATCGGCCTTTTGATGTTGGCTAAGATCCGCTCCGCGATTTCATTAGCAAGCAGCACGGCACGATCCCGGTCCGTCCCAAGTTCCCCGACGAGCACGATGAATTCATCACCACTCAGGCGACCTACCATGTCGTTGGCGGAAATGCACCCAACGATTCGTCTCGCAACCTCCATCAGGGCAGCGTCGCCGGCTTGACGAGTTCGCGCGTCGTTCAGAAGGCTAAAGTGATCGTGATGCAGGCCGCGGTTTCTCCGTGGTCGCCGATGAAGTGCGCAAATTGTCGGCTGCGACCGAAGATGCGGTGGCCAAGATCAACCAGGGCATTCAGGCGGTTGCCAACTCCATCGAATCGCAATTTAAAGACAAGTTGTCGGCAGACAGCATCGAAGCGGAACGGGCCTCGCTGAGGAGTTTCTCTTCCCAACTTGACGACCTCGGTCGGAGTTACCAAGAGGCGACACGTCTGTTTTCTTCCGTCGTTGCCGAACGATGGGGCAGGTACGGTTGTCAAAGATCTTTGCCCCTCATGGAGTAGCCCATGAAGAGGCGGTTCCGAGAGAGGGACCAGATGTTCAGAACTTGTACCCATGAGGACATTGCGTCCTCTCTTGAGACGATCAGCGCAGCCTTCGCGATCTTCGAGATGCGAGAGGAGAAGCTTGGTAGTTCGGTGCTCGTGAGCGCGAACTCGCTGTTTCAGGAGGTGTCGGCACGATCCGTCATCGACTGCATCGGGCTGTCTCTGGGGGAATTCCTCCCGCGCTACATCGAGAAACAGATGCGTTTCAGCATGGAACTCAGCGTGGCGGAGAACCGGCCGAAGGACGCCGAAGTCGTTATTGAGCGCGAAGGCGCAAGCCGGTGGTGGCGCTTCGTGGTATCGCCCCTCATCGCCGATGGCGGCGGCAACCGGCGCATGATCGTCACGATGATCGAGATCACGGAGAAGAAGCTCCTCGAGCAAAAGCTGGACGTAGCCCGGCAGCGCTTCGAGGCGGTCGTCGAGACGGCCTACGACGGCATCATCACCATCGACAAGGATCAGAAGATCCGGATGATCAATGAAGCGGCCCGCGAAATCTTCGGTATCGCCGGCGGCATGCCGGTCGTGGGCGAGGATTTGCGGACGATCATTCCGCAGCGCTTCCGCGACAGCCATGCGCAGTATGTCGATTCGTTCCGCCACTCGCCCACCGCGGTGCGACCGATGCAGCCGCGCTCCTCGGTCCATGGACTGCGACGGGACGGCAGTGAAGTCCCGCTGGAGGTGCCGATTTCGAAGATCCAGGTCGACGGAGAGATGGAGATGACGGCGGTCATCCGCGACATTTCGGAGCGCACCAAACTGATCGAGCGGCTCCAGCAGGCAGCCACGCATGATGCATTGACGGGGATATTCAACCGCCGGCATGGCAACGCCATGCTCACCAGCGAAATTCATCGCTGCCAGCGTTTCGGCCATTCATTGACAGTCGCGATGTTCGATCTCGATCAGTTCAAGGCCGTCAACGACGCCTACGGCCATGCCTGCGGCGACCTTGTTCTCACGTCGGTCGTCGACACCGTCTCGAAAACGCTGCGCGATATTGACGTCTTCTGCCGGTGGGGAGGCGAGGAATTCCTGGTGGTCTTGCCCGAGACGGTATTGGACGATGCGGTGCGTTGGACCGAAAGGGTGCGTGAAGCCGTGGCGTCGCACCCGATTGTCCAGACCGGGCAGGAGCCGGTTTCGATCACCGCAAGCTTCGGCCTGTCGGCCTTGTCGGGCGAGGATACGAGGCTGGAAGACCTGCTAAAGCGCGCCGACGAGGCGCTGTATTTCGCCAAGGAAAGCGGTCGGAACCGGGTATGCACCTCCCCCCGGCAATACACGGAACGCTGACGGCAGGAATCCGGCGTTCCATTTCCGTTATCGCACGAGGCCGCGCTCAGCAGGCGGTCATCGGCTTCCGGCCCTTCAGAGCCAAGGGAACCGCCGTGCCTGATCGCGCTGTCCGACTGGCTGCTCGCTGTGTTCGCCGCGGACCAACCGACTTACGCGGTCCTCGGTACTGCGAAAGGCTGGCTGTTCGTCGCTGCCACCAGTGCATTGCTTTACGGCCTGGTGAGCCGATTGGTAGACCAGCTGCGCGCAGAAAGCGCCGCCCGAGAAAGGGAACTGCAGATTGCGGCGGTCGCCCTTCGCCTCCAAGCAAGCGGTCTTCATCACGAACGCCAGAGGCGTCATCCTGCGCGTCAACCAGGCGTTCGAGGAGATCACCAGATACGGCGCGCCGGAAATCGTGGGCAAGACCCCGAAGGTGCTGCAATCGGGGCGCCACGATGCGGCGTTCGACGATCCACAGCCTGTACTTCTTCGATCCCTTGACGGGATGCCGAACCTGCAGAACCTGCAGATGAGGCCTTGACGGAGGTCACCCGACGGATCGCCGGTTGCCTTTCCAATAGCGACATGGTGGGCCGTCTCAGCGGCGACGAATTCGTCGTGCTGGTCGGCGAGCTGGGCTTGGACAGAGACGGAAAGCACCCTGTTCTCCGACGCCGAGGCCGTTACGGCCAAGATGACGAGATTGAAGGATCTCAGGACAAACAACGACTAGCAGACTCGCTTCAAAACCACAACGGTATCAGGCCGCCGCGCGCTCCAGCATTGCGGCAAAGGCCTCGGCCGCGACCGGAGCGCTGTAGTAATAGCCCTGAGCCGCCTGGCAGCCATGGGTTTTGAGAAAGGCTTCCTGGCCAGCGGTTTCCACGCCTTCGGCGATGACTTTGAGGTGCAGGCTCTGCGCCATGGCGAGAATTGCGGTGACGATCGCCGTATCGCGATCGTCGCGGCCGATGCCGTTGACGAAGGACTGGTCGATCTTGAGCCCATGTATCGGAAAGCGCTGCAGGTAGGCAAGACTCGAATAGCCGGTGCCGAAATCGTCGAGTGACAGTTCGACCCCCATGTTGACGAGCCCTTCCATGGTGCTCAGGTTCTCGGGATTTTTCAGCATCAGCAGGCTTTCGGTGATTTCGAGATCGAGCGCCATGGCAGGCAGGCCGCTCGCTTCGAGAATATGCGCCGTCATTTCCTCGAGGCCGGTCTGGTGGAACTGGCGTACCGAAAGATTGACGGCGATACGTAGGTCGGGATGGCCGGCCGTGCGCCAGCGCTTGAGTTGCTTGCAGGCTTCGCGCAGCGCCCATTCGCCGATAGGCAGGATCAGCCCTGTTTCCTCCGCGACGGGAATGAATTCGCTCGAACGAATCGGGTCCGTCCCCGGTTGCCGCCAACGCAGCAGGGCTTCGGCTGAAACAATCCGGCCGCTTTCGAAGTCCACCTGGGGCTGGTAATGGAGCAGGAAGTCGCCGCGCGCCAGGGCCTGGCGCAGGCCGTTGGCAATGGCCTGCTGCCGCTGCACCGCCTGATTGAGGCGCGGCGTGAAGAACTGGTAGTTGCTGCGCCCCTTCTCCTTGGCGTGATACATGGCCGAATCCGCGGCACGCATTAGGGAATCCACGTCGGCGCCGTTCGCCGGATAGAGGCTGATGCCGACACTGCCGGAGACGTGCAGTTCATGATCGTTGATGGCGAAGGGCTGCGCCAGGGCCGCCACCACCTTGGCTGCGGCGCGGGCGGCCGCGGCCGCCTCGGTGAGTGCCGGCAACACGATGACGAATTCGTCGCCGCCGATACGGGCGACGCTGTCGCCTTCGCGCAGGCTGCGCGTGAGGCGATCGGCCGTCTCCTGGAGCAAATGGTCGCCGATGCGGTGGCCGAGGGAATCGTTAATGTGCTTGAAGTTGTCGAGATCGATGAACAGCATCGCCACCATGCAGTCATTACGATGCGCCTGGGCGATGGCCTGCTGCACCCGGTCGCGCAGTACGGTGCGGGTGGCCAAGCCGGTCAGCGCGTCGTGGTCCGCCATGTAGTGGATGCGCTCTTCCGCGTTCTTGTGCTCAATAGCGATGCGGGCGATGTGCGTGGCGAGATCGATGAGCTGGACCTCGGCGACGTTTGGACTGTGAACCTCGCGGTAATACATGGCGAAACTGCCAAGTACTTGCCCCTCATGGGACAAGATCGGCGTAGACCAGCACGCACGCAACCCGTGGGTCGCTGCCAGGTCGCGGTAGTCGGCGACCAGCGGGTCCACGAATACGTCGCTCACCACCACTGGCTCGCGCCGGTGCATTGCGGTGCCGCAGGCCCCCGCGCACGGTCCGATGGCCATGCCGTCGAGGGCATCGAGGAAGGCCGTTGGAAGACTGGGGGCGATACCGCGGCGGATGTGCACGCCATCCGCCGCGAGCAGCAGGATCGAGCAAAGTGTGCCTGGTTCTTGCGACTCGATAAGTTGCACCAGGTCCGCCAGCGCGTCTTCCAGGGAACTGTTGCCGGCCACCATCTCGAGGATGCGGTTCTCGCCGACGCGCAGCTTCTCCGCTTTCTCGCGCTCGGCGATTCCGATCTTGAGCGCGTCGCAGAGCAGCTGGTTCTGGGAGGACGTGGCCTCGGCCTCTTTCCGGCGAGTGATTTCCCGTTGCCGCGAACGGTGAAGCTGTTCGGCCAGTCCGCTGACTACAGCGCCACTGAGGATAACCATTAGCCATTGGAACAGATCAAAAAAACTGCTAATCGTCGACGGGCCGGTTGGCGATATCGTAAATGCCACCGCCGTGATGATCGCTGTAACGAGGGTGGCAAGGAGTCCGGGACCGAGACCACCAGTCAAGGCGACAACAATAACTACTGGTATAAAGAGGACAAGGAGAGGTCGCTCGGCGATGTTGACCGGAACGCTAAAGTGCACAATCAGCGTCAGCAACGGAAATACCCCGCCCGCAACGTAACAGGCGATGCGTCGGCTATTCATTGCAAGCCACAAGAGATCAAGAAACCATTGGAAACTATTTCAGCAGATTAGTTGCGCGCCAAGTGCCGTTTCCATCAATGACCGCAGTCGGGCTGGATTGCCAAGGACCGCAATTGGCCGACTGCTGAAGCTCAACTTTTCCGGAAGCAACCGTTAGATTTGCCTTCTGACTGACAGCTTGCCGCGGAATCGACCGGCAGCAACGGAAAGTTGAGCTGCCGTTCTCGCAGAAGGCCACTCTGTGTTTTCTGATCCGGTCGCTACCGCCAACTGAGTTACATCTCATGCTCGCGGCTGGAAACCCGCATGAATACTTGGGGTCGTGCGAAGGCCACCGTCGCAGAAACAGAGAACAGAGAGCGCAGAAAGAGGAAATAACACCGAAAACCGAAATTTCGCGCAGGTGCCCACCTTCGCACAAATCTCGGAAGCCGCGCTACCGCTGGCGTTGCGGCGAAAGAACAAAGGCCAGAGCACAGAGTCTGGCCTTTGGTTATTGGTGGTGCTGGGGCGACATGACAACTGAGAAATATCTGAATCAGTGCGGCAATCTTGCCGGGCGAGGGTAACAGCGGGTAATGCGACGACGGGAGTCGGCCACGAGTTCGATCCCGGATTCAACACTCGAACTCCTGACCATCGAAAATCGTACACGGTCCAAGCCCGGTCACCCCTACCGTGGTGTCATTCGCAGAATGGGCCACACGGCATCCACCAAAGCGTCCGAATTCACGCCGCTGTCAAAGAGGTAGCACGTGCGCCCCACTTCAACTGAGTATTGCGCGGCCACGGCGGCCTGCATATGGACGTGTAAGCCAATCTCGAAAATTGACGGCAATGGACGACCATCGGGAGCCATATTGATCCGCTCACGCAAGACGTCTGGGGACGCATAGAGGCAGACGATCGCGTCAGGAGACAGCGCATGAAGTTGCTCTCTCTTGAAAGGCGTCACCCGGAAACCGTACGACTCTTTCGTCACCGGATGGCTATCAATCAGAATGTCGTGCGTGCCACGCTTGGCGTTCACCTCATTGATCAGCCGTGCATCGACCGCCATTACGTCCTCGCGCGAAACGATGCATGACGACTTTTCCCTAATCTCGGCGGCTCCGATCGCCGCGCCATCTCGCTGTCGCAGATGCTCGCGTAGAAGGGCGCTATATGAGAACAGCAGCAGACTCGGCGCGCGCTTCTGGAGACCAGCACACAGCGTCGATTTACCGGCGGCGGGGGCCCCAGTGAGATAGATCACCCTTCCCATGCTGCTCCTCCAAGTGACTACCACTTGCGCCGGGTGGCCCAACAGCGCGCCTAAGCAAATGCAGCTACGCCGGCCTCTTCCAAAACGTTTTCGCAGAGCGGCAAGACCACCTGAAACATGTCGATGGTACGGCCCTGTGGCTTGTCCGCTGGAGTTGGCGAACGCAAACCGGATACCAATGAAGCCCAATCATCCATATCACCAGCTCGCACAATCTCCGCTGCTCGTTCTAAATCGCGCCGCCTCAGCAACGTCGGACTGGCAAGCCGCAGGAAGAAGGGTGCCTCCAAGTCGACGATGAAACTCACGGGGTAGCTCTTGGCATCTTGCACGTATTCTTGCGCCGAATGGGCGACCACTGCCGTCACTTGCGATGCGCCAAGCGCCTTGCCCGTACTCAAATTGCGCAGCGAAAGAGGTGACACGCGCAGTGCACTCGTCGTTCCCAACTCAGAGGAAGACCTACAAACGAGAGCGTAGTGGCACTCCTTGCGGCGACCGGAAGGAAGTTCGGCCCGACTTGTAACAAACGAGTGCCGCGGTAGAGGCCGGGTCTGGCCGGCGGCGTCAATCCACGAGTTCCACAGCACAACGTCGGCCGGTGCCACATCGATAGCCTTCGGCTTGCTCGGCATGGGTGAAAAAACCGCCGTCAGGGGATTCCCGCCTGTCGCGGCCGCGTCGGCATTGGTGCCGAGCGACTGACCGATTCCCCAGAGGAAACGCCCTCCACCAAGGCGTCGTTCCCATTCTTTTCTGAGGATGATGTGCGAAAGATCTTCGCCGGATTCGGTGCCCATCTTTGTCCAACAGAAGGCGGGCGGTAGTTGCTTTGGTGTCATTGATTTCCCCCAAAAAGATTGTAACACGCCCAATTCAATTGTCTCTATTGTATAGTTATAATGAATAGGATGAAAGTCGGAAAAAGCAACGATGTCGCCCAGCAGTTGGTGGCACGAATTAAGTCGGATACGCGCTCTGATAGCGAAATAGCGCGGCGCGCTGGCGTTAGTCAACCGACGGTATCGCGGCTGCGCAGTTTACAAGGAGTACGGTCCCGGGGCAGCGAGCCATTCAGTAAGCTATGCAGTTTCTACGGTATCCCCGTCGGCGCAGCGAAAGGCCTGCGCGGATACAATGAGCAACTTCGCAATGCCATCATCGATGCGTGGGATGGAACGGAGACGCATGGCCGTGCTTTGCTAGTTGTGATCAAGGGACTGAAAGGTCTGCACGACCCAGCACATGGGAACGTAGGAGAGTGACATGACGGCCCCATCAAATCGGATTACCTCGATATTTGGCTCGCTAGAAGCGGCCGGCTATCCACGTGACCTACAGAGGCTGCTGCTGCCGGATTGGGTGACGGCAGACGTCCTGTCGGACGAAGCGGCGTCCGCGGAGGTTGCGACGATCCTGGCCAAGCGCCTCGGCCTTCGTCCTACTTCGCTGTTCTCGAGAACGCCACATATCGAGGCCCTACGGCGGCGAGATACCAAGTACAAGCGTTCCATTCCAAGCAGATCAAAGAACCTGACGGCTGCCACGGCCGTCGCCGTTGCCGTTGCCGAATCCATAGCGGCCGCCTGTCATATACCTTTCTCACCGTTCCCCAATGCCGCACCGGCTCTTCGCCAAGTCGTCTTAACCGATTTCCCCGGAAAGTGGCTAGGGCTTCGGAACCTACTGATGTGCTGCTGGGCGCATGGCGTTCCAGTCGTCTATCTTGCCGAGATCGGCCAGGGCGTGTCAAAGATGGATGGCATGGTGGTCCAAACCGACGATCGGCCCGTGATCGTCCTGTCGAAGAGCACGGACCTCTGGGCATGGCAGCTGTTCGTTCTCGCGCACGAGGTGGCGCACGTCGCTCTCGGTCACGTCGAACCCGACGAGATATTGGTCGACGAGGAACTGGGCAAGGAGTCCTACGCGATGGAGGATCCCGACCTCGACGAAAGGGCGGCAGACGCCTTCGCGATTGAACTGCTGAACGGCCGTCCCGACGCTTCCTATCGTGTTTCGGAAGAGATGGTAAACGCCCCGACGCTCGCGAAGGCGGCGTTTGACCACGGAATATCACGGCAGATTGATCCAGGGCACATCGTGCTGAACTTTGCGCACCGGTCTGGGGAATGGGCAACCGGCGTTGCAGCGGCGAAGCTGTTACAGGCGGAGAATCCACCGGCCGCCAGCGTAATCAACGAGGCCATGTGGCGCGAATTCGACCTTGGGGCGTTCTCGGACGATAACCTCGAGTTTCTGCGCCGCGCGACTGGAACTATTGCCAGCTGATGCTCCGATGACGTTGTTCATCGACAATGACGCACTTCTAAAACTGGCCAACTATGACCTGCTGGATACCGCACTCACCATGTTCGGCATCCGGCCGGACGACATCCATGTGCTGGCAACAGCCAAATATGCGCTCCTGCCAGCCAAGGATCGTCTGCGCCATTGCAAGACCGATGAAAGCGCCAACAGACTGGAGACTTTCCTCTCGAAGGCGTCCAAGTTAAATGCGGAATGCGTGGACAGCGAAGTGCTGGACGCGCTATCTGCTAAACCGGGTATCGATCCAGGCGAGGCGCTAATGCTTGCTATGGCCACATCGGATTCCGATTCTTACATCGTTACTGGCGACAAGCGGGCCCTTGAAGCCTTGCACGACGGGAAGGCGCTCGACGAAGTACGCAGTGCACTTGCCGGCCGGCTACTGTCGCTGGAATTACTGTTCCTGTTTTTAGTTGAAGGCGATTTCGAGCGAGTGCAGGCATGTGTCAGAGGCCAGCCCGGTGTGGATAAGGCGCTGACAAACGCCTTCGGCGTTTCAGCGCCAGCAAGTTCAGAGTCGGTTAGAGCCGCGCTGAACTCATACGTCGAGCACCTCAGGCGTCTGACCGGCGCATTGCTGCATCCCTCTCCGACTAGTTCCTGACAAATACGGCGAATGGGGATTTCACTCGTGCCACAAGGCTGATGGGCTTAACTATCGTTTCCTCCGGCGCCACTGGGATGTCCCGTTCGGAAAAGACGAAGCACCCCTTGTCAGATTGACCGATTAGGTACTTGTCTCCCCGCTTGCCCCGGCTCCGGCCGACGCCGACCTCTAGCTCGCCCAGGTCAACGGAAAACTCCTCGACCCGAAGTTCGTCGAGCACAAGGGCGAACCTTGACCCACGCACTTCAATTCCTTTGGGAATTGGCTTCCAGTTCACGCCATCGTCGGAGTATTCCTTCGCAATCTCGGGCGGCGCGCGGTGCTTGGAATCCATTTTTTGCATGATGATCAGGACTTCCTCCCCTTGTGCCTCGAGCTCCTTGGCAAAGGGCTGCACCATCGTTAGCGGATGGCATGTGCTCCCACCGTAGCCCCAAAATATCGAGCCGGTATTCTCGTATTCCTTCTGCTTCCTGGCGATGATCTCCTCGATGCTCTCCTGAGCATGCAAGCCAACCTTCATGAAAATCAGCCCGGCTTTCTTCTTGGCGTCATCCATTCGTCACCTCGATGGGTTCAAGTGAATACAGGCGGTCAGACTCACGGTCAGTGTTCAACGTAACGGTCTGGCGAACGTATTTCACGCGTAATGGCGACCCACGCCCGTAAAAATTCCTCAGGCGGGATTGCTCCAGCGGTTCCGATGTCTTTTCCATACATGCCGGGTCTACTCGACGGAACAGGCATGAGCACGACCGTAAATCCGGGTTATCGTCCAGGTGATACAGATGCAGTTGCGGCTGCATCTCGGCCACTACGTACCCTAACTGGATTGCCCGCGTCTGCGTGTCACGCAGTACCTGCTGCGTCCAGGGCAATTCCGGATCGTCGGCGATCACCACGATTCCGAGGCTCTGCGCTTTGGTAGCCTGACTGCCGCGTTCATAGAATGCCGTCACGCTTTCCCCGCCATTGCTCGCACCCCATGGGGGATTGATGTGAAACCCGTCGTATGCGCCAAAGTGTATTTCCGGCAATGGGTCGGCGACGTTGTAGAGGTGCGCGGAGATTCGCACCTTGTCGCTGAGTTTCTCGCCGAACCGCTCGACCGACTGAACGATTCGTTCGTCGAAATCCAGCAGCGTGATGGAGTTTGGGCCGTACTCGATGACGTCCTGCGCCTTAAGATGCGCCGCGGATAAAGCGATACCGTCGCCATCGCCCACAAACACGATGTCCTTACCGTTGAAGACTCGTGCCACATACTCGGCCTGGATGACCATGTCCGCAACTTTCATGTAGATCTGGTCGAACTCCCGAAGCGGCGGGGGCCGATTCTGAACGACATCGGAAATGGCATTAATTGCGTTGCGAAGATCGAAGGTCATGGTCTTGTCCCGAACAATCGCTACAACATTGTGGTGCTACCCCTGTTGTGCCGGGTAATCAAGCGGCAAAGCGCACATCCTAACCGTTTGACATTAGCGGCACAACTAGCGTCTCATGCAGCCGACAGCTATGCCGGTACTTTAGTTATATGCACCTGGTTTAGGGTCGAGACGTGCCGTATGCAAAAAACCCGTTCGAGTAGCGTCGCGTTTGCCTACCCTAAGGCCCGCTGAGAACGACGTGCGGCGCAACTTTGCCTCCACGGGCGACCTCTTGGACCTCTGGAAACGCCGGATCGAAATCGCAATCAATCCTCGAAACATATCCCTGCTCGCCCCCGATTATCTGCACTGTAGTTGCAAGTCGGCGGTAACAGCACTGCGTCTGCCAACGGTCGGTGGGCCATACGTCAGCGTTGCGAATTCTTTGGGTAGTCGAGCGCTACCATCGAAAGCTTGGCCGTGACGATGCCGGACCACGACTTGGCCTCGAATACGAACGTGGCGACGGCGCACGTCGGCATTTCGTCGATCTCGCCTGACAGGCGGCGCGCGAGGTCGACCAGCGCGGGATTATGGCCGATGAGCATCACGCGCCGGAACTTGTCGTCGAGTTCGCCGATGACCTGCAGCAGGCCTTCCGGCGTGGCGTCGTAGAGCCTGTTGTCAATCACGACGTCTTTGTTCTTGTAGTCGAGTTCCCGGGCCATGATCTCCGCCGTCGAGAGCGCGCGCAGCGCCGGACTCGATAGGATCAAGTCGGGCTTTTCGCTGAACTGCGCCAATCGCTTGCCCATCCTCGGGGCATCGCGTCGGCCTCGATCGGCCAAGGGCCGCTCCTTGTCGGGCAGCGCGGCGTCATCCCAACTCGACTTGGCATGGCGAACGAGAAACAGGGTCTTCATCCTGAGGACCTCACTTTCGTCACCACCATAAAATCAGGGTCAGCACCAGTGACATGACGATCAACGTCATCAGCGGGAAGTAAAAGCTGAAGTTCTCACGCTCAATGGTGATGTCTCGAGGTAGCCGAATGAATGGGAACTTCGAAAGCCAAGGCCACAAGAGTCCGGCTGCAAGAAGCACCGCGCCGACGATGATTAGGAAGCGCTGCACGATCGCCTTATGTCACCCGCTCAATCAGGTCCGGCCCCTCGTTGGCCGGATTGCTGAGCTTGCGGCTGACTGCGTAACTTTCCATCAGCCGCTCGGGGTAGGGGCCAAGCATTGCCAGCAACTTCTCGACGTCGGAGACCGTTGGATCAAGCCACGCCCCGTAGTCCTCGGGCCGGATAATCGCCAGCATGCGGTTGTGCAGGTCGGCCACGAGCGGATTCGCCTCCGTCGTCAGGATGGCGAACGTCACCACTTCACCTTGCGGCCCCGGCCAGCGTTCCAGCAATCCGGCCATTCCGAAGGGGGCGCCGTCCCGCATCTGAATCAGGTAGGGCTGCTTCTTGCCGCCGACGGCCTTCCACTCGTAAAAGTGATCGGCGGGCACCAAGACGCGTGATTTTCGGAAGGCCTGACGAAACATCGGCTTGATGGCGGCCGTTTCAGCCTTGGCGTTGATCGGATGCTGAACCTGCGCAGGATCCTTGACCCAATACGGGATGAGGCCCCACTTGGCGAGGACGAAATGGCGGCTACCGTCGCCAGCCTGCTGGACCACGGGCAACAGCAGGCTGGGGGCGATGTTGAAGCGGGGTGGCAAGGCGAAGCTGTCCATCGCATCGAAATGCTCGCGGTGGCGCGCATGAGGGCCATAGAGGGCGTAACGTCCACACATGGCGACAAGCGTAGCGGACAACGGGGCGCTTGTGCGCCGCGACGCGACAACCAGCCTTTCTTTGGCGGTGGAAATGGGCGAAAGACCACGCCCTTTTTATGGTTGATGCATCGATGGCGTTGTCGTAGCCTATTGGCATGACATACCATTTCCACGTCCGATCTCACCCCCTCGGCGTCGTCGTCTTCAGCGACCCGGGAAAGCGTGGGGAATTACTGCTTCCGGGTGAGACATGCTGCGGCGTGCTGTATGAGGAGCTGGAACGTATCGCGTCCACGACCCAACGGGTTGAAGTCGACGTGTCGGCTGCGCACGATTGCCCGCTGTTGCGAAACAAGCGACAGGCCGCTTGACCACGCCCTGACGGCCATTTCTGACGGCGAGCGGGCCACCCTTCCATTACTGGATAAAACCACAGTATCCTTGCCGGATGCTGGTCAACGTAAGAAAAACGCGGCACCGGGGCCGCAAGCTATCCCGGATCGACATCGCCAACGCACCGGCGCTGGTGGGCGAGCTCACGCTATCCTCGACCAACTATCGAGCGATGGGGCAGGTCGCCAGTCTGACGCTGCAAGAGCGAGGAAATCAAACTGCGGCCGGCCAACTGGGCGTTCTCTATGAGCCGCATTTGATTGGGTTGGTCGGCGACGGGATGCGATTTCGTGGCATTGAGGCCGTCGACGGTACCGGCTACGTGCAGGAATGGTTGGCCGACGTCACGAGATCATAGCGCCCAGCCGCCGGGCACCACCATGAAACCAGCGCCAGTAATGGCGTTCCGGATCCATATGGCTTCCACGTATGGAGAATTTTCATGGGGAACAAGCGCTGCACCGCCTGCCACCGGGTCTTTCACCCCTGCCCTCAAGTGCCGGAGCAATCTTTTTGTTCCGCTCTGGAGTGCCAGCGGGAACGTCGCCGCCGCTGGCAACAGAAGAAGCGACGAGATGATCCCGCCTACCGCGACAACGACTCCCGCTATGGCAAGGATTGGTCCGCCAAGAATCCGGAGTATTGGAAACGGTATCGAGAGGACCACCCCAATTACACCGACCGCAACCGCCGCCAGCAGCAAAGCCGAAATCAGAAACAGCGTGCGCTGGGAATTGCAAAGGTGGACGCGTCAGTCCCGATTTCTTCAATGCCGTCAGGACGATACCGGCTGACGCTGGTCGCCGCGGACGGAATTGCAAATGAGGACATGTGGATCGCGGAAATCGCCGTGCTGTCATCTACTTACGACGAATCCGGTGGTGATTGCAAAGTGAGGACGTGATCGCCACGGCGCCGGACAACTGATACGGTCGCGTCTGCGCGCTCCCGGTATAACCGCGCATTGGACCCCGACACAGCGTCTGCGCCTGCCAGGCACACCATTGCTGGTCGCGACATGAAGGCCGATCCCGAGAGCAAGGAACCCACTTGTCAAGGAGCAATCGCGGCCATGCAGACGGATGAAACGAGTGACGAAAGCACAGCCCAGCCCCCTCTCTTTCGCGCCGCCGAGTACGTGCGCATGTCCACCGAGCATCAGCAGTACTCGACCGAGAATCAAGCCGACAAAATCCGCGAGTATGCCGAGCGACGCGGCATCGAGATCGTGCGCACCTACGCCGATGAAGGCAAAAGCGGCCTCTCCATCGGTGGCCGCGCTTCGCTGCAGCGCCTCATTGCCGATGTCGAGTCCGGCAACACCGACTTCACCCTGATCCTCGTCTACGATGTCAGCCGCTGGGGCCGATTCCAGAATGCCGACGAGAGCGCTTACTACGAGTACATCTGCCACCGCAAGAACATCCACGTCGTCTACGTCGCCGAGCAGTTCGAGAACGACGGGTCGCCAGTCTCAACCATCGTCAAGGGCGTGAAACGAGCGATGGCCGGCGAGTACAGCCGCGAACTGTCGGCCAAGGTGTTCGCGGGGCAGTGCCGCTTGATCGAGTTGGGATTCCGCCAAGGCGGCCCCGCCGGATATGGTCTGAGGCGCGTATTGATCGATCAGGCGGGTTCGACGAAAGGTGAACTAGCGCGCGGCGAGCACAAGAGCCTGCAAACCGATCGGGTCATTCTCATGCCCGGGCCCGAAGACGAGATTCGGATCGTCAATCAGATGTACCGATGGTTCATCGACGAGGGGTTGGTCGAATCCGAGATCGCCGGGCGGCTCAACGGCATGAGGGTGCGCACCGACATCGATCGCGACTGGACGCGCGCCACCGTGCATGAAGTCCTGACCAACGAGAAATATGTCGGCAACAACGTCTACAACCGAATCTCGTTCAAGCTCAAGAAGCACCGGGTCATCAACGCCCCCGACATGTGGATCCGGAAGGAAGGGGCCTTTGACGCCATCGTTCCGCCTGATGTGTTCTACACCGCCCAAGGGATCATTCGCGCCCGCGCGCGGCGCTACACCGACGAGGAGTTGATCGAGCGGCTGCGCAGTCTGTACCAGAATCGGGGCTTCCTCTCCGGCCTGATCATCGACGAAACGGAGGGCATGCCATCGACCTCGGTCTACGTCCACCGCTTCGGTAGCCTGATCCGCGCCTATCAGGCGGTAGGTTTCACGCCCGACCGCGATTACCGCTATTTAGAAACGAACCGCTTCTTGCGGCGGCTTCATCCGGAAATTGTCGGTCAGACCGAAACCATGATCGCCGACCTGGGTGGCACCGTCTGGCGCGATCCGGCAACCGATCTCTTGCGGCTCAATCAGGAGTTCACCGTGTCGCTGGTGTTAGCTCGCTGCCAGACGCACGACAACGGGCGCAATCGCTGGAAGGTTCGATTCGATACCAGCCTGGCGCCCGACATCACGGTCGCGGTTCGGCTCGACCAGCCCAATCAGGCCCCCCTCGATTACTACCTCCTGCCGCGCCTTGATTTCGGGCTGCCGCGGATCAGTCTAGCCGATCGGAACGCCATGGAGTTCGAGAGCTACCGATTCGACACCCTCGACTACCTCTACGGGATGGCCGAGCGTACTCGCATCAGGAGAGCCGCATGACGAAGACACACCGCCCCGGCGAACTGCAGATGATCCCGATCGACCGCGTCGAGGTCCTGAACCCACGCGAACGCAATAATCGCGCGTTCGACGAGATTGTCGGCAACATCAAAGCTATCGGGCTGAAGAAGCCGATCACCGTCACGCCGCGCCTTGCGGCGGATGGCACTGAGCGTTATCTGCTGGTCTGCGGCGAGGGCCGGCTCAAGGCCTTCCGATCCCTGGGCGAAACCACCATCCCGGCGCTGGTGGTGAAGGTGAGCGACGAAGATGCCTTCATCATGAGTCTTGCTGAGAACATCGCCCGGCGCCAATATCGCCCCCTCGAGTTGCTAGCCGGCATCACACAACTGCGCGATCAGGGCTACGACAAGAAGACCATCGCCAAGAAAACCGGCCTAACGCCGGAATACGTCCAGGGCATTTTGATCCTGCTCCAGAACGGCGAGGAGCGTCTCTTGGTGGCGGTCGGGCGCGGCCGCATCCCGCTCAACGCGGCCCTGACCATTGTCGGCGCCGGCGACGACGACAAAGCCGTACAGGCCGCCCTCCAGGATGCCTATGAGTCCGGCAAGCTGCGCGGCAAGCAACTGCAGCAGGCGCGCCGGGTCATCGAGCGCCGCCAGACCCTGGGCCGATCGGTTGCGCGCGGCACGCCCCGCAAACTTCCGGACGTAACGACTTCGAGCCTTGTCCGAAACTACCAGAAGGAAGTCGGCCGTCAGAAGCTGATGGTGAAGAAAGCTCAGTTTGCCGAGCAACGCCTGCTCTTTGTCGTTGGAGCGCTTCGCGAGTTGCTCGCCGACGAGAATTTCTCGAACCTGTTGCGCGCCGAGGGGCTGGACACCCTGCCGAAATATCTGGCGGAACGCGTGTGGGCCGGAGGACACGCCACATGACGAATGTAACGCTCGGATTCATCCCCGAGCCGCTGACCGTACCCCTGGAAATGGTCCTGCCATCCCGCAAGGTTCCCGAGGGGCTGTTGGGATCGCGCAAATACAAGCAAATCCGTTCGTCCATCGGGGCCATCGGCTTGATCGAACCTCTCTCAGTCGGACCGGCAGACGGGAAATCTGGCCAGTACGTTCTGCTCGACGGCCACATCCGTCTGATCGCGCTACGAGAACTGGGTTTCGACGAGGCGCCCTGTCTTGTTGCCACGGATGATGAGTCCTACACGTACAACAGCCGGGTCAATCGCGTCTCGACGATCCAAGAGCACTTCATGATTCGCCGCGCGATCGAGCGTGGCGTCACGCCTGACCGACTCGCTGAGGTACTCAGCGTCGATGTCAGTCACATCATCAAGAAGATGACTTTGCTGGATGGGATTTGCGCCGAGGCGGCGGAACTGCTGAAGGACCAACATTTCGCGGCGGACATCGGCCGCGTGGTCCGCAAGATGAAGCCAACGCGCCAGGTCGAGTGTGTCGAATTGATGGTTTCCGCCAACAACATCACCGTGGCCTATGCCGAAGCACTACTGGTCGCCACTCCTGCGGCGATGCTCGTCGACGGAAGAAAACCAGCGAAATTGACCGGCGTCACGCAGGAGCAGATGGCAAAAATGGAGCGCGAGATGAGCAATTTACAGGGGCAGTACAAGATGGTCGAACAGACCTACGGACAGGACATCCTCAATCTGGTGCTGGCCAAAGGCTACCTTGCCAAGCTGCTCGAAAACAAAGCAGTCGCACGCTACCTCAAGCAGCGGCAACCGGAGGTTATGGCCGAGTTTGAGTCCATCGTGCAGACGGTATCGCTCGAGCAATAATCACTTCCGGCACATGCCAATGTCGGTTCAACAATCTCGGTGACATTTTTGCCTGTTAGTTTTACGGTTCGAGAAACCCTTCCCTGCTCGGAAGGTTCGTAGTGCAGCCCGTGTGGGCGATACGATCGTCTTTAACAATTCGGATGCTCTTGGGCTGTCGATTGTCGATATGCAATCGCGCCGTCGGTATCGGTGACTGACAGCTAACAGGCGCGCCGCTGGCCTGTTCATTCTTTATGGTGGGAAAGGATGGACAAACAGCGGCACCTTTGACGCAACGGATACTAGGCCACCCCGCCATCGGTAAGATCACCCGCGTCATCATCCACTTACAAACCTGCCGTGCCGATCAGGACCGCTCTCTGGCTCGGGAGCTGGCTCCAGCAACGCCGAAGCCAGCTAAAATCCCAGCCGCAATGGCGACTACAGGACGTTCTTCACCTTGCCAAGCAGCGTAGCCAAAAATTGTCCCCAGTACGTCGTCAGATCCTCATACTGGTCTGCGGGGTTCGGATGCATGGACTCGGCTTTCCCGTACGCGATCAACAACAAAGTCAACGCCTCAATGGTGCGTCTGGCCGTGCGGACAGCTTCTTCGCCGGACACCGTTCCCGGATCTCGCTCCGAAATCGCCTTGATCGGCTCCCACATGTCCCGGTAGAACTGGTGCCGTGTGTTCAACCGGATGATCACTTTGTTCCCAAGGTGCTGAGTGCTAATGAACATGTTGCCGGGGAAATTCACGGATTCCACAACGAACGGCAGGTCCTTGATCTTTTCGATGTATAGCTTTTGGTCTTCCTCCTTTTCGTAACCAAGATCCCGGGCGAGATCAGTTAGGGCTCGCTGAGCGTCTTCCGGTGACTCTGGCGCTGCGGCACGGCCTTTCGGCATGGTTACATCCACGTCTTTGACGGCTTGCGCCACAGCTGCATGTTCGCCTTCTTCTTCGTGATGCTCCCGTGCGACCGCGCCCCATGATTCCTCTAGCATCTTCCGGGCTTGGGCGATGGATCCCTCCAGCCTTTCGCGAATTGCCTCTCGAAGCTCGCCGTGGGGCTCGACACCTCGCTTGACGTTACGGATACCGAAGAACTGGTCCAAATCGGGTTTGAACGCGACCTCGATCCCGATGAATCGGTCGGGATCGAGCACCCCAGAGGGCAATATCCGGGGAACATTGGTATAAGAGACTTCACGGTTCAGCCGTACGAAGCTAATGCAACCCTGGTTTTCGCGAACCCGCAACTCCTTAGCGAGTGCATCCCCGCCCAAGCCGCGAGTCCGCGTCACTTCCTTGGGATACAACGTCACGCGCAATCGGGCGCTACTTCCCCCCATACCCCCCATTTTTACAGCATCATCAGAAATCACGATTGAAGGGAAGTGCTTTGCGCCCCGCCGCCCTGGCTTTTCGCCCTCCGAGGCTTGCTTGTAGTGCTTGTTCAATACAACGTCGGCCCAGCTGTCTTCCATCAGGAGAAGAGGGTCATACGCGATCAATCGTTTCCCGTTAATGTCGATGGCGATGCCGCCATCGATAAAGTATCGGAATATCCGCGAGAGCTCCTTCTCAAGGTCAAGCCTCAACCCATTGAAATCGGGTGCGAGCCGCCCTTCCTCCAGTCGGTCAACACGCGACCACAGAACCATGGTGCCAGATCCCACGGGCAGTAGGTCCTTCAGCTCTTCGGGGGGGGTAGCCGCAACCGGTGCATCCAATCCAATGGCTTCGCCTCGGGTTTCTTCCTCTATCGCTTTGTCAAGATCAAAATGGACGTGCAGCCACGGATCACTGTTCCGTTCGCGGCTCCATACATCGATGCGACGACCGAAGTTGAGAGCCGCCAACTTCGCACCAACGCCATACTTCCCAATCGTGTCGGTACGCATGTAACGCGTAGAAAATCCGAGCACCAGGTAATGGTGAAGCGTCTCCGAGTCCATGCCGGCGCCATCGTCGATGACGGCGATCTGATGGACATGCTTCTTACCGCGAGAATTCAACGCTTCGTCGAGACGGATTCGAATGTTGTTGGCCTTAGCCTCAATACTGTTGTCGACCACCTCTCCGATGGCAGTTGGGAGGCTATGGCCAGAGTCCCGTAGGGACTGCAGCGCCTGCCCAGTCTGAATCATAGGAATGCGGCTCTTCGCTTGATTGATGGTTGTTTCGTCCATATCGATCTCCTTAGCTAGTTTTTGCGGCAGCCGCCTGTAGGGTCGACCACCACGGACTCAGCGGTACTACAGCGATGAAGCCTCGGTAGCGCTCTTACCAACGCCGCCGTGTCCCCCGCACCGCAAAAAGGACAATTAAATTTGTATCCGCTCGGACGAGCCGGATGAATCTGATTCAACAGGTGCGGCCCCCTGAACTGATGAAACCACGCAGCTTCAAGCCGGTACGCCCGCTCCGGATTACTGGAGGGTTCCCATGTCACATGGGTCGCGTCCAATAACAGCTCATGCCGGCAGAGACGTGTAAGAACGCACGTATCGGAGCGCCCAACGTACATAACTGCATTGCGCTGCAGAAGGACGTAAGTTCCTGCGTGTCCGGGTGGAATAACAGCTCGTAACAGGTCAGGCCGCACCGCATAGGCGACCCGTCGGGGTGTATCGAGCAGGAGTAAGAAATTCCTGCTCATTGCAGCCCCACGCATGCGAAGAGTTCGCGTGCCGTCACTTTGATGCCCATGCGAACTTTTTCGACATACCCAACGCCGACTCCGCAGGCTTTAGCGGTCTCGGCCGCGGTTTCCCCGGCAATGAGCCCCGCAAGGGTATGCTCAACCACCAGACGATTTCCGGGGACAGACCTCAGAAGTGCCCTGGCCAGGTCGTTGGCGATGGCCAGCGCCTCTGGGGTTGTGTGGTCCTGAAAACGGATGCTGTCGGCTGGACTGCTATTCTCGCCGTCCTCGGTATCATCGTCGAGGGACCGGGTGGGATGCTTGGCCTGCCGACGCGTGCGAATCCTCTCCGCGTCGCGCAATACATTGCGAACGATGTAGCCGTCGATCACTCTGCCGTCGTGCAGGGCAAGATCGATGGCGTGTTCGACGTCTTCGTAACGCGGTGTGCCGGGCGTGTGCCGGGCACGAATGGCCTGAAGCTGTTCAATCGCCCTAAAACGGGCGGAAAGGGACTGCTGGAACATCTTCTCTCCCTTCAGTGCCACGCCGCCCTAAACAGGTGCAGCGCTGCCCTACTTGGTCAAGATCGGTTCTATTTCTGCTGCCGAGCCATGGTGGTCCCAGCAACCCAAACCTGATTTCAGTCTATATGCTTTTCCTGACGCATACAATCGTTATGGGACAGCAAGTCAAGCAATTCTTCACACGCATCGAAAATGCCGCCGAAGACTGCCTGGTAGCGGCGACACAACACCGGCGCGAAGCCCCTAAGTGCTACAAAGCTTGGTGCCCAACGGCCTACTGCGGAACTCCCGACAAGGGTCGTCGAGTTGGACTAAAGCAGTAGGTTTAAAAGCACCTCAAGCTTATCGATGCGTTGATCACCGATATCCGGGGTTGCGTTTGGCTCTAGTAATTCCTGCCTGTCTAGACTCACGCCTGACCCACCTGTGCTCGCTATCCATACAAGATAGGGATGTTGAGTAGGTTGTTGAGCAAGAACCTGTGAGTACAGTCCTCCTGCCGATAATTTTATTGAGCAGGCGGTACCCTTCGCTACCTGGCCAATTTGGTTTGGAATAGGCGCAAAATTGGCAATACGCCAACCTTGAATATAGCCAGCGCTGAGCCGGTTAAGGTTAGCTGATGGAATGAGATGGTCAATCGACCAATCGGAAGCTGCACGGCTGAACTTTATGGGTGAGAACGGCCCGCCAGCATTTGTGGTTGGTGGAAGTAGACACGCGTTGAATACTCTCTTGGCTTTTTCTTTATTTACATTTTGTAGCTGGGCACGTACCCAGCCTGCAGTCGGCGGCTGGCTGAGCAAACCGGCGCCCGTGGTGGCATTTACGGCGTCTGCGACTTCATTGAGGGTTGGATATCCCCCCTTGGCGGCTCTTTCAGCTATGGGGCCCAGCTGGCCGATTGAACCCGAAAGTAATGCCCTATACGTCGCTCGTAAATACCGATGAAGTGCAGCGTTGTCGTCCGCAGACCCATTGGCAATGTAGGGAGGGATAACGGATGTTCGCATATAGACGCTGTAATAGTGAAGCGCCAGTATGCTAAACGGCAATGCGCCACACGCAGCTATTTCGGAAGTGAACTTGTTGACCGCTATGGTCCAAACAGCATGGTCAATGAAATGTAAGAAGGCGTCTAGTTCATATGGCGTCGATCCAGTATTCCATCCCTCAAGAATACGAACACCATCATTAGTAGAAAGAACGTCCTTACAGACGGTCGCCAAAGGAAGTATTTCCTTACGAGGATTTCCTTGATCGACAAAGCTTTCCGTAATACCGTTTTCAGCATTCTCGATCGCGTCAGAAGACCAATGTAATGGGGCTCCTTCCGCCTTATCGATAATGATCGTTCTCAATAAATCAACGGTCCCCAACTCTAGGCGAATGGTATTAATACCAATGAAGGTGTTGATTGCCTCTCCAAGTGACGCGAACCCAGAAAAGTCGTCAATCGCGACTTGTCGTTGAAGGAAAACTCTAACGATATCAGACGCAAAAGTCTGAATTTCTAAGACGTCATGTTTTGAGAATATTTTTCTAATTTCGACATTTAGTTCGTTAAAGAAATTTAGATATTGATCCTTTATGGCATCTCGGTGATGGTTGCATAGTGCTTGATGATTGTGCTGGACAACGGGCCAATAAATTCTTGCGTGAGGTGACAATATCGCAAACAGATTTGCGTGAAGTGAAAACTCGGCTTCTTGTTCTTTTAGCACTAAGGGGTAGAGAGCGTTCAATAATGCTGTGCCGGTTGCGAAGCGCTGCAATCCATCGATCAGATCACGATATGTATTGATCTCCACTTTAGTAACAAGTACATGCCCCAAAAGCACAGATTTGGAGTTGAGAAAATTCCACACCTCATCTGTTCCCCACGCTATTCCTCTCTGAAAAGTCGGAATACGCATTGCGACGTCAACAAGCTGGCTTATATTTGGAGGGACACCATTAATCGCGGGCTCAATGAGCCCGTAATGAGTCACGTAGTCTAGGAAACGCGGTGTCGAGGTAGAACGGATTATTTGCACTTTTTCGCTTCCCTAAATGTGACGTACGGTGGGTTGTGCTGCCTAGTTATTGGATGCGGTCGCTTCAGCAAATATAATGTCTAACGCATATGTTGGAATTTCAATTGTCTTTTTTTCAATTCCAAACGCTTTTTCCATCATCATCGAAACGATAGCGTGGCCATCAACCAGCACTATCGGCACGGCTCCAAGACGGATCGAATCACCAATAGCACCTGAAGAAAATGAAGAAGTGGTGAAAAATACGCCCTGGTCATATCGGCCCTGAATGGCTCCTCGGAATTGATCTATCTCCGGTCGCTGTATGTTGCTCTTCGTCCATCGCTTACACTGAAAAGCGACGCGAAGCGATGCTAGTCCAACGTTAAGTTGTCCAAATCCATCGATCCCTCCATCCTTCGAAATCTGTGTCACTTCTGTTTTGTGGAATCCATAAACCTCTAATAATCGCTTTGCAAACAGCTCAAATCCCGCAGGAGAGAGTTTGCGGAGTTCATCCAGTAATTGACGAGTCAATTGCTCTCTATACTTAATAGCAAGTCCGTTTAGTTCGTTCTCAATTCGCTTCAGTACCGAAACGGGTGCTTTTGGAAGTGCCTTCTTGTGTTTCTCAGCCCTGCGGCGCCCTTTCTCTATTCGCTCCAACGGCCAGAATTTTCCTTCCTCAACCATCCGAAAATGTTTTGTCGAGCTCGCGCTCGGAAAATCCAGCCCTGCGCAGGACCTGCGAATTTGGGCTAACACAATAGACGCTGGATCGGCGGAATGAAAGTTGTACAGGCTCTTTTCAACGATTGCGTTATAGGCCTCCTTGTATGTCATTGGTGAGCCTTTATCACGCATCGCGATCTTTATAGCCTCAATTATCGTCACCCCTCATCCTCCCACACGCATTGCGACTAAAGGCTTGGCGCCCTGATATGGAATCTTCCGGAAATACCGCCATCGAACTAAGATGGCTACCGTCGATGCAAAATGGGCGAAAGCGTACTCCCGATGGATACCAATGGCAATAAGTGGTTTGGGCTGCGCTGGGTGCGTGCAGCGCTAGTGCACAGCGAATGAACAGGTTTATTTCTCTCTACGACGGTATGCGCTAGGGAACATGCCCATGGCCTTGTGTGAAATATTTTGGATCATCAATTGTGGTCGAACTACACATTCGCTGAGCGTCGCGTGCCGATTCTTAAATGCGTTTCGCTGACATGAACAACAAAGTCGGAAAAGTGATCGCGGACACAGTCTATGTTCACGCGCTGGCGATCGATTATCTTGATGCATCGCTAGCAGATCTCGTTCAGGAAGCGTTGGGCATTTGTGCTGATGCCGTTGCGTCTGCCAATGTGTTCAAAGTAGATAGCAGGAACCGGGTGGTCTCGTGCCTCAACTACCCCGGCTTCTTCGAGCAGCCATTTCCAGAACTTTCGGAATCCTGGCGCATTCATGTGGAGCACAAGCGGGTCAGTTATCGGACCTACCACCAATCGCTCAATCCACCCGTCCTTCACCGAAAGGAACTACTTCTCCCCCCAAACCATCCGCGACGCTGTGAGTATGAGCGGCTCACTGCACAAGCTGAGCAGATCGGGTTGTTTTCTGACGTCACTACCATCGGTTTCAGGCAAACTTGGGAGGCAAGAATTCGCCAAGCGGGTTACTGCCTAATTGGGCATGACTTTCAGCCGCTCGGCAACGATTTGAATGGTTCATTGGATGAGGAGGAGACCAATGAGTTCAACATTCAACGTTACCGTACGGCGCTCAGCAGGTCAGGTCTTTCAGCCCCCATGCAAGCGCTGGCGCGCCATGGACTACTAGATAAGCAATATACCTATTTTGACTATGGCTGCGGCCGTGGAGACGATTTAAGAGCATTGCGGGAGAATGGCGTTGCCGCCCGCGGGTGGGATCCTCACTTCGCGCCGGAGGAATCCAAACTAACGGCGGATATTGTCAATCTCGGATTTGTCGTCAACGTCATCGAAGACTTTGATGAACGTGTGGATGCCCTACGGGGTGCTTTTTTTCTGGCCAGTCAGTTGCTCGTTATTTCCACGATGCTCTACGCGGGCAGTCCCCCTCCGGGTCGCCCTTTCCGCGACGGGTACGTAACCCAGCGCAACACCTTCCAAAAATACTTCACCCAGTCCGAGCTGAAAGAGTTCGTCGAGGCTGTTCTCGACACAGAAGCTATTCCGGTAGCGCCAGGCATTGTTTTCGTCTTCGCTGATAAGGATGCGGAGCAGCGCTTTCTCTATGGTCGCCAGCGGAGTCGCCATGCGCTTCGGTTACTAGGTTACCGACGAGAGCGCCAACTGAAAGTGCCACGGGTGCGCGAATCCCGAGTTGAACGACTCGTTTCCGAGCACGGCGCGCTTATTGACGCGCTCTGGGAGCGCATACTGGAACTCGGACGGGAACCCAGCGAAGAAGAGTTCCAGGGATATGGTGATGCTCTTCAGGTATTCGGCTCGTGGCGCAAGGCACTCAGATTCGTTCAATCCGTAAACGACAAGCAGCAACTGGAGGCATCCAGAAGCCAGCGCAGCCAGGACATCATCGTCTACCTTGCGCTGCAACTTTTTGCTCGTCGCAAGCCTTATCGGCAGCTGGACGTTACGCTGCAACGCGACATCAAATCCCACTTCGGCGACTATCAGCGGGCCCAAGCGGTTGCGCAAAGCTATTTGCTTGACATTGCTGATCCAGCTTCACTTGAAGCGGCGTGCGCCGCTGCGAGCACCAAGGGATTAGGCCACTATGTCTCAAGCGACTACCTTCAGTTGCACGCGTCGCTCATCGAACAGCTACCAGCACTCTTACGCATCTACATTGGGTGTGGATCGGTGTTGTATGGTGATCTGGACGACGTCGATCTAGTGAAGATCCATGTTCGCTCCAGCAAGGTTACGTTCATGAAGCTCGACGACTTCGCGGGACTTCCCCTTCCCCATATGCTTGAACGAATCAAGGTGACTCTTCGGAGTCAGGAGATCAGCTTCTTCCTATATGGCTCATCCTATGAGCCTCCGCTTCTGTACTATAAGTCACGATTCATAAACGAAGACTTCCCTAAATATGCGGAACAACTCGCTTTCGACGAGGCATTGTCCGACTTGGCTCTGTTTGACCCGGACACATACGGACCGTCTGAACAGGAACTGCAATCAGAGTTGTCGCAACGTCGTCTCGAAGTACGCGAGTTTGGCCTACGCGGAGCGACCTCTCTTCCTGGGCTCGACGAACCGTGTGGTCGTCATTTCAAATATCGAGACCTTATCGAGTGCGGCGAAACATGGCAACGTACTAAGATGGAAAACCTTCCACGCAATCCTGAGACGTACAACGCGCTGCATGCACTCGCAACCAGGGTGATCGATCCGCTAATTGATTACTTCGGAATGATTCGTCTCACTTATGGATTCTGCTCCCCGGAATTGGCAAAGACAATTCCTGCTCGGATTGCACCGAAGCTCGACCAGCATGCTGCACATGAACACAGCCGCTTCCGCCAGCACATCTGTGACCGTCTTGGCGCAGCGGTGGATTTCGTCGTCGAAGACGAAGACATGGTAGAGGTGGCCAAATGGATCGTGGAGAATCTCGTATTCGATCGCCTATATCTCTACGGTCCGGATAGACCGATCCATATTAGCTACGGACCCGAGATGCTTCGGCAGGTAACAATTATGGCCGCAGGCAAGGCCGCTGGTCGGCGCATCCCGAGGACCATGACTTTGGACGCCTTTAAGGGTTTCTCTTGGCGCGTGGCTTTGTGAGCTTCCATAAACCCGTATAACATAAAGGCTTCAAGGGGGAGGGGTAAATGCAACTTATCGATCTGCTCGGTGAGGTGGCGGCCGAAATTGATGCGGAAAAAGAACGGGCAATGACGCCCGAAGAGCGCACGTACCATGGGATCGCTCAGAAGCTCCTGCTTCTTGAGCGTGATTTACGGGCACCAGGCACGGCTCGATCCGCAGACGAACGCATAGACCGTCTCCTCGAAATAATTGCGAAGGAGAGCTTCTGATGTTCTTGCAGCGCCTTCGGATATGTAATTTCCGTGGCTTTTATGGAGAGCAGGTTGTCGAATTTGCGCCGGTGTCCGATAGATGCGTCACGATCATCCACGGCGAAAATGGGGCGGGCAAGACAAACCTGCTGAACGCCTTGTTTTGGTGTTTGACTGGATCGTTCACGCCGAGGTTGTCGAACCCGGAGATGTTGATCAACAAGGCTGCACGGGACGAATATCGGGAATCGGACTGCTTTGTTGAAATGACGTTCTCGCATGAAGCGCGTCAATACCTAGTACGCCGGACTGTCGCCGGTGGGGGGGGATCCAATCTGGAGTTGTACACGGTTGGAGATGGCGGTCCGACTGCTGTCTCGAGGCCGCAGCTATTCATTGAGCGAATTATTCCGAAGGGTCTTTCTCGCTGGTTCTTCTTCGATGCAGAGGCTATCGGCGAATTGGAACTCTCTGGTAGCGACCAGTTTCGTCGAGAACTCAGACGGGTCCTCGGTTTCGAGCTTGTCGACTCGCTCGTCGAAGACCTTGAAAGATGCCTGAGTAAGAAACAGCGCAACCTTGTCTCAACTGTTAATTCAAGAGAGCTGGACGAGATTCAGAGCAGCATTGAGAACATTGAGCACGTATTGCCGAGCCAGCGGGCCAAAGTCGGTGAGCTGGACGCGGTCTTGCAGAAAGTCGACGCTGAGGTTGTCCGTATTGAAGCCCAACTGCGCGAGCTACCGAAAAGCAGGCCACTACAAGACCAACGGGCGAGGCTTGAGGCAAGGCGCAAGAACCGCATTTCGACTCGCAAGGAAATTCGGGAACAGATTGCCCGATTCCTTGGTGAATCAGCGCCCGCGGTCCTACTTGCACCTTTTGCGTCTCCATTCGAAGATCAGCTTCACATCAAGGAAAACACGGGCAGGCTCCCGGCCCCCTATAGCGAACAGCTCGTTGAAGACATTCTACGGGAAGGCATGTGCGTCTGCGGCCGGGCAGTGGCACATGACTCATGTGAAGAAACAAAGATCCGCAATTTGCTTCGTAATGCATCGACAGCGAGCTTTAACAATCGGGTCAGGAACATTCAATATCTGCTGAAGGACATCCAGGCGACTCGTGAGAGCTATGGGACATCCCTTGACACACTTCAGCGCAGGCTCGTCGAAACCGACACGGAAATCGCTGAAATCGACGAAGAGCTCAAAGAGATTAAGCAGCAGCTCGAGCAGATTGATGAAGAAGTTATCCGCCAACTTGAGAATGAGCGCAATATTTTCCACAACAAGGCTCGGGACTTAATCAGCCAGCATGGGGTCCTCAAGAACCAGATTGCCAGCAACGAAACAAGGATCAAAGAGTTTCGATTGCGCTATGACTCGGCCGCGAAACGAATCGGCCACGGCGACGCTGTGCGGAAAGAAATCGACAAGATCAAACGCTTGTCCGACTACATCGAAAAAACACTAAAGAGGCAGGAAAGCCGCGCACTGAACCTGCTTCAAGTTGAGCTTAACCGCATTCTTTCCCGCTACCTCACCAAGCATTACTCGGCCAGGATCAGCCCAAAGACCTACGAGGTAGAGATGCTCGACGCTCAGGGGCGTCAAGTTGGTCGAAGTACAGGCGAGGGGCAGGTCCTGAAATTCGCCTTCATAACCACGGTAGTCGCCCTGGCAGGTCGAAAGACGCAGGAGAAGATTGACTTCCTTGCCGAGCCGACGGTAGCGCCACTGGTGCTGGACGCACCATTTTCGGCATTGGATTCCGAGTACCAGAGCTCTGTGGCAGAGAATCTCGCCAGCCAATCGTCCCAACTTGTTCTACTACTGTCATCTGCAGCTTGGGGGGATTCAGTAGCGAAAGCCCTCGACCCGCACATCGGGCGACGCTACGTACTGATCTCTCGCCAGGCAGGACCTCGCGGCAGCAAGCCCATCAAGTCGATGCAAATCAATGGCAACACTATCGCGTTGAACGAGTACGAGTCTGACCGTGACGAGTCAGTTATTGTGGAGCTCTAATCTATGGGGCAGCAAAGCATCTTTAGCGCAAGCCGCACGGTGTATTGGCCCAGCGAGTATGCTGATCTCGTCAATATGTTCAAAGGGCAGGACTCCAACAACAATGCCGTTCACGCACCGATGTATCGGTACAACACGGGCCCGATCGTATTCGCCGCAATTCTCGGGCTGACTCATCAGCGGGAACGAGATGTCGGACCGCAGCGGCAAGAAATCAGCACGGACACGTTTGAAGCTCACCGTTTCGGATCCGCGAGCCTCGCATCCTTCCTGCTTCTAATTCCCCTGATTGGAACAGGCGACATCGAACTCCTTCGCCCAGAAAGGGAAGAAGACTTGCTTCGCAGGTTCGAGCGCTACGCCGCCGGCGGACTCGAATATTTGCGAGGGGCGATGTCATTTTCCGCAGACTCCTCTGGACAGCGGGTAATTTGTGCCGAAATCCAACGTGCGATGACAATGCAACCGCGAATTGCATCCTTCCTTGAGGAAGAAGATCTACGCATCTAGGGAAAGTTAGTCCATGGGAAGGTCCACTTTTCAACGAAGAAAAGAGAAGCATGAGATGAATTTGAACCGATTCCCTCCGAGCGCGTCGCTATTCAATGGTTCGCCAGCTGACCGAGTTGCCGACTCCGATCATGACGGAATTCATCTCTGCATGCTATTGCCGTGGGGCGGCTTGGCTTTAAGGGGGACGGATTGAACCTTCCGGACCTGCCACTTCGCCTGTCTTACCGAACTGGGCGAGATGACCTCGTCAGGGACTTCTTCAATCCGTGCCTTGAGTCCTCTTCACTCTACCGGCGGGCGGCGGGATACTTTACCAGCTCGGGGCTTGCATTGGCTGCTCGGGGAGTGGCGAGCCTTGCTACTCGACGCGGGAAAATGCAACTTGTTGTATCCCCATACCTCGAACCGGGGGATGTTGAAGCCCTGCGCGCTGCTTCCGAAACCCCGCTAGACGCTCTGCGCGCAATCGCTGCGAGAAGCCTTGCCGACATCGAAGACGCGCTGATCAAGGACCGTCTCAATGCGCTGGCCTGGTTGGCAGCGTCCGGGCTTCTTGAGATCAAGCTTGCCCTCCGGCTTGACTCACACGGGGGCTACGCTCGGGGCATTTTCCATGAGAAGGCTGGCGTCTTCACCGACGCGCGGGACAACCACGTAACCTTCTCTGGTTCCTCCAACGAGACCGCCGGTGGTCTGTTGGAGAATTTCGAAAGCATCAAGGTCTTCTGCTCATGGAAAGATACCGAGGGAAGGGTACAGGAAGAAATCGACAATTTCGAGGCCCTGTGGAAAAACACCACTCCCGGTCTCAAAGTGCTGGATTTCAGCTCGATCAGCAAGGACTTGCTCGACCGTTATCGTGACCCCGGGCGGCCACCGCCCGGTATCGGTCCCCGTGAGGGTCAGGAGCCACCAAAGTCCAGCGCCTTTCAACCCCCAACGGGGTTCGATCTTCGCCCCTATCAAAAGGATGCCATTCGCGCTTGGAGCAAGAACGGCGGGCGCGGCATTCTTGCCATGGCAACTGGATCGGGCAAGACACTCACGGCGCTAACTCTCGCAAGCAAGGTCGCGGAAAAGAACCAGTCTCTTGTGCTCATCGTCGTTTGTCCGTTCATAAACCTTTGCCGCCAGTGGATTCGGGAAATGGCGGCTTTCGGTCTAAATCCTGTTGCAGCTTTTGAGGGCCGAGAGCGCTGGCAAGCGCTGATGGAAGAAGGCTATCAACGCCTGACTGTGGGGCTCTCTCAGGTGCACGCCATCGTCACCACCAACGCGACTTTTATGGGCGAGAGCTTCCAGGCTCGGCTGCAGCCACGAGTCGCGGCCGGCCCATTTCACCACCTCTTGATCGCCGACGAAGTCCACAACCTCGGCGCCCCTGGCATTAAGACCGTTCTTCCGGACGGCATTTCGATGCGCCTTGGTCTATCAGCAACGCCAGAGCGCCACCACGATGCCATTGGCACTCAGGCCGTTATGGAGTACTTTGGCAAAGTTATCTACGAGTACACGCTGGACCAAGCCATCGCCGAGGGACGCCTTTGCCCCTATCGCTATTTTCCAGTTCTTGTCAACTTGACCGACTCTGAAGCTGAGGAATACGCCGAGATTTCCGCCAAGCTGGCTAGAATTATGCCGGCTTCAGATAGGGACGACGACATTGAACAGGCCGCCATGCGCCTTCTAATCAAACGTGCTCGTTTGTTGGGCGGCGCCGCTAACAAGATGAACGCCCTCGACCAGCTAATCTCCTCGTTGCCCGAGCGTCCGCACAAAGCCATCTTCTACTGCGGTGATGGGCGGACAACCGACAGCATTACCGATGACGAAGTCCGCCAAATTCAGGCGGTGGCGCGGTTGCTGGGTGAAAAGCATGGGTTGCGCGTCCGCAACTTCACCTATCGCGAAACAGCGCAGGAGCGCGATGAAATCTTGCGAGACCTCGCCAGTGGTTTCCTAGACGGTGTTGTAGCAATCCGCTGCCTTGACGAGGGGATTGACTTGCCAGATCTCCGGATGGGGTTCTTATTGGCAAGTTCAACGAACCCGCGCCAGTTCATTCAGCGGCGCGGGCGACTGCTCAGAAATGCACCAGGGAAATCTCGTGCGATAATTTATGACTTCATCGTTGCGCCTCCCGACTATGGCGGCGACCAGGACGATGACGCTTTCAATATGGAGCGAAGTTTCTTTCGGCGAGAGCTCACGCGAATAGCGGAATTTTGTCATATGGCGGAAAATGGTTCGGAGGCCCTTGGCTCGCTGCGAGAGCTTCGCATCAAGCATAATTTACTGGCAGGATGAAGCCGTTTGCCATGGCTTTTGAGTGATAAGAACAGTCTGACATCAGAATCGGGGAGTCCAGGTGACAATTCAACAAGACAGCTCAAAGGGATCGCTTTCGCGTGCGCAAGAGCTATTCCGTTCGACAAAGGCTGAATACAAAGACCTCATCCGCGATTTCTTGAAGGAAGAACGAGACGTGATGCACCTCAAACGTCGCTCCGATATCCATCAGCGGCTCTTCGATCATATCAAGCGAGTGATCAAATGATTCTTGAGCGACTCGTTCTTGATAACTTCCGTCAGTTCAAGGGGCGTCAGGAAGTTGTGTTCTCGGACCTGAAGGAACGGAACGTCACGATTGTTCACGCCGAGAACGGATTTGGGAAAACAACAATTCTCAAGTCGTTGCTATGGGCACTGTATGGCCGCGATGGTCTGATGGGGGCGGATGGTAAGGAAGAAGATTTCGAGAAACCAGACGAAATCATCCACGAGGGAGCTGTGCATCGTGGCGGAGACGCGAACGAGATATCGGCAACGGTACAGCTGACCTTTAAGCACGACGATTCTCGGTACATTCTGACTCGCCGTCTTACGTTAGCTCAGCAGAAAGTGAGTTCTCGGCAGACTGACCTGACCCTTGAGGCGATGCGTGATGGCCAGACGTTCACATTGGATCGGCCGCAACAGCGTATCCAAGCGATCGTGCCGGATGGGATCAGCGGCTTTCTATTCTTCAATGGCGAGCGCATCAACTATCTCGCGATGGAGCGCAACAGCGCGCAGGTTACCGAGGCTATTCACCAAATGCTCGGCCTGCGTCTTCTCCAAACCACTATCGACGATCTGCGGCACCAAAACGTTCGTGGCAAGCTGCGGGCCGAGCAGCGTGAGACTACTAATGAAGAAAAGCGCGAACTCATTGAGCGTCTGACCCAACGCGAAACAGACCAGAAGGAGCTCGAAGAGCAACGCCGGCAAGCGCAGTCGAACGTCAGCGCAATTGCTGGCGAGCTTGAAATCATCGATAACAAGCTCGTTGCAAATCGAGAGGCCCATGAACTCCAAGCCCGGCGTGTCCGTTTGCTTGGGGAGCGCGACAGCCTCGCGTCTAGACGTGAAGAGGTCGTACGTCGCCTTTCAAAGCTTATTGCCGATGATGGTTACACGCTTTTTGCTACGGATCTCATTGGGCGTGGACGCGAAATTGTGGCTCGGCTTCGCAGCGAAGGAAAGATTCCCGCACGCGTGTTAAACACGTTCCTTCAGGAATTACTGGAGAGCGGCTCCTGCATCTGCAAGCGCTGTTTGCCAGAAGGCTCACCGGAGCGCACGGCCGTAGAAGGCTTGCTCACTATCGCCGGCGATCAGGACTTCAATAACGCTGTAGGCGCGCTTGATCATGCCATTGGATTGATCGAGGGAGTTGCCCGACAAACCGACGAACAACTCAAACAACTAAACACAGAGCGGCTGGAGCTAACGCGCGACATCCGCAATCTCGATGAAGAAGTTGAGGAAATCCATCAGCAGCTCGGCGGCAAGAAGGACGAAGAAGTTCAGCAACTGGAAGACGCACGGAAGCGCTTGCAGCTCAAACGTGAAGATGAAATCGCCACCAGTAGCCGCCTTGCCACATTGATCGAGGCCGCCAAGAGTGAGATTGAAAGCCTGCAAACTCAGATCCGGCAGATCGAAGATAAGGAAGAAGCTGCCGCACGTGCGCAGCGGCGCGTCGATGCGGTCGAAGATTGCGCAGGCATCCTTGATCAAATCCTTGAGGCTGAGACGCAGGATCTGCGCCCCCTCTTGAATGCACAGATTGACGCCCACTTCCGCAAAATAATGACCAAGGATTACTGGGCCGAGCTGAGCGAGAATTTCACGTTGCGCATACGGAAGAACGTAAGCTTTGGAGAAGGCGATACCAACCCTGCAAAAATAGATGTTGCATTGAGTACGGGGGAACGCACCGTAACATCACTCGTATTCATCGCCAGCTTGGTTGCTCTGGCCAAACGTCGGTCGGAAATTCCGACCATCCTGAAGGACGTCTCCGGATCGGCGTATCCGGTGGCCATCGATTCGCCTTTTGGCTCGCTCAGCGTATTCCGCGAAGGCGTTGCTCGCCATATCCCAGAGTTGGCTCCCCAAGTATTGTTATTGGTCAGCCCCGAGCAATATAACGGGCAGGTCGAGAAGGCGATGAATGAATCTGGTCGCGTCGGGAAGCGTTACTACCTAACCTACCATGGCCCGACAATGCCAGAACGCGCGACTCAAGAGCTGGTGGTTAATGGGCAGAGAATTCAGCAGTACTTCCCCGAGCGCAGCGGGGAATTTACTGAGATCCGCGAGCTATGATAGAGGGATTATCCATTCGAGACGCAGCCGAGAAGGCACTGCTCAAAATCGGACGGGCGGCAACAATCCCCGAAATCTACGCTGAGATCCTCCAAAGCGGATTATATGAATTCAATACACAGAACCCAGAGCATGTGCTCAGAACGACAATCGTCCGGCATACCGAAAATATTGAAAGGCCCGATTCTTTCAAGGAACGGATTAGCTTCTCGATAGTTGGCGACGAGACGTATGCATTAGCTAACGGTGGCAAAGCAAGAGCATCGAAAATGAACTCGACTACTGGAATCAAACGTATTCATCGCGCAACCGATAAGGAAGAAATCATTCGCCTAATGACGAGTGATCAAATGGGCGTGTTTCGAGAGATATGGCGATTGCTTATGCTGGCAGCGCAGATCGGATATCGAAATGCGCGTAGAGACCCTCTAAAGGTGATCGATTCCGGGAAGGGAATTGACCAGAGTACGTTCGGCAACAGCCCCGCATGGCCAGGAGTGATGTTCCTGATCTCGCTCGCGGACGCAGGGGCTGCCGAGGTCTTGGCGGGGACTCCCGAAAGCGAGGAACAGAGAATTTCAGCTTTTCAGGAGTATGCGAACGGTGGCCTAGCGATTTTGCAGGAATTTTTCTCATCGCGGCCAGCCGACTTAGATGGATTATTGGATTTCATTGACAGCCAACGAGGGGCGCGAGGTGCTCCGCCAGACCTCGAACTTTCGATCTAAGGCTGCGACGGCTTAACCATCTCGCCAAGCGTTTTGATGGCTTGGAGGCTCGCGATACCTCGCTCAATGTGGGCCTTGATATAGTCCGCTAGAGCATCTCTTGACGCAATATCTACTCCGTCGGCGTTGGCACGCAGAGTAATTGCCGCCGCAAATTCGGCGCTATACGCACCGGCGAAGGTCTTCCATTCCATATTGATGGAGCTCTCTCCCAGTCTTGGTGGTTTTGTGGGTGGAGTTGGGTTAGCCAATGATCGGCAAAGCGCGACACGGCAGATCTCATTCCAGTGCTCGAGTCCGGTACGCCTCTTTATTCTAATGAGCGTTTCTTTACTTTTTGCGCTTACACGAACATGATCAACAGGTTGTGTCACGATGGAAAATATCCCTCTTCGATTGTCGTCGCCCCATTCTTTTCATTGTGCGCTAGAAGGAAAGACCTTGTAACGTAGGGCTGCAGGGCGGCCAAGTATCCGCCGGTGATTTCTTCGTCAGTCGACAACAGCAGCACTTGATGGGATGCGTTCGGGAAGTAGCGTTCAATCAGATTGCTACGGTGTTCCGAATCCAGACGTCCCAACGGCGTATCGATCACGGTCGGCACGGGACGTCCGGAAGCGCGGGCCAGGCCCCAGAGCATGGATGTGGCCAACAGCTGCCGCTCACCAGCGGAGAGTCGATCAAATGGCAACGGTTTGCCGTCGCGCCCGAATAGCGTGGCCTCGAAAGTGGTCGGATTGATCGTGAGCCCTGTCACTAAGCCCTTCTTTCTCAGCAGCTTCTGGAACGACTCAAGCATGAGCGATTCCATACCGGTTGTGTGACGCTTCACGACCTGAGTGCGGAAACGGTCTAAGGTGGCGCGCGTTTTTGTCGAATGCTTGAGCATTCGCTGGCGATCATCCTCCGCAAGGTGTGAGTCCATTTCCTGCTCACCAAGCTTATCGAGACGTGCTTCGGCATCGTCCCGCTGCTTACGCAAGGCTTCCTTACGCATTCGTAAAGCTTCATGTTCGGCGAGCTTTTCACAATGCACACGGCGCGCGGCATCGAGCTCCGCCTGTATGAGGGCGATACGGTCTGCCGCCGGCACGCGATCCAGGTCGGTTTCCGCGCGTGCGATTTTCTCGTCCAGAACGGCTAACTCTTCAGTTAGACACCGTGCCTGCTCTTCGGCCGCCGGCAAGACGATACTACGCAGGTGGCCAATGTGCGGCGCCAGGTCGTCAGGAGCATTCAGCAGCAAGGGCTCGGCCGCAAAACCGTGACGCTCGCGACGATCCTTCATCAAGATCCGCCCAATGGCGGCGACTGCCTTTGCAGGGATCGCCCCCTTTTCCAGCGAGGCGAGCACTTCGGCATCACGTCCTTCAAGCACTTCAACTAGCGTCTTGGCGCTGCGTACTTCCCGTTCGTGCCGCACCTGCTGCTCAACCTCGGCGAGTAGCGGTTCAATTAGCAGCAAGGGGAGCGGACCAGCAACCAGGTCGCGAAGCTCGGCCTCTAGCTTCGCGCGTCGGTGCTTGAGGTTAGCAAGCTCGGCCTCCAACGAAGTTCGCTGCTGGAAGAGATCGCCACCTTCGGCACGAAACATCTCTTCGTGCCTCAGGACCTCCTTCGCCAGGCGCCCCGCCTGATTTACTACTGCGCCTTCTTCATTGGCAACTTGTTCCTGCTCTCGATCGATCTGGTCGAACTCGCGCCGAAGCTGCGCCAGCCGCTCGGTCGCAGCAGCATCCAGACCCTCGGCTCGCTTACGGCGCTCAAATACCTTCAGGTCGGTTTCAAGTCTATCGACGAGATCCAGACCCAATAGCGAATGGACTGCCGTTCCCAAAATCTCGGCCGCATGGCCGCCATCGGCAAGTTCCATAATCTGCTCTCCGTCGAAGAAGAACAGGTGAGCGATGCTGCTGGGTAGGTAAGCTTCGATAACCTCATCCCAGTGATCGGTGAAGACGTCATCTGCCCTTCCGTCCCGCAGCACCCGTACGGTTTCCTCAATACCCTTTATTCCTTGGCGCCAACTGCGACAGATTTCGAAATAGCGTGTTTCGCCTTCAATCATGCGACGGAAGCGAACCGTGACGCTTGCGCCGTCGCTCGGATCACTGGCACGGTGGATGGACTGTCGTAGATAGTCTTTGTATGCATGGCGACCTCGGTTGGAGATTCGAGCCTTGGGGCCGTACAGGGCAAGTTGAAGAGCATCTAGTAGGGTCGTTTTACCCCCGCCGTTTAGTCCGCCGAACAGGACAATCGGCTTGCCCGGTGCTGGCGTCAGCATGGCTTCTTGCCGGCCACCGTAGGCGCCGAAGTTTTCCAGAATGATGCTGTCTAGGATCATTCCTTGAACTCCAGTGTGTCGGATTGAGACTCGGGCCCGTATCCCGATTGACGAGCCGCTTCGCGTCGCTTGCGTCCGTCCACGATGGACTGTGCGCGATGGAGGGCATCCTCCTTATTGTCATAGAAATGACGCCGGAAGGTTTTTTCTAGTTGCTCGAACAATCCTGCACGCCGCCCAAGAGAGCGCTGCTGTCCTGTGAGACTCAGCAATTCACGGGTGAGCTCATAGTGCAGACGATCATTCCCGCAGAGGTCGGCCAGCTCAGTCATCTCCGTTTCCCCTAGTACGAGATTGTCGTCTAGTGGGCGTCCCGGGTACATCTCGCCCGTGCAGTCGCGATAGATGCGGGGCAGTGTGTCTTCTAATTCGTGCTTATCCACTACCCAGATGCGCCGGATTTCCTGCAATTCATCAAGCGTGATGAGCTCGATGCTTTGTACGTCAGAAGGTCCATTTCTACGGATATGCACTTGCGCTGTCAGCAACTTCTTGAGCCAAGTCGCTCTTGCTTCTTGTGTGTATGGCCCGGGAATTGGACGACCATTTGCCATCATCTGTACGGCGCCGGTCATTCGGCGAAAATCGCGCAGGTGGCGATCCGTGTTCTCTAGGTCGTCGGCAGTTGCCCCGCCTCCTCTGAAATCTAGGGCGTTTCGGAGTTCCAAAAGAGGCATCATCCACTCTTTTTCGACATCGTTCTGGATCATCGCAGTCATGGACTTATCCTGTTCCACAAGGGTGCAGACCCAGCAGCCGAAACGCGAATCACCACAACTCGGTGTCGAGTCATCGACAACAAGTGGGCACTCGCCATCTGCAGATGCTCCTGCATACATCCCAAGAAGGTCTCGATTGTTGTAGCCCCATGGGTTCTTTGTCTGCATCAGAAAAAACCAGACGTCGTCGTTACTCCAAGCTTCAACTGGCGTATAGACCAAAGAACCAGGTAGGCTGGAATTCGGACTAAGGCGATCACGGACACGACCTTTTTCGTGTTTGGTCATGTTAGCGGCGCGCTTTGTGCTCTCAGCCTTTCGCGTTCCAAGCACGAGAATCGCCTCTCCACTGGACGACACGATTCCATTTATGAATGTGTTTGAGGGCCGGATCTTGAGACGTTCGGTACACCAACGAAATTTGTGACGAGGAGCTGGATAACCACGTCCAATGAGGTTCACCCAAAATGAGTCAATGGTTCGCGGCGTCAGGCGCTTCGGTTCTATCGGGATCCCTTGCTCTTGTGCTGCTCGTTGCATTACCAGCAGAGAATTCGATACCCACGCCGATACAATCGGATTTTCGACCAATGTATCCGTCGAAATGACATAAATCGTCTTGTTGCGCGCTCCGGTGGGAAGGCCAAGAATGGCGCTCCAGACCAACTGGAGTGTGGCAGTCGAGTCTTTACCACCCGAGTAGCCGATGATCCACGGCACATCGTCGGCGAGGTAGAGCTCGCGAATCTCCTGGTGAAGTGACTCAATGGTTGCCTTGAAGCCGATTTCGTCGAAAGCGGATGTCCGCTTGCGCGGTGTCGTCGCTTCGGAGCTGCTCGTTTCAGGTGCTGAAACAGATACGTTTAGGGACTTCGATTTTGGTTTGGATGCCATGGATAAAGGCTTCTAGTAAGTCATTACTCGCTCTTGCGAGCGTGGGCGTTTTCCACCCGTTGTTGGTCTTCGTCGAAGGATAAGGCAAGCGCCTTCTTGATGACGTTGGTCGTCAGAATTACGTTAGTCGTAACCTTAGAAACTTTGCCGCCGATAAGCGCGCGCCCCTCCCAGGTTTTAGCGTTGTTGCGCGACCAATCGATCTGTTCAAGTGCGGTCAGCCGCGTTTGCCAATCTTTTGGATGCAGTTTCAGCAGCGAATTCCCTGCCTTGCCAAGTGCTTGCAAGGCAATCCCATGCGAATGAATGTAGCCCTCGCGCACCTCACTGGCTGGAAGCCGGTTTTCGCGTACCTGAGCCCAGGCGGGAAAGTGGTTCGCAACCTCTTCCCAATAGTTGCGGGCGAGCGAAGCATCTTCGTTGATATTCCCGGTCGCCATACCTTCGACGAGATCGGCGCAGGCATTATGAAAGGCGGAGAGCGTGAAGAGCTTGCGTGATCGTTTGGCGAGCGAGGATTTCTCCATATCGACAATGTCACGAAAGACATTGGATTTCATTACGACGAGTTTGGCCAGCTGGGCCTTGTCGTTCCGGTGGTCGTATAGCAGGCCGAGCGAGCGACTGGGGCGAATCGCATGTCGGTTGAGGTCGGCAAACATCTGCTGGCAACGCTCCAGCCCAATGTCCAGGAAGAAAACCACGGCGATGGTCTCATGGCCTAGCTCAGGGCGCTGGTCGAGCGCCTCCATGATGGCGGCACGGCGGTGTTGTCCGTCATTGATGATGAAGCGGGCATCCATGGGCACCCGCAACAGGCCGAGTTTTTCTTGCCCGGGGAGGGGCGCAAAAGCCACATCGGAGTCAATCGAAACCGTGAGAGCGGAGAAGACGTAGTCGTCCGGATTGTCCAGCATGTATCCGCAAATCTCGGGGATACGCGCCTTGTTCAAGGTGCGCTGAGCGCGCAGTTCAGGCGGAAGCTCGTCTTCGTCGAAAATCGAGATTTGGCGCAGCATTCGCAAGGACCACATCGCAACGAAGTACTCACGGTGCGCTTGAAGGCCCCTGATGACGGGGAACGTGAGGGTCGGCTGAGTTTCCATGCTGATATGGCCGTTTGTTGCGGTTGATTAGCTCATGTACACAAGTTGGGCGTAAAATTCAGTTTGCGCACACAAACTGTACGCCTATATTGTGCATGAAGTTTGTTACTTCTTCAACTAATAACGTACATGCAACGCCTTGTTTTTTCCCCGATTTATCTGGACTGCAACGCGACGACGCCGATCGAGTCAGGCGTGCGCGAGGTCCTTCTTCACTACCTAACTGAAGAATTTGGAAACGAAGGAAGCCGTACACACGAGTTCGGCGTCCGAGCGAAGCAAGCGGTGCAGCGAGCGAGGGATCAGGTCGCGGCAGTTGTGGGTGCCAAGCGTGATGAAGTGATCTTCACCAGTGGCGCAACCGAGAGCAATAACCTGGCCATCCTTGGCTTGCGGGAAGCTGCCCGAAGCGCCGGGCGGATGCACATTATTGCCTCGACCATCGAACACAAGGCGGTGTTGGAACCGTTCGACGCCCTGGAGCGTGAGGGCTTTTTGGTTACACGCATTCCCGTAACTGCTGGCGGATATGTTGAGCCAAAAGTTCTGGCCGAAATACTGCGACCGGAAACCGTTCTGGTTTCGGTCATGCAAGCCAATAACGAGACCGGAGTACTTCAGCCTCTCAGCGAGATTGCAGCGGTGCTGGATGGCCATCCAGCCTACCTCCACACTGATGCGGCCCAGGGATTTGGAAAAGATCTCGATACGCTCCGCAATCCACGTATCGACATGATCAGCGTGAGTGGGCACAAGATATTCGGGCCAAAAGGGATTGGCGCGCTAATAGTTCGCCGCCGAGGGTACAACCGTGTGCCACTAAAACCACTCGTATTTGGCGGTGGTCAGGAAAGGGGCTTGCGTCCCGGCACACTGCCGGTCGCCCTCATTGCTGCTTTGGGCGTGGCGGCGGAGATGGCCACGCGTGACCACGGCCATCGTCAAGCCCGATGCCGTCAGATTCGCGGGGAAGCAACGAAGGCATTTGAGCAACTGAATCCCAGGTACAGCGGGGACCAGTCCAAGGTAATGTCCCATGTGCTAAACGTAGCATTCGAGGGGCTGGATTCCGAGGCACTGATAGTTGCCATCAAGGATCTCGTGGCGATCTCGAATGGATCGGCTTGTACTTCGACGAGTTACGCCCCGAGCCATGTGTTGAAGGCCATGGGGATGAGCGACGATGAGGCCAATGCCTGTGTTCGCATTAGCTGGTGCCACCAAACACCCGACGTAGATTGGAACGCGGTAGCTGCACGGATCGCAGCTATTCGCTGAGGCGGACACCCTCACATAGCCGTTCAATTCTCGCCTTCCTTTCACTTGGCCCAGTCCCGTTGATCGACCGCTGGCAAGAGGAGAGGTTTGCAAGCGACCAACCCTAATCTTGCCTCTTGAGCCGAACAGCCACCAGGCATCTATTTCGCTGGATCGCCGGCCTGGATTGGAGCATTGAACGCCGCGGCCTGTTCCCGATACCACTTCTGAAATTCCACCACCATCAGAGTCGTCTGCGCCGCATCGTCGGCTAGTTTTTCGCAAGAGGCGTTGGGTTCTGGCTGCTCGGCAGCAGGTACAGCGTCGGCGGGGATTGCATCAGTTCCACGGGCAACGGCGGGAACGCCGGGCACGGTGCCGGCACCACTTGGGGAGACGTTGCGCACGCGGTGAGGAACAGAGGCAAGCAAATGCCCACGATCGGCAGCAATCGCTGTCTCGGCTTTCTGGAATTCATTCGAGATCTCCTGGTTGATGGTGGATTGCTGGGCATTGACCGTGGCGACACGCTCGGCCTGTTTGGCAACGACCTGCGCCGCCGCAGTCTTTTCGGCATCCCACTCGGCGGTGATGCGGTTCTCTCCGTACTGGCATCCGCCGACGAACAGCACGGCGGTCAGCGCACCGGCGGCGATCAGCTTCCACGGCAGCGCCGCCAAAATGTTCAAGATCGGAAACATCAGACACCTCCATCCAAGTCCGCCAATCCATGCTGGTCGATGATGGATATGAGCTTGGCGGCATAGTCGGGATCCGTGGCATACCCCGCCTGCGCCACTGCCTGCGCAAACACTGCGCCGGTCGTGCACTCGAAGCACGGCGCATAGCGGCTGTTCTGGTGCAGGAAGTCCGCATGGTCATCCATGCAAGACTGCCAGTCGGCATACTTGCGCCAGCGCGCCGGCACCATCACCCAGGTGCCGTGCAGGAACTCGCGCGTGTTGAGGGTCAGCACGTCGCCTTGCCAGGCCGGATCGGCCTTCACGCCGAACAGGTTCTTACCCTGTTGCGCGAGTTGCGAAGACCCCCACCCGGATTCCAGTGCAGCCTCGGCCACCGTGAAACTGGCCGGCACACCGGTGGCCTTCGCGGAGGCCTGCGCGGCCGACCCGATCAAGTCTATGAAATCCTGCGCGTTCATCACAGCATCTCCTTCACGTCCTTGGCGACGTCATCGATCGACGCGTCCCGGTTCTTGTCGATGAAGTTGAAGATCCAGCGCACGATCGCCCAGCCCGGCAGGCCGCAGCCGAAAATCAACCCACCAAACGCCAAGAGGCCAATGGTCGAGTGCACCCAGTCATGCAGCCCAAAATGCTCGACTGCGATTGCTCCGCCGCCGATGCTGGCGACCACGGTACTGATGAGGCCCACGGCCCACTCCCGTTTCGATCGCGGCGGCGTCATCAACATCACCACGATGGTGGCGAGCGTGGCGCCGCCCGCGGCGGTACCACCCATGGCTTTGAAGGCGACGGCACCGGCGGCACCACCACTGGCTGGATCTGTCATGTTGTCTCTCCAAAAAAAAGCCGCCCGAAGGCGGCGGGGTTTGAAACGAAACTCCCTACAGCTTAAAAATGTGGTTCGAGCCGGTATCCCAGATGATCGGGATGTCGCTGCCGCTCGGCGTGACCGGCAGGCCGGTCGCGGTGTCGATGTAGGCGATGAGCGGGCTGGTGGTCGCGCTGCCCGTGTCCTTGAACATGGCGAGCGCGCCGCACGTCGCGCCCGATACCGCCGTCAAGGTCAGGTTGGCGGCATTGGCGACGCCGGCCGTGGTGGTCTTCGAGGCGAGCGCCGTAGAGGTATAGACGCGCGCCGCGCTCGGGATGTCGGACAGGAACTGATCCGTGGCGAGGTTCGCCGTGTAGTGCGTGAGGTCGAGCAGCACCACTTTGATGGTGTCCGACGAGAACGAAATCGAACCCGTGAGGAAGGCTTCGCGGCCTTTGTCGTAGAGCGCATTGCTCATAGGGAACTCCTAGTTGAGAATCAGGAACCCGGAATTCGTGCCGGGACCGAAGGCGATGCGCGCGACGCCGAAGCCCTCGCCGCTCGGGATGCCAGAGGGAAAAAGCTCCAGTTGGGTCATGATGTTGCCGATGGCCTCGACACTCGGAATGCCGGTCAGCAGCAGGCCGGCGCCGACGACATCGCTGCCGAACGCCTCGCCGCTGGCGATACCGGGCGCATCAATGGCGATGTGCGGCGTGCCGAAGGCTTCGTTTGATGCGATGCCCACCGGCCCCAGGTAGGTCGGCGCGATTTCCAGGGTGCCGAAGGCTTCGAGCGAGGCGATGCCGCCCGGCAGGATCGGCCGCACGCCGGCATTGCCGAAGGCTTCCGCGCTACTGACCCCGCCCGGTTCAATCGCCTCGACAATGGCGCGGCCGAAGGCTTCGGCGCTCGCAATCCCAGTCGGGCTGAGGGTGAGCGAGGCGCCGAAGGCGATGGCAATCGCATGGCCTCCTGGCGGCGTGTAGCTGCCGGCCGGAAAGGTGAAATTGACGGCGTGGCCGCCGGGGGGCGTGTAGGGCATGTCAAAGCGGAATCACTTGGTCATACACGATGGCCTGATAGGTCGTCGGGTCGAAGCCGACGACGTAGACCTGGTCGGTGTTGCCGCACTGGATCGAGAAGTTGCCGCTGCTGTCCGTGAGCGCGCTGCCGAGCAGGAAGTGGTCGCGCTTGCGAAGCACGGCGACCAAGCGGCCAGCGACCGGCGTGCCGCTTTCGGTCAGGTTGCCGGAAATCGTCGCGCAGGGGCCGGCTTGCTGGTAGAAGCGGATGCCCGCCGTCTTGTTGGTGGCCGAGCCGTTACGGTTGGTGCCGGGTCCAGCGCTTCCCGGCGCCGTCGCCTCCTTTTGCGTAATGAGTCGGCCGACGCTGCCATGGAGGAACGGCGCCGACGTGTCGGTAGTGTCCCATCCGGCGTAGCCGGTCGGCACGGTGTAGGCGAAGGCCGAGGCGCCCGCATTGAGCGTGACCGCGTTGCCGCTAGCATTGGAGCCGAAGCACAGGTATTCGGCCATCACGTCGAAGGGCGTGCCGCTCGATGGCACGGTCGGGTCACCCGACGCGCTGCCGTTCCAGTTGCCGCCGTTGAGACGGAACCAGGCGCGACGGTTGTCGAGGTCCGCGGCCATGCAGACCTTGGCGCCCGCCGTGACCGTGCCGATGGACAGGCCGGTGCTGTTGCCGTTGTAATAGATGGTGCCGGCCGAATTGACCGCCATGCTCCACAAGCCCCACCCCGAAGTCAGCGCGAGCGTCGGCCCGTTGAGGCCCACCGCGGTACTGCTGCCGCTGAACGTCGTGCAGGTGAACTCGACATAGACCTGGCCGGTGCGCTTGCCGCAGGCGCTGCGCACGCCGCCCTGGCTCGCGCTGGTCGTCGTCGCCGTCAGGTTGCCGTTGGACAGCGTGACATTGGCGCTGACATCGCCCGTATTCCAGGTCGTGAAGGCCACTCCTTAGCTCCAGGTGTTCGAGGTTTCGAGAATCATCTGGCCCGAATAGGCGTCGTTACTGGTGTTGGTGTCAAAGCCCTTGACCCAGAGGGCCAGGAAACTCTTGCCGGCCATCGCCCCGGTGCCACTGAACGTGTCGCCATGCGCCAGCGGCTTGTAATGGCCGGGCGCCCACAGTCCTTTCAGGTAGCCGCGCACGGCGTTGTTGTGGCCGATCCAGATCGGCGCCAGCAGCAAACTGCCATCAGGGCCGTTGGGGTAAGGGACGTTGTTCACATACCAACTGCCCGCGCAGGTATTGGCGAAGCTGGTGGCGCTGGCGACCGCGCTGGTGTGCTTGGAGAAGTTGACCGAACTGCCCAGGCCGGTCCAGGAGCGCGCGAGGTAATGGCCGGCGAACGTGCCGCTGCATAGCGTGGTGTTAGCGTAGAGTCCTTGAAGGACGGGCAGATTGTCGATGTTGACGCTGGACGAGTTTTCCGTGACGCGCCCGTAGATCGCGCAGTTGTAGGCGTCGCCGGACTTGTAGGTGTAGAAATCGCCGAAGGCGAACGACGTGCAGTGAGTCGGCGTGACGAAGTCCCCCGACTCGATGAACAGGTAGAAGCACGACGAGTCGGCGAGCAAGTACCACGCGCGCGCCGTGCTGTCGGCGGTGTTGGACTTGCGGATGAAGACGCCGGTCGACAGTTGCGAGGTCGTCGGGAACTGGCCGGTGCCGGTGTCCTGCGCGCTCGCCACTTCGTAGCCCCAGGCGCGCGCGTCGCGGCCCGACACCGGCGCATTGTCCTGGATGTTGAGGTAGAAGCCAGTGTTGCCGCTCGTGCCCATGCGATAGACGGCCTTGTTGGTGCCGCTGTAGGGCTTGGTCCAACCGGCCGCGGCCTGCGAGCCGTAGCCGTTGACGAGGCAGGCATCGAGAACGGAAATCAGCGCGCCGGCCGAGCCGGTGAGGACGGGCGCCGAGGGGTCGGTGGACTTGTAGAGGGTCGCCATCCGGGAGTCTCCTTAGAAGCCGCGCACGACGGCCACGGCGTCATACTTGCTGGCCGCTTGATTGCTGGCGAAGCCGATGCGGTCGAGCTTGTTGGGGGTGGTCGACAGCGTCGGCGCCGGGATGTCGTTCGAGAAGCGCGCGTTCGCCGGCCAGGTAACGGTGCGACTGCCGGTGGCGTCTTGGGTGAGTTCCAGCACGCAATGCTGGCCGTCGACGCCCCCGGTGAAGCTCAGCGTCGGGTTGCCGGCGAGCGTGATGCGGGCGATGTCGCAGATCGACCAGTCGACGGTGATCGCGCTGGCATAGGTGAAGTTGGCGACCCGGCCGCGGCTACGCATCAGGTACGCATTGGTGCCTTCGCTGCCGGTGCGCTCGTCGGTATAGGACGTGACCGTGGACGCCCCGGCGACGATGGTATAGAGCGGGCTTTGGCCCGCGGTAAATCCGCTGGTATTGACCGACACCACGCCGGTCTGGTCGGCCTGCAGGTAGTTGGTGGCACTCGCCGTGAGCGCGACAGTGCCGTTGGCGATGCTAGTGCGCGTGCCGTCCGCCTTGGTGAAGCGCCCGCCGTAGTAGCCCCAGGTCAGCGCCGCCGTGGTCGAGGCGCGGCGCCCGAACAGCGTACTCGGCGAGCCGGCGTCGAACAGGGCGTTGGCCGTGACCTCCTTGGCTGCCTGGCTGCTGCTGATGGTGTCGAGGATGGTGGTGCTGTCTGCCATTTAGATTGCTCCCTGCGCGGAATAGCCGTTGCCGGTTGTGGCCGAGACTTGCGCGACGGACCAATAGACCTTCGCCGGCACGCTGCCGAAGTCGGCCGTCTGGTTCGCCGCGCTGTAGGCAACGGTCGGGCTGGTGGCCGTCAGCGTCCGCTTGACGGTGGTGTAGGTCGCGTCGCTGTAGATCGTGATGACGTAGGACTCGGAGGCCTCGCCGAGCGGCACGTCGGCCAGGTCATTCCAGGCGCCATAGACGCGCGTGCGGCGCGTCCAGGTGAGCGTCAAGTTGCCGCCGGCGTCGCGCCCGCCGCCGAGCAAGACCGGCGCGTAGCACTTCTGCGCCACGGCGGTATCGGTGAAGGGAATCGACCCCGCGGCGCTGATGAGCGCGCCGAAAGTGACGGCCTTGTAGAGCCGTGACACGTTCCATTCGCTACTGCTGGCGGTTTCCAGATGCAGCGCGCCCGCGTCGAGGAACACAAAGCGCTCGCCGATGACGTGGGACGCCATCGCGCGCTCCGTGCCACGCCGGCCGCGCAGCAGGCCGCTCAAGACATAGACGCCGGGGGCCGTCAGGGTCGCGTTCTTGAACTGGATAATCTCGTCGCCCACCAGCGCGCCGTTCTGTCCGTTCAGCACGTTCAATGCCGTGGTCGGCGTCAGGACGGCCGCGGTGTCGAGCAGGTTGACCGTCAGGGTGTTCAGTTCATCGAAGATCGTGCCGCTTTGGAAATTGCCGAGCGCGTTGGCGGTGGTGCCGATGACGCTCGCGGTGACGAAGGGCGTGTCCACCGCGAGCCAGGAGTAGCCGTTATCGGTCGACTTGTAGAGTTGCGCCCCGGTCCAGCCAGCGAAGTAGCCGGCGGCGGCGGCGTAGAAGCCGATCCCGTCGTCCTGGTCGCGCAGAAGTGGAATGTCCAGCAGGCGCAGCGCGGTCGGGCTGCTGGTGGCGACCGTGGCGCCCGGTGGCGTCGCGGCGCCCCCCGGCACGCTCAGGCCCGAAGCGTCGAGCATGTAAAGACCTGGGTCATCGAGCGCCGCCTTCAAGGTGTAGAGGCCCGGCGCCGCTTCGCTCTTGTCGGTCAGGCGCAACGTGTAGGTGTGGCCCGCCTTCACCACTTGCACGACATCGGTCGGCTCCAGGTAGGCGTACTTGCGACTGAGAATAAAATCCCCGGCGGTGCGCGCCATCCACGCCTCATAGAGCAGCACGTCGGCGATGCGGCGCGCGGCGGTGGCCGACAGGCTGATGGCGAGGGCGACATTGACCTTGCCCTTGGCCGGCGTGGTGAGCCGGCGCGAATACTGCGCGTTGGTCTGGAAGTCGAAGGCCGCATCGACGTACTGCACAACCACTTCGCGCGGCAGCTCGAGTTCCTGGCCGCGCGTCAGCGCCAGCTGGTCGGGCACGTTGCCGGCGCTGTGGTCGTGCGCGGCGAGGTCGTCTTCGGGAATGGTGACGGCGATGGCGCCGCCGCGCTTGACGAACTTCAGGACGGCATCGGATTCGACCGCATCGAAGAAGTACGCCTGCATCAGCGGTTCGATGGCCGCGCGCGCCGGCATGACTTGGCGCACGCTGTAGCCGTCCACCAGGTCGCCCAACTGGCTGACGTTCACGTCGCCCGTGCCGTAGCCGGCGCGCACGCACAGGTCCGAGACAATCGTGGACAGCGCGACGGCATTGCCGTCCAGGACCGGGTCGAGGAAGACGCGCCAATACTGCGAGCGGAAATAGCCGCCCTGGTCCAGCAGGTAGTCGCGCACGCCGGGGACTTCCAGCAGGTAGCCGGCCAGCCCCGAGGCCGAGCCGTAGGACGTGACGACGGAAGTCGCGAAGCTGGCGGCGTCGATCTTGTAGAGCGTGTTGTTGACCGGATCGGCAATCGTGTAGAAGCAGTCGTTCTGGACGTGATAGATGACGCCGCCCTGGAAGGCGCCGACGTTGGCCGTGTTCGGGTAATTGGTGACGCTGAAGGTCACCAGGTCGATGACCTGGATCGGGTCGCTGTTCCACGCCGGATTGGGGAAATAGGCGAGGCGGTTCCTCGACGAGTCGTAGGCGAAGCCGCCCAGGTAGTGGGCGACCGTGGCGCTGCCGGCGACCGAGTAGCCGCCCGCGCCGACGCCGGTGTAGCGCGCGAAGTCAATCGTCGTGAGCGAGGACCACCACTTCGCCACCAGGTCCGCGCCAGGGAGCGGGATCAGCGCGCCGGTCGCGGCGCCGAAGTTCACGGCGCCCAGGTACTGGCGCGTCTCCGGCTGGAACGAGTACAGCACCCCGCCGATGTTGCTCGTGGCCACCACCACCTTGTCCGCGGCGGAGTCGTAGCCGATGATGCCGGTCCAGCCGGACACGCTGCTGGGGCGCAGGATGGTCGTGACGCCCGCGAGACCGTCCGCGCTGAAAATGGCGATGAACGGAATGCTGCCGTAGGGGTAGGTTTCCCAGGCCACCCAACATTCGCGCGTCGACGTGACGACGCACAAGCTCATCGTGCCCCCCGGCACGGCGCCCGCGGGGAACGGGATGCGCACCAGCGTATCCGTCACTTCGTTGTAGGCGTAGGCGTAGTAGGTGTAGGGACCGCTGCCCTCTCGCGCCACCGTCCAGGCGTAGCCGGTGGCCGGGTCGCGCTGCGGCGCCGTCATGAAAGCGCCGCCGTAGGCCGTCGTGACATCGAGCAGCAGTTTTGGCGGCGGCAGCGTCGGCGTGCCGACGCTGGCGACCTCCGCTTCGATCATCGGCGGGCGGTTGCCGAAGTTGGTCGAGCAATCGAGGTTTTCAAAGACGAGGTAGGCCACGCCGCGGTAGGCCGGATGCACGCCCCCGGTCGCGGCCACCAGCAGCGGATCGACGGTCTGCGTCTCGCTGCCGGGATAGAAGCGCATCGCGCCGATGCAAGGATCGATGGTGACGCTGCCGTTCGCGGCGCTGGCGTCGTAGATCAGGCGCTTGTTCGCCCACACGCGCACCACGCCGGCCTTCACGCCCAGACACAGGGCCACCGCCATGTTCACCGAATAGCTGTAGGTAGTGGTCGAGGGTCCGCCCTTGGCGCTCTGGGTGGTGGAATGCTCAATCAGCGACGAACACCACAGGTAGGACCCCGGCTCGCGCGTCGTGCCATAGGTGAGCGCAATGGCATTGCCGTAGGAAGTCAGGTGCACTTCCTTGTCGGCGAGCCGCGGCCCCTGCACTTTCTGCGGGAACAGCACGTTGCCGAGCATTGAGCCGGCCATCCAGCCGACTTCGGCACCCATCGGGCCACCCATCATGAAGCCGACCGCGGCGCCCGCGGCGCTGATGGCGAGCGAGGCCATTACGCCAGTTCCTTGAAGGCGAAGACGCCGCGCGTCTTGCTGCGCCAGTAGTCGTCATAGGGCTGGCGCACGCAGCGGCGCACTTGCGCGTAGGCGTGCACGATATCGTCGCCGATGCAGAGAGCGACGTGATGCGGCTCGCCCTCGAACGTCATCATGAGGATGTCGCCGGGGAGCGGCGGATCGCGGTGGACCTGGACCAGCTGCGCGCGCAGTTCGCGCGTGAGCGATCCGTCCGGCGTCATCGGGTAGTCGGCGCGGTAGCGAATCTCGATGCCGCAGGCGAGCGCGATGCCGGCACAGACGCCGATGCAGTCGGCACCCGCGCCCTTGCACATCTGGTTCGGCCGGAACGGCGTGTCGATCCAGGTCAGCGCCTCATTGACGAGCGCTTCGCGGGTCGTCATTTACGGGCCTCCCAGGAGCGCGGTATCGCCCGGCACGAACGGGAAGCCGCGGAAATTGACGACGTTGGCGAAGCGCGTGTTGCAAGTCGTCAGCAACTTGTCGCACCCCGGCGTCAGGCTGTAGCTGTCGCCGAGCGCGATGGCGCCCACCATCGGCAGCGCCAAGCTGATGACGTTGGGGTGGTAGTTCTTGACTTCGATCTGGGTGCCGGCGTTGGCGCCCGACGTCCAGGTCAGCACGCCGCCCTGGAAGTATTCCGAGGCGACCGCCTGCGTCGCCGTGCCGCCGTCGCTGTAGGCGGTGAAGGCGGTGGAATTGACGGCGACGGAGAACGTGTTGGCGTCGATGTAGCCGATGGCGCCGGTGTAGCCGTTCAGTTGAGTCATCCCACTGACGCCGCTCAAGGTGACATCCATGCCGTTGGTGAAGGGATGCCCCGGCGCCGTGATGTGGGCCGGGTTCGCCTGCGTGATGCCGGTGATGGCGGCGCTGACGGTCGAATTGGTTTCCGTGCGCGTCGCGTCGATGAACGCCATGGCGCTGACCAGGCCGGTGACGGAGCCGGTGACGGAGCCGGTGACGGTGAGCGGGCCGAGAACGATCGTGCAGCGGGCATCGCCCAGGTCGGCGTTGCAGGCCGGGAAGGCGTTGGTGCCGATGGGCTGTTGCAGCCCCTGCGTCATGCCGCGCAGTTCCGCGGTGAATTGCGTGCGGCCGGTCTTGATCTGGCCGAGCATGCCGTGGCGCAGGTTGAGCGCGCCCATGGTGAGGTCGACGTAATTCACCATGACGATGTCGACGGCCGCGTTGTCCCACAGGCCGCGCATCATGTCGGCTTCGGTGATCGTGGAACTGTCGAGCACCGAGACGACTTCCAGGTTGTCGACGTTGAGCGCCGCGGTGGTCTGGATGTTGGTCGGGCTGTAGCCGGTGGCGGCAAGGTAGGTCGTGCCGCCGAATACGATGTCATGGTCGGCGTCGGTGAAGCCGAACACCGCGCCATCCTGACGGGTGATCTTCCAGAGGGTGCACAGCGTCGTCGTCTCCTGCGCCAGGTGCGCCTTGAGCGCGGCCGAGACCGACTTCACCCGCGAAGCTCCACGAGCGGGATCTGCGCCCAGGTGTAGGCACCGTAGTCGTCGATCCTGGTCTTCATCTCATCGACATCGAAGCGGCAAGGCACGTCGAACTGACCTGTCCACGCGACCGGCGTGCCGCTCGTGACGGTGACGATGCCCGTGGTGGTGTCCAGCACCGCGCCGGCGCCGCCCGTGATGACGATGCTGCCGACGACGGGCTTGCGGATGTCGCGCAGCACGCTGCTGGCGCCGCTGACGTAGCTCTTCGCCATCTGGAACGTGGTCGCCGACAGGGCCCGAAAAACGCCGAAGCCGTTGTCCGTGAAATCCACCCAGTCCTTGTAGCGAAAGCCGTGGGCCCTGCCCTGCATGAGCCGGAAGAAGGCGATCAGCGTGGCCATGTCCGCCTGCGTTTTCACGCCGTGCGAGACGTTGTAGCTCGCGCGCGGCACCGACCAGTTCGCATTGCGCTGCTCATAGCCCGAGTTGAGCGTCACCACGTCCGTCGAATAGCCGGGGCCGCCCTCGGCGCCATAGGAAATCGCTTCCGGGAAGCGCGGGGATTCGTAGAACATGGTCAGGCGTTCCGGGCCATCGCGCGCTGTATCGCCGTACCGGCCAGCGTCGCAATCTGCGCCTGGGTGCGACGGTCGGCAGGTTGCGCCAGATGGAAATGGTTCTGGACGTGCACCACGGTGCCGCCGCTGGGGCCGCTCGCCGCAGTGCCGAGCGGGCCGCTGCCAGCGCTCAAGGTTCCGAGGCGCTCATTGGGAATCACCGTGCCGCTGGTCTTCGGCGTGAAGACTTCCGGGCCGTGCTCGCCGACCAGATACGACTGGTTGGCGGCCGCCTCGCCGCCGCCGGCCATGGCACCGGCGAGCTTGATACCGAACAAGCCGGCGCCCGAACCGGCGGCACTGCCACCGCCAAACAGCGACGCAAAGAATCCGCCGACGCCGGCGCCAAAACCACCCCCGCCCGATGCGCCCGTGCCGCCGAACAGGCTCTGCGCCAGGTTCTGCGCGACGATCCGGGTAACGGCCTGCTCGATGCCTCGCGCCATGTCGAGAAAGGCGTCCTTGAACGACTTGGTGCGATTCACCAGGTCCGCGAGGAAAGTGGCCATTCCGTTTTCGAAGACGGTCTGGAACTTCTGGCCGAGCACATTGGCCGATGCGGCGAGGCCATCGATCTTCAGCCGAAACGCCTCGGCATTGGCGACCATACGCGGG
>JAQTNK010000001.1 GCA_028713915.1 Rhodocyclaceae bacterium | reverse complement strand
CGACAACATCCAGATGACGGTGAAGCTGATTGCGCCGATCGCCATGGAAGAAGGCCTGCGCTTCGCCATCCGCGAAGGCGGTCGCACCGTCGGTGCCGGCGTCGTCGCCAAGGTCATCGAATAAGCGCTTGCTTTCTCGCGACAAGGGCGGCATAATCGCGCCCTTCGTTTTTAGCTCCGGGATGACGTCGGCAGGCGCCGGCTTCATCCCTCGCTGAAACAAGCTTTCCGGCGCCTCGTTGCAAACGAGCTGCGCCGCGCTCTTTAAGGATCGTTATGCAAAGCCAGAAAATTCGCATCCGCCTCAAGGCGTTCGACTACAAGCTGATCGATCAGTCGGCGCTGGAGATCGTGGATACGGCCAAGCGCACCGGCGCCGTCGTGCGCGGCCCCGTGCCGCTGCCCACGCGCATCGAGCGCTTCGACGTGCTGCGTTCCCCGCACGTCAACAAGACCTCGCGCGACCAGTTTGAAATCCGCACCCACCTGCGCCTGATGGACATCATCGATCCGACCGACAAGACCGTCGATGCGTTGATGAAGCTCGATCTGCCCGCCGGCGTCGACGTCGAAATCAAGCTGCAGTAAGAAGTTCTTTCGGGTGTCGCCGACTTTTGCGGCGATCCCACACTAAGTTGTTTTTTTGGGCCCGGCCAATCGTAGCTGGGGTTTAGGAGAAAAAAATGAGTCTAGGCCTTGTCGGACGCAAGGTCGGCATGACGCGCATTTTCGCCGAGGACGGTTCCACCGTTCCGGTCACAGTGCTCGATGTGTCGAACAACCGCGTCACGCAAATCAAGACGCCTGAAACCGACGGCTACGCCGCGGTCCAGGTGACCTTCGGCAAGCGTCGCGCCACCCGGGTGAACAAGCCCGCGGCGGGACACCTCGCCAAAGCCGGCGCCGAAGCCGGCCACATCTTCCGGGAATTCCGCGTCGCACCGGACCAGCTCGCCGGCTTCAAGGCGGGCGACGTCATTTCGGTGACGATCTTCCAGCCCGGCCAGATCGTCGACATCACGGGAACGAGCGTGGGCAAGGGCTTCACCGGCGCCATCAAGCGCTACCACTTCTCGTCGAACCGCGCGTCGCACGGCAACTCCGTGTCGCACAATTCCGCCGGCTCAATTGGCATGGCGCAGGATCCGGGTCGCGTTTTCCCCGGCAAGCGCATGGCCGGCCATCTCGGCGACGTCAAGCGTACCGCGCAGAACCTGGAAGTCGTGCGTGTCGACGAAGCGCGCCAGCTGCTGCTGGTGAAGGGTGCGGTGCCCGGTTCCAAGGGCGGCGACGTCATCGTCGCGCCGGCCGTCAAGGCCGCCAAGAAGGGAGCCTGACGCCATGGAACTCAAACTGATCAACGATCAAGGCCAGCAAGCCGCGACGCTGTCCGCGTCCGACGCGCTGTTCGGCCGCGATTACAACGAAGCGCTGGTGCACCAGCTCGTCGTCGCCTACCAGGCCAACGCCCGCTCCGGCAACCGCGCGCAGCTCACCCGTACCGAAGTGCATCACAGCACGAAGAAGCCGTTCCGCCAGAAGGGCACGGGCCGCGCCCGCGCCGGCATGACCTCCTCGCCGCTGTGGCGCGGAGGCGGTCGCATTTTCCCGAATTCGCCCGAGGAGAATTTCTCCCAGAAGGTGAACCGCAAAATGTATCGCGCCGGCCTCGCCGCCATCCTGTCGCAGCTCGCCCGCGAGGATCGCCTGTCCGTGGTCGAGAACTTCGCCGTCGCTGCGCCGAAGACCAAGCTGGTGGCCCAGAAGCTGAAGGGCATGGGCTTCGATTCCGTGCTGCTGATCACCGACAGCCTCGACGACAACCTGGTGCTCGCCGCGCGCAACCTGCCCAATGTGCTGGTGCTCGAAGCGCAGCAGGCCGATCCGGTCTCCCTGGTGCGCTTCCCGAAAGTGCTGATGACCAAGGGCGCCGTCGCCAAGATGGAGGAGATGCTGGCATGAGCACGCAAAAATTCAACCAGGAGCGCCTGATGCAGATTCTGCTGGCGCCGCAGGTCTCCGAGAAGGCGACGTATATCGCCGACAAGAACGAGCAGGTCGTCTTCATCGTCATCCCCGACGCCACCAAGCCTGAAATCAAGGCCGCGGTCGAACTGCTGTTCAAGGTCGAGGTGAAGTCGGTGCAGGTCGCCGTGCAAAAAGGCAAGGTCAAGCGCCATGGCCGCAGCCAGGGCCGTCGCAGCGACGTCAAGAAGGCCTTCGTCAGCCTCAAGCCCGGCCAGGAAATCAACTTTGCGGAAGGAGGGGCTGCATAATGGCTCTCGTCAAAGTCAAGCCGACCTCCGCCGGTCGCCGCGGCGTCGTCAAGGTCGTTCACGCCCATCTCTACAAAGGCCGTCCGGTCGATGCGTTGACCGAAAGTCAGTCGAAGCAGGCCGGTCGCAACAACCACGGCCATATCACGACGCGTCACCAAGGCGGCGGGCACAAGCAGCAGTACCGTATCGTCGACTTCAAGCGCGACAAGGACGGCATCCCGGCCAAGGTCGAGCGTCTCGAGTACGACCCGAACCGCAGCGCGCACATCGCCCTGCTCCTGTACAAGGATGGCGAGCGTCGCTACATCATCGCGCCCAAGGGCATCGCGGTCGGTCAGGAAGTCATGAGCGGCGCCGAGGCCCCGATCAAGTCGGGCAACACGCTGCCGATCCGCAACATCCCGGTGGGTACGACCATCCACTGCATCGAAATCACCCAGGGCAAGGGCGCGCAGCTGGCGCGTTCCGCGGGTACCTCGGTGCAGCTGCTGGCGCGCGAAGGCACCTACGCCCAGGTGCGTCTGCGGTCCGGCGAAATCCGCCGTGTCCACATCGAGTGCCGCGCCACCATCGGTGAAGTCGGCAACGAGGAAAACAACCTGCGCAAGATCGGCAAGGCCGGCGCCATGCGTTGGCGCGGCGTGCGCCCGACGGTGCGCGGCGTTGTCATGAACCCGGTCGATCACCCCCACGGCGGCGGCGAAGGCAAGACTGGCGAAGGCCGGGTGCCCGTCAGTCCCTGGGGTCAGCCGGCAAAGGGTTATCGCACCCGCAGCAACAAGCGCACCGACGTCATGATCGTTCAGCGCAGGCCGAAAGGTAAGAGGTAAGCCATGGCACGTTCAGTTAAGAAGGGCCCCTTCGTCGACGACCACCTCATCAAGAAGGTCGACGCGGCGCGGGCAACCAACGACAAGCGTCCGATCAAGACTTGGTCGCGCCGTTCCACCGTCCTGCCCGACTTCGTCGGCCTGACCATTGCCGTGCATAACGGCAAGCAGCACATTCCGGTGTATGTCTCCGAGAATATGGTCGGCCACAAGCTGGGCGAGTTCGCGCTGACGCGGACTTTCAAGGGCCATACCGCCGGCAAAAAAGCCGCGGTCAAGAAGTGAGGGAATGACGATGGAAACAAACGCCATTCTGAAGGGTGTGCGCCTGTCGGAGCAAAAAGGCCGGCTCGTGGCCGACATGATCCGCGGCAAGCCGGTCGACCAGGCCCTCAACATTCTCGCCTTCTCGCCGAAAAAGGGCGCCGTCATCATCAAGAAAGTGCTCGAGTCGGCCATCGCCAACGCCGAGCACAACGATGGTGCCGACATCGATGCCTTGAAGGTCAAGACCATCTACGTCGAAAAGGGCGCGGTGCTGAAGCGATTCACGGCGCGTGCCAAAGGCCGCGGCAACCGCATCGTCAAGCCCACCTGCCACATTTTCGTGACCGTCGGGGACTAAGGAGCAGTTATGGGACAGAAGATTCATCCGACCGGTTTCCGTCTTTCGGTCACGCACGATTGGGGTTCCAAGTGGTATGCCAACAGCAAGGCATTCCCGGGCATGCTCCTCGGCGACATCGAGGTCCGCGAGTACCTGAAGAAGAAGCTGGCACACGCCTCCGTCGGCCGCGTCGTCATCGAGCGCCCGGCGAAGAACGCCCGCGTCACGGTGTATAGCGCCCGCCCCGGTGTCGTCATCGGCAAGAAGGGCGAGGACATCGAGCAGCTGCGCAGCGACCTGCAAAAGCGCATGGGCGTGCCGGTGCACGTCAATATCGAGGAAATCCGCAAGCCCGAGACCGACGCGCAACTGATCGCCGACTCGATCGCCCAGCAGCTCGAAAAGCGCATCATGTTCCGCCGCGCCATGAAGCGCGCCATGCAGAACGCCATGCGCCTCGGCGCCCAGGGCATCAAGATCATGAGCTCGGGTCGTCTGAACGGCATCGAAATCGCTCGCCGCGAGTGGTATCGCGAAGGCCGCGTGCCGCTGCATACGCTGCGTGCCGACATCGACTACGGCACGTCGGAAGCGAAGACGACCTACGGCGTCATCGGCATCAAGGTGTGGGTGTTCAAGGGCGAAGTCGTGGCCAAGAACGACCTGCTCGCCGCGGCGACGGAAGTGCCGGCCGACGACGCGAAGAAGCCGCGCCGCACGGGCAAGCCGGGCGCTGCGCGCGCCGATGAGGGCGGCGAGGCCAGGTTCGGCGCCAAGCGTCCGGCCGCCAAGCGGCCGGCAGCCAATCCGGCAGAGGAAGTCAAGCCGGAAGTCGCCGCCGAGCTGGAAGCCGCCGCCAAGCCCGAGGGTGATGCCGCGACGAAGGCGCCCGTCAAGCGCGTGCGCAAGACCACGGCGACGAAGGCGGATGCCGCCGGTACGGAAGGGAAGGAGTAATCAGCCATGCTGCAACCGGCACGTAGAAAATACCGCAAGGAACAGAAGGGCCGCAACACCGGCGTCGCCACGCGCGGCGCCAAGGTGAGCTTCGGCGAATTTGGGCTCAAGGCCATCGGCCGCGGCCGCCTCACGGCGCGCCAGATCGAAGCCGCGCGTCGCGCCATGACCCGCCACATCAAGCGCGGCGGCCGCATCTGGATCCGCATCTTCCCGGACAAGCCGATTTCCAAGAAGCCCGCCGAAGTGCGGATGGGTAACGGCAAGGGCAACCCCGAATATTGGGTCGCCGAGATCCAGCCGGGCAAGGTGCTCTATGAAATGGACGGCGTAGACGAGACGCTGGCGCGCGAGGCCTTCAAGCTGGCCGCCGCCAAGCTGCCGATCGAGACCACGTTCGTCGTGCGCCAACTGGGGTGAGATATGAAAGCTAGCGAACTGAGGCAGAAGAACGAGGCCGAACTCGGCAAGGAGTTGCTGGATTTGCGCAAGGCGCAATTCTCGCTGCGCATGCAGGTGGCGACGCAGCAGCTCAACAACACCAGCCAGCTCGGCAAGGTGCGCAAGGATATTGCGCGCCTGAAGACCATACAGCGTGAAAAGGCGGGCGCGAAATGACCCAAGCTACGACTGAAAAGAATCGCCGCAGCCTCCAGGGCCGCGTCGTCAGCGACAAGATGGCGAAGACGGTGACGGTGCTCGTCGAGCGCCGCGTCAAGCACCCGGTGATCGGCAAGGTGATCACGCGCTCGAAGAAGTACCACGCCCATGTGGAAGGCCTCGAAGCCGCCACCGGCGACCTGGTGCAGATCGAGGAGTGCGCGCCGATTGCCAAGACCGTGGCCTGGCGCGTCACCAAAGTGGTGGAAAAAGTCGCTGCGATCTGAGTTGCAGAGAAAATAGTCATAAAAAGTATTGACAGGCAGGCGGCGAGACAATAATATCTCGCCTCTTTGCCGCTTCTGGGCAAGTATGCCGAGAAGCGGTCTACGACCCGAACGGGTTCCAAGACTGACCGCTGCGGCGGATTAAGTTGGAGAAATAGCAATGATCCAAATGCAGTCGAAGCTCGATGTCGCCGATAACACGGGTGCACGCTCAGTCATGTGCATCAAGGTGTTGGGCGGCTCCAAGCGCCGCTACGCCGGCATTGGCGACGTCATCAAAGTCAGCATCAAGGATGCGGCGCCGCGCGGACGTGTCAAGAAGGGCGAGATTTACAATGCCGTCGTCGTGCGCACCGCCAAGGGCGTGCGTCGTGCCGACGGTTCGCTGGTCAAGTTCGACGGCAATGCCGCCGTGCTGCTCAACAACAAGCTGGAGCCGATTGGCACTCGCATCTTCGGGCCGGTGACGCGCGAGTTGCGCACCGAGAAGTTCATGAAGATCGTCTCCCTGGCGCCCGAGGTTCTGTAAAGGATTCGGACATGGATAAAATACGCAAGGGCGATGGCGTCATCGTCATCACGGGCAAGGACAAGGGCAAGCGCGGTGTCGTACGGCAGCGCGTGGATGCTGAACGCGTGGTCGTCGAAGGCATCAATCGCGTCAAGAAGCACGCCAAGCCGAACCCGATGAAGGGTCAGCCGGGCGGCATCATCGAAAAAGAGATGCCGATCCATATTTCCAATGTCGCGCTGTTCAACCCCGCGTCGCAGAAGGCGGATCGCGTCGGCTTCAAGTCGCTCGACGACGGCCGCAAGGTGCGGGTGTTCAAGTCGAACGGCGAAGTAGTGGACGCGTAAGGGACGATCATGGCGCGCTTGCAGGATTTCTACAAACAGACGGTGGTGTCGCAGCTCAAGGACCAGTTCGGCTACAAGTCGATCATGGAAGTGCCGCGCATCACCAAGATCACGCTCAACATGGGCGTCGGCGAAGCGGTGGGGGACAAGAAGATCCTCGACAACGCGGTCGGCGACATGACCAAGATTGCCGGCCAGAAACCGGTCGTCACCAAGGCCCGCAAGGCCATCGCGGGCTTCAAGATCCGCGAAGGCTACCCGATCGGCTGCATGGTGACGCTGCGCGGCACGCGCATGTTCGAGTTCCTCGACCGCTTCATCACCGTTGCCATGCCGCGTGTTCGCGATTTTCGCGGCATCTCCGGCAAGGGCTTCGACGGCCGCGGCAACTACAACGTCGGCGTCAAGGAACAGATCATTTTTCCCGAGATCGAGTACGACAAGATCGACGCGCTGCGCGGCATGAACATCAGCATCACCACCACGGCGAAGACCGACGCGGAAGCGAAGGCCCTGCTCGCTGCTTTCAAATTCCCCTTCAAGAACTGAGGGAACCATGGCGAAACTTGCTTTGATCAATCGCGAAAAGAAGCGCGCCAAGACGGTGGCGAAGTATGCCGCCAAGCGTGCCGAACTGGTCGCCATATTCAACAACGTCAAGCTGTCGGACGATGAGCGCATGGAAGCGCGCCTCAAGTACCAACAGCTGCCGCGCAACGCCAGCCCGTCGCGCCAGCGCAATCGTTGCGCGCTGACCGGTCGCCCGCGTGGCGTGTTCAGTAAGTTCGGTCTTGCCCGCAGCAAGCTGCGCGAGCATGCCATGCGCGGCGAAGTGCCGGGCATGACCAAGGCCAGCTGGTAAGGAGATCGACTATGAGCATGACCGATCCGATCGCCGACATGTTGACGCGCATTCGCAATGCGCAGATGGCCGAGAAAGTGGCCGTCAGCATGCCGTCGTCCAAGCTGAAGGTTTCCATCGCCAAGGTCCTCAAGGATGAGGGCTACATCGACGAATTCGCGGTGCGCGAAAACGGCGGCAAGGCGCAACTGGACATCGCCCTCAAGTATTACGCCGGCCGCCCGGTCATCGAGCGCATCGAACGCGTTTCGAAGCCTGGCCTGCGTGTCTACAAGGGCACCGACGACCTGCCGCGCGTGATGAACGGCCTCGGCGTGGCCATCGTGTCGACGCCGAAGGGCGTCATGACCGACCGCAGTGCGCGCGCCAGCAACGTCGGCGGCGAAGTCCTCTGTATCGTGGCTTAAGGAGGGGATATGTCGCGAGTCGCAAAATATCCGGTGGCATTGCCCAAAGGCGTCGAAGTGACGCTCGGCGGCGCCGAGATCAGTATCAAGGGGCCGCTCGGCACGCTCAATCAGGCGATGCTGGCCGGCGTCACCATCGAGAAGGAAGGCGAGCAGCTGCAATGCCGCGCCGTCGCCGGTGTGCCCGATTCCGGTGCCATGTCCGGCACCATGCGTGCGCTGGTGAACAACATGGTCACGGGCGTCACCAAAGGCTTCGAGAAGAAGCTGTCGCTGGTCGGCGTCGGCTACAAGGCGCAGGCTCAGGGCGCCAAGCTGAATCTGTCGCTCGGCTTCTCGCACCCCGTGGTGCATGACATGCCGGCTGGCGTCAAGGTGGAAACGCCGACGCCGACGGAAATCATCATCAAGGGCATCGACAAACAACAGGTAGGCCAGGTGGCCGCCGAGGTTCGCGCTTATCGTTCGCCGGAGCCCTACAAGGGCAAGGGCGTGCGCTACGCGAACGAGGTGGTGGTCATCAAGGAAACCAAGAAGAAGTAAGGGCGCAAATTCATGGACAAGAAAGAAGCTCGTCTACGCCGTGCGCGCAAAACCCGCGCCAAGATTGCGGAGCTGAAGATGGCGCGGTTGGCGATTCATCGCACCAACAGCCACATCTACGCGCAAGTGTTCTCTGGTTGCGGCACGCAGGTGCTCGCCGCCGCTTCGACGGCCGAGGCGGAATTGAAGAAGCAGATCCCCAACGGCGGCAACGCCGATGCCGCCACGGCGGTGGGCAAGCTGATCGCCGAACGCGCCAAGGCGAAGGGCATCGAAGAGGTGGCTTTCGACCGTTCCGGTTTCCGGTATCACGGCCGCGTCAAGGCGCTGGCCGAGGCGGCCCGCGCTGGCGGCCTCAAGTTCTAAGCGAGAGTCGACATGGCTAAACCGCAAGGCAGGAAGCAACAACAGCAGACCGAAGAGCGCGATGATGGCATGCGCGAAAAGATGGTCTCCATCAATCGCGTCACCAAGGTCGTCAAGGGCGGTCGGATTCTCGGCTTTGCCGCACTGACCGTCGTCGGTGATGGCGATGGTGCTGTCGGCATGGGCAAGGGCAAGGCGCGGGAAGTGCCGGTCGCCGTGCAAAAGGCGATGGAAGAAGCCCGCCGCAAGCTCAACAAGGTCAGCCTCAAGGACGGCACGCTGCATCATTCCGTGATCGGCAAGCATGGCGCCACCACGGTGCTGATGTCGCCGGCGCCGCACGGCACCGGCGTCATCGCCGGCGGCCCGATGCGCGCCGTGTTCGAAGTGGTCGGCATTACCGACGTCGTCGCCAAGTGCATCGGCTCGACCAACCCCTACAACCTGGTGCGCGCGACCCTCAACGGTCTGCAAGCCATCAGCACGCCGGCCGAGATCGCCGCCAAGCGCGGCAAGAGCGTGCAGGAAATCCTGGAGTAAGCGATGGCCGACAAGAAAATCAAGGTGACGCTGGTCAAGAGCGTCATCGGCACCAAGCAGGACCATCGCGCCACCGTGCGCGGCCTGGGCTTGCGCAAGCTGAATAGCTGCGCCGTGCTGGAAGACACCCCGGCGGTGCGCGGCATGATTCACAAAGTCGCCTATCTCGTGAAGACCGAGGGCTGAGAACATGGAACTCAATAACCTGAAACCCGGCGCCGGCTCCAAGCATGCGAAGAAGCGCGTCGGACGCGGCATCGGCAGCGGCCTCGGCAAGACTGCCGGTCGCGGCCACAAGGGCCAGAAATCCCGCGCCGGCGGCTTCCACAAGGTCGGCTTCGAAGGCGGCCAGATGCCGCTGCAGCGCCGTTTGCCGAAGCGCGGCTTCGTCTCGCTGACGGCCGCCCGGAACGTCGAAATACGTCTTTCCGACCTGGAAAAGCTGCCGGTCGGCGACATCGACCTGCTGACGCTGAAGCAAGCGGGTGTGATTCCTGGTGACGCGCTGTCGGCCAAGGTCATCCTGTCCGGCAAGCTGACCAAGAAGGTTGCCTTGAAAGGCGTCGGTGCCACCAAGGGCGCCAAGGCGGCCATCGAAGCGGTGGGCGGCTCGGTCGCCGAAATCGCCGCGGCGGTTGCGGCTTAAGTCGGCATAGCGGAGAGCAAACGTGGCCACGGCGATGGAACAGGCGCAAGCCCTCGGCAAGACCGGCAAGTTCGGCGACCTCTGGCGCCGGCTCTGGTTCCTGCTGGGCGCGCTGGTCGTCTACCGCATCGGCGCGCACATTCCCGTGCCCGGCATCGATCCGGTCAAGCTGGCCGAGTTGTTCCAGGGCCAGCAGGGCGGCATCCTCGGCATCTTCAACCTGTTCTCGGGCGGCGCGCTGTCGCGCTTCACCATTTTCGCGCTGGGCATCATGCCCTACATCTCGTCGTCGATCATCATGCAGTTGATGACGATCGCCGTGCCGAGTCTCGAGCAGCTGAAGAAGGAAGGCGAAGCCGGCCGCCGCAAGATCACGCAATACACGCGCTACGGCACGGTGGGTCTCGCGCTGTTCCAGGGGCTGGGCATCGCCATAGCGCTCGAATCGCAAGCGGGTCTCGTGCTCGATCCCGGCATGCTGTTCCGCCTCACCACCGTGACGACGCTGGTCACCGGCACGCTGTTCCTGATGTGGCTGGGCGAGCAGATCACCGAGCGCGGCATCGGCAACGGCATTTCGATCATCATTTTCGCCGGTATCGCCGCGGGCCTGCCGAATGCGCTGGGCGGCCTGTTCGAACTGGTGCGCACCGGCGCCATGCACCCGATCACGGCGCTGTTCATCTGCGCCCTGGTGGCCCTGGTCACTGCCTTCGTCGTCTTCGTCGAACGCGGCCAGCGCAAGATCCTGGTGAATTACGCCAAGCGTCAGGTCGGCAACAAGATCTACGGCGGCCAGAGTTCGCACCTGCCGCTGAAGCTCAACATGTCGGGCGTGATCCCGCCGATCTTCGCCTCGTCGATCATCCTGTTCCCCGCCACCGTCGCCGGCTGGTTCGGTGCCAGCGAGGGCATGCATTGGCTCAAGGACATCGCCGGCACGCTGTCGCCCGGCCAGCCGATCTACGTGCTGCTCTATGCGTCGGCGATCGTATTTTTCTGCTTCTTCTACACGGCGCTGGTCTTCAACTCGAAGGAGACGGCGGACAACCTGAAGAAGAGCGGCGCCTTCGTGCCCGGCATCCGCCCCGGCGAGCAGACGTCGCGCTACATCGACAAGATCCTGATGCGCCTGACGCTGGCCGGCGCCCTCTACATCACGCTGGTTTGCCTGTTGCCGGAGTTCATGATCCTGAAGTGGAACGTGCCGTTCTACTTCGGCGGCACCAGCTTGCTGATTATTGTTGTCGTAACGATGGACTTCATGGCGCAGGTTCAGGCCTACGTGATGTCGCACCAGTATGAAAGCCTCTTGAAGAAAGCAAACTTCAAGGGTGCGGGTTTCCCGATGCGTTAGTTGGGATTATGTCGAAGGAAGACGTTATCGAAATGCTCGGGGAGGTGGTCGAAAACCTCCCCAACGCAATGTTCAGGGTCAAGTTGGAAAATGGGCACGTCGTGCTCGGCCACATCTCCGGCAAGATGCGCATGCATTACATCCGCATCCTGCCCGGCGACAAGGTGACCGTGCAATTGACGCCCTACGATCTGACCAAGGGCCGTATCGTCTTCCGCGCAAAGTAAGGTTTTTCCGGAGAGCAAAAATGAAAGTACTCGCTTCGGTCAAGTGTATCTGCCGCAACTGCAAAATCATCCGCCGCAAGCGCGTGGTGAGGGTCATCTGCACCGACCCGCGCCACAAGCAGCGTCAAGGTTGATCTGGCATTATGTTTCAGATAGAATTGCCGGTTCCCCGTTTTTCGGCTCAATGACAGCGATATAAAGGTAGATAAGAGGTAAGCATATGGCCCGTATCGCAGGCGTAAATATTCCGAATCACCAGCACGTCGAGATCGCGTTGACCGCGATCTACGGCATTGGCCGCACGCGCGCGCAGAAGATCTGCGACGTCGCCGGCGTCAAGCGCTCGGTGAAGATCAAAGACCTCAACGATGCCGAGATGGATCGGCTGCGCGAAGAAGTCGGCAAGTTCACCGTCGAAGGCGACCTGCGTCGCGAAGTGACGATGAGCATCAAGCGTCTGATGGACCTCGGCTGCTACCGCGGCGTCCGTCATCGCCGCGGCCTGCCGGTTCGTGGCCAGCGCACGCGCACCAATGCGCGCACGCGCAAAGGCCCGCGCAAGGCGATTGCCGGCGCCAAGAAATAATCAGGAACTAAGACATGGCCAAACCCGCTACCAAAGTTCGCAAAAAGGTCAAGAAGAACGTCGCCGAGGGCATCGCCCACGTGCACGCCTCCTTCAACAACACCATCATCACCATCACCGACCGCCAGGGCAATGCCTTGGCGTGGGCGACTTCGGGCGGCGCCGGCTTCAAGGGCTCGCGCAAGTCGACGCCGTTCGCGGCCCAGGTCGCTGCCGAAGCTGCCGGCAAGGCGGCTCAGGAATGCGGTGTCAAGAATCTCGAAGTGCGCATCAAGGGCCCCGGCCCCGGCCGCGAATCCGCGGTCCGCGCCCTCAATGCCCTCGGCATGAAGATCTCCAGCATCACGGACATCACGCCGATCCCGCACAACGGCTGCCGGCCCCCCAAGCGCCGCCGCATCTAAGTTTAAGGAGCAAGAACAGTGGCCCGCAATCTAGACCCCAAGTGCCGCCAGTGCCGTCGCGAGGGCGAGAAACTCTTCCTCAAGGGCGAGAAGTGCTTTACCGACAAGTGTTCGGTCGAGCGCCGCGCCTATGCGCCTGGCCAGCACGGCCAGAAGTCCGGCCAGCGCCTCTCCGGCTACGGCCAGCAACTGCGCGAAAAGCAGAAGATTCGCCGCATCTACGGCATTCTCGAGCGTCAGTTCCGCAAGACCTTCGCCGAAGCCGAGCGCAAGAAGGGCCAGACCGGCGAGAACCTGCTGCAGCTGCTCGAATCCCGTCTCGACGCCGTCGTCTATCGCATGGGCTTCGGTGCCTCGCGCGCCGAATCGCGCCAGATCGTGCGCCACAACGGCGTGCTGGTTAACGGCAAGCGCCTCAACATTCCGTCGTACAACGTGCGTCCCGGCGAAACCATCCAGTTGACCGATGCTGCGCGCAGCCACCTGCGCTCCAAGGGCGCGCTCGAAGCGGCCGAGTCGCGCGGCTTCCCGGCGTGGATCGAGGTGAATGTCAAGGAAGGCCGCGGCGTATTCAAGTCGCTGCCGGCCCGCGAAGACCTGCCGCCTTCGATCAACGAAGGCCTCGTGGTCGAACTGTATTCGCGTTAATCATTCTTTGCCGCGCGCCGTCCGGCGCGCGGCAATGCTTTTTTCCGAGGAAAGCCGATGCAAAGCAACGCACTTCTGAAACCGCGCATCATCGACGTGCAAACGCTCTCACCGGTGCATGCCCGTGTGGTCATGGAACCGTTCGAGCGCGGCTACGGCCACACGCTGGGCAATGCGCTGCGCCGCATCCTGCTGTCGTCGATGCCCGGCGCCGCGCCGACTGAAGTTTCGATCGAAGGCGTGCTGCACGAGTATTCGACGCTGGACGGCGTGCGCGAAGACGTCGTCGACATCCTGCTCAACCTCAAGGGCGTCGTCCTCAAGCTGCACAGCCGTTCCGAGGCCACGCTGACCCTGTCGAAGAAGGGTGAGGGCGTGGTCACGGCGGCCGACATCGAGACGTCGCACGACGTCGAAATCATCAATCCCGACCACGTCATCGCGCACCTCGCGCCCGGCGGCAAGATCGAGATGCAGATCAAGGTCGAGACCGGCCGCGGCTACGAGCCGGCCAACGTGCGCCTGACGGCCAAGGAAAGCAAGGCCATCGGCCGCATCCTGATGGACGCCTCGTTCAGCCCGGTGCGCCGCGTCAGCTACGCCGTCGAGTCCGCGCGCGTCGAACAGCGCACCGACCTCGACAAGCTGATCGTCGACATCGAGACCAACGGCGCCATCGACCCGGAAGAGTCGATCCGCTATGCCGCGCGCATCCTGATGGATCAGCTGTCCGTCTTCGCCGACCTCGAAGGCACGCCGCTGTCGGTCGAAGTGCCGAAAGTCGCGTCGGTCGATCCGATCCTGCTGCGCCCGGTCGACGATCTCGAGCTGACGGTGCGCTCGGCCAACTGCCTCAAGGCCGAGAACATCTACTACATCGGCGACCTGATCCAGCGCACCGAAACCGAGCTCTTGAAGACCCCGAACCTGGGCCGCAAGTCGCTCAACGAAATCAAGGAAGTGCTCGCCTCGCGCGGGCTGACCTTGGGCATGAAGCTCGAGAACTGGCCGCCGGCCGGGCTTGAGAAGCTGGGCTAACGAAGCGGGCCGCGCCGCCGGAAACGAAGGCGCGGCAGAATTTTCACCATTCCAAAATAAAAATTAACCGGCCGCTAGCCTTGCGCGGCGGCCGCACTAAGGAAGAACTACCATGCGTCATCGTAACGGACTCCGCAAACTCAACCGCACTTCGTCGCACCGCCTGGCGATGCTGCGCAACATGACCGTCTCCCTGCTGCGCCACGAAGCGATCAAGACCACGCTGCCGAAGGCCAAGGAACTGCGCCGCGTCGTCGAGCCCATGATCACCCTGGGCAAGTCGCCGACCCTGGCCAATCGCCGCCTCGCCTTCGACCGCCTGCGCGACCGCGAGATCGTCGGCAAGATCTTCGACGTGCTCGGCCCGCGCTACGCCGGCCGTCCCGGCGGCTACCTGCGCATCCTCAAGATGGGCTTCCGCGCCGGCGACAACGCGCCGATGGCCTACGTCGAACTTCTCGACCGTCCGGCCGAGAGCGAAGCTGCTGCAGCGCCCGCCGCCGAGTAAGTCGCGCCGCATGCGGGCATCGGGAAGGCCGGGGGAACCCGGCCTTTTGCGTTTACGCCGCCGCCGCGCAAGCGCGTTCGCCATCGTTCCGCGGCTAGTCCCGGCGTTCGCCATCGGCGAACATCGCGACGCGACCGACCGGCAATGGCGTCCAGGTTTCGTTGTCGGTCAGCGGCAGCGTGGCGATGACGGCGACGCAGTCGTCGGGGTTCGTCACCGCGTTGAAATCGACGGCCACGTCCTGATCCTTGAGGTGGGCGACGGGAAACGGCGCGCGCCGGACGACATAGTGAAGATCCGTGGCGCGGTGCGCGAACAGGCAGTCGCCGTTCGACAGCAGGAAGTTGAACGTGCCGTGCGGGCGCAGCGTCGCCGCATACTCCTCGAGCGCCGCGTGCAATTCGCCGCGCGCGGGATGACGCTCGGGAAAGCGCTGCCGCAGCGTTTGCAGCAAGCAGCAGAAAGCGCGCTCGCTGTCGGTCTGGCCGACCGGCAGGAAGCTGCCGTCGAGCGCGGGCGCGTAGTGCGCAAGATTGCCGTTGTGGGCGAAGAGCCAGTAGCGGCCCCACAATTCGCGCATGAAGGGATGCGTGTTCTCGAGGACCACCGGACCTTGCGTCGCCTTGCGAATGTGGGCGATGACGTTGAGCGAGCGAATCGGATAATGCCGCACCAGTTCGGCCACCGGCGATTCGGACGAAGGCTGCGGATCGAGGAACAGGCGCACGCCGCGGCCTTCGAAGAAGGCAATGCCCCAACCGTCGCGATGCACGTCGGTGGCGCCGCCGCGCGCCCGGAAGCCGGTAAAGGAGAAGCAGATGTCGGTGGGGACGTTGCAGTTCATCCCGAGAAGCTGGCACATGGCTTACGTCCGCTGAAGCATTTTTTCATTATGCCCCCGCGCGGCGGCGTCGGCGACGGGTTGCGGCACGCGCGCGCGGCGTCGGCGTGCGCCAAAGCCGCCAGAGCGAATATCATCGCTGCTTTGCGGCCGCGCGCCGCATCCTCAATCGATCGCTCCTTCCATGTCACTGCGTATTGCCATTAACGGCTACGGCCGGATCGGACGCTGCCTGCTGCGCGCGCTCTACGAATCGCCCTGGCGCGAGGGCATCGAGGTCGCGGCCATCAACGAACCTGCCGATCTCGACAGCATCGCCTACCTGACGCGCTTCGATTCGACGCACGGCCGCTTTCCCGGACGCGTCGAGCGCGCGGGCCAATGCCTGCGCATCGACGACGCTGTCATTCCGGTCAGCCATGCCGCGGCGCCTGGCGACGTGCGCTGGCGCGAACTCGGCGTGGATCTGCTAGTGGAGTGCTCGGGGCGCTATTCGTATCGCCGCGAGCTCGAACAATTTCTCGCCGCCGGCTGCCCGCGCCTTCTGCTCTCGCATCCCGGCCATTCCGCGGCCGACGTCGACCGCACGGCGGTGGTCGGCATCAACCACGAGTCCTTGAACGGCGCGGACCGCCTGGTCTCGGCGGCCTCGTGCACGACGAATGCGATCGTGCCCGTGCTGACCCTGCTCGACGAGGCGTTCGCCGTCGAGCACGTGTCGATGACGACGCTGCACTCGGCCATGAACGACCAGCCGCTCATCGACGGCTACCACCATGCCGACCTGCGCCGCACGCGCTCGGCGATGCAGTCGATGATCCCGGTGTCGACCGGGCTCGCCAGAGGCGTCGAACGCCTGATGCCCGCGCTGGCCGGCCGCGTCCAGGCCAAGGCCATCCGCGTGCCGGTGCTGAATGTCTCGGCCATCGACCTGACGGTGACGCTGGGCCGCGACGCGACGGCGGCGGAAATCAATGCGCACATGGCGACGGCGGCCGACGGCGACTTCGCCGGGCTGCTGGCCTTCACGAACGAGCCGCATGCCTCGGTGGATTTCAACCACCATCCGCATTCCGCCATCGTCGACGGCAGCCAGACGCGGGTGGCGGGAAAGCGCCAGGCGAACCTGCTCGTCTGGTTCGACAACGAATGGGGTTTCGTCAACCGCATGATCGAGCTGGCGGCTTTCTGGCAGAGCCGCTGGTAGCCATGCCCTGAAGCGCGGCGCCATCGGCTTGCGCGCGGGGACCGGGAAGAGGAGGAAGCGGCGATGAACATCAGGGAGTACGTATTCGGCGCGCTGATTCTCGTCGGCGTTGCCTTCGGCGGCAGCTTCTGGGGCGTCCCGGCCATGCAGACGTTGAAGGATTGGGTCAAGCCCGAAGCGAAGGCGGCTGCGGCCGTCGTCGCCGCGCCGCAAGCCGGCAGGCCGTCGGCGCTGAGGCCGCTGGCGGCGCAGATCGCGCTTTGCCGGAAACAAGGGCCCGGATTCCAGGCATGCATGTACGCGGCCGGCTATGCCGTCAATGCCGCCTGGGCGACGGCCCATGACGGAGACATAAGCGGCGCGGCGGGCACGTCCCGTTTCTCGGACGCGATCGAAGTGGTCGGCGATCCCTACCGGGCCGGCGCCAGCCCCGTCTATGGGGTGCCCTACTGGACGCCCAGGCCGTGACCGCGGCAGGCCGTTCGTCGCCGCGACGGCGGCGTGCGGGCGGCGACATTCTTACCGTCGGCCTGTAAGAAGTTCCGCCGCGGCGGAAAAATCTACCACCCGAGCGCGGCGGGCGGCGCAATCGGCGTCGCCATATTCCGGCATGGCAATTGCGTCAGCCCAGTGCAGTCACGAGCGAATTCGTCGCCGGGAAGGAGATTGCCGGAATGCCTCGCCTCATTCGACGCAGGTTGCGCAGATGGTTTGGCTTGGCCATGTTGCTGAGCGCAACAGCAACATGGGGCGGCTTCGGCATGGGCATAGCCGCTGCCGCGGACACGCCGCAGCCGGCCAATCCCGATGCCAATCCGGCGGCTGCCGCTCCGCCGGCGAGTGAGCGCACGGCGCCGGCGGAAATCGTCAAGCCGGTCCTGCCCAGCAAGGCGGAACTGGCCGACTCCGCCTTCAAGAAGCTGGATGCGACCGGCAAGGGATACGTGACCCTGGCGGACGTGAGCGGCCTTGGCGGCTTTGACAAAGCCTTCGAGGCCGCCGATCCGGCGCATACCGGCAAGCTGAATCTGGCGCAGTTCAAGAAGGCCTGGGCCATGTATTCGGGGTACCAGCAATAGACGGAGGCAAACCGTGAGAATAGGAAACCTTGGCGCGCTGGCGTGCGCGCTTGCCGCGTCGCTGACGCTGGCGACCGCGGTGTCCGCGGCGCCGACGGCGCCGGACGAACTGGTCAAATCGACGAGCGAGGAAGTGCTGGCCGTGATCAAGCAGACCACCGACCGCCAGAAGCTGCTGCAGTTGGCGCAGGAGAAGGTCGTGCCGCATTTCGACTTTCAGCGCATGACGCAACTCGCCGTCGGCAAGTCGTGGCGACAAGCGACGCCCGAACAGCAGCAGCAACTGGAAAAGGAATTCCAGGAACTCCTGGTGCGCACCTATACCAACGCGCTGGCGGCGGGCGCGCACAGCAACGCGAAAATCCAGTACAAGCCCATGCAGGGCGGGGCGAAAGGCGGCGACACGGTGGTCAAGACCCAGGTGATCGAGCCCGGAAAATCGGCGATCGCCATCGACTACTACATGGAAAACAAGGCGGACGAATGGAAAGTCTATGACGTGACCGTGGACGGCGTGAGCCTGGTCACCAACTATCGCGAGTCCTTTGCCACCACCGTCAGCAACTCCGGCATCGACGGACTGATCAAGAGCCTCGCCGCAAAGAACAAGGGCCAGCCGAAGTAGGCTGGCGCGGCTTGAAAGGAGCAGCCCATGCCACTCGAAATCAGCGAGACCTACGCCAGGCCCTACCGTCCGCCGCTCTACAACCTGCGCTGGAGCGCGGTCTTCGCCGGACTGGCCGTGGGCGTGTCGGCCAACTTGTTCCTGCTGCTGCTCGGCGCCGCCGTCGGACTCGCCGTCTTCAACGCGGGAGCGAAAATGAACGAGGACGGGCTGGTGCTCGCCGCCAGCCTGTGGGATACCTTCTGCATGGTCGTGGCTTCGCTCATCGGCGGCTATGTCGCCGCGCGTGCCTCGGGCATGCGCCGCACGGCGGACGGCATCCTGCACGGCATACTCGCCTGGAGCGTCGCCGTCCTCGGCTTTGTGCTGCTGGCGACCTCGACGGTGGGCGACACGCTGGGCGGCATGTTCAACTCGCTGCTGAATCGGCCCGTCGCCGCGGAGGCGATGCATCCCCTCGGCGACGCCGAGCGCCAGGCCATCGCGGCGGATCTTGAAAATCGTTTCGGACTCGACCGCCAGCAGGCGAACGGCATCGTCGACGAAATCCTGGCCCTGTCGGGACGCGAAGGCAAGACGAACGGGGAAGCGGGCGCCGATGCCGAGCAGAATCTGCACGCCGCGACGGTGCTCAGCGGCTGGCTGAGCACCGCCATCCTGCTCTCCCTGTTGGGTGCCGTAGGCGGCGGCATGGTCGGCTCCCGCGCGACGCGGCGCAGCGTCGGCAAGGAGTTGCGCCGCGCACGGCTGCCCGAGAAGGGCGACGCCCTGCGCGCCGAGGCGATGCGGCGGCACGACGCCTAGCGTCGGCGGCGATACGGGCAATACGGATTATTCGGTAGGCCAAATACCTGAAGCGGAGTATTCCCGCGGCCGCGGAGCATGGCTAACCTCGTCGCCAAGAACGAGAATACGCGGTGCGGCCGGCACGCGGCAGCCGGGCGCATCGAGACAGGGAGAGCTTCCCGGCGGCGAGCATCGGCAGCCGGCTCGGCCTGCGGTTGAGCGCCGTTGGCGTGGTGACGGAAATCCAGCCCAACAGCCTCGCGGCTCGCGGCTGCCAGGCCTGGCGGGGCGATCTGTTCGGCCGGCGCGCTTGCCGTTAAACCTGCCGCCGCGATGGCGGTCTTATGGATCGTGCGGGGCGTTGGAACGCGGAAAACCAAAATCGAGGAGGGATCATGTCGCGACGTGGATTGGCCATAGGGATTGCCGGCCTGCTGGCCGTTGCGAGCGCCGCGGCGGCGGCGCGCGGAGGCGGCGGCGCGCCGGGCGGCATGTCGGCTGGCCACATGAGCGCCGGGGGCATGGCAAACGCCAATGGCCCGACCGCCGCGGACCGCGACCACGGGCTGGATCGGGCCGGCGACAGGATGAGTGACGCCGGCGCCGGCCACGAGAAGGCACGGCGGGCGCCGGGCAAGAGCCAGCACCAGCACCGCCGCGCGCCAGCACCGCGCGTGCAGCCGCACGTGCAGCCTTAGGCGTCGCCGCCAGTCGGGATCGGCCGCGATGCGCATCTGGCTACCTCTGGCGAGCGGCATCGCGGCGCTGGTGCTGCTGACGGCCGGCGCGCCCGACGCGGCGGCGCAGGCGGCCGCCGGACCGACGCCGCCGCGCCTGAGCTTCATCGATGGCGCGGTCGCCTTCTATCGCCCGGGCAGCGAAGGCTGGACGGCGGCACGGCTGAACACGCCGCTGGCGGCGGGCGATGCGCTATATACCGACGAGAAGGCGAACCTGGAGCTGCAAATCGGCAGCCGCGCGTTCGTCCGCGCCGCCGAGCGGACGCAACTGAGCCTCGTCAATCGCGACCGCGGCTATCTCCAGTTCAGCGTGACGGCAGGTCAGACCGCCTTCGACGTGCGCACGCTGGCGGCCGGCGTCGCGCTGGAAGTGGATACGCCCAACGCCGCGTTCATGATCGAGCACACCGGCTACTATCGGCTGAGCGTGCAGCAGGACCGCACTTATTTCATCACCCGCCGCGGCGGCGAGGCGACGCTCACCCCGGCGCGCGGCAACGCGCTCAGCGTCGCGCCGTCGGAAGAGGTGGTCGTCGCGGGAACCGACGCGCCGACCGTGGCCAGCTACGTGGCGCCCGAACTGGACACCTGGGACGCGTGGAATTACGCGCGCACCGAGCACCTCGTCGACACCATGAGCTCGCGCTATCTGCCGTCCGGCCTCGCCGGCGCCGAAGAGCTTGACCACTACGGCGACTGGCGCGAGCTTCCCAGCTACGGGCCGGCTTGGATCCCGTCGGGCGTGGACGCCGGCTGGGCGCCGTACAGCACCGGCCAGTGGACCTGGGATCCGTACTACGGCTGGACCTGGATCGACGACGCACCGTGGGGATGGGCGCCGTTTCACTACGGACGCTGGATTTTCATCGACGGCTTCTGGGCGTGGACGCCCGGTCCCGCGACGGTGCGGCCGGCTTATGCGCCGGCGCTGGTGGCTTTCTTCACGGCGCAGCGCGGCGCGCCTGCCGTGAGCTGGGTGGCGCTGTCCTGGGGCGAACCGCTGATTCCCTGGTGGGGGCGGGCGGGGTTCGTCGGCGTGCCGTCCTGGCGCGGCTGGGGCGGGCCGCACGTGGCCGTGAATGCCGCGATCGATCGCGGCGCCGCCGTCGATGTCGACCAGTTGCGCTGGCGCAATGCGAAGGTGCCGGCCGCGCTGGTCAGCGTGCCGCAGCAGCAATTCGGCCGCGGCCCCGTGCGCGGTGCCGCGACCGCCGTCTCGGCGCAATTCAAAGTCGCGCCGGTGATGGGCGCCTTGCCGGTGAAGCCGGCGCCGACCAGTCTCGCCGCCGGCCCGGCGAGCAAGGTGCGACCCAGCGCCGAAGTGCTGTCCCGGCCGGCCGTGGCGCTGCGCGCGCCGGCGGCAACGCGACTGCCCTGGCGCAGCGAAACGCCCGCGGCGGCGGGCATCGCCAAGACGCCCGTGCTGCGCGTCATGCCCGCCACGCGCGCAGCGGCGACGCCGCCGCGCGCCGCTTTCGGCACGCAGGGCGGCGAGCGTCCGGCGCCGCCGTTGCCGCCGCGCTTCGAGGAGATGCGCCGCGGCGCCGCGCCGCCCGCGATGCCGCCGTCGCGCGAGACCCATGAACGCGCCGCTCCGGGGCCCGCTCGCGCTCCGGGCCCCGCTCAACCGGCGCCGCCTGAAACGGCGTATCAGCGCGCCATGCCGGGCTCAGCGGAGACGCATCGCACGCTCCACCCCGAAGCTGAGCCGCCGCGCGCCGCGCCGCATCCTGAGGCGCGTCCTGAGCCGAGAGAGGAAAGGGCCGTTCCTTTCGAGCGGCGCGGCGGCGCACCGGCGGCCGAGCCGCCGCGCGGACTGGGCGAATCGCACCGGCTTCCCGGCGCGCCCGCCAATCGCATGCTGCCCCAGCGTCAAACCGCGGAACCTGCCCGCCGCCCGCCGGCGGAGCCTGCCCACCGCCCGCCGCCACAGCAGTGACGGGCCGGGCGTTTCGCCGACGCCGCTAGGCGCCGTTGGTGGTGATGCCGCGGCGGATCGCGTACTTGGTGAGTTCGGCGACGCTGTGCAGCGAAAGCTTGCGCATGATGTTGCGGCGGTGCACTTCCGCCGTCGAGATGGCGACGAAGAGCCGCGCGGCGATCTGCGGCGAGGTGTAGCCCTCGGCGACGAGCTGCAGCACCTGGCGTTCGCGCGTGCTCAGGCGGGTGGCCGGCTGCGCGCCGTTGCCGCCGAGCAGCGCGCCGGCCACGGCATCGCCGACCTCGGGGCACAGGTAGGTGCGCCCCAGCCGCGCCGAGCGGATCGCGCGCAGCAACTCGTCGCAGCAGGTGCTCTTGGTGACATAGCCCAAGGCGCCGGCCTTGAGGAGGTCGAGCACGTAGGCGCGATCGCAGTTGGCCGACAATCCGACGACTTTCAGCGCCGGGTTCTTGGCGAGCAGCAGGCGCGTGGCCTCGATGCCGTTCATGCGCGGCATGGCGATGTCCATGCAGACGATTTCGGCGCCGGATTCGATGACGGCATTCATCGCCTCCTGGCCGTCGCCGGCTGTGCAGACGACGTCGATCTGCGGCTCCTTGGCCAGGATGGTGCGCAGCGCATCGCGGAAAAGCTGGTGGTCGTCGACGAGAGCGACGCGAATTCTCGCCGGGGCGCCGATGGACTCGGGCGTGGATTTCATCGACATGGTCTGGGACCCTTCATCTTGCGGCGGGCCGGCAGGCGCTCCTCCCGCGCCGCGTTCCCGGGCCCGCGCGGAACAAAGTTTCATGCGGCTTTCTTGGCTTGTTTCGGCACCTGGCTGGCTTCGGCGGCATGCTGGGCGGCCTTGACGATCTGGCCATATGCCGAGCAGGTATTGGCGACGGCGGACTTGACCGCGGCCAAGGCTTTTTCCGAACCCGCGGGGACGGAGCGGGCCATGGTATCGAGCAGCGAAGTCATGGCCTCGCCGACGGCGTTGACGCGCGCGGACACGACTTCGCCCATCTCTGCCTGGGCTTCGGTGGAAATGTCGCGGACGCCGCGGAAATAGGCGGCGGCATCTTCGCTCGACTTGCGCAGATCCGCGCCGCGGCGCGACATCGTCTCCTGCCAGGCCGCGGCCGACAGCGCCGGCTGCGCATAGTCCGCACCGACGCTGAGCGAAGTCCGGGCCCACTCCATGTTGAGGTTCAGCAGGCGCTCTGCCGCCTTGATGGAGGTGAAGCCCAACGCGCGCATCGCCTCGACGTTGGCCAGGTTGGCGGCGGTCAGCGCCTGCATCGAATATTGCTGGTTCATGGTCTGATTTTCCTTGATTTGAAGCGTTGAATTCCTTGGCGATCCGCACCAGGCGGCGAATCCCGATCCGTGATATGGCAGGGCCATAATGTGCTGCACCGCAGCATCGCGATATACCGGGAGCCGAGTATTTCCGCTACCCGAATACCCGTAACGGCGAGCGCCCGCGCCTACTGCCGCCAGGGCAGTCCGTGCACTTTCCAGCCGTTCGCCGTGCGTTGCCCGTCGGCGTTCTTGTCGCCCTCGAAGCCTTCGAGGATGTTGTAGGCGTTGCGGTAGCCGTCAGCGGCGAGCAGCGCCGCCGCGTGGTGCGAGCGCTGGGCCGAGCGGCACAGCAGCAGGATGTGTTCGTCGGCGGTGAAGCGCCGCTTCACCTCGGCGAGGAAATCCGGGTTGGGCCGCCAGTCCGGATAGAGCTTGAAGGCGATTTCCTCGGCGCCGGGAACGCGGCCGACCAATTCCCATTCGGCGCCGGTGCGCACGTCGAGAATGCGTGCGGCGCCGAGCTGCGCCAGCGTCCAAGCCTCCGCCGGCGTCACGGCGCCGCGATAGGCAAGCTGCGCGGCGCGCCCGCGTTCGGCGGCGCGCTCCAGGATTTGCCGGACCGCGGCGGGTATTTCATCGATGGCTGTCATGGCGTCGTTCCTCCAGTCGCTATGCCGCTGGCGCGGCCTGCTGCCGACATCCGCGGCGCTCGCTGCAATCGGCCAACGAAATTCAGATGGCGGCGGCCGCACTTTGTTCCCGGTTCGGGCTGCTGCCGACTTGACGGCGGGGGATTCGGCGGTTCGACTCTACGCGCGCGGCGCGGCAAATCAAACGAACTGTTGGCGCTTGGCTAATGCCGCGAAGTTATATGGCGGCTAGTTTGCCGCCGCCGGCGCCGCGGCGGACGCGGGCCGGCTTCGCGTGGGCCGGGCTAGTTCTCCGGCATCCCCGGCGCGATGGCCGGGAAGGGCATGTTCGCCGTCGACATCGGCTTGGCGAACAAATAGCCCTGGCCGTAGTCGCAGCCCGCGGCCTTCAGCATGTCGCGCTGGGCCACGGTTTCGACGCCTTCGGCGATGACCTTGAGGCCGAGCTTGTGGGCCATGACGATGATCGCCTCGACGATGGCCTGGTCGCCCTGATCCGTCGCCATGTCGCGCACGAAGGACTGGTCGATCTTGAGAAAGTCGATGGGAAATTTCTTCAGGTAGGCCATGGCCGAATAGCCGGTGCCGAAATCGTCGAGGGAAACGCCGAAGCCGGCATCGCGGAACTGCGTCAGCTTTGCCGCCACTTCCGGCCGGTCGTCGAGCAGCAGCCCTTCGGTGATTTCGATGGCGATGCAGGTGGTCGGCAGGCCGATTTCGGTCAGATGCTCGATCCAGGTCCGGTGCGTGTTGCCGGAGAAGAACTGGCGCGGCGATTTGTTCACGCTGATCTGGATGCCGTCGCGGCCCAGGTCGGCGGCCGTGCTCGCGTCATACCAGAGCTTGGCCAGGCGCGCCGATTCGCGGAACACCCAGTCGCCGATTTCGTTGATGAGTCCCGTTTCCTCGGCGATGGGGATGAACTGCGACGGATCGACCATGCCGTGCAGCGGATGGCGCCAGCGCAGCAGCGCCTCGGCCTTGTAGATGCGGCCGCTCGCCAGTTCGACGATGGGCTGCAAATACACTTCGAACTGGCGCGCGGCGATGGCGCCGCGCAAGTCGTTGCTGAGCTGCAGGCGCCGCTGCGCCGTCGCCTGCATCGAGGCGGTGAAATAGCTGAAGCGGTTGCGTCCCTGCTCCTTGGCCGCATACATGGCCTGGTCGGCGTTGCGCAGCAGCGACTCGATGTTGTCGGCGTCGCTCGGGAAGATCGTGATGCCGATGCTGGCGGAAATATAGACGGCGTTCTTGCTCAGCGGGAACGGCTTGGCCAATGCCATCAGCATACCCTGGGCAACTTCGCCGACGCGGTCGGTGTCGATGAGGTCGGACATGATGACGGTGAATTCGTCGCCGCCGAGGCGCGCGACGGTGTCGGTGGCGCGCACGAAATTGCAGATGCGGCGCGCCGCTTCGACCAGCAGCAGATCGCCGGTATGGTGGCCGAGCGTGTCGTTGACCTCCTTGAAGCGGTCGAGGTCGATGAACAGCAGCGCGACGTAGAGGCCGCCGCGCCGTGCCTTCATGACCTCATGCTGCAGGCGGTCGCGGAACAGGCGGCGGTTCGGCAGCTCGGTGAGGGAATCGTAGTTGGCCTGGCGCCAGATGGTTTCCTCGTTGCGCTTCTTCTCCGTGATGTCGGCGAACATGGCGATGCGCCGCAGCACCTTGCCGTTGGCGTCGCGCAGGGTGTTGATGGACAGCCATTCGGGGTATTCCTCGCCGTTCTTGCGCCGGTTCCAGATCTCGCCTTCCCAGCGGCCGGTGGTTTCCAGCTCGTGCCACATCTTCTGGTAGAAGGAAATGTCGTGCCGGTCGCTCTTCAGCAGGCGCGGCGTCTGGCCGATGGCATCCTGCGCCGAGTAGCCGGTGACTTGCGTGAACGCCGGGTTGATGGCGATGATGCGATCGTTGGGGTCGGTCACGACGATCGCTTCGCTGATGGCTTCGTGCACCGAGGCGGCGATCTGCAACTCGTTTTCGGTGCTCTTGCGCTCGATGGCGAGCGCCGCCAGCTGGGCGGCTTCGCGCATCAATTCGATGTCGCCGGCGTCGGGGATGCCGGGCCGCGTCCAGTAGAACGCGCAAACCCCGAGCGTCTCGCCGTTCATGGCGACGATCGGTTCCGACCAGCAGGAGGTCGATTCTCCGCCGGTTGCCGCCGGCCGGCATTTTTCGCAGGCCGGCTGGCCATGGATGTCGTCGACGACCAGCCGCTGGCCGTCGCAGGCGGCGGACGCGCAGGCGGCGTTGTCCGTGCCGACGAGCAGGCGCGGGCTGCCGGCGCTGTCCGGCCGGTCCGGGGTCGCGCCATAGACCCGCTGCTCGGCCGGTTCGTCGAGCAGCATGATCGAACAACGCAGGCCGTGCGCCTGGCGTTCGGCGCCGGCGGCGATCAGATGGAGGATGTCCGCCAAGGGCGCATCCTCGGCGAGCCGGCTCGCCACCGTGCTGCGCGTGCGCTCGCGTTCCTCGGCCCGCTTGCGCACGGTGATGTCGAGGTTGTTGCCGAGGAAGCCTGTGACTTCGCCGTCCTCGTCGCGCAGCGGCACGGCGTTGCCGTGCACCCAGACGAGCTTGCCGTCGGGCCGGATGAAGCGGTAGTCCATCGACCACTCGGTGCCGGCCGAGGCGGCGTCGCGCCACAGCGCGGCGACGGCGACGCGGTCGTCCGGGTGCAGCGTCCGCGTCCAGCCCTCTCCGCCGGCTTCCTCGGGGGTGAGGCCGGCAATCTCGCACCAGCGGTGATTGACGAACAGGCAAAAGCCTTCCCGATCGATCTGGTAGATGCCCACGGGCGCATGGGTGGCCAGCATGCGGAAGCGTTCCTCGCTGTCCCTGAGCTGGGCGACGCGCTCCTTGATCCTGACTTCCAGCAGCAGCTGGTTCGCCTCGAGCTGGCGGCGCTGGCGGTAGAGTTCGCAGAACACCCGCACCTTGCTTTGCAGGATGTGCGGCTCGAAAGGCTTGATCAGGTAGTCCACCGCGCCCGCCTCGTAGCCCTTGAACTGCAGGTGGGTTTCCTTCATGCCCGCGGTGATGAAAATGATCGGCAGGTGCCGCGTCTTGGGATTGGCGCGCATCAGCTCCGCGGTCTCGAAGCCGTCCATGCCGGGCATCTGCACGTCGAGCAGCACCAGGGCGAAATCCTGCTTGAGGGTGCAGCGCAGCGCGTCGTTGCCCGACATGACCTTCACCAGGTCGAGATCCTGGTTGCCGAGCACGGCCTCCAGGGCCACCAGGTTTTCCGGGCGGTCGTCGACCAGCAGCAGCGAGATGTTGTTGCTACGCATCGCTCGCCTCGCCCTGGCGGCGCGGCGCCGCCGTGCCGCCGGCCAGGCGCTGCAGCAGCGCCGCCATGTCGGCCAGCGCCACGACGTGGTCCGCGGTGGTCGCGGCGAGCGCGGCCAGCGGCATCTGCGGCGTTTCGGCGTCGGCCGGATCCTGCACCACGACGACGCCGCCGTGCGCCTTGATCCGCTGCACGCCGCGGCTGCCGTCGTAGTTGGCGCCGGTGAGGATGATGCCGATCAGCCCGGCGCCGAAGACCGCCGCCGCCGACTCGAACAGGACATCGACGGACGGACGCGCAAAGCTCACCGGCGCATCGGCGGACAGCGCCAGCAGGCCGTCGCGCTCGACCAGCAGGTGGTAGTTGGGCGGCGCCAGGTAGACGGTGGCGGGAAGCACGCGTTCCTGCTCGTCGGCCTCCTTGACGCGGATGGCGCACAACTGGTCGAGGAGCTTCGCCATGCCGTTGCCGGCGTCGGGGCTGATGTGCTGGACGATCAGGATCGGCAGCGGGAAGTCTGCCGGCAACTGGCCGAGCAGGCGTTTCAGCGCCTGCACGCCGCCGCTGGAGACGCCGATGACGACGGCCTGGAATCTTCCCCTTCTAGCCATAGCGCTTCCGGTAGATGCGCGAGCCGGGCGCCACCTCGTCGTAGCGGTCGCCCATTTTCCGGCGCTCCAGGGTTTCCTTGAGCCCCAGGCACAGGAAGCCGCCCGCCAGCAGGCTGTTGTCGAACAGGCGCAGGCAGCGCTCCTTGAGCGTCGGCTTGAAATAGATCATCACGTTGCGGCACAGGACCATGTTCATTTCGCCGAACTCGGCATCCGCCACCAGATTGTGCGGCGCGAAGACGATGTCCTTCTTCAGGCTGGGCGACAGGATCGCGCGATCATAGCGCGCCGTGTAGTAGTCGGCGAACGAGGCCGTGCCGCCGCTCTTCTGGTAATTGCGCGTATAGCGCTGCATTTCGGTGATCGGCATGACGCCTTCCGTCGCCTTCTGCAGCACCGCCTCGTCGATGTCGGTGGCATACATGCGGTAGCGCCCGGCCATGCCTTCCTCGTTGAGCAGGATGGCCATCGAATACGCTTCCTCGCCGGAAGCGCAGCCGGCATGCCAGATCTTGACGAAGGGATAGGTCTTGAGGAAGGGGACCACCTGCTCGCGCAGGGCGCGGAAGAAGGACGGATCACGGAACATTTCCGTGACATTGACGGTGATGCCCTGCAGCAGCGAGACGAACAGCTCCGGCTCGCGCAGCAGTTGCGACTGCGCCTGCGAAAACGTCGCGAACGCCGATTCGGCCAGCCATTGCGTCAGGCGGCGCTTGATCGAGGCATCGGCGTAATCGCGGAAGTCGTAGCCATAGACCTGCTGCAGCCCCTCCAGCAGGAGCCGAATTTCCACGTCTTCCAGTTCGCCCGGCATCATGGCCATCAGTTTAGCCGTGCTGGAAGATCCAGACACGGATCAGCGACAACAGTTTTTCCACCTCGAGCGGCTTGGCGAGGTAGTCGCTGGCGCCCGCCGCCATGCACTTCTCATGATCGCCCTTCAAGGCCTTGGCGGTCATGGCGATGATCGGGATGTTCAGGTAGCGGGGGTTCTTGCGGATTTCGCGCATCGCCGCGTAGCCGTCCATTTCCGGCATCATGATGTCCATCAGGATGATGCTGATGTCATGATGCTCGTCGAGGCGGACCAGCGCTTCCTTGCCGTTCTCGGCCTCGATCACCACCATGTTCTTTTCCGCCAGCACCGACGACAGTGAGAAGATGTTGCGCATGTCGTCGTCCACCAGCAGCACCTTGCGGCCCTCGAGCTGGGCTTCCTTGTCGATGGCGGTGCGGATCATGCGCTGCTTGTTCGGATGCAGGTTGCTCTCGACCAGGTGGAGGAACAGCGTGACTTCGTTGAGCAGCCGTTCCGGGCTCTTGGCGCCCTTGATGATGATGCTCTCGGCGTAGCGGCGCAGCTTTCTTTCGTCCTCGTGGCTGAGTTCGCGGCCCGAGTGGATGATGACGGGGATGCGGCGCGCGCCGTCGAGGTTCTGGATGTACTCGAGCAGGTCGAACCCGGACATGTCGGACAGCCCGAGGTCGAGCACCATGCAGTCGAATGGCTCGGCGGACAACCGGACGATGGCCTCCTTGCCGGTCGTCGCCACGGCGATCTCGACGACGCTTTCTTCCAGCAGGGCCACCATGCTCTTGGCTTCGTCGGCGTTGTCCTCGACGATGAGGAGCTTGCGCACCGACTTCGCCAGCGAGCCTTCGATCGACTGCAGCACGCCGTTCAGCTGCTCGATGCTGACGGGCTTGGTGGCGAAGCCGATCGCGCCCATGGCCATCGCCTTCTGCCGGTCTTCGAGGCAGGTGATGAAATGGACCGGAATGTGGCGCGTGCGCGGATTGTCCTTGAGGCTGCGCATCACGCCCCAGCCGTCGAGGTGCGGCAGCATGACGTCGAGGATGATGGCGCTCGGCTGGAAGCGGCTCGCCAGCGCGAGCCCGGACTCGCCGTCCGCGGCGACGACGGCGGCGAAGCCGCGCTCCTTGATCATGCTCTGCAGAATCCTGGCGAAATTGAGGTCATCCTCGATGACCAGGATCGACTTGTCGCCCGGCGCCAGATCCTCCCGGTCATCCGGCACCGGCGCGGGATAAGGCAAGGCATCGCCGGGCTCGACGGCGGCGGCAACGGCCGGCGCCGCCACCGCGGGCCGGGCGGCGGCAACCGGCGGCACCGGGGCCATGCGCGCGACCGGCTGTTCCGTCGCCTGGCCGGGCGTCGCCGAAAGCGGCATGTACAGGGTGAACACGCTGCCCTGGCCTTCCTCGCTGCGCATGCGCAGCTCGCCGTGCATCTTGTGGGCAAGCTGCATCGAGATCGACAGGCCCAATCCGGTGCCGCCGAACTTGCGGCTGATCGAGCCGTCGGCCTGCTGGAAGGCTTCGAACACCAGCTGCTGCTTGTCGGCGGGAATGCCGATGCCGGTATCGCTGACGGCAAAGGCGACGGCCGGCACCGGCAGCGGGTTCTCGTGGTCGGCGGGCGCGAAGATGCGCACCGACACGCTGCCCTTCTCGGTGAACTTCATGGCGTTGGACAGCAGGTTCTTGAGGATCTGGTGCACCCGCTGCTCGTCGCCGTAGAGCAGCGGCGGCGCATCCGCCTCGACCGCGACGCGGAAGTCGAGCCCGCGCTGCTCGGCGAGCGGCTCGAACAGCGCGCGCATGCCGTCGCAGACGTCCCGTACCGGCATGGCGGCGAAGTTGAACTGCATCTGCCCGGCTTCGACCTTGGACAGGTCGAGGATGTCGTTGATGAGCTCGAGCAGGTCCGAGCCGGCGGAATTGATGGTGGCGGCGAACTCGACCTGCTTCGCGGTCAGGTTGCCGTCCTTGTTCTGCTTCAGCAGGCTCGAGAGGATCATCAGGCTGTTGAGCGGCGTGCGCAGCTCGTGCGACATGTTCGCCAGGAATTCCGACTTGTAGGTGCTGACCCGTTCGAGTTCCACGGCTTTCTGCCGCATGACTTCGCTGGCCGCCTCGATTTCGCGGTTCTTGGTGCGGATGCTTTCGCGCTGCTGTTCGAGCATCTGCGCGCGCTCTTCGAGTTCCTCGTTGCTCTGCTGCAGTTCCTCCTGCTGCACGCGCAATTCCTCGGTCTGCTGCTGGGTCACTTCGAGCAGTTCCGCCGTCTGCAGGCGCGCGAGGTTGACGTCGAGGCCGATGGCGATCATGTCCCGGGCGGACTCGATGAACTTCGACTGGACTTTGCTGAATTCATGGAAGGCGCCGATTTCGATGACGCCGACGAGACGGTTGCCGTGCAGCAGCGGCAAGGCGGCGACGACCTTGGGCGCGGCTTCGCCGAGCGCCGAATTGATGGTCAGGTAGTCGGGCGGCACGTCGGCGAGATAGGCCGTCTTCTGGTGCCTTGCCGCCTCGCCGACGAGGCCTTCGCCGAGGCGGAAGAATTCGCCGATCTTGCGGCGCTGGTTGGTCGCATACGTGGCCGTCAGGCACAGCTGGACGGTGCGCTCGTCGAACAGGTAGAGGACGCCGACGCCGGCTTCGAGGTATTCGACGAGGAAGGTCAGGACGCTTTCCGCCATCACCGCGGTGGTCTGCTCCTCGCGCATCAGGTTGCTCAGGATATTGCCGCCGGACTTGAGCCAGTCGCGCGAGCGTTCGTCCTCGTGCGCCGCGCGCAAGGACAATGTCATTTTGCGGAAGGCGTCGTCGAAGTCGCGCTGGACTTCGCTCAGGCGCACCAGCGCGTGCATGAGGAAGCCCAACTCGTCGTCGGGCAGGCGCTTGGCGTCGATCACCAGGGGCGGCGAGACGACGATGTCGTGGTCGAGGTCGCCGGCGCCCACGGCGGTGGCGACGCGCGCCTTCTCGACGCTGTCGGCGATCAGGTCATGAACCGTGGCGACGGCCAGTTGCAGCGACTGCGTGACGCTGCGCGTGACCAGGAACGCCACGGCGACGCCGCCGGTGATGATCATGGCGAGCATGAAGCCGATGAGGCCGGTGGCGCCGTTCTTCTCCTGCGCCGCTTCCTTCTCGAGCGCGGCGGCCTTGATCGCGGTGAGGACGGTGACGCCGCCGACTTGCGCCAATACGTCATCGACCAGTGCCGCGCCGCGGCCGTCGTTCAGCGCCGCCGCTTCGGCACGGCGCCCGCTGCGCACCAGGGCCAGCGTTTCGTCGCGCACGGCGCGCCAGGCCGCCAGGTTCTTGTCGATGGCCGCGACGTCCGCGGCGTCGCCCAGGAAGCGCTCGCGGACGATGGCCATGTTCTTGTCGATGCGCGCCGTCGTCGCCGAGAGCATCGGCAGGTCGGCGTCGCCGCCCTTGCCGACGATGGCGCCGACCGTGCGCTGGGCGGCGAGGACGTCTGCGCGGATTTCGAGCGTCGCCGTCGATACCGCGAACGGATGCTCGAAGATGTCCGTGCTGATGCGCGACAACTGCGAGATGCTGTGCGCCCCGATGTAGCCGAGCAACAGGGCGCCGAGAAGCATGGCGGCGAAGCCGAGGAAAAGCCGCGTGACGATTTTCGTTCGATCGAACATCGCTTGGTTCCCATCCAAGAGTTGTGGTGCCGAAAAGCCGGCGCCAATAGTAGGCCTATTGAACGAAATCGTGGCGGCATTCCGTCGCAAGTTTTGCAACGACGCTCGCGTGGGCGCGGCGAGCGTGACTCTGCGCACACGTTATTTCCCTCGCTGCGGGCTTGTCGCGCCGTGAGTCGAAATGACCACAAGCAAAGCATATCGCAATCGTTCCGTTCCCGGGATGCGATTGCGGGATCGCGCGCGTGAATCGCCCGCAGCGCGGCGCCCGCCGGTTCGGCGCCCGCCGGTTGCCGCTATCATCCGCAGATCGGAAAAGGAGAGTGCCATGAAGATCGCCAACAACGTCGCCGAATTGGTCGGCAACACGCCGCTCGTCAAGCTCAACCGCGTCAATGCCGGCATCGACGCCACCATCGCGCTGAAGCTCGAGTTCTTCAATCCGGCCCACAGCGTCAAGGACCGCATCGCCGTGGCGATGATCGACGCTGCCGAGAAGGCCGGCAAGATCAAGCCCGACACCATCATCCTCGAGCCGACCTCCGGCAACACCGGCATCGGCCTGGCGATGGTCGCCGCCGCGCGCGGCTACAAGGCCGCCTTCGTCATGCCTGAGACCATGAGCCGCGAGCGCAAGCTGCTGCTCAAGGCCTACGGCGCGGAACTGATCCTCACGCCCGGCCCCGACGGCATGGGCGGCGCCATCAGGAAGGCGGAGGAATTGGCGGCGTCCGACGCGCGCTACTTCATTCCGCAGCAGTTCGAGAATGCCGCCAACCCCGAGATCCACCGCAAGACCACGGCCGCGGAAATCTGGCGCGACACCGACGGCGCGGTCGACATCTTCGTCGCCGGCGTCGGCACCGGCGGCACCATCACCGGCGTCGGCGCGGCGCTGAAGGCGAAGAAGCCGGGCGTGCGGGTCGTCGCCGTCGAACCCGACGCCAGTGCCGTGCTCTCCGGCGGTGAGAAGGGGCCGCACCCGCTTCAGGGCATCGGCGCCGGCTTCGTCCCGGCCGTCCTCGACACCGCGATCTACGATGAAGTCGTGCGCGTCAAGAACGACGACGCGCTCAACACGGCGCGCGAGCTGGCGACGCAAGAAGGCCTGCTGGTCGGGATTTCATCGGGGGCGGCAGTATGGGCGGCGCTCGAAGTTGCCAGGCGCCCGGAGAATGAAGGCAAGCTGGTGGTCGTGATGATTCCGTCATTCGGGGAACGCTATCTATCGACCCTGCTGTACCAGCATCTCGACGTCTGAACCGCCGTCCCGGGCGCGCGGCGCTCCCCGCCGGGTTGTCAGCGGTCCCGCATCTTGCGCAACGCGGCGAAGGCCGCCAGGCCAAACAAGACTGAGAACGCCAGCAGCGACCACTCGGCGATCGACAGGCCGAGGAGCTTCCACGGCGGCTCCGAGCACAGGCCGCTGACGCCGAACAATAACGGCAGCTTTTCGCCGGCCCAGTCGACCAGCTGTTCCCACCACGGCGCATTGGCCACGCAGTTGGTGTCGTGGGCGAAGCGCTGGATCCAGATCTGGTAGCCGGCGACGACGGCGCCGGTGCCGGCGACCGCCGCCATCGCCAGCGCGGCGAAGCGCCGCGCCAGCGGCCGCGCCGCCGCCAGGCCGCCGGCGCCGACCAGGGCCAGCAGCAGGTAGAGCATGCGCTGGAGAATGCACAGCGGGCAGGCGGCCAGGTTCAGCAGTTGCGCCAGGATGACGCCGCCGATGACCAGCGACAGGCTGACGACGACGGCGGCGGCGAAAGGAAAGCGCGGGTTCCGGACGAACTTGTTCATGGCGGCGGTGGCTAGGCGAGCGCGAAAGACGCCCATTTTAGCGGGGATGCGCGCGAAAGGCGCCGCCGCGCCACGCTATTGCCTGGTTTGCGAACGCCCGAGGAAGGCCGCCACTTCGTCGGCCGGCACCGGGCGGCAGATGTGGTAGCCCTGGAGCAGCATGTTGGCCTGGCCGCCGAGGTTTTCGAGGAAGCTGCGCTGCTCGTCGAGTTCGACGCCCTCGGCGACGATCTTCAGCGAGAGGCTGGCGCCCAGGCTGACGATGGCATTCACCACGGCGGCGTCATCGCTGTTGCTGCCCAGGCCGCGGACGAAAGACTGGTCGATCTTCAAGGTGTCCAGCGGGAACTGCTTCAGGTAGTTGAGGCTGGAATAGCCGGTGCCGAAATCGTCGATGGCGATCTCGCAGCCGAGCGCGCGCAAGCCGTTGAGCGTGGCGATGGAACGCCCGACGTCTTCCATGACGACGCTCTCGGTGATTTCCAGTTCGAGCTGGCGGCCTTCCAGCTGGTATTCGGCGAGGACGCCGCGCACCAGATCGACGAGGTCGGTCTGGCGGAACTGCACGGCTGAAAGATTGACGGCGACGCGCACGTCGGCGTCGCCGCTGCGCCGCCAAGCCGCCACCTGGGCGCAGGCCGTGCGCAGCACCCATGCGCCGATCGGGACGATGAGGCCGCATTTCTCCGCGACGGGGATGAAGCTCGTCGGCGAAACCGCGCCGAACTCCGCCGACGTCCAGCGCAGCAGCGCTTCGACGCAGACCACGCGGTTGCTGCTCAAGCACCACTGCGGCTGGTAATGCAGTGCGAATTCGCCGGCCTCGAGCGCGCGGCGCAGGCCGTTCTCGAGGCGCAGCGCTTCCGCCATGCGCGCCGACATGTCGGCGCTGTAGAACTGCAAGGTGTTGCGGCCCAATTCCTTGGCGCCGAACATCGCCGTGTCGGCGTTGCGCTGCAGCGTCGCGGCATCGCTGGCGTCGAGCGGCGCCAGCGTGATGCCGATGCTGAGGCTGGTGAACAGGACGTGGCCGTCGATCTCGAAAGGTCGCTCGAAGGCGCGCAGCACCGCCTGCGCCTTGGAGGCGATGTCGGCGACGTTGCGGACGTCGTCGAGCAGGATGGCGAACTGGTCGCCGCTGAGGCGGCAGACCGTGTCGGTGTCGCGCAGGCCGGCCAGCAGGCGGCCGGCGACGGCCTTGAGCAGGGCATCGCCGATGTCGACGCCGAGCGTTTCGTTCACCACCTTGAAGTGGTCGAGGCCGGCGTACATCAGCGCGAGGATGCGGTTGCCGCGGCCCATGTGGGCGATGGCCTGGTTCAGGCGGTCCTGGAACAGCACGCGATTGGGCAGGCCCGTCAGGGTGTCGTAGTTGGCGAGATATTCGAGCCGGCGCTCGGATTCCTTGTGCTCGGAGAGGTCGGAGAAAATGCCGACGTAGTGGGTGATGTCGCCGTGCTTGCCCTTGACGGCGCGGATGCTCAGCCACTCGGGGAACAGGTTGCCGTTCTTGCGGCGGTTCTGCAATTCGCCTTTCCACTGGCCTTCGTCGCGCAGCGAGGACCACATGTTCTGGTAGAAATCGGCCTGATGGAGGCCCGACTTGAGGACCGCCGGCGTCTTCCCGGCGACCTCGCCTTCGCCATAGCCGGTGATGGCGCGGAAGGCCGGATTGACGCGCAGGATGGTGGCCGCGCCGTCCGTCACCATGATGCCGTAAGGGCTGTGCTCGAACACCGTGGCGGCGAGCTGGAGATCCTTCTGGCGCGCGCGGACTTCGGTCATGTCGCGGAAGGCCATGACCGCGCCGAGCTGGCCGGCCTCGTGGATCGTCGCGTGCACCAGCGCAATGGGCAACACGCTGCCGTCGCTGCGGCGCAACTGCTCGTCGTCGCTGCGGATGATGCCGAAAGCATATTGCGTCTGCCAGATCGAACTGCCCGGAAGGGCGTCGCGCAGGTTCTTGCCGAGCAGCGCAGCGCGCTCGTAGCCGGTCAGCCGCGCCGCTTCGCGGTTGGCGAAGATGATGGCGCCGTCCTTGTCGGTGGCCAGCACGCCGTCGCCGATGTTCTCGCTGATGCGGTCCATGAAGCGGTGGCTGTCTTCCAGCTGCTGCGCGTTTCGCATCAGGCGCAGCAGCGACAGCGAAACCCCGAACAGCAGCAGGCCGGCGAGCGCCGCCAGGCCGAGGCGGAAGCGGTTGGCCAGGCGTTCGCCGGCGAGCGCATCGTCCTGAATGGCGCGGCCGAGTTCCCTGACCAGCGGCGTCGTGGCGGGGAAGACGATCTGCTGCGTCAACGCGTCCACCGCCGGCCGGTAGTGCAGGATCACTTCGGCATGGGCGAGGACGTTGAGCACTTCCTTGCGCCGCGGCGGCGGCAGGCGCTCGGCATCGTTGCGGATGCCGCCGATGCCGTCGGCGACGGCGCCGCTCAGGCTTTCGTCGGCGCCCGTGCCGTAGCGCAAGGTGGCGAAGTAGAGGTCGCCGAGGCGTTCGGAGAGTGCCTGCCCGCCGCCGTCGCGCGGCAGGCCGTGCTGGACGTCTTCGACGGCGCGCGGGAAGTAGTGCAGGGAATTCTTCAGCAGCGCGTTGCCCGACTTGAAGCGCTCGACGTGGTCGCAATGCTCCTTCAGCGCCGCCGTGTATTGGCGGTACAAGGCGTCGATGCGGGCATTGCCCTTGGCGGCGATGGCGCCTTCTTCGGCGCCGAGAGCGGCACTGGCGCGCTGCGTCTCGGCGACGAGTTGGTTGATGCCGTCGTAGTTGGAGATCAGGCCGTAGCGCAGCTTGAGGACGTTCTCGCTCAGCTTCGCCTGTTGCTGGTCGAGGGCGGCGAGGTTGTTGTTGGCGGCGGCGATGCGCCGGGCGTCCGACAGCGAGCCGGCGGCCAGCACCAGCAGCAGGACCAAGGCCAGCAGTCCCGCCGCCAGCCAGATCCAGCGCGGAATCTCGCGCACGCTCACAGCGGCCGCCCCTGGTAGTTGCCGGTCAGGGTTTCCAGGAATGCGGCGATGAGGCCGATCTCGTCGTCCGACAGATCGCGGCCGAGCTGGTACTTGCCCATGAGGCGGATGGCCTGTTCCAGCGTCGGCACGCTGCCGTCGTGGAAGTAGGGGGCGGTCCGGGCGACGTTGCGCAGGCTTGGCACCCGGAACCGGTGCCGGTCCGTTTCCTGGCCGGTGACGTTGTAGCGGCCCTGGTCTTCCGGCGCGTCCTTGCCGCGATCGCCGAAGAAGTTGCCGAAGACGCCGAGGCCGGCGTAGAAGTTGCCGCCGACGTTGATGCCCTGGTGGCAGGAGGCGCAGCCGAGATCCTTGAACAGGCGGTAGCCGCGGCTCTCGCGCTCGTCGAGGGCCGCCTTGTCGCCGCGCAGGTAGCGGTCGAGACGGGCGTCCGGCGTGACCAGGCTGCGCTCGAAGGTGGCGAGCGCGTCGCGGACGGCTGCGGCGCTCACGCCGCCGGCGTAGAGATGGCCGAAGGCGTTGCGATAGAAGCGGTCCTGGCTCAGCTTGCCGACGATCTCGGGCCAGTCGGACCCCATTTCGGCGGGGTTGCGAACCGGGCCGGCGGCCTGTTCTTCCAGGCTGGCGGCGCGACCGTCCCAGAACTGGCAGACATTGAAGCCGCTGTTGAAGACGGTCGGCGTGTTCATGGCGCCGACCTTGCCGCCGATGCCGCGGGCGGTGCGCCGGCCGTCGCTGCCGGCGTGGTCGAGCGGATGGCAGGTGGCGCAGGCGATGGAGTCGTCGCGGGACAGGCGCGGGTCGTCGAACAGCTTGGCGCCGAGGGCGACCTTGTCGGCATCGAGGGCGACGCTTTGCGGCAGCGGCGAGAGCGGCTCGGCATCGAAGGCGACGCTGTCGATGCCGGCGCGCGGCGCCGCGGCGGCACTGGGCGCCGGCGACTGCAGATACCAGGCGGCCAGCAGCGTGAGGACGAGCAGCGCAATCCCCGCCAGCGTGAAGACGGCTATGGTTGTTGCCGGCGAACCGTTCTTGGCCATGGTTCCGATGCGTAGTCGCCGCCGCTCTTCCGGCTTGGCGCTTTTACCAAAGTTGTAGGAATGCTACTACAACTTGGCGACGGAATATATGACATTGTCGGTCCGCGGCCGGCGCGCCGCGGACCCGCTCGTTCAGATCACCATGCCGGCCCCGACGGTGTTGTTGGTCGCCGCGTCGATGACGATGAAGGCGCCGGTGGCGCGGTTCTCGGCGTAGGCGTCGGCGAAGATCGGCTGGGCCAGCCGGAACGACACCTGGGCGATGTCGTTCATGGCCAGGCCGGCCGCCGCTTCGTGCGCCAGGCTGGCGATGTCGAGACGGCTGTCGATGCTGGCGAGCCGGGCCTGGGTTTCCCGCGTCGTGTGGCGGATCAGGTAGCGCCGCCGGGGATCGAGCGGCGTCTCCGACAGCCAGCAGAGATTGGCGCGCACCGCCTGGCGCGTCTGCGGCAGGGCGCCGCTCCTGGCGATCATGTCGCCGCGCGAAATGTCGATGTCATCTTCGAGCAGCAGCGTCACCGACTGCTCGGCGATCGCCAGCGGCTGCGAGACGCCGGCGACCTGGATGTCCTTGATGCGCGTCGTGCGCCCCGCCGGCAGCACGGTCACCGCGTCGCCGACGGCGATCTCGCCCGACTCGATGCGGCCCATGAAGCCGCGGTAGTCGTGGAGCAGCGGATCGTCCGCCCGCTGCGGCCGGCAGACGTATTGCACCGGGAAGCGGAAAGGAGCGCCATGCGCGGCGGGCGCGCCGACCGCGGTTTCCAGCAGGTCGAGCAGCGTCGGGCCCGAGTACCAGCCGAGCCGCTCGCCGCGGTCGACGATCATGTCGCCGGCGAGCGCCGAGATGGGGATGAAGCAGACGTCGGCGATGCCGACCTTGGCGGCGAAATCGCGGTAGTCGGCGCATATCTTCTCGAACACGGCGCGCTCGTAGCCGACGAGGTCCATCTTGTTCACGGCGACGACCAGATGCGGGATGCCCATCAGGTGCGCGATCGTCGAGTGGCGCTTGGTCTGCGTCAGCACGCCGCGCCGCGCGTCGATGAGGATGACGGCGAGGTCGGCGCTCGAGGCGGCGGTGACCATGTTGCGCGTGTACTGTTCGTGGCCCGGCGCGTCGGCGATGATGTACTTGCGCGTGCCGGTGGAGAAGTAGCGGTAGGCGACGTCGATGGTGATGCCCTGCTCGCGTTCGGCCTGCAGGCCGTCGGTGAGCAGCGAGAGGTCGACGGCGTCCAGGCCGCGCTTTTGCGACGTGCGCGCCATGGCATGCAGCGTGTCGGCGAGGATCGCCTTGGTGTCGTAGAGCAGGCGCCCGATCAGCGTGCTCTTGCCGTCGTCGACGCTGCCGCAGGTGAGGAAGCGCAGCAGGCCGTTGTCGGCGTCGGGTAGATGCTCTGGTGCGGACATGTTCATTCCTCCAACCGTCGCGGCGCCGCGGCGCCGGGAATTGCAAATGTCATGGCTTTTCTCCGCGCCTCGGCGTCTCGGCGGTTCATCAGAAATATCCTTCTTTCTTGCGCTGCTCCATCGAGGCGTCCGACGTCTGGTCGTCCAGCCGCGTGGCGCCGCGCTCGGTGATCGTGGTGGTGGCCGTCTCGGCGATGATGGCGGCGACGCCAGCGGCGGCTGATTCGACCGGCGCCGTGCAAGTGATGTCGCCGACGGTGCGAAAGCGCACGCTGAGCGTCTCGACGCGGTCGCCGTCGCGGGCCGGCGTCAGCGGCGTGACCGGCTGCAGCAGGCCGTTCCTTCGCACCACCGGCCGCGGATGGGCGAAATAGATCGACGGCAGTTCGAGCTGCTCGCGCTCGATGTATTGCCAGACGTCGAGCTCGGTCCAGTTCGAGATCGGGAAGACGCGGATGTTCTCGCCGCGGTGGGCGCGGGCGTTGTAGAGGTCCCAGAGCTCGGGGCGCTGGTTCTTCGGGTCCCACTGGCCGAAAGCATCGCGGAAGGAGAAGATGCGCTCCTTGGCGCGCGCCTTTTCCTCGTCGCGCCGCGCGCCGCCGATGCAGGCGTCGAATTCGAATTCCTCGATCGCCTCGAGCAGCGTCACGGACTGGTGCTTGTTGCGCGACTCGTCGGGCGTGCGCAGCACCACGCTGCCCCTCGCCATCGAATCCGCCAGCGTGCGCACGATCAGGCGCTCGCCGAGTTCCGCCGCGCGCCGGTCGCGGAAGGCGATGACTTCGTCATAGTTGTGGCCGGTGTCGATGTGCAGCAGCGGAAAAGGGAAGCGGCCCGGACGGAAGGCCTTTTCCGCCAGGCGCAGCAGGCAGATCGAATCCTTGCCGCCGGAGAACAGCAGCGCCGGATTGGCGCACTGGCCGGCGACTTCGCGCAGGATGTGGATGGCCTCGGCTTCGAGCCAGTCGAGATGCGCGAGCGTCGGGCGCGCGAGAAGTGCAGTGGTCATGGTGATTCCGCGAGAAGATGTGGAAGACTTGTTTAACCGCCGAGGCGCGGAGACGCCGAGAAAACAAAAAGCATGTTTTCTCCGCGCCTCGGCGCCTCGGCGGTAAATCGTGGCTTTGAACCTGTTTCGGGCGCCATCAGGCGCGCTTCACGTGCAGTCCGCATTCCTTGGACGTCGGCTCTTCCCACCACCATCGGCCGGCGCGCACGTGCTCGCCGGCGGCCACGGCGCGCGTGCACGGCGCGCAGCCGATGCTCGGGTAGCCCTGGTCGTGCAGCTTGTTGTAGGGCACGGCGTTGGCGTGGATGTAGGCCCAGACTTCGTTCTTCGTCCAGCCGGCGAGCGGGTTGAATTTTTCCAGCCCATTGCCGGCGTCGAACTCGCGCACGGCGAGGCCGGCGCGCGTGGCGGCCTGCTCGGCGCGCAGGCCCGTGATCCAGGCTTTCTTGCCGGCCAGCGCGCGCTGCAGCGGTTCGACCTTGCGCGCGTGGCAGCAGGCCTTGCGCAGCTCGACCGCATCGTAGAAGCCGTTGATGCCGTGCTCGCGCGTGTAGTTCTCGACGAGCCGGTGGCGCGGATAGTAGAGCTTCAAGTTGAGCCCGTAGTGGCGCTTGAGCCGGCCCATCAGGTCGTAGGTCTCGGCCGGCAGGCGGCCGGTGTCGAGCGAGAAGATCTCGATGCCGATGTCTTCGCGCACGATGAGGTCGGTGAGCACCATGTCTTCGGCGCCGAGGCTGTTGGCGAAGGCGGCGGGCGTGAAATCGACGGCAACCTGCGCCAGCAGGCGGCGCAGTTCGACGGTCTTGGCGGCGACGCTGTTGATCAGCGCCGGGTCTTCGAGAAGTTCGGTCATGGCGGACTCCTCAGTGCGAAGCGCGGCGCCGGAACAGCGGCAGCGGCTGGTTGGCGGCGGCCTGGTAGGCCTCCGAGAAATCGTCGAGGCTGGCCAGCGCGAGTTCCGGCTCCTTGATCGCGTAGGCGTCGAAGCCGACGCGGTGGAGGTAATGGATCTGGTCGCGGCCGATGTCGCCCAGCGCGCGCAATTCGCCGCGATAGCCGTAGCGCGTGCGCAGCAGCGTGGCGATCGAATAGCCGCGGCCGTCGGTGAACTTCGGGAAGAGGACGCCGACGACGCTGAAGTCCTCGAGGTCGGCGGCGATGGCGGCGGGATCGTCGCTGGGCCCGAGCCAGACGCCGAAGGCCGTGCCCTGGTCCCATTCGCGCCGGACCAGGTCTTCCTTGCGCGCCTGCCACACCGACAGCGGCACCAGCACCGGGCCGAACGGCAGCCGCACGGTCTGCGGCGTGTCGTTGGCGGCCAGCGTCAGCACGGTCCAGCGGTCTTCGACGATGTCGCGGTTCTTGATGATCTTAGCCATTTGCAGTCTCTCTTTCGTAGTCGTTGGATGCGTTGTCGGCTGCGCCGTAGGCGGCCGTGCGGAAGCTGTCTGCGCCGAGGCGCTTGAAGGTGTCGATGAAGCGTTCGTGGGGGCGTCGACACATTCGGTAGTTGTCGACCAGGCGCGCGATCGTCGCCGGCACCTCGTCGCGCGCCACGGCCGGGCCGATCACGCTGCCGAGCGAGGCTTCCAGGCCCCAGGCGCCGCCGAGGGTGATCTGGTAGAACTCCTCGCCCTGCTTGTCGACGCCGAGCAGGCCGATGTGGCCGACGTGATGGTGGCCGCAGGCGTTCATGCAGCCGGAGATGTTGAGCTTGAGCTCGCCGATGTCGTCCTGCACGGCGAGGTCGGCGAAGCGCGCCTGGATCGCTTGCGCCAGCGGGATCGAGCGGGCGTTGGCGAGGGCGCAGAAGTCGCCGCCGGGGCAGGCGGTGATGTCGGCGATGCGGCCGACCGTCGGCGTCGCCAGCTCGGCGTCGCGCAGCAGTTGCCAGAGCATGAAGAGGTCGCGCAGGCGCACGTCGGGCAGCACCAGGTTCTGCGTCTGCGCGACGCGGACCTCGGCGAAGCCGAAGCGCTCGGCGAGGTCGGCGACGAGCTCCATCTGCGCGGCCGTGGCATCGCCGGGCGCGCGGCCGGGCGCCTTCAGCGACAGCGTCGCGGCGGCGTAGCCGGGCACGCGGTGGGCGTGCACGTTGTGGGCGACCCAGGCGGCGAACTCGCGGTCGCGGCGCTTGGCGAACTCGAAGCTGGCGTCGAGCCGCGGCAGCGTCTCGTAGTCGGGGGATTCGAACTGCGCGGCGATGCGGCCCGCTTCGGCTTCGCTCAGCGTCGACGGGCTGTCCTTGAGGAATTCCCATTCGGCGTCGACCTGGCGCGCGAATTCGGCGATGCCGAGCGCCTTGACGAGGATCTTGATGCGCGCCTTGAAAGCGTTGTCGCGCCGCCCGTGCAGGTTGTAGACGCGCAGGATCGCTTCGGCGTAGGTCAGCAGATGCCGCCACGGCAGGAACGGGCGCACGACTTCGCCGAGGATGGGCGTGCGGCCCAGCCCGCCGCCGACCCAGACGCGAAAGCCCAGTTCGCCGCCAGCGTCGCGCACGAGCTGGAAGCCCAGGTCGTGCATGCGCACGTTGGCGCCGTCGTCCGGGCCGCCGCTGAAGGCGATCTTGAACTTGCGCGGCAGGTAGGCGAACTCGGGATTCAGCGTCGACCACTGGCGCACGATTTCCGCCCAGGGACGCGGGTCGGCCACTTCCTGCGCCGAAACGCCGGCGAGCGGATCGATGGTGGTGTTGCGCACGCAGTTGCCCGACGTCTGGATCGCGTGCATGTCGACTTTCGCCAGTTCGGCGAGGATGTCGGGGATCTGGTCGAGGCGCACCCAGTTCAGCTGCAGGTTGTGGCGCGTGCTGAAGTGGCCGACGCCGCGGTCGTAGGTGCGCGTGATGCGCGCCAGCATGCGCAGCTGCTTGGAGGAGACATGGCCGTAGGGAATGGCGATGCGGAACATCGGGCCGTGGCGCTGGATGTAGATGCCGTTTTGCAGGCGCAGCGGGCGGAACTCGTCTTCCGTCAGCTCGCCGGCCAGGTAGCGGCGCGTCTGGTCGCGGAACTGGGCGACGCGTTCGCGGACGATGCGGCGGTCGATGTCGTTGTAGCGGTACATGGCGTTCTCCTTTGCGGCTACGCGGCGATCAGCTTGCCGCCCACCAGGATCAGCATGCCGGCCAGGGTCGGGCGCAGCAGGCGTTCGGGGATGCGCGCGGCGAGATGGCTGCCGACGAAAATGCCCGGCAGCGAACCGGCGAGCAGGCTGAAAAGCAGCGCCCAGTCGACGCTGCCCAGCCACCAGTGGCCCAGTCCGGCGAGCAGCGTCAGCGGCACGGCATGGGCGAGGTCGGAGCCGACGATGCGCAGCGCCGGCAGCTTGGGGTAAAGGAAGAACAGGGCCGTGACGCCGAGGGCGCCGGCGCCGACCGAAGACAGCGTCACCAGCGCGCCGACGATGACGCCGGTCAGCACCGTCAGCTGCGCGCGGCGCCGCGCCGGCAGCGCCGCGACCGCGTGCGACCGCGACCAGGCCAGCAGCCGGCGGCGGAAGATCAGCGCGATGGCGGTGAGCAGCAGGGCGACGCCGAGCGCGAAGCTGATGAGCTTGCCCGCGCCGCCGAGGCCGTGCGGCGCCAGGTGCGACACGGCGAACAGCGTCAGCGCGGCCGCCGGCAGGCTGCCTGCGGCCAGCCGGCCGACGATGCGCCAATCGACGTTGCCGCGGCGCGCATGCACGAGCGTGCCGCCCGACTTGGTGATGGCGGCGTAGAGCAGGTCGGTGCCCACGGCGGTGGCCGGCGCGACGCCGAACAGCAGCACCAAGAGCGGCGTCATCAGCGCGCCGCCGCCGACGCCGGTGATCCCGACGACGGCGCCGACTGCAAAACCGGAGATGACTTGAGCGAGAACCATGACGCACCCGTGCTGTTGTTGCGGTGCATCGTATCGGCTGCCTATAAGCTTAGAAAATACTTTATAGTCACATCCAAAGAACTTCTGGGTATATGGCCATGAACCTCCAGCAACTGCGTTACGTCCAGGAAGTCGCCAAGCGCAAGCTCAACGTCTCCGAGGCCGCCGCCGCGCTATTCACCTCCCAGCCCGGCGTCTCCAAGCAGATCCGCCTGCTCGAGGAGGAACTCGGCGTCGATATTTTCGTGCGCCACGGCAAGCGGCTCACCGGCATCACCGTGCCGGGCCGCGAGATCGTCGCCATCGCCGAGCGCACGCTGCGCGATCTCGCCAACCTCAAGCAGATCGGCGACGAGTTCAGTAACGAGACGGCAGGCAGCCTGTCCATCGCCACCACGCACACCCAGGCGCGCTACGCGCTGCCGCAAGCGGTGAAAGCCTTCATGGCGCGCTATCCGAAAGTGCGGCTCGAACTGCACCAGGGCAGCCCGACGCAGATCTGCGAATGGGTGATCTCGGGCCAGTCCGACATGGCGGTGGCCACCGAGGCCATCGACCATTATCCGGAGCAGCTCGTCATCCTGCCGTGCTACCAGTGGAACCACTGCGTCATCGCGCCGCCGAAGCACCCGATCCTCAAGGAGAAGCTGCTCACCCTCGAGGCCATCGCCCGCCATCCGCTGGTGACCTACGACTTCGCTTTCGCCGGGCGCAACAAGATCCACCAGGCTTTCGTCGCCCGCGGCCTCGAACCGAGCGTCGTGCTCACCGCGCTCGATGCCGACATCATCAAGACTTACGTCGCCCTGGGCTTGGGGATAGGCCTCGTCGCCTCGATGGCCTTCCAGCCGGCGACCGACAAGGGCCTGCGCGCGCTGGACGCTTCGCACCTGTTCGAGTCCTCGACCACGCGCATCGGCATCCGCAAGGACGCCTGGCTGCGCGGCTATGCCTATGTCTTCATCGAATTGTTCGCGCCGCACCTGACGCGAAAAGTGATCGAGGCGTCGCTGCGCGGCGGCGGCGAGGATCCGGGCCTGTAGCGGCGGCCGGGCTCAGTTCGGCTTGCCGTTCTTCGGCGGCCGGTGAAGCGTGACGACGGAGACGTTGGGCGGCTCATCGACATAGTAAGGCCGCTCGTTGCGGTCGAGCTTCGCCTCTTCAGCCAGCTCGGCTTCGCGTTCCGCGATCAGGCCGAAAAGCTCGCGGATTTCCTGGACCGTGCTTTCCCGGAACGGATGCGGCATGCCCGGCTCGGGCGTGGCGTCTTTGACGATGTTGCCCAGAACCTTGCGCAACGCGCTCAAAATGCGCCGTTCTTTGGCTTGGCTTTCGTCGCTCATTGGAGTGCTCCCGAGAAATGGCAATCCGCATCATACCGGTGGTTGACGGCGTTATTGGCCGTAGCGCTGCGTGAATTCCTCCGCCGGCACGGGGCGGCCGAAATGGTAGCCCTGCGCTTCGTCGCATTGGCGCTGGCCCAGGAGCGCGGCGGTGGCTGCATCCTCGACGCCTTCGGCGCTGGTCTTGAGGCCGAGGCCGTGGGCCATCTGGATGATGGCGCCGACGATGGCGGCGCTGTCGGCGTCGCTGGCGACGTCGCGGACGAGCGACTGGTCGATCTTGAGCTTGCCCATGGCGAAGTGCTTGAGATGGGCGAGGTTCGAATGACCGGCGCCGAAATCGTCGACGGCGAATTTCACGCCGCGCGCCGTCAGCCGCTGCACGCTGGCGAGCACGTTCTGGGTGTTGGCGACGAGGATGGATTCGGTCAGCTCGAGTTCGAGGCAGGCGGGCGCGAGCCCCGCCGCCGCCAGCGCCGCCTCGATGCACTGTTCGAGGTCGCCGCGCAGCAACTGCACGCGCGCGACGTTGACGGCGACGACCAGGTCCGGCAGCCCGGCGCGCTGCCAGGCGGCGGCCTGGCGGCAGGCTTCGTGCAGCACCCAGGCGCCGATGGGTATGATCTGGCCGCTGTCCTCGGCGATGCGGATGAAGCGCTCGGGCGCGACGAGGCCGGCTTCCGGGTGCTGCAGGCGGATCAGGGCTTCGGCGCCGACCAGGCGGCCGCTGCCGAGTTCGAACTGCGGCTGGTAGTGGAGCACGAAGTAGCCGTGCTCGAGGCCCTGGCGCAGCCAGTGGCGCATGCGCAGATGCTCGTCGGCGTCGATGTTCATCTGCTCGGTGTAGAAGCGGTAGGTGTTGCGGCCGGCGGCCTTGGCCTGGTACATCGCCGTGTCGGCCTTCTTCAGCAGCGTGTCAAAGTCGGCGCCGTCGTCCGGGTAAACGGCGATGCCGATGGACAGCGAGGTGGTGAGGTCGTTGCCGTCGATGGCGAAGGACTGCAGCAGCCGGCCGAGGATCTTCTCGGCGACGACGGTGATGTCGCCGGGACGGTCGAGATCGGAAAGGATGATGACGAACTCGTCGCCGCCGAGCCGGCTCAGCATGTCGGTGTCGCGGATGCATTCCTCGAGGCGTGCCGCCACCGCCTGCAGCAGCAGGTCGCCGACCGGGTGGCCGAGCGAATCGTTGATGGTCTTGAAGTGGTCGAGGTCGAGGAAAAGCAGCGCCGCCTTCGAGCCGGTCCGGCTGGCGCGCGCCAGCACATGCTGGAGGCGATCCCTGACCAGCAGCCGGTTCGGCAGCTCGGTCAGCGGGTCGTGCTGGGCGAGGAATTCGAAGCGGGCGGCGCTTTGCGCCTTCTCCTCTTCCCAGGCGAGCTGATGCTGCAGCGCCCAGCGGTAGATCGCGTAGCTGCCCGCCAGCAGCGCGGCGAGCAGGGCGAAGGCGAACTGCATCTGCTGCCACCAGGCGGCCACGATGTTGTTGATCGGCGTCGACACGAACATCGTCAACGGGTAGTGCGGCAGCCGGCGAAAGGCGAAGACGTAGTCGGCCTTGGCGACGCTGTTGTAGCCTTCGGCGACGGCGCGTTCGGGGAAGCCGTGCGCCTTGAGGTAGTCGTAGCCCTGGCCGGTGCGCGGCGTGCCGTAGATCTCTTCGTAGCTCATCGTCCGCGGCGTCGGGAAGCGGCTGACGATGTAGCCGTCGTCGCGGATGAGGCCGAGGGCGGTGTTGTCGGGCAGCTGCAGGTCCTGCCAGAAGCTTTGCTGGCGCGCCAGCGGCAGCGTCGCGGCGATGATGGCGACGAGCTGGCCGTCCGGGCCGCGCACGGCAAAGCGCAGCGGCAGGATCCATTCCTGCGCCAGCGTGCCGAACGTGGGGCGGCCGATGTCGAGGGTCTCGCCCTTCAGCAGTTCCTCGCGGCCGTGCAGGAATGACGGCGAGTCGCCGTAGTACGGCAGCTTGGCGTTGGCCTCGTCGTTGGCGCTGGCGAGCGTCTGGCCGTCGGGGCGCAGCAGGTTGACGAACAGCAGGTCGGGATTGGCTTGCCTGAAATCGGCGAGCAGCGCGTGCATGCGTTCGGCATCGGCGGCGCTGCCGGCCAGCTCGCGCGCGAGGACGTGCAGCGCATGTTCGTAATGCCGGAAATAGGAGTCGAGCGACTTGCCGCTCAGTTCGGCCGTCGCGGAGAGATAAAGCGCCTCGTGCTTTTTCGCCGCCTGCCAGGACAGCCAGGAAAACACCACGCCGATGGCGACGAGCACGCCGGCGGCCAATGCAAATCCGCGCCGCATGGTGCGGATGGCGCGCGATTGACCCTGCCCGGCTTCCATGTCTGGCGGTTCCCTCCGACGACGAACGGTGCTGCTGTCCTGTGGCTGGCTGCATGCCTGCGGTCTAACGGAGTCATTCTAACCGCTCGCCCGCGCAGTGGGCGGCGCCCGGCGAAGCGGCTAAACTTCGGCAACGGAAGCCGCCATGCCCAAGTTCGCCGCCAACCTGACCCTGATGTTCAACGAGGTTCCCTTCCCGCAACGCTTCGCGGCGGCGGCGCAGGCGGGCTTTGCCGGCGTCGAGTTCCTCTTCCCCTACGACCATGCGCCGGCCGACGTGGCGCACTGGCTCGGCGCGAGCGGCCTGCAAAGCGTGCTGTTCAACCTGCCGCCCGGCGACTGGGCGGGCGGCGAGCGCGGCATCGCGTCGCTGCCGGGACGCGAGGACGAATTCCGCCGCGGCGTCGCCCGCGCCCTCGACTATGCCGCGGCGCTCGGCACGCCCTGCCTGCATGCGATGGCCGGCGTGCTGCCGGCCGGCGCCGATCGGGCGCACCACCGCGCCGTGTACGTCGCCAACCTGCGCCATGCCGCCGCGGCGCTGGCGCGGGCGGGACGCACGCTGCTCATCGAGCCGATCAATCCGCGCGACATGCCGGGCTATTTCCTCAACACGCAGGCCGAGGCGCACGCCATCCGCGCCGAAGTCGGGGCGCCGAACCTCAAGGTGCAGATGGACTTCTATCATGCGCAGATCGTCGAAGGCGACCTCGCGGCGAAGTTCCGGCGATACCATGAGCATGTCGGCCACATCCAGATCGCCTCGGTGCCGGATCGCCACGAGCCCGACGAAGGCGAAATCGATTACCGCACCCTGTTCCGCCTCTTCGACGAACTCGGCTACGCCGGCTGGGTGGGCTGCGAGTACCGGCCGCGCGGGCGTACCGAGGATGGGCTGGGCTGGATCAAGACGCTGTTCTAGGGGGCGTTGACATTCGACGCTGGGTGCGCGCTCGAGCCGGCGGGGCGCTCTGCTGCGCGCAAGTAAAGGAGGAGGCGGCGGCCGCCCGCCGGCCCGAGCGGGAGCCACCGTGCGGTCTTGCAGCAGAAGGCATGCACCGAGGGTTCGGGCCAAGGGGGGCGGGTGGCCGAATCCCGCAAGTAAAGGAGGAGGGCCGGCGCTTTTTCGGCCCGGGGGACATGGAGGGATTCGGCCACCCGCCACCCTTGGCGCGTGCTGCCGCAGCCCGACATCAACAACAGACCCTAGTGGTGCAGGATTTTCGCCAGGAACTGCTGCGCCCGCTCCGAGCGCGGCGTGGCGAAGAAGGCTTCCTTCGCCGCGTCCTCGACGATGCGGCCCTGGTCCATGAAGACGACGCGGTGCGCGACCTTGCGGGCGAAGCCCATCTCGTGGGTGACGACCATCATGGTCATGCCTTCCTGCGCCAGTTCGACCATGACGTCGAGCACCTCGTTGATCATCTCGGGGTCGAGCGCCGAGGTCGGCTCGTCGAAGAGCATGCAGATCGGGTCCATGGCCAGGGCGCGGGCGATGGCGACGCGCTGCTGCTGGCCGCCGGAGAGCTCGCCCGGATGCTTGTGCGCATGGGCCTTGAGGCCGACGCGGTCGAGCAGCTTCAAGCCGCGCTCGAGCGCCTCATCGCGCGGGCGGCCCAGCACTTTTTCCTGGGCGACGGTCAGGTTGGCGGCGATGCTCATGTGCGGGAACAGCTCGAAATGCTGGAACACCATGCCGACGTGGGCGCGCAGCCGAGGCAGGTTTGTCTTCGGGTCGCCCACCGAAATGCCGTTCACGACGATCTCGCCCTGCTGGAAAGGTTCGAGGCCGTTCACGCACTTGATCAGCGTCGATTTGCCGGAACCTGAAGGGCCGCAGACGACGATGACTTCGCCCTTGTTCACTTCGGTCGAGCAGTCGGTGAGTACCTGGAAGCTGCCGTAATGCTTGCTGACGCCGCGGATTGAAATCATGCCCCCACCCTTTTACGGAAGTATCTGACCAGCAGCGACGCCGAATAGCAGATGACGAAATACACGGCGCCGGCGAACAGCAGCAGCTCGACGATGCGGCCGTCGCGGTCGCCGACCTTGTAGGCGGCGCCGAAGAAATCGGCCAGCGCGCTGACATAGACCAGCGACGTGTCCTGGAACAGGATGATGGCTTGCGTCAGCAACAGCGGCACCATGTTGCGGAAAGCCTGCGGCAGCACGACGAGGCGCATCGCCTGGCCGTAGCTCATGCCCAGCGCATAGGCGGCGGCGACCTGGCCCTTGGGCACGCTCTGGATGCCGGCGCGTATGATTTCGGCATAGTAGGCCGATTCGAACAGGGCGAAGCCGACCATCGCCGAGGCCAGGCGCACGTCGCTGCCGGGGGCGAGGCCGAGCACGCTCTCGAGCAGGCGCGGCACGATGAGGAAGAACCACAGCAGCACCATCACCAGCGGAATCGAGCGGAACAGATTGACGTAGCCGGCGGCGAGCCAGGACAGCGGCGTCAGCGACGACAGCCGCATCATCGCCAGCAGCGTGCCCCAGACGATGCCGACGGCGATGGCCGTCGCCGTGATGTCGAGCGTGATCTTCATGCCCTCCCAGAGGAAGGGCAGTGCGCCGGGAATCGAGGACCAGTCGAAGTCGTAGCCCATCACTTGCCGCCGATGTAGCCGGGCACGCGCGTCTTGCGTTCGACCCAGCGCATGCCGGCCATGACGAAGACGTTGATCAGCATGTAGAGCAGGGTGACGGCGATGAAGGACTCGAACGGCTGGGCCGTGTAGTCGACCAGCTGGCGGCCCTGGGCGGCGAGTTCGAGCAGGCCGATGGTGGACGCCACGGCGGAGTTCTTGAAGACGTTGAGGAACTCCGACGTCAGCGGCGGCACGATCAGGCGCAAGGCCATCGGCAGCATGACGTAGCGGTAGGTCTGCGCCAGCGTGAAGCCCAGCGCGAGGCCGGCGTTCTTCTGCCCGCGCGGCAGGGAGTCGATGCCGGAGCGCACCTGCTCGGCGACGCGGGCGCTGGTGAAGAAGCCGAGGCAGACGCAGGCGGCGAAAAACTGCTGCAGGAAGGGGTTGGTCTGCTTGTAGGCATCGCCCCAGGCCGGCGGCAGCAGTTCGGGCAGGACGAAGTACCAGCTGAAAAGCTGCACCAGCAGCGGCACGTTGCGAAAAAGTTCGACGTAGGCGGCCGCCAGTCCCGACCATAATCGGCCCGGCACGGTGCGCAGCACGCCGACCATGCCGCCCAGCAGCAGCGCCATGAGCCAGGCGGCAAGCGAGAGCGCGACGGTGGTCTCGAAGCCCGCCAGCATCCAGCCGAGATAAGTCGTGTCGCCCGACGCGGCGGGCTGCAGCAAGACTTCCCAGTGCCAGGCGTAACTCATCGCGCTACGCCGGCGTCACTCCAGGGCCTTGTCGTTCGGATTCTTGAACAGCGCCTTCATGTCGTCCGACAGCGGCATGTTGAGATTGAGGCCCTTGGGCGGGATCGGGTTCATGAACCACCTGGCGTAGATCTTCTCGGCTTCGCCCGAAGTCATGGTCTTGGCGATGGCGGCATCGACGACTTTCTTGAAGGCGGCGTCGTCCTTGGGCAGCATGCAGCCGTAGGCCTCGCGCGACATCGGCGTGCCGACGACGTGCCAGTCGGCAGGCTTCCTCGCCTTGGCGAGCTCGCCGTAGAGCAGCGCGTCGTCCATCATGAAGGCGACGGCGCGGCCCGTCTCCAGCGTCAGGAAGGACTCGCCGTGATCCTTCGCGGAGATGATGTTCATGCCCATCTTCTTGTCGTCGTTGAGCTTGCGCAGCAGGCGCTCCGACGTCGTGCCGGCGGTGGTGACGACGTTCTTGCCGGCGAGGTCGGGAAAGCCCCTGATGCCGGAATCCTTCTTCGTCAGCAGGCGCGTGCCGATGATGAAGATGGTGTCGGAGAACGACACCTGCTTCTGGCGTTCGAGGTTGTTGGTGGTCGAGCCGCACTCGATGTCGATGGTGCCGTTCTGGATCAGCGGGATGCGGTTCTGCGACGTCACCGGCACCAGCTTGACGGCGAGGTTGGGCAGCTTGAGATCGGCCTTGACGGCGTCGACGGCCTTCAGCATGAACTCCTGCGAATAGCCGATCACCTGCTGCTTGTCGTCGTAGTAGGAGAAGGGAATCGAGGATTCGCGGTGGCCCAGCGAAATCGCACCGCTGTCCTTGATCTTCTTCAGCGTGTCGGCGCTGGCCGGGGCGGCGGCGCATGCGGCAGCCGCGATGCATAGCGCGAGCATGAGTCGGTTCATGAACTGGCTCCTGGCGGTTGTTGGTTTGCAGCAGATTCTATAGCGCTTTGCTGGCGGTCGATACGGTTCGTTCGATCCAGCGGGCATGGGCGCGGCGCAGCGCTGTCAGCGCCGCCGCCGCGGCGCCGTCAGCACTTCCGGACGCAAAATCGCCTCCAGCGTCGCCGCGTCGAGCAGGCCCATTTCGAGCACCAGCTCGGCGACGCTGCGGCCGCTCTTCAGCGATTCGCGCGCCACCTTGGTCGCGTTCTCGTAGCCGATGTAGGGATTGAGCGCGGTCGCCAGTCCCGCCGACTTGTGCGCCCGCTCCGCCAGCAGTTCGCGGTTGGCGGTGATGCCGGCGACGCAGTTGCGGGCCAGCGTGCGGCAGGCGGCCTGGAGATGCTCGATGCTCTTGAACAGGCTGTGGCCGATGACCGGCTCGAAGGCGTTCAATTGCAGTTGCCCACCTTCGGAAGCCATGGTGATGGTGACGTCGTTGCCGATGACTTCGAAGGCGATCTGGTTCACCACTTCCGGAATGATCGGATTCACCTTGCCGGGCATGATCGACGAGCCGGCGGCGCGCTCGGGCAGGTTGATTTCGTTGAAGCCGCCCTGCGGGCCGGACGAGAGCAGGCGCAGGTCGTTGCAGGTCTTCGACAGCTTGGCGGCGACGCGCTTCAGGACGCCGGACAGCTGCACGAAAGCGCCAGTGTCCTGGGTGGCCTCGACCAGGTTCGGCGCCGCCTCCAGCGCCAGGCCGGAAAGCGACGACAAGTGCGCGACGGCCATCTTCGCGTAGTCGAGGTCGGTGTTGATGCCGGTGCCGATGGCCGTGGCGCCGAGGTTCACTTCGCGGATCAGTGCCATCGCCTCGGCCAGCCGCTGCTCGTCCTCGCCGAGCATCACGGCGTAGGTGGAGAACTCCTGGCCCAGCGTCATCGGCACGGCATCCTGGAGCTGGGTGCGGCCGATCTTGAGGATGTCGGCAAACTCCTCGGCCTTGGCGGCGAAGGCCTGGCGCAGTTCGGCCATGGCCAGCAGCAGGCCCTGGATGCCGAAGCAGGCGGCGACGCGCAGGGCCGTCGGATAGACGTCGTTGGTGCTCTGCGACATGTTGACGTGGTTGATCGGATGCAGCGCTTCGTAATCGCCCTTGGCCCGGCCCATGAGTTCGAGCGCGCGGTTGGCGATGACCTCGTTGGCGTTCATGTTGGTCGACGTGCCGGCGCCGCCCTGGATGACGTCGACGACGAACTGGTCGTGGAAATGGCCGCCGACGATCTCGCGGCAGGCGGCGGCGATGGCCTGGTAGCGCGGCTCGTCGAGGTCGCCGAGTTCGAAATTGGCATGGGCGGCGGCGAGCTTGACCAGGGCCAGGGCCTTGACGAGGTCGGAGTAGCTGCCGATGGGCTTGCCGGTGATCGGATAGTTCTCCAGCGCGCGCAGGCTGTGGATGCCCCAGTAGGCATCGGCGGGAACTTGGCGTTCGCCGAGGAGATCGTGTTCGCGGCGGGTGGGATGGTTCATGGGCCGATTCTACGGCAGGCGAGTGCCGGAGTGCCGCTGCGTGTCGGGTGGCGGCGCTGCCGGTCAAGCCGGCAAATCATGGAATCGGATTGAATTGGGCCCGATCTCTTTTGCTCGATACATCGCCATGTCCGCCCAGCGGAGAATATGGTCTTGACTGGTCTCATGACCCATGAACATCGCTACGCCGATGCTCGTGGTGCAATGATGTTCGACCGTGGCGTCGGTCCTTCCCTCTGGCATGACGGTCAGCCTATAAGGTTCGGACAGGGCGCTGTGGATTTTTTCGGCAACCCGTTTGGCCCGCGACGCCGACTCGCCTTTATCGGCATCCAATTCGCTGAGGATCACCACAAACTCATCGCCGCCGAAGCGAGCCAGGGTGTCGACCTCGCGCACACAGCGTTTCAGTCGATCCGACGCCTCGATCAGCAGCAAATCGCCAACGGCATGCCCGTAGGTGTCATTGAGAGGCTTGAAATTATCCAGATCCAGGAATAGCAGTGCGCCATAGCAGCCACTGCGTTTGCTGGCAGCCATGGTTAGGTTCAGGCGATCGACGAGCAGACGACGGTTCGGCAGCTTTGTGAGCGGATCATAGAACGCCAGTTGACGCACCTGGTCTTCCATTCGTCTGCGCTCGGTGATGTCGTTGAGTGTCCCGGACGTGCCGATGATGTTGCCCGCTTCGTCCAGCGTCAGTCGGGCGAAGACTTCGATCCAGCGAAACCCGCCAGACTGATGCAGGTAACGAATTTCGTGGCGACAACAGTCTTCCTTGCGCTGGATCAGCGGCTCGAACAATTCCTGATTGTGCTGGCGATCGTCCGGATGAACGTAGTCAAGGAACAAGGTTCCCAAGCTGTCCGCCACGGCGAAACCGGTGACCTCTTTCCAAGAGCAATTGAGGAACGTCCAAAGGCCTTGGGAATCCGTCTGAAAGACCACCTCCTTCACGTTGTCTACGACCGAACGGTAGCGCATCTCGCTTTCGTGCAGCGCCGCTTCAGCCCGCTTGCGCTCGGTGATGTCTCGCACGATGGCCTGGAGATACGTGACTCCGTCGACTTCGACCGGGCTGAGCGAAATCTCGGCGTCAACAGCAACACCGTCCGCCCGCAGGAACTGCCATTCAAAACGGGGAGCCTCGCCTCTCATGGCGGCGCTGACTTTTTCGGCAGCCACGTCCGCCGAAGGTCGCCCGCAGGGTTGCATCGCGGGGCATAGGTCGGCCGGCGATCGACCGATGACCTCTGCCCGCGTCAGGCCGTACATCTGTGCGCCGTGACGGTTGCAGTCGATGAACCCTTTTTCATCTTGCAGAAAGATGCCGTCGCTTGCCTGCTCGAACAGCAACCGATACTTGGACTCGGCTTCCCGCGCAGCTTGCTCCGCCTTGCGCCGCTCCGTGGTGTCGCGCCAAACGGCGTAAATCAGTGGCTTGTCGTTCAGTTCCACGACCGCGAGCGTGACTTCGGCGACGAACTCGGAGCCGTCGGCCCGGGTGTGCAGCCATTCGAATCGATGCAGACCCCTAGCCATGGCAAGCGCCATCATTTGTTCGGCTTTGGCAAAGGAGTCCTGGCCATCGGGCTGAGTGGATGGCGAAAGCTTTGCTGGATGAACGTTCAGGATTTCTTCGCGGTTCGCGTAACCGAGAGTTCTGACCGCTGCGTCGTTGCAGTCGACAAACAGGTTGCCGTCAATAATCCAGGCCGGGTCCGGCGAGGAGTCGAATAGGCGCCTGAACCAATGCTGGTTGCCCTCGAGGGAGGAAATGCGGCACTCACGATCCATTCAAATCTACCTCCAGTGCGCGCCTCCCGATGGGACGCTTCAGAGTAACGCGGCCGGCCATGGCCATCACGGGCCGTCAAGCGCGCAACAGTTCCACGCCGTCGGTGTCGGCTCCTGGCCTCCTCGGTCAGTCCGGCGGCAGTTCATTCGTCAGGCGGATACTCGTCATCTACCGACGCGCGGTCGCGAGGGCTTTCACCTCGTCATCGTCGAGCAACGCCTGAAGTCTCGTTTGCAGTTCCTTGCCGATCAAGTCCGGAATCCAATCCCTCAACTCGGCCAGCAATTCTTCATCATCGACGTTCGCCGACCACTCGCGCGTGGCATGAAGCGGAACTGAGCGCTCGACGTGGCGGCCGGTCGCGGAAGCGATGGTAAAGACCAGCGTGCTATCGACTGACATCGTGCAATGCCAGATGCAGCCCCCGGCATCGGGCCAGTCCCACACGACATTTTCGATCTTGATGCCAATGGGCAAGGCAGATCTGTTGAGCCCCGGTCCGGCGCTCCTGACGCCGGGAAAGCGCGATCGCAGTAACGCGAGTGCATCGCTCTCGATCCGCTTTTTCAGATTGAAGCGAATGCCGCCTTTTTGAAGCAAGTCGCGGCGATTCTCGCGCGGCACTTTGCCGCCAAGCGTCGCTGTGCCTTCTCCCGCGGCTTCACCCAAAAAACTTACAACGGGATCGGGGTCGGTCCCCGGCTCGAATTTCGCAGCCTGCGTCAGCGGCGTCAGCTTGGCCATGGCCGCCTTCGCGAGGGTCGCGTAGTGCCCGGCCGGATAGCCTGACAAGTAGGCCCGGTACCCATCTTCGGTATCTATTTGCTGCGCCGATTTCCAGTTCTCCAGTTCGATCATGTCGGGATCCAACCGCGCCGCGGCGGTCGGCGCCATCAGACTGCCTGTCTGGATCTCCGTCCCGGGCAGGAAGAAAAAGTCGCCTTCGATGGTGCCCTCCTCCCACGGCTCCTGCGTTCCTTTGGAGGCTTGCTTGACGCCCGAATAGACTCTCTTCAGTGCCTGCTCGATGGGCAGGCCCCGCTCATCCATCACCCGCAGCAGGTACTCGGTGTACAGACCATTGCTGCCGCCGCCATCCGCCGCGACACTGCCGGGACGAGTGGCAAAGGATATCTTGGTGCCGGATGGCGCATCGATCTTGGCCAGGCCTCCGCCGACCGAGCGGAAGCGGCGGGTGAACGGATTGTTGCGACAGGCGTCGAGAAAAATCAGGTTGAGCCGGGTCTTGGCGTCATCCATGATTTCCAGCAACTGGCTGACATTGATGCTCTGGTTGGGCACATCCTCTTCCGAGGTGATATCGGCATCGACGGCCGGCAGGTAGTTGATCCCCTTCACCTGCAGGCCATGGCCGGCATAGAAGAACAGGGCTTCCGCGCCGGGAGTGAGCCGCGAGCGGAACTCCCGCAGCGTCGCGCCGATTTGCCTGACGGTGAGATTCTCGCGTTTCACCACCGCGAATCCCAGCTTTTGCAATTTGGCGGCCATCGCGCGCGCATCATTGACCGGGTTCTTGAGCGGCGAGGCTCCATAGGCGGCGTTACCGATGACGAGGGCGATGCGTTTCTCACCGCTGGCCGGTGTGGCGGCCGCGACCCACAGGTTGCGATCGCCCGCGGCGTGGGCAAACCCGCAAGTGCAGGCGGCGAACATCAGAAGCAAACGCAGAGGGAAAGCCATCGTTGCTCCAGGTCGCGGCGGAAGGCCAACGCGGCGAGAGTCTACCGCAACCGCGGGAACGGATGTGCCAAGTCTCCACGGCCATCGCCAAACCGGCGCGCGCCAATCATGGCGGGAAATGACAGATGACTCAGAGCGCGGGGGCCGGCGCCTCTTGGGCGACCTCGGTGGATTCGGCCTGCTGCTGTTGCAGCGCCCACATCTGCGCGTAGGCGCCGCCGCGATCGAGCAGGTCGCGATGGCGGCCGCGCTCGACGACGCGGCCGTTGTCAAGCACCAGGATTTCGTCGGCGTTCATCACCGTCGACAGGCGGTGGGCGATGATCAGCGTGGTGCGGCCGATGGCGGCCTGCTCGAGTTCGGCCTGGATCGCTTTCTCGGTCTTCGAGTCGAGCGCCGAGGTCGCCTCGTCGAAGATCAGGATCGGCGGGTTCTTCAGCAGCGCGCGGGCGATGGCGACGCGCTGCTTCTCGCCACCGGAAAGCTTGAGGCCGCGCTCGCCGACGCGGGTTTCGTACTTGTCGGGCAGCGACTCGATGAAGTCGTGGATGTGCGCCGAGCGGGCGGCGGCGACGACTTCCTCGGGCGCAGCCGTCGGCCGCCCGTACTGGATGTTGTAGAAGATCGTGTCGTTGAACAGCACGGTGTCCTGCGGCACGATGCCGATGGCGGCGCGCAGCGAGGCTTGCGTGAGCTTGCGGATGTCGTGGCCGGCGACGCGGATGGCGCCCATATTGACTTCGTAGAAGCGGTACAGCAGCCGCGCCAGCGTGCTCTTGCCCGAGCCGCTGTGGCCGACGACGGCGAGCGTCTGGCCCGGCGGGATGGCGAAGTCCACGTCGAACAGCACCTGGCGCTTGGGGTCATAGTTGAAGCCGACATGCTCGAAGCGCACCGCGCAGGGGCCGCTGGCGGCCAGGGGTTTGGCATCGGGCGCATCCTGGATCTCGCGGTGCTGTTCCATGAGGTTGAAGAGGCGCTCGATGTCGGTGAGCGACTGGCGGATTTCGCGGTAGAGCACGCCGAGATGGTTGAGCGGCATGTAGAGCTGGATCAGGTAGGCGTTGACCAGCACGATGTCGCCGACGGTCATGCTGTGATCGGCGACGCCGACGGCCGCGCGCCACATCATCAGGCTGACGCCGACGGCGATGATCAGGGCCTGGCCGAGGTTCAGGTAGGACAGCGAGATCTGGCTTTTCACCATCGCGCGTTCCCACTTCTTCATGTGCTCGTCGTAGCGCTCCGCTTCCCAACGCTCGTTGTTGAAGTACTTGACGGTCTCGTAGTTGAGCAGGCTGTCGATGGCGCGCACGTTGGCGGCCGAGTCCAGCTCGTTGGCCTGGCGGCGGATGACCGTGCGCCAGTTGGTCAGCGACACCGTGAAGGCGACGTAGAGCGTGAGGATGCCGGCGGTGATGACGGCGAAGCTCTTGTCGTAGCGCGTGACCAGGATGCCCAGCACCAGCGCGATCTCGACCAGCGTCGGCGCGATCGAGTAGATGGTGTAGCTGATCAGGCTGCCGACGGCGCGCGTGCCGCGCTCGATGTCGCGCGTGAGGCCGCCGGTCTGGCGTTCGAGATGGAAGCGCAGCGAGAGCGCATGCAAGTGGCCGAAGACCTGCAGCGCGATGGTGCGCTGGGCGCGCTGCGTCACCTTGGCGAAGACGATTTCGCGCAGCTCCGTAAACATCGCGGTCGAGAAGCGCAGCGCGCCGTAGGCGCCGAGCAGGCCCAGCGGCACCAGCAGGTACGCCTGTTCCTTGGGCAGCGTGAAGGCATCGATGATCTGCTTGAATACCAGCGGCACGGCGACGTTGGCGAGCTTGGCGGCGATCAGGAAGCCGAGCGCCAAGCCGACGCGCCACTTCCATTCCAGGAGGTAGGGCAGGAGCGTCTTCAGCGTTTCCCAATCGCGGCGTTCGCGCGCTTCGGGAGCGGGCAGGGCGGCGGTGGCGTAGCTGCGTCTCATCGCTTCATTCTAGCAAGGCTGCGATGAGCGTCGCGGCGGCGGCCTCAAGGCCGCGCGCGCTTGTCGCGGAAGAACTGCCAGGCCTCTTCGGCGGCCTCCAAGTCGTGGTTCTGCCAGCCCACCAGGCGCTCGTAGGCGCGCCGGTAGCGCTCGGCGATGCTCGGTTCGATGTGGCCGCCGCCGTCGATCCGCACCAGTTCCACCTGCGGGCCGCGGCTGTCGCGGCCCCACAAGGTGACCGTGGCGCTGGTCGGATCGCCGGCGGCGCGGTGGGGCAGGCGCCGCGCTGCGCCGGCCTCCGCGAGGCCGTCGGCGCGACGCCAGAACGCCGCTGCGGCCTCGACGGCGAGAGTCGTGCCGCGATCCTTGCGGAACAGTCCGACGCCGCCGCCGAAGTAGGGCACCAGCGGGTCGGCCGTGCCGTTGATGAGCAGGGCCGACACCGGCCGCCGGGCTGCGCCGCAGGCGCTGTCGGCGGCCATCGCGGCGGAGGCGGCGGCGAAGGCCGCCGGCGCCGGCTCGAGTTCCAGGGCGAGGCGGAAAGCCATCATGCCGCCGTTGGACATGCCCATGACGTAGACGCGGGTGGGATCGACCGCGCCGGCGTCGACCAGGCGGCGCACCACGGCGCCGGCGAAAGCCACGTCGTCGGTGGCCGGATTGTCCGCGGCATCGCGGCGGCAATCGTTCCAGCCGCGCCGTCCGTCGCCGCCCAGGGCGCCGTCCAGGGCCGCCACCAGCACCTGTTCGCGGTCGGCGATGGCCAGCCAGCGGGCCAGCGGCGAGGCCCGTCCGCCCTGGCCCAGGGCCAGGGCGGCGCTGCCGCCGTGGCCGTGAAGCACGATCACCAGCGGGCGCGGACCGCTACCGGGCGTCGCCGGCCGGGCGAGCAGATAGTTGCGCGGCCCGTCGGCGGTGGCGATGCTGGCCGGCTCGACGTCGGCAGCCTGGGCCGGCGCCGCGAGCGCCGCGCAGGCGGCGAGAAAAGCCAGCAGGAGCGTGCGGAATAGCGGTGCGGTGTTGCGCTGCGTTGCCATGGAGGCGGATTCTCCGGGCTTATTCCGGGCCAGGCAATAGGCCCCGGCCGCGCGCGGCGTTGCCGCGCCGGCTCAGCGGATGAAGCGGAAATAGCGGATCAATTCGCGCAGGCCGTCCGCCGTGGCCTTCATTTCGTCGGCTTTGCCGCTCGCCCCGGCGATGGCCGTCGAGGTCTGGTCGATGCCGACGACGATGCCTTCGACCTGGCCGGCGATCACGGTTCCCGTCGCCGACTGCTGCTCGGTGCGCTGGGCGATCTGCCGCGACTTGTCGACGACCTGCTCGCCGTGGCGGGCGACTTCGTCGAGGCCCGACTGGGCATTGCCCATGGCCGCCTCGGTGGTGGCGACATAGCTGCCGGCGGCTTCCATCTTGGTCACCGCCTGCTGCGTGTTGGTCTGGATGTCCTGCACCGTGGCGGTGATTTCGTCGGTCTGCTTCTTGGCTTTTTCGGCGAGCTTCCTCACTTCGTCGGCGACGACGGCGAAGCCGCGCCCCTGCTCGCCGGCGCGGGCCGCTTCGATGGCGGCGTTGAGCGCCAGCAGGTTGGTCTGGTCGGCGATTTCCTTGATCGCCTTGGTGACTTCGCCGACGGCGAAGATCGACTGGAACAGGTCCGACATGGTCTGCGCCGCGCCATCGACGGTGGCGACGACGCTTTGCGAGGCTTCGCGGCTTTCGCTCATGCGCGCCGAGGCGGCGTCGAGCAGGCTGCGCGACGCTTCGACGCCCTGCACGGCCTCCTGGGCGCTGGCGGCGACTTCCTGCACCGAAACCACGAGTTCCTCGACGGCCGCCGCGATGTTCGCCGTCGCCGCCGACTGGGCCATCGAGGCCTGGTGCGCCACCGCCATCTCGCCGTCGAGGGCGGCGGCGCTTTTGCCGACCTGGTCCGCGGCTTCGGCGATCTCCGCCATCATCGACTTCAGGTGCGTCTGCATCGTCACCACGGCATCGTTGAGCTTGCCCAGTTCGTCGAGGCGGTGCAGCGGAATCTGGTCGGTCAGATCGCCCTGGGCGATGTGGTCGAGCCGGCCGATGATGCGATGGATGCCGGCGATGACCTGGTTTTGCAGCAGCAGCAGCGCGATCGCGGCGACGACCGTGACGCCGCCCAGGCCGTTCAGCAGCCATTGGCTGGCGCCGGCGCCAAGCCCCAGTTGGGGGCCGAACAAGGTCACGGCGCCGGCGACGACTTGGGCGCCGAGGATCCAGCCGACCAGCAGCGTCTGCTTGGCCCGCACGCTCACTTTCTGCCAGCGCGAGGGCATCGGCAGCGCCGCGCCGCTGGCGTTGAGCTGCCGATAGAGCGCGTCGGCGCCGGCGACCTGCTCGCGCGTCGGTTCCGTGCGCACCGACATGTAGCCGATGGTGCGGTTGTCCTGGCGCACCGGCACCACCAGCGTATTGACCCAGTAGAAGTCGCCGTTCTTGCAGCGGTTCTTGACGATGCCGCCCCACGGCCGGCCTTCGTGCAGCGTGTCCCAGAGATTGCGGAATCCCGCCGGCGGCATGTCCGGATGGCGGATGACGTTGTGGTTCTTGCCGATCAGCTCGTCGCGCGTGAAGCCGCTGATGTCGATGAAGGTGTCGTTGGCATACGTGATGATGCCCTTGAGGTCGGTGCGCGAGACGATGTACTTGCCACGCGGAAACGGGCGTTCGATCTGGGTGACGGGAAGGTTCTTCTTCATTTGACGAATTCCGGGTCAATGGCGGCGGCGTGCGGCGGCGGTGTCGGCCGTTCCAGGTACGGGCGGTAGCGCATGTCTTCGACGAGGATGTGCTGGTTCAGCCAGTCCTTGAGGAACTCCAGGATTTCGCCGCGCAGTTCTTCGCGAATGCCCTGGAAATACTCCCAGCGGATTTCCTCGAGCCGCCGGCAGATGTTCTGGTGGATGCGCGCGTGGCGGTCGCAGTCGGGGTAGCCGCCCTGCACCAGCATTTCCTCCTCGCGCTTGAAGTGCGATTCGGTGTAATGGACGAGATCGTCGAGGACGAATTCGATGACCTGGCGGTTGCCGCCGTTCTCGGCCACCCACAGGCGGTTGATGATGGCGATGAGCCGCTGGTGGTCGAGGTCGAGCACCGGGTTGCCCACCGACATCGCCTCGGTCCAGACGAAGAAATCGGCCGACTTCCTGCGCTCTTCCAGCAGCAGGAAAGCTTCCACCACGTGCGGATCGAAATGGCTGCCGGCGCCGGCGCGGATCGTCTCGATGGCCTTGTCCAGCGGCCAGGCCTTCTTGTAGGGACGCAGGCTGGTCAGCGCATCGAAGACGTCGACGAGGGCGACGATGCGCGCCGCCAGCGGTATTTCCTCGCCCTTGAGGCCTGCCGGGTAGCCGGTGCCGTCGTATCTTTCGTGGTGATGGTGCGCGATCTCCGCCGCCCGCCGCAAGAGCGCGGCGTTGTCCGAGCGCCGCGCCGCCTGCGTCAGGATTTCGCGGCCCAGCTGGGCGTGCTTTTCCATCGCCTGCCGCTCGGCGGCGTCCAGCGGACCCGCCTTCAGCAGGATGCCCTCCGGGATGGCGATCTTGCCGATGTCATGGAGGATGGCGGCCATGCCGATCTGTTCGACCATGTCGCGGTCGGCGGCGCAGCCGGCGCGATCGGTCAGCGCCTGGGCGATTTCGGTGGCGGCACGCGCCACGCGCGCCACGTGTTCGCCGGTGTCCACGTCGCGGTATTCGGCGAGGGTGGCCATGGTGGAAATCGTCGCGTGCTGCGTGCGCTGCAGCCGCTGCGCTGCCTGGTTCTTGCCGATGGCGATCGAGAACGCCTTGGTCAGGACGCGGATCACCGTGTATTGCCAGGACGGCAGCGGGGCATCGAGCGTCAGGTAGATCGAGGCGACGTCGTCGTCCGCCGTCTCGACGTAAAGCACCGCCGCATCCGGTGCGAAGCGGCTTTGCCGCTGCGCCATGCTCAGCTCGATCATGTCGACGACGCGGCGGTCGGCGAAATCTTCGAGCGGCATGCAGTCGACGGCGTCGTAGCGTCCGCTGCCGGCGACGATCATCAGGCGCGGTTCGGCGGCGCCGCCGAGCAGGCAGAACATGCCGCCGGGCCGGCCGATGCCTTGTTCGTGGATGGCGGCGAGGATGAGGTCGGCGAGTTCCCACAGCGTCTTCGCGCGCTCGAGCCGGGCGGAGCAAGCCGCCGCGGCCACCAGCGCAGCGATGCGCGCGCCGTCGCGCAGCGCCGCCGCCGCGGCATCGGCGAGTTCGCGCGCATCGATCGCCTGCGCGAACAGCCGGTCGGCGGTGCCCAGCCGCCAGAGCTCGCGGCGCACGTCTTCCGCCAGCGGCTCCGGGCTGCGCACCATGACGGGCTTGGACGCGCCGCCCTGCGCGTCGATGACGGCGGCGACCAGCGCCGGCAATGCCGCCGAATCGCCGCCCTGCCAGAGCAGCAGCGCGAGGCCGATGTCCGGGCGGCTGCGCAACAGCGCGAGGGCGTCCGGCGGCTGGAAGCGCGTCAATATTTCGGTGCCGGCGAAAGCCTCGTCGTCCTGCAGCGTCTGCCGTGCGGCCTGGCAGGCTGCCGGGGCGCCGACGATCAGCAATGGCGGGGTCATGGCCGCTGCCGCCGTGCGGACGCGCCGCAACGAGCCTGGCGCTGGGGAAGGCGTGATGCCGAAGCGATTGCCGAGCCGACGCCGACGCGATCAGTCCTGCTCTTCACCATCGAATCCCCACGCCGAATGCCAGCAACGGATGCTAGCGCCGCCGCGGCAGGCCGGCTATCGGCCGAAACACGAAACCGCGCCCGCGAAATCGCTAGGGGCGCCTAGCGATTTTCGCTAGCGCAGGACGCTGGCATCCGGCGTGGTCCGCTGCCGCAGCGCTGCGGCGCAGACGCGCGCGCCGCCCGACCTTAAGGCCGCAGGCGCGCCGGCGCGCGGCCGACATCATGGCCGCGGCGCGCGCCTCAGGCGCAAAGGCAATTCTTCGGCGCTGCCGCGCGGATGGTGTTGCGTCCGGCGACCTTGGCCTGGTACATGGCCGCGTCGGCGCGCTCGAGGAGTTCGCCCACTTCGACGTCGACGCCGTGAAACAGGCAGATGCCGATGCTGACGGTGCAATGGTGGCGGTAGTCCGGCAGCGCATACGGCACGTCGAGCACGGCGGCGATCTTTTCGGCGATGGCGTTGGCTTGCGCCGCGGCCTGGCCGGCATCCGGGCCGAGATTCTCGAGCATGACCACGAACTCGTCGCCGCCCAGGCGCGCCACCGTGTCTTCGGCCCGCACGCAGCGCAGCAGCCGCTGCGCGACTTCGCTCAGCAAGAGGTCGCCAAAGGCGTGGCCCTTGGTGTCGTTGAGCGGCTTGAAATTGTCGAGGTCGAGATAGAGGATGGCGCCGAAGCTGTTGCGCCGCGCACTGGCCGGCAGCGCCACGCCGAGCCGGTCGAGCAGCAGGCGGCGATTGGGCAGGTGCGTCAGCGCGTCATAGAAAGCCAGGTCGCGAATGGCCACTTCCCGCGCCTGGCGTTCGGTGATGTCCTGGAAGACCACGACGACGCCGACGCGCCGTCCGTTTTCGACGACGGGCGTCAAGGTCATCGCCACGGGGAAACCGCTGCCGTCCTTGCGCCAGAACCACTCGTTCTCTTCATGGCGGACCTGGCCGTCTGCCAGCGTCATGTGGATCGGACATTCCTGCGGCGCGTACGGCCTGCCGTCGGCGCGGTGATGGTGGAAAAGCCAATGCTGGTCGGCGCCGACAAGTTCCGCTTCCGTATAGCCGAGCATGGCGGTGGCCGCGGAATTCACGAAGGTCGCGCGGTAGCCGAGGTCCACGCCGAAGATGCCTTCGCCCACGCTTTCCAGCAGCAAGGTGTTGGTGCGCCCGAGGCGTTCGATTTCGCGCTGGGATTCCCGCTCCGCGGTGATGTCGCGAACCACGACAAGAAATCCGGTCGGATATTCCGACTCGCCCCGCATCGGGCTCATGGTGGCGAGGGAAATGAATTCCTTGCCGTCGATGGTCAGGGCGTATTCGAACGTCCTTGGCTGGCCGTCGGTAATGATGCCGGCCAGGGCGTCGCCGTAAAGGCTGGCGATGTCCGGCGGCAGAATGTCGGCGTAAGTCTTGCCAAGCGATTGCTCGCGGGGCGCATAGGCGGGGCGGCGCGCGTGCGACGGCTGGAAGGACTCGACGATCGTCCCGCCGGTGTCGAGCACCAGCACCAGGTCCTGCATCGAGGCCAGGAGGGTGGCGAGCCGCATTTCGCGCATCTTGAGCGCGGCCTCGCTGCTCTTGCGCTCGCTGATGTCCAGGTTGGTGCCGGCCATGCGCAGCGCGCGGCCCGTGTCGTCGCGCTCGACGACCTTGCCGCGGGAAAGCACCCAGGCCCAGTGATCGTCCCTGTGGCGCAAGCGGTACTCGGCCTCGAAGCTGGGCGTTTCGCCTTTCAGGTGGGCAGAAAAAGCTGCACGCAGCGCGGCGGCGTCATCCGGATGCAGCAGCGCTTCGAATGTCCTGGCATTCGTTTCGATTTCGTCAGGCGCGTAGCCGAGCATGGTGGCGAGCCGCGCATTGTGCGTGCAGGTTGCATGCGCGATGTCGAGGTCCCACGAGCCGAGATCCGCCCCGGCGAGCGCGAGTTCCATGCGCTGTTCGCTTGCCGCCATCGTCCGTTCGAGCAGCTTGCGCTGCGTGATGTCGCGCGCCGAGGCGTAGAGGAAGCGCTGGCCGTCGACGCTGAAGACGCTCAGATTGACCTCGACGTCGAAGGTCGTCCCGTCCTTGCGGCGATGGCGCGTCTCGATGGTCGTCGCTTCGGTCAGCGCAAATGCCTTGGGCAAGATTTCCCGGCGCAGCGCCTCCGCCGGCCAGCGCGCGTCCCAGGCCGCGAGGTCGGCGCCGAGCAACTCGTCGCGCCGGTAGCCGAGCATGTCGCAGAACCGATCGTTGGCTTCGACCAGCCTGCCCGCCGCGTCGAGAATGTGAATGCCGTCGCTGGCGCTCTTGAGATAGCGTTCGTTCCTCGCGCTCTCGCGCATGGTGAGCCCGAGGAAGTGGAGCACGAAGCCGCCCGACAGCAGCGACAGCAAGAGAAACCCGAGCGAGAGGCCGGCGGTCTGGTAGGCCTCGGCGTACCAGCCCTGCAGGTAGTCGGCGCTCGCCGCGCCGACGATGGCGATCATCGGCACGCTGGTCAGCCGCTTGTAGGTCAGCGTGCGCTCGATGCCGTCGGGGGCGATCGTGATGTGGTAGGTCGCCGAGGCGACGCCGGACTCGACGAGTTTGCGAAATTCCGCGGAAACCGCGTTGTGGCCGACCTTGCCCGCCGCCTGATCAGGAATCGGCGGGACGCGGGTGACGAGGCCCAGGTCGGCATCGCGCAGGATGACGGTGCCTTGCGGACCGAGATCGAAATGCGTCAGGAGCGCGGTGAAATGGTCGAGCGCGATCGGCGCGGAAATAACGCCGGCAAAGCTGCCGTCCGGATGGTTGTAGCGGCGCGCGAAGCCGACGATGTATTGCTTGGCGACGCGCCCGAAGCGCGGCTTGGAAACCTGCAGGCCGCCGTCGGCATGGTCGCGCAGATAAGTGAAATATTCGCGGTCGGACCAGCTCGGTCGCTGCTCCTTGTCCAGCCCCTTGCCGAGGATGACGAGGCCGGCGGCATTGGCCACCCGGAACGCCTCGACCTCGGGCAGGCGCTGCTCATAGCGGGCCAGGAACGCTTGCATGCGCGGCTCGTCGACGGCCTTGTGCGCGAGTTCGCGTTCCAGCTCGTCGCTCACCGCGCGCAGTCCGAGGTCGATTTTTTCTATGCTGCTGGAAAGATCCTGGTCCAGCGCCCTGGCGATGTTCTGCGTCAGTATCTGCGCGCGCTGTTCGTATTGCTGTCGGCTCTGATGCAGCGAAACGCCGGCAAGCGCGAACACCAGGATATTGGCGCCGACGAGACCGGATAGCAGCAGCGTGCGAAGATTGCGCGATGGCGTCATGGGGCGGCCGATGTTGTTTGCAATTTCGTCGTTTGCATACGAAAGTACTAACTGCAGTATAGGCCGCGGCAGCGAGGAACGGCACGGAATTTATGTCCGGCGGCTAGCCGCGCCGGCGCCGCGCCGCCATCGCCGGGCCGGCGGCACCGCGGGTGGGGCGTCGGCCCGCCGCTAGCCGCCGGGCGTGCCGGGACTCGCCTCGTTGAGCCGATTGTAGGCGTAGAGCACCAGCTCGGCGTTGGCGGCGATGCCGAGCTTGCGCTTGATGTTGGCGCGATGCGTCTCGATGGTGCTGGCGCTGCGGTTGAGCTGCTTTGCGATCTCGGCAATGCCGAGGCCCTTGCCGATCTGGTTGAAGACCTCGAATTCGGTCGCCGTGAGCCCGGCGATCGGCGACTCCGACGCCAGGCCGGTGATGCGCTGCTGCAGCAGCAGCGTGCGCATCCGCTCGCTGAGGTGGAACTCGCCCTTGAGCGCGGCGCGGATGGCCGACAGCACCGTCGTCGTCGCCTCCTGCTTCATCAGGTAGCCGTTGGCGCCGGCGCGCAGGCAGCGCTCGGCGTAGATGGTTTCGTCGTGCATGGACATGACGAGGATGGCCAGGGCGGGGAAGCGGCTGCGCAACTGCTTGACCAGTTCGAGCCCGGAAACGCCGGTGAGCGAGAGATCGACGATGGCCAGGTCGGGCCGGCAGGACTGGCATGCGCTCAAGGCTTCCTCGGCGTTGCTGGCTTCGCAGCAGGCGTGCAGATCGGGCTCCCGGTCGATCAGTTGGGAGATGCCCTGTCTGACGATCGGGTGGTCGTCGACGACGAGAATCTTGGCTTTATGTCGCTCGCTGTAGTGCATCGGCATCGGTTTCCTCGGCTGGCGGCAATGCTATAACAACCCGGGCGCCGCCGTCCGCGCCGGCCGCGATCTCCAGCGTCGCACCGATCAGCGCGGCGCGGTAGCGCATCGTGTGCATGCCGAGCCCGCCTTGATCCGGCTGGCTGGCGGCCTGCCCCAGTCCGCAGCCGTTGTCGGCGATTTCGAGCACCGTCGCGCCAGTCGTGCGCAACAGGCTGACGCTGATCTTCGTCGCCTTGCCGTGGCGGATGGCGTTGCTGATCGCTTCCTGGGTCATGCGGAACAAATTGATGGCGATGCCCGGGTCGGCGATGGCGAAAGCGGCGGCGGCCCGCACTTCGCACTCGATTTCATACATCGTCTCGACGTTGCGCGCCAGCTGCTCGAGCATGGACTGCAGGCCGGCTTCCTTCAGCGCGACCGGGTACAGGCCCTGCGCCAGCGTCCGCGTCTTGGCGACGGCGGCATTGATCAGGCGCGTGATGTTGGCCGCATCCTCCTTCTCGTCGCGCTCGACGGCGTCGAGCTTGCGGAACAGGATTTCCGACAGGAAGGCGGCGCCGGTGAGGTGCTGGCCGAGGTCGTCGTGCAGTTCCTGGCCGATGCGCTCCTGCGTCCGCTCGCTGATGTCGACGATGTGGCGCTCGGCCATGCCGGCGCGCTGGAGCAGCGCCTCGGCGGCTTCCTTCGCCGCCATCAGCTCGTGTTCCACCGTCTTGCGCCCGGTGACGTCGGCATAGGTGCCGATCATGCGCAGCGGCTTGCCTTCGCCGTCGCGGCTGACCACCATGCCGCGCACCAGCGCCCAGTGCCAGCGCCCGTCCTTGCAGCGCGCGCGATGCTCGACGGCGTACGCCTCGCGCTTGCCGTCCAGGCAGCTTTGCAGTTCCGCCATGACGAACGCCAGATCGTCGGCATGGATGCGCGTCGTCCATTCCTCGAGGCGGCCGGCGACTTCGCTTTCGGCGCAGCCCCAGAAATCCAGGATGCGTTTCGAGAACGAGGTTGCGGCGCTGGCGATGTTCCAGTCCCAGACGCCTTCGCCAGCGCCTTCGAGGGCGAATTTCCAGCGCTCCTCGCTGGCGCGCAGCGCCTGCTCGTCGCGCAGGCGCTGGCTGACGTCGCTGATGGCGGCGATGACGACGAAGCGATCGCCCATTTTCATTGGGCTCAGGCTGATCTCGGCGGGGAATTCGGCGCCGTCCCGGCGCAGGGCCATGAGCTGCATGCCGCTGGCCATCGGCCGCGAATGCGGGTGCCGGTTGAATTCGCGCACGAATTGCGCATGCCGGGTGCGCTGCGGCAGCGGCACCAGGTTGCCGACGTCGAGGCCGGTCGCCTCGGCCAGGGTGTAGCCGAAAAGCCGCTCGGCGACGCGGTTGGCGAAGGCGATGCGGCCCTCGCCGTTAACCAGCAGCACCGCTTCCGGAGACGCCTCGATGACGGCGCGCAGCTGCGCCTCTTCGGCCTGCTTGCGGTCGGTGATGTCCGAGAATGCGGCGACGAGATAGGTGAGCTTGCCCTCCTCGTTGCGCACCTGGTTGATGGACTGCCAGGCGACATAACGCACGCCGTTCTTGTGGCGGTGCCAGATTTCGCCATGCCAGCCGCCGCTGGCGGCCAGGGTCGCGGCCAGCGCGGCGAAGAACGCCGCCGGCTCGCGCTCGGCGGCCAGCACCTGCCACTTGCGGCCGATCACTTCTTCCTCGGCATAGCCGGTGATGGCGGTGAAGGCGGGATTGACGGCGATGATGCGATGGTCCGCATCGGCCACCATGACGCCGCCGGCCACCGTCTGGAACACCGTGGCGGCAAGGCGATCGCGGTCGCGCTGGCGCGCTTCGGCCTGCTGCTCCTCGATGCGCCGCAAGTGCACGTAGAGCAGCGTGGTCAGGACGACGACGGCGAGCAAGGCCGGCAGCGCGGTCAGCAGCAGGCGCCGGCTCTCGCCGGCCCATGCGCCCAGCGCGTGGCTGCGCCGGATGTGCGTCAGCACCACCAGCGGGAACAGGCGCGAGGCGCGAAACGCCGTGATCACGGGCGTGCCGTCGCGCAGGGTTTCTTCGAAGCTGCCGAAATCGACTTCCGCCAGGCGGCCGAAGAACGCCTTGTGGCGGATGTCGTCGGCGTAGCGTTCGTCGGTCGACAGCAGGTTGGCGCCGTCGTAGCGGAGCACCTCGACGAAGCCTTCCGCCGGCCGCAGCCGGCTGCCGTAGTAGTTGATGAAATAGTCCGGATTGACGGCGGCGGCCAGCGTGAACGTGCGCGCGCCGACATGGATGCTGCGCAGCACGGGAATGAAGCCGAGCTCCCTCGCGGCGGCCGGCGGGTTGGCGCCGGGCGGGCTGCCGTCGCCGAAGTCGCGTCCCGACCACGGCCGCCCGATGCGCGCGAATTCGCTGTTGTCCGCGTGCGGCGGCAGGTAGTCGCGGTCGTCGACGACGATGCCGAGATTGCCCGGATTGGAGCTGGCGACGATGCGGTTGCCGGCATCGAGCAGGGAGACCGAGCGCAGCGCGGGCGAAGTCAGCAGCGCCGCTTCGAAACGGCGACCGATCTGCATCCTGGCCGGAGCGTCGTCGCCGGCATAGCCGACGTTGGCGAGCGTCTGGTTGACGATGTTGAAGCTCTGCGTCAGGTAATCCTCGACGGCGCGCGCATGCATGGCGGCGATCTCGGCGTGCGTGGCGATCGCCTCGGCGCGCAGGCGATAGACGGTGTAGCCGGTGCTGGCGCCGATGCCGGCGACGAACACCAGCATGAACACGAGGAAGCCGAAGTTCACGCCGAGGCGGCGAATGATCGCGACGACGGCGCCCGGCTTCATCTGCCGAAAATCGCGATCGGGTCGAGCCGGTGGCGTTTGGCGGCGGCGCGCAGGCGGCCGTCGCGCTTGATGGCGGCGACGAAGCCCTCGACGCGCGCGTACCAGCGCTCGTCGCCGGGCTTCACGGCGTAGGCGTAGGAGGTCAGGTGGTAGGGCGCGGGCGGCGCCACCAGCCGCGCCCAGTCGGCGTTCTGCAGCATGCGCTGGCTGTAGGGATAATCGGTCATGAAGACGTCGGCGCGGCCGGACTCGACTTCGCGCTCGCGCGCGAACGGCGTGTCGAGCGCCACCAGCGTGGCGTGCCTGAGCTTCTTGCGCATCACCGGTTCGTGATAAGTGCCCTTGGCCACTGCCACGACGACGCCGGGCTGGTCGATGTCGGCCCACGTCCTGATGCGGCGGTTGGCCTTGGTGGTGACGGCGTAGATGTCGCTCGCCAGGTAGGGCTGCGTGAAGCGCAGCTTCTCGGCGCGGGCGGCGGTGATGCCGATGGCGAACATGGCGACGTCGCAGCGGTCGCCGTCGACATCGTCGATCAGCGTGGCGAAGGAACTATCGACGAAGCGCACCGCCACGTCGCCGCCGAGGTCCTTGGCCAGCTCGCCGGCGAGGTCGATGTCGATGCCCGACAGCCGCTGCGTCCGCGGGTCGCGGTAGGTGATGCCGTAGTAATCGGGCCAGATGCACACGCGCAGCGTCCTGGCCGCCAGCACGCGCTCCAGGCGGTCGGCCTGCGGCGCCTGCGCCTGCGCGGCGGCAGCGGCGCAGAATGCCAAGGCCATGCCGAAGACGAGTCGAATGCGCAAGGCGTGCTTTCTGGCAGGAAACGGCCGACCAGCGGCGAAGCGCCGATTATCCCGATTTTGCCGAAACTACGCTTGGCCTTCTGGGTGCGCCGGCGCGGGCGGCGCCGTGCGTCTTTCTCAGCCGACGGCGCAGGCGCGCCGCGGCGGCGTGCAGCGCATGGTCCAGTCGTTCGCCGCCGGGGCGTGGCGCACGGTCGAGCGGCAGGCGGCGAGCGCCGGCGCCGCCGCTTCCTCCTGGGCGAGGCCCAGGATCAGGGCGCTGGTGCGCAGCAGGCGCGCCTCGGCGTGCGTGCGGAACGGGCCGAAATAGCGCTTGCCGCGCTTGCGCGACGCCGCCTTCCTGCCGGTCGGCCACAGCACGAAGTAATAGCCGGCGGCCAACGGCTGGTCATTCGGCTGGCCATTCACGGGCGCGATTTCCAGGCCGCGCCGCAGCGTATCGAAAGCGTTCGCCGGATCGACGACGTGGATGATTTCGTTCACCTTGTGTTCTCCTCAGTCGTGGTGGATCGACCGCGCTGCGCGCCGCAGGCGCAGGGCCCGACCCTGGTGTGAAGCGCATCGGCGGCACATGCGCCACGCTTTGTGGGGGCCATGATACGAAGGCGGCAGCGGCCCTTGAATACTTGAGAGCCGCTAATCGGGCTACCGGCAAACCGGTAGCCGGCGGCCCTGCCGGCGCCGCGCCGCGGCCGGCGCGGCGCGCCACCGGCCATTGGACGCCGGCATTCGCCGGCATGCACGCGCCGCCTGACGCGCCGGTCGGACCATGGAACGGGCCGCCAAGCTCGCGCAGAATGTATTTTGGCAGTTGTTATGACAAAAGAATGTTCGTGCGGCGCGGCCGGCCCTGGCGACGATCGGTGGATGCGCCGCGCCGGCCGCACGCCGTGCTTGCGGATCATCAGCGGAGGTCGTCATGGGATACGACGCCCGATCGAACGCGGCTATCGAAGCTGCGGTCATCAGAGCACTGGCGACGGCGGAAGCCAAGGGCTGGCTGGCCGGCGCCGAGGAGATGCAGAAGGAAGGCGTGCCGTTCCATGTCGCGGCGCGCGTCATGCTCTACCCGAGCCAGCGCCGGGCCACGGACCGCAGCGGCACGGCGGGCCATTGACATGTTCTTCAGCATCCCGCCCGTGACGCGGCTGCTGATCGCCGCCAACGTCGTCATCTTTCTCGGCGAACTGGCGAGCGGCAATGCCCTGATCGCGGCTTTCGCGCTGTGGCCGCTCGGCGCCGGCTATCCGGCCTTCGAGCCCTGGCAGATCGTCACCTACAGTTTTCTGCATGCGAGCTGGACGCACCTGCTGTTCAACATGTTCGCGCTGTTCATGTTCGGCGGCGAACTCGAGCGCCTGTTCGGCGCCCGGCGCTACGTCAATCTCTACGTCGCCGGCGTCATCGCGGCGGCGCTGACGCAGCTGGCGTTTTCGACGCTGGCGCAGTCGCGGCCCTATCCGACGATCGGCGCCTCGGGCGGCATCTTCGGCCTGCTGCTGACCTTCGGCATGTATTTTCCGCAGCGCACCGTGATGCTGCTGTTCCCGCCGATTCCCATGCCGGCCTGGCTCTTCGTCACGCTCTACGGCGTCCTCGAGCTCGTCCTCGGCGTCACCGGCACGCAGGAAGGCGTGGCGCATTTCGCCCACCTGGGCGGCATGCTCGGCGCCTGGCTGATGATCCGGCGCCGGCGGCGATGACGGCCGCCGGTCCGAGAGGCAGGGCGCGCGCGCCGTTGCCGCCATCGAACATCGATTCGCGAAATGAGGCGACCATGAAATCGAAGACGCTTGGCACCTGGTGGGCAGGTGCGCTGTGCGCCGTGCTGTTGGGCTGTTCGGTCCTCGGCATCGGCATTACCCACATCGGCGACATCGTCGCCAATCCGTCCCGCTTCGACGGCAGCGAAGTCCGCGTCAAGGGCAAGGTCGTCGACGTGAACAAGCTGCCCCTGCTCGATCTCAAGCTCTATACGCTGCGCGACGACACCGGCGAGATCACGGTGGTCGCGGGCGACTCGCTGCCGGCGCTGAACAGCGTCGCCGTGGTCCGGGCCAAGGTCGAGACTTCCGCCATCATCCAGGGCCAGGCCTTGGGCCTCAGGCTGACCGAGATCGAGAAGTCCGCGTTCTGAAGCTCATGCCGCCCGCCGCGCCGCCGCTTTGCCGTCGTTGCCGCGTAAGCCTGCTGGCCGGGCTGGCGGCGCTGTGTCTCGTGCCGGGCGCGGTCCTCGCCTTCGGCATGGCGGAGGTCGACCAGCGCGCCCGGGCGCTGGCGGCCGCCGCCTACGTCAAGCCGGCCGGCGAATTGCCCAACGAGCTGCAGCAGCTCACCTACGAGCAGTACAAGGATATCCGCTACAAGCCCGCGCGCAACTACTGGCGCGGCGAAGGCCTGCCGTTCGAACTGGCGTTCTTCCACGAGGGCATGGTTTTCGATCAGCCGGTGAAGATCCACGAGGTGACGGGCGAGGGCATCCGCGAGATCAAGTACGCCGCGGACGCTTTCGACTTCGGCGCCAACAAGATCGACGCGACGAAATTGCAGGGGTTGGGTTTTGCCGGCTTTCGCGTGCACTACCCGATCAACGCGCCCGGCTACAAGGACGAGGTGCTGGCGTTTCTCGGCGCGAGCTATTTTCGCGCCCTCGGCCGCGGCCAGGTCTATGGCTTGTCGGCGCGCGGGCTGGCGGTGGACACGGCCCTCGCCACCGGCGAGGAGTTCCCGCGCTTCGTCGAGTTCTGGATCGAGCGCCCGGCGCCGGACGCCAAGGCGCTGACGATCTACGCGCTGCTCGATTCGCCGCGCCTGGCCGGCGCCTACCGCTTCGTGCTGCGGCCCGGGCCGGAGACCAGCGTCGAGGTCAGGGCCCGCCTTCATCTGCGCGCAAGCGTCGACAAGCTGGGCCTCGCGCCGCTCAGCAGCATGTATTACTTCGGCGAAAACCAGCACGCCGATCACGACGACTATCGGCCCGAGACCCACGACTCCGACGGCCTGTCGCTGCACGGCGGCAACGACGAATGGATCTGGCGCCCGCTGGTGAATCCGAAGCGCCTGCTGGTGACGTCGTTCGCCACCGTCAATCCGCACGGCTTCGGCCTGCAGCAGCGCGACCGCCAGTTCAGCAGCTACGAGGAACTGTCGGCGCGCTACGACCTGCGTCCCGGCGCCTGGATCGAACCGCGCGGCCAGTGGGGCGCGGGGCGCGTCGAACTGGTGCAGTTGCCGACGCCCGACGAGACCAACGACAACATCGTCGCCTACTGGGTGCCCGACCAGGCGCCCACGCCGGGCCAAGTCTACGAGTTCGCGTATCGCGTGCTCTGGCAGAAGGACACGGAACGCCGCCCGCCGCTGCTGTGGGTCATGCAGACGCGGCGCGGCCGCGGCTACATGCCGAAGCCCGACGACAGCATCGCGCTGCTCGTCGACTTCGTCGGCGCCGCTCCCCCGCCCGACAGCGCCGACGTCAATGCGGCCCTCTACGTCGACCCCAACGCCAAGCTCCTGCAAAGCCGCATCGAGCGCAACGCGATCACCGGCGGCTGGCGGCTGTTCGTGCGCCTGCATCGCGTCGAGCCGAGCAAGCCGGTGGAGCTGCGCGCCTATCTCCACCGCGCCAACCAGGCCATCTCCGAGACATGGAGCTACATCATTCCGCCGGACTGAGGCGCAGCGCCGCCGCCGCAATGCGCGGCGCCGCCTATGTCGAGCGCTTGCCGCTCGCCGCCGCGCGCCGCGTCGAACTGCGGCAGGCCGCGGCCACGGCCAAGCCCGAGGCGGCCATGGCCGCCGTGCACCGCGCGCTCGCCGGCGCCGCCGAGGCGGCGGAAAATCCGGCCGACGCCTCGCTGGCCGCGCGCCTGGCGCTGGCCTGCGCCACGCCGGCCGCGGCGCCCGGCAGCGCGGTTGCCGAAAAGACGCCGGCCATCGCGCCGGACGGCCGGCGCCTCGCCATCGTGCCGGCGATCCGGCGCCGCCCGCTGGCGCCCGGGCCGTGGCCGCCGCGGCTCAGCTGGTGGCCGCGGACTCCGGTGCCGGCCGCGCCGGCGCACCGCCGCAGCCCCGGCAAGCGGCGCCGCGCGGTGCTGGCCGTCCTCACGCTCGGGCAGACCGCGCTGGCCACCTGGTCGATGACGGCGGTGCTTCCCTATCACGGCCGCGAGCCGTTGGAGATGGCCATCCTGGCCCTGTTCGCCGTCCTCTTCTTCTGGGTGTCGGCCGGCTTCTGGACGGCGATGATGGGCTTCCTGGTGCTGCTGTCGGGCGGCGACCGCCATGCCATTACCGCCAGCGCGGCCGCCGACGCGGCGATCGCGGCGGACGCGCGCACGGCCATCGTCATGCCGATCCGCGACGAGCACGTCGCGCGCGTCTTCGCCGGCCTGCGCGCCACCTACGAATCGCTCGCCCGCAGCGGAGCGCTCGACGGCTTCGATTTCTTCGTCCTCAGCGACAGCGTCGATGCCGATTCGCGCGTCGCCGAGATCGAAGCCTGGCTGCAGCTGTGCCGCGCGGTCGACGGCTGCGGGCGCATCTTCTACCGCTGGCGGCGCCACCGCATCAAGCGCAAGAGCGGCAACATCGCCGACTTCTGCCGCCGCTGGGGCGCCAACTACCGCTACATGGTGGTGCTCGACGCCGACAGCGTCATGAGCGGCGCCTGCCTCGCCACCCTGGTGCGCCTGATGGAGGCCAATCCCGATGCCGGCATCATCCAGACCGCGCCGCGCGCCGCCGGGCGCGAGACGCTGCACGCGCGCATCCAGCAGTTCGCCAACCGCGTCTATGGGCCGCTATTCACCGCCGGCCTGCATTTCTGGCAGCTCGGCGAAGCGCACTACTGGGGGCACAACGCCATCATCCGCGTGGCGCCGTTCATGCGCCACTGCGCGCTCGGCCGCCTGCCGCGCCGCGGCCGCAGCCCGGTCGAAATCCTCTCGCACGATTTCGTCGAGGCGGCGCTGATGCGCCGCGCCGGCTGGGGCGTGTGGATCGCCTACGACCTGCCGGGCAGCTACGAGGAAATGCCGCCCAACCTGATCGACGAGCTGACGCGCGACCGCCGCTGGTGCCAGGGCAACCTGATCAACGCCCGGCTGTTCCTCGCCGAGGGCGTGCACGCCGCGCATCGCGCCGTATTCGCCATCGGCGTCATGGCCTACCTGTCGTCGCCGCTGTGGTTCCTGTTCCTGTTGCTGTCCACGGCGCTGCTGGCCATCCACACCCTGGTGCCGCCGCAATATTTCACGCATCCGTACCAGCTTTTTCCGATCTGGCCCGAATGGCATCTCGAAGCGGCGGTGGTGCTGTTCGGCGCCACGTCGACGCTGCTGTTCGCGCCCAAGGTGCTCAGCGTCGCGCTGCTCTGGCGGCAGGGCGCCCGCGCCTTCGGCGGCGCCGCGCGCCTGGCGCTCTCCATGCTGGGCGAGCTCGTCTATTCGATGCTGCTGGCGCCGATCCGCATGCTGTTCCACACCCAGTTCGTCGCCGCCGCGCTGGCCGGCTGGCAGGTCGGCTGGAAATCGCCGCCGCGCGACGACGCCGAGACCACCTGGGCCGAGGCGCTGCGCCGGCACGGCTGGCATACGCTGCTCGGCCTCGCCTGGGCGGCGGCGGTGTATTGGCTCAATCCGTCCTACCTGTGGTGGCTGCTGCCGGTGGTCGGCGCGCTGGCGCTCGCCATTCCGCTGTCGGTCGGCTCGAGCCGCAGCGCGCTCGGCCGGCGGTTGCGCCGCGCCCGCTTGTTCCTGATTCCGGAGGAATCCTGCGCGCCGCCGGAACTGCGCAGCGTCCGCCGGCAGCTCAGGCACGCCGGCGCGCCGCACGGCTTCGCCGCCGCGGTGGTCGATCCGCTGGTCAACGCCGTCGCCTGCGCCGCCGGCAGCGTGCGCGCACGCCGCGGCGCCGCGGCGCGTGCCGCGCAGCGGGCGCTGGTGAACGCCGCGCTGATCGGCGGACCGGCGGCGCTGAGCGCGCAGCAGCAGCTGGCGCTGCTCGACGACGCCCGCGCCTTGTCCGCACTGCATTTCCAGGTCTGGTCGTCGCGCGCCGCCCACGCGGCCTGGCGCGCGGCCATGGGGGCGCCGCCATGCGACGACGCGACCTGCTGACAGCAGCGGCGGCGCTCGGCGCCGCCGGCCTGCTGCCGGCGCCGCTGCGCGCGGCGGCCGTCGCCGCCTACCGGCCGCTGGGAACGCCGCAGCCGTTCGACTACGCCTGGCTCAAGGGCCAGGCGCGCGCGCTCGCCGCACGGGCTTATCGCCCGCCGTCGCGCCGCCTGCCGGAGGCGGTGAGGAAGCTCGACTGGGACCAGTATCAGGCGATCCGCTTCCGTCCCGCGCGCGCGCTCTGGGCGCAGGATCATTTGCGCTTCCGGCTGCAGTTTTTTCATCTGGGCCTGTTCTACGACACGCCGGTGCGGCTGCATGAAGTCAGCGGCGGCGAGGCGCAGGAACTGGCCTACGATGCGGCGATGTTCGACGCCGGCAAGAGCGGGCTGGCCGCGGCGCAACTGCCGCCCGACCTCGGCTTCGCGGGCTTTCGCGTGCATTTCCATACCGACTGGCAGCGCGACGTCGCGGCTTTCCTCGGCGCCAGCTACTTTCGTGCGGTCGGCGCCGAGATGCAGTATGGCCAGTCGGCGCGCGGCCTGGCGATCGATTGCGGCATGGACAAGCCCGAAGAGTTCCCGGCCTTCACGGCGTTCTGGTTCGAGCGCCCGGCCGCCGCGGCCGACCGGCTCACGGTCCATGCGCTGCTCGACGGACCGAGCCTGGCCGGCGCCTATCGCTTCGACATCGTCCCCGGCACGACGCTGGTCATGGACGTCGCCGCCGCCCTCTATCCGCGCCGGCCCATCGCGCGCCTCGGCGTGGCGCCGCTCACCAGCATGTTCCAGTACGGCGAGAACGACCGGCGCGCGGCCGACGACTGGCGGCCCGAAATCCATGACAGCGACGGCCTCGCGCTCTGGACCGGCGGCGGCGAGTGGATCTGGCGGCCGCTGGTCAATCCCGCGCAGCTGCGCTTCAACGCTTTCGCCGACGCGAATCCGCGCGGCTTCGGCCTGTGGCAGCGCGACCGCAACTTCGACCACTACCAGGACGACGGCACCTTCTACGAGCGCCGGCCGAGCGTGTGGGTCGAGCCCCGGTCGGGCTGGGGCCGCGGCAGCGTGCAGCTGGTGGAACTGCCGACGCCCGACGAAACGCAGGACAACATCGTCGCCTTCTGGAATCCCGCCGACGAGCCGCAGCCGGGCCAGGAGCTGCTGTTCGACTACCGTCTGCATTGGGGATCGCAAATGCCGTATTCCTCGCCCCTGGCGCAGGTCGTCGCCACCCGCACCGGCAACGGCGGCATCGTCGGGCAGCCGCGGAAATATTTTTCGCGGCGCTTCGTCGTCGACTTCGCCGGCGGTCCGTTGTCGATGATCGGCAAGGGCGTGCGCGTCGAGCCGGTCATCGACGCCTCGCGCGGGCTCGTCGAATTGCCTTCGGCGCGTCCGCTCGACGCCGTGCATGGCTATCGCGCGATGTTCGACCTGCGCCCGACCGACGCTCGCGCCGAGCCGGCCAATCTGCGCCTCTACCTGCGTGCCGACGGCCAGTCGCTGTCCGAAACCTGGCACTACCAGTGGACGCCGCCGTGACTCAGGCGGCGGCCGCAACGCGCCGGGCGTCGCGCCGGCGGGAGCGGTTTGCGGCCGCGGCAGGCGTGGTGTTGCGGGAGGCTTCGAGGATGGATTCCAGGGTCACGGTGCGCAGGTATTCCTGCAGATGCTCGTCGACCCGGCACCACAGTCCATGGGCGTGGCATGAGACGCCGCCGCGGCAATTCTCCGTACGGCGGCACGAACATTCGGCGGATTTCTTGTCGACGGCATTGACGACGTCGGCGACGGAAATGGCGGACGGCTGCTTGTTCAGGCGGTAGCCGCCGCCGGGGCCGCGCGCACTCTTGACGAAGCCTTGTTCGCGCAGCATGCGGAACAATTGCTCGAGGTAGGACAGGGAAATGTCCTGGCGTTCGCCGACGCCGGCCAGCGTCACCGGCTTTTCCGCCCCATGCACGGCGACGTCGAGGATGGCGGCTATCGCCGCGCGGCTTTTCGTGTTCAGTTTCATGCGGCTTCTCCCGATGCTGGTGCGATGCGCCACTTGGTCTGGGGCGGCTGGGTTTCAGGCAAACGACAATAAGCCTACCAGCAGAATGTGATTGGCCGTGAATCGCTCTTGTAAAAAAATGTGTGCCGCCGCGCGGGAAGAAATCCCGCGCCAGTGCCGCCGCGCGTTGGCCCGCTGCGGCGGGCGACGCTTACGAAGCCCTTCTCTTCCTCTCGCCGCGCAAGGTTTGCGAGGGCAGTTCGCCGAACAGCAACTTGTAGTCGGCGGCGAAGCGCGACAAGTGCCAGAAGCCCCAGCGGGCGGCGGCGTCGGCGACATAGGTTTCCGCATCGCCGGGCGCCGTCTTGAGAAAACGGCGCACGTTGATGAGCCGCACCGAGCGCAAATAGGTGACCGGGGAGACGTCGAGAACGCTCTGGAAACTGTATTGCAATGTCCTGCGCGATACGCCGAGCACGCGGCACAAGTCGGCGATCATTACCGGTTCTTCCGGGTTGTTGAGCACGTATTCCTTGGCGCGGCTGACGATGGTCTTGCGCGCCGGGCAGGTGGACGACTCGACTTTCAATTCGTCGGTGCCGCACAGGACGGAAAACAGGTTGTTGTAGATTTCCTGTTCCATGCCCTTGCGAATCTGCGGGTAATTGAGGATGCGCGGCGTGGTCTTGATGGTGTCGAAGGCGAGCAGCAGAAACTGCTTCAACGAGTCGACGGCCGCCGGCGCGAGCGAAACGATGCCCGGACCGCCGATGCGCTCGTCGATATCCATTTTCCAGACCTGCTGGCCGAAATCCCGCAGGTCCTTGGCATCGGCCGTGACCGCCAGGACATCCACGGATTTCGGCGTGCGGAAGTCGAAAATGTCGCCGTGGCCCAGCGTGATCATCGAGTTCTCGGTGAAGCGGGAACCGCAAAACAGCCCGTCGCCTTCGATCGCTACCGGGATGCCCAAGGTCCGGGAACCGTCCCACGCCTTGCCGTTCTGGTGCACGACCCGGTTGGTCTGCTCGCGGAACAACTGGATGTTGCCGAACCAGGCCTCGTTGAGAACGCCGCGGAAATTGCCGCCCGACAGTTGATGGTATTCCTGCTGCCAATGCTGAAGATTCGACGCGTGCTCGTCCGCATCCGTGGTGATCGTTTCCTGAACGGAGAAACAGTCGCCGATGGCTTGGGCGCTCGCTGCGGGTTCCGGTGACAACAATCCATTCAGCATAATCGCTATGCTAAGTCTCCTCGCTCTAATAGTTTTCCAGATAGCTGCCTGCAGTCGGCTACGCTTCTGATTTTGTATGACTATATGCCTATTTCTTCGCGGCTGTAAACTGCGCCATCGCCGGCTGGATGTCGCGCGCTTTTTTATGGCGGTGCAGCAATTGCGAATTGCCGATTTCTGCTAACGCCGTCGGCGCGGCCGCCCTACCATGACCGCACTGTCGCTTGTCCGCGACGAAACGAATCGTGTCCTGGCTGGGAGTAACGTGAGGATGGCTGAAATGATAGTGGGCGTTCATCGCAGCGCATGCGCGGTCGGTGCGAAGGGCTTTCGGGCGCTCGGGCGAACCGTGCTCGCCGGAATACTTGCAACCTTGTGCGCGGCGGCATGGGCCGGCCCGTCGCCCGACAAGCTCTTGATCGAGAAATGCGGCGCCTGTCACCAGGAAGGGAAGGCGCTCCAGCGCATCACGACCATGCGCAAGAGCCCCGAGGGCTGGGACATGACCATCGTGCGCATGGGCATCTGGCACAAGGTCGAGGTCTCGAAGAGCGAGCGCAAGACCCTGGTCAAGTACCTGGCCGACCGCCAGGGCCTGGCTCCCGAGGAGAGCGCGCCCTACCGCTTCCTTCTCGAGCGGCGGCCCAATGCGCAAGATGTCGCGCCGTCGGAGGACCTCGCGCAAATGTGCGGCCGCTGCCACAGCTTCGGGCGCGTGGCGCTGCAGCGGCGCGACGTCGCCGAGTGGCGCAAGCTCGTGCACACGCACGTCGGGCAGTTCCCGAGCGTCGAATATTCGAACATGGGCCGCGACCGCAACTGGTTCGACCTCGCCCTGGGCGACGTGGCGCCCAAGCTGGCGAAACTGTATCCGCAGCGCACCGCGGCCTGGTCGAAGTGGCAGCAGGCCAGGCACGTGGCGCCGAGCGGCACCTGGCGCGTCGCCGGCAGCCGGCCCGGCTGGGGCGGCTACTCCGGCTACATGGTCGTGCGTGCCCTCGGCGCGGACCGCTACGACGTCAAGTACGACCTGCAGTATGACGCCGGCAATCACGTCGTCGGCCAGGGCGATGCCATCGTCTACACCGGCTACGAATGGCGCGGGTCGGCCAAGCTCGGCAACCAGGAAGTGCGCTCCGTTTTCGCCCTCGGCGGCGACGGCAAGCGCATGTCGGGGCGCTGGTTCCTGCGCGACGCCGACGAGATCGGCGCCAGCTTCGAGGCGGTGCGCAGCGATGCGGTGCCGGCGGATACCGTCGTCGCGGTGTCGCCAGCGCTCCTCAAGGCCGGGACCACCACCGTCGTGCGCGTGTCCGGCGTGAAGCTCGGCACGCAATTCGATTTCGGCCCGGACGTCGCCGTGCAGAAAGTCGAGCGCGTCTCGCCGGACGAAGTGCAGCTGAGCGTCGCCGTGGCGGCCGGCGCTGCGCCGGGCTGGCGCCAGATCGGTCGCGGCGCGGGGGCGCAGGTGGCGCTGTATCGTCAGATCGACGCCATCCGCGTCGAGCCCGAGTTCGCCCATGCGCGTCTCGGCGGCGGTACCACGGCGCCGGTGTCCGCGCAATTCGAGGCGATTGCCTTTTGCAACGGTGCCGACGGCAAGGAGATCCGCCTCGGGCCGGTGCACGCGACATGGGGCGTGGACAACTTCGACGCCCGGGCCAAGGCCGACGACGACGTCAAGTTTGCCGGCGCCATGGAGCCGCACGGACAGTTCCTGCCGGCCTTCGCCGGACCAAACCCGGCGCGCAACAATCTCAACAACGTCGGCGATCTGGCGGTGCAGGCCACCGTCGCGGACGGCGATCGCACGGTCGCCGGCAGCGGTCGCCTGGTGGTTTCCGTGCAGCGCTGGAACACGCCGCCGCTGCGCTAGGGAGATCGCCATGGCCGCCTTGCATATCCAGCGTCAGAACTATCGCGCCGCCGGCGCCGTGCGCGACCGGCGCGTGCTGCTGCACGTGCCGACGACGTCGATCTTCGAACTGGACCGCGTCGCCGACGACCTGCTGGCCTTCGTCGAGTCCCGGGAAACGATCGATGCCGCGATGCTGAAGACGCGCTTCGACGGCACCCATGCGCCGGGCGCGGTCTGCGATGCCCTGGCCGATTTTGTCGCCCTCGGCGTCGTCGCGCCGCAGCCCAAGCATTACGAGATCGCGCCGCGCGCGGTGACCGAGGCGCCGCTCGACACGCTGGTGCTGACCTTGACGACCGGCTGCAATCTCGGCTGTTCCTACTGCTACCGCGAAGACCTGGAAGCGCCGAAAGCGGCGCGGGTCATGGACGAGGAAACGGCCCGCGCCGCCATCGACCTGCTGCTGCGCCAGGCCGGCGAGCGCGAGCGCGTGGGCGTCGTGTTTTTCGGCGGCGAACCGCTGACGCGCTTCGCCAGCATCCGCGCGCTGACCTTGTACGCCACGGCGCAGGGGCGCGCCGCCGGCAAGCGCGTGGACTTCTCGCTCACCACCAACGCCACCTTGCTCGACGACGAGATGATCGCGTTCTTCGCCGCGCATGCCTTCGGCATCGCCGTGAGCATGGACGGCGACGAGCTCGCCCACGACCGCCGCCGCATCACCCTCGGCGGCAAGGGCACCTACCAGCGCGTGGCGGCGAACGTCAAGCGGCTGCTGGCCGCCCGGATGGCGCGGCCGGTCGGCGTGCGCGTGACGCTGAGCCGCGGCAACACCGACGTCGAAAAGGCGTATCGCCATTTGCACGACGAGCTCGGCTTCGCGTCGGTCGGCTTCGCCCCCGTCACCGCCAGCGCGGATTCGCCGCTGGCGCTCGATGCAAACGACATGCGGCGGATGATGGACGGCATGAAGGCGCTGGGACGCGCCTACGTCGACGACGCCAAGCGCGGGCAGCGCCACGGCTTTGCCAACATGGAGCACATGCTGCTCGATCTCGCGCGCGGCACCCGCAAGGTATTGCCGTGCGGCGCCGGGCTCGGCCTGCTGGCGGCCGGCACGGACGGCAGCCTGTCGTTGTGCCATCGCTTCACCGGCACGGGTGCCGGCAGCTTCGGCGACGTCTCCCGCGGCATCGACCTCGAGAAGCTCGGCGCCTTCGTCGTCGCCGCGCAGGAGCCCCACGCCGCCTGCCGCGCCTGCCCGGCGCGCGGCATCTGCGCCGGCGGCTGCTACCACGAGGCCTATGTCCGCACCGGCGATCCGCTGGCGCCGACTTTCGCGCATTGCGATTTCGTGCGCGAATGGCTGGAGTTCGGCCTCGCGTGCTTCGGCGAGATCGCCATCGCCAATCCCGCTTTTTTTGCAATGAAGAACATGGAACAGAGGCAATCCACATGAAACGCCTGATACCCCTGAACGAAAAGGCCCGCCATCTGGCGCAGCCGTCCGCGGCACCCGCCGCCGGCGAAGCCACGCTCATGAGCAACGTCGTCGGCTGCACCACGACTTTCGATCCCGGCTGGGAACTGGATGCCTTCGGCGGGCTCGCCAGCCTCTGCCAGCCGATGGAAGCCGACTTGTACGGCTGCACCGATCCGTGCTGGTGGCCGGCGCAACTCGCCGATTCCATGAACACGGCGCCCGAATGGACCGACGGCAAGAACTCGGCGCTGCGCGACTGGCGAGAACTGCAAACCCTGTTTCCGGAGGACTGAGGGAATGAAATACTGGCTCGGCATTCTGCTGGCTTGTTGTGCGCTGTCGGCTGCGGCGAAGGACTTTCTCGTCGTCGTCTCGCGTCCGAATCTTCTCCACGTCATCGACCTGGCGGCGCGGACCACCGTCCACAGCTTTGTCATTCCCGGCGACGGCCTGCCTTCGGCGGTGACGCTGCCGAAGGACGGCAAGGTCGCCTATGTCCTCACCAACCGCAACGAAAGCATTTCCGGCATCGATCTCGACAGCGGCAAGGAAGTGTTTCGCGCCGACATGTCGCTGCCGGGCGAGCGCGTCAAGTCGATGATGGCCATGGTGGTGAGCGACGACGGCAAGCTTCTTTATGTGCACCAGCTGCCGACGCGCATGACGAAGAACGAATACGAAGTCATGCCCACGCGCATCGCCGTGTACAACACGGCCGACGGCGTCGGTGCCAAGCCGGTGCGCGTCTTCCCCGCGCCGCGCCGCATCGGTCTGCTCGCCGTCGGCGCCAGCAGCGACCGCCTGATCGCGCTCGGCTGGGACATGTACGTCATCGACGGTGCCAGCGGCAGGATCGACAAGACCTTCCCGCTGCGCAACTGGAAGCGCGACGGCATGGGCGAGCCGGACATCCTCGACTTCTGGCCGCAGTACGAGCAGGCGCGCATGCTGTCGACGCCTTACTATGCGCCGCGCACCAACGTCGATCCGACCTCGCCCGAGGCCTTGCAACTGGGCATGCTGACGTTCGACCTCGACAGCGAGACGATGCAGGTCGTGGAAGTTGCCAATGCCGACACCGCGATCTTTTCCTCGGTGGTCAATCCGGTGAACAAGAACGAAGCGTTCGCGGTGATGAACCAGATTTCCAGGATCGACCTGGCGGCGAAAAAAGTGGTGCAGCAGGTCAAGGCGGACCGCACGCATTATGCGATCAACATCTCGTCGGACGGCAAGGAACTCTACCTGGGCGGCGCGACGGACATCGTCTCGGTATACGACGCCGCGACCTTGCAGAAGACCGCCGAAATCACCATCCCGGGCCACCGCGACCAGAGCACGTCCTCGTTGCGGGTGGTGCGGCGCTAGCGCGCCGGCGCCAAAGGAGAGCCGCGCGTGGAACAAGGACAGCGGCGCGTGCTCGCCATCGCCCTGCCCCTGGCGCTGGCGCAGCGCGGGCAGGTGGCGCGCATCGTGGCGCTGTCCTGGGGCGCCAGCGTGCTGGCCATGCTGCAGCCCTATTTCTCCAAGCGGCTGGTCGACGACGGCGCGCTGGCCGGCGACATGCGCGTGCTGGCGAGCACCTGCGCCGTCATGCTGGTGACGCCGCTGATCGGCCTGGCGCTTGAATCCTGGAACCGCTTCGGCTATCTGGAATTGTCCTCGCACGTGCTGTTCCGCCTGCGCGAACGGGTGTTTTCGCATTTGCAGTCGCTGTCGCCCGGCTATTACTCGCGCGTCGGCTTCGGCGACCTCGTCTCGCGCTTCGACGGCGACCTCGCCGAAGTCCAGCGCTTCGTCGTCGATGCGCCGCTGGCGCTGATCGGCGGCCTTTTCAATATCGTGCTGCTGGTCGTCCTGATGGCGTGGCTGAGCCCGCTGCTGGCGGCCGTGGTCCTCGCCACCGTGCCGCTGCAGCTCGCGGCGACCTGGTGGCGGCGCCGCGGCGTCGAGGCGGCGACGCGCGCGGTGCGCGAACGCGCGGCGGCCCTGTCGAGCTATTTCCTCGACTCGCTGCGGGCGGTGAAATTCATCCAGTCGACCAACACCGAAGCCGTGCGCCTCGAAGGCCTGCGCGGCCATCACGACGACTACCATGAGGCGCTGCGCGCTTCGCAGCAGGCCAGTTTCGTCGTCAGCGCGATGCAGCGGCTCTCGGGCACGTTCGCCATGGCCCTGGTCATCGCCGCCGGCGCCTGGCTGCTGATGCGGCACCAAACCAGCGTCGGCGTGCTCGTCGCCTTCATCGCCTATGCCGGGCGCGCCAGCGGACCGGTGAATACCCTGCTCGGCGTCTATTCCGGCTGGCAGCGCGCCCGCGTCAGTCTCGCGCGCGTCGCCGAAGTGCTCGACGCCGAACCGGCGCGCCCGGCGGCGCAGGCCTGTATCAGCCTGCCGCCGCAATGCCGCGGCGCGGTCGAATTCCGCGCCGTCACCTATCGGCACGAGCCCGCGGTCGACGTGCTGCGCGACGCTTCCTTCACCATTGCCGCCGGCAGCAAGATCGTCCTGCTGGGTGCTTCCGGCGGCGGCAAATCGACCATCGCCGATCTCTTGCGCGGACACTTCGCGCCGCAGGCCGGCGCGATTTTCATCGACGGCGTCGACATCGCCCAGGTCGCACTGGCCGACTTGCGTCGCCGCGTCGCCGTCGTCGACCAGGAGCCGGTGTTCTTCCCCGGCACGGTTGCCGACAACCTGCGCTACGTGCGCCCGGGCGCGAGCGCCGGGGAAGTCGCGCAGGCCCTGACGCAGGCCGGCCTCGACGGCGGCGCGGCCATGCTGGCGCGGCAGCTCGGCGCCTCCAGCAACGCCTTGTCGCGCGGCGAGCGCATGCGCCTGGCCCTGGCGCGCGCCATCCTGCTGGCGCCGTCGATACTCGTCCTCGACGAGACCACCAGCGCCGTCGACTGCGAACTCGCGCGCGCCATCATGGCTTCGGTGGACGCCATCTTCGCCGGGCGCACGCGCATCGTCATCACCCACGACCGGCGGCTGGCCGGCGCGTGCGATGCGGTCTGCCTGTTGCGCGGCGGCCGCCTGATCCGCGCGCCCGAGGACGACAGCCGTGCCGGTTAAGGTCGGCATCGTCGACAGCGGCGTCGATGCGGCGCTCGGCGCGGCGGTCGGCGGCGCGGTCTGCGTCGCCGCCGACGCCGGCGCGGCAGTCGGCGATGGCGTCGGCGATGGCGTCGGCCACGGCACGGCGGTGGCGCGCATCATCCTGGCGCTGGCGCCGCAGGCGCGGCTGTTCAGCGCTCGCGCCTTCGCCGCCGGGCGCCACGGCGATGCCGCGAGCGTGGTGCGGGGCATCCATTGGTGCCTGGCGCAGCAGGCGCGCGTCGTGAATCTCAGCCTCGGCCTGCGCGAGGACCGCGACGAATTGCGGGCCGCCTGCGCCGCGGCGGCGGACGCCGGCGCCATCGTCGTGACGGCCTGTCCGGCGCGCGGCGCGGCGGTCTATCCGGCCGCCTATGCGCAGGTGCTCGCCGTCTCGGGCGATGCGCGCTGCGCCGCCGGGAACTGGTCGGTGCTCGAGCCTCGCCGCCGCTACGGCGCCGCGCCGCTGGCCGCCGACGCTGCGACGCCGGGCGGCGCCAGCTTCGCGGCGGCGCGGGTTTCCGGCCTGGCCGCGGCTTTCCTCGCCGCGCGGCCGCAGGCGCGGCCCGACGACTTTCGCAACTGGCTCGACGCGCAGGCCGCATTCCACGGCCGCGAGCGCCGCCAGGCCGCATGATGAAGACCGTCGACCTGGGCGTCGCCGTGGTCGAGCCGCGTCGGCTGGCGCAGTTCGAGTCCCTGGCCGCGCTGGATGCGCCGGCGCTCGCCGCGTTTCTCGAGGCGCCCGAAGTCGCGGCCTTGGCGCCTGCGGGCGCGGCGGCGAGCCACCTCTATTTCGGCAGCGAATTCTGCGAGCACCTGTTTCCGGATGCGGCCGCGCTCGAGCGCGCCATCGGCGTCGCGCAGGCGTTCGGCCTGACCCTGGTGCTGGCGACGCCCGTGGCCAACGACGAACTCGTCGCGCGCATCGTCGCCGCCGCGGCATTGCTGCCGCCGACGGCCGAGGTGCTGGTGAACGACTGGGGCGTCGCCAGCGCGCTGCGGGCGGCGCAGCCGCAACGGCGCCTCGCGGCCGGCCGGCAGCTGGCCAAGGCGATCAAGGACCCGCGCCTGCCGTCGCCGGCCTGGACCAAGCCCTACGCGACCGGCTACGCCACGGCCGGCTATCGGCGCGTGATGGAAAGCCTCGGCATCGGTCGCATCGAACTCGACGTGCCGCCTTTCGCCACGCCCGCGACGTTTGCCGTGGACGCCATGGCGGTGAGCGTCTGGGCGCCGTTCGGCTACGTGGCGAAAGGTCGCCTTTGCAAGATCGGTTCGCTGCAGCTCGCCGCCGCCGACAAGTTCGCGCCCGGCGCTGCCTGCCATCGCGAGTGCCTCGGCGTCGTCGAAGCGGCGACGCAGCCGTCGGCCGCCGGCATCGAGTCCTGGCGCCGCGGCAACAGCCTCTATTACCGCCACGACGCGGCCATGGCCAACGCCCTGCGCGCGGCGCTGGCGGCCGGCCGCGTCGACCGCCTGGTGTTCGCCGGGATATGACATGAAGATAACCGCGCCGATCAGCCGCAGCGACGAGATCGAGCCCCTGACGGCGGCCGGCGCCGAGGAACTGTATTGCGGCGTGGTGCCGCAGGAATGGGTGGCGCGCTTCAACACCGGCGCAGTCAATCGCCGCTACTTCGGCAACCTGGACGGCATGGCCGAACTGGAGCGCGCCGTCGGCCTGGCGCACCGCCACCAGGCGGCGTTGTTCATGGTGCTCAATGCCCAGCATTACGGCGGCGATCACCAGGCCGCCCTGATCGAGCTGGCGCGCAATTTCCAGGCGTGCGGCGGCGACGCCGTCATCGTCGCCGATATCGGCCTGATCGCCGAGTTGCGCGCGCACGTGCCGGAGCTTGCGATCCATGTCAGCTCGGTCGCCGCCTGCCGCAACAGCGCCGGCGTCGCCTTCTACCGCGCCATGGGCGTGCGGCGGGTGATTCTGCCGCGCGACGTCTCGCTCGACGAGATCGCCGCCATCGCGGCGGCCGCGGACGGCGTCGAGATCGAAGCGTTCGTCCTCAACGACGGCTGCGTCTTCGAAGAAGGCGCCTGCCACTCGATCCACCTGCCGCCGAAACTCGGCGGGCCGATCTGCACCGACCCGCAGCCGTTCGCGTATCGCCACGCCGGCGGCGGCGCGCTCTCCGAACAGGTCGCGCGCAAGCTGCGCGACAACGACGCCGACTATCAGCGCTGGCTCTGGTATCGCTTCGGCTGCGGCTTCTCGACCACGCCGGAAGGCTATCCGTATGGGCCTTGCGGGCTGTGCGCCATCGCCCGCCTGGCGGCTGCCGGCGTCGCCTCGATCAAGATCGCCGGGCGCGAAGGGGCGACCGAGCGCAAGCGGAAAAGCGTCGAACTGGTGCGTGCCGTCGTCGACCGCGTCCGCGGTGGCGCGACGGCGGCTGAGGCCGCCGCGTTCGCGGTCGGTCTGCGCGGCACCGACGACCACTGCCGCTCGGGTTACATGTGCTACTACCCCGAGGTTCGCTGGCGTCGGGGAGGGCCATCGTGATTTGCCCGCGCATTGCCGATTTTGGATAACGCCGCGCAAAGGGACGCGCCACAATGCACTGATAAACACCGACCGGCCGATCCTAAAACGCCGGCGAATATTCCACGATTCATTCCTTAAGGAGGAAGCGCTCCATGCGTGGCTTGAACTCTTCGATTTCGATATTGGCGTTGGGCGTCGCCTGCGCCATGGCGGCGGCGACGTCCGCTGCGGCGGTGCCCGAGCAGGAAGCCGCCAAGCTCGGCAAGGAGCTGACTCCGGTCGGTGCCGAGAAGGCGGGCAACAAGGACGGCTCCATTCCGGAGTGGAAAGGCGGCCTACCCAAAGGCAAGCACAAGCTCAGCGAGGCGCGCCCCGATCCGTTCGCCGGCGACAAGCCGCTGTTCTCGATCGATGCGTCGAACGTCGATAAGTACAAGGACAAGCTTTCCGCCGGTCAGGTCGAGCTCATCAAGACGCGCAAGGGCTATCGGATGGACGTCTATCCGACGCGGCGCAGCTGCGGCTATCCCGAGTCGGTCGCGACGCAGACCCGGCTCAACGCGGTCGAGGCGAAACTGTCCACCGACGGCAAGGACAACCTCGCCCAGGCGGTCGGCGGCGGCTTTCCTTTCCCCATTGCCAAGAACGGTGCCGAGGCGGTCTGGAACCATCGCCTGCGCTGGCAGGGCGAGGGACGCGCCGAGTATTACCAGACCAACTTCATCAATCCGGACGGCACCTTCTACGGCCTGGCCCAGGACCAGTGGGTGATCACGCCGTTTGCGTCGGCCAAGGCGAAGTCGCCCGAAGACGTGCACGGCGTGCAGATGAAGCTGCTCAACGTCGCCACCGCGCCGGCCTCGCGTGACGGCGAAGTCATCCTGGCGCACTACTTCCTGAACAAGTCGAACGATGCCTGGATGTACTTCCCGGGCCAGCGCCGCGTCCGCCGCCTGCCGGCCTTCGAGTACGACAATCCGATCCCCGGCTACGAGAATCTCGAGACTGCCGACCAGTACCCGATGTTCGCCGGCGCCCTCGACCGCTACGATTGGAAGCTGGTGGGCAAGCAGGAAATGTACGTGCCCTACAACACCTTCAAGTTCGTCGCCAAGCGTCCCGTCAAGGAGATTTACGAAGGGCTGTTCCCCAAGCGCGACCTGATGCGCTACGAGCTGCACCGCGTCTGGAAGGTGGAGGGGACGGTCAAGCAGGGCATGCGCCACATGTTCGCCCATCGCGTCTTCTATCTCGACGAGGACACCTGGATGATCCTCGCCGCCGACCAGTACGACGCGCAAGGGAAACTCTGGCGGGTCATGGAAGCGTCGCTCTACCCGGCGGTGGAACTCGGGGCCTGCGTGAGCCAGGAATTCATGTCCTGGGACCTCACGGTCAACCGCTATCTGGCCGAGAACTCGACCCAGGAAAGCAAGCCGACGGACTGGCTGGCGGGCGCCGAAGGGCGTGTCGATCCGAAACGTTTCGAAGCGGACGAACTGCGCCGCGCCGGCGATCGCTGAGCCGCTGCCGACCCTAGGAGGAGAATCTCATGAAAACAATAGCGACTATCCGCAAGACGCCGCTGGCGCTGGCCATGGCCATCATCGGCATCGGTGCCGCCACGCCGGCGTTCGCCTACAAGTTCGAAATGGACAACGGCGTCACCGGCAGCTTCGACTCGACCATCTCGTTCGGCATGCAGCGCCGGATGAGTTCGCCCAACACGTCGATGATCGGCAACGACAACGGCGGCAACGTGCCCACCAGCGGGCCGCTCGGCGAACTCGTCAACGGACCGGGAGGGGGCGTGACCTCCAATCCCGATTTCAACTACACCAACATCGACGACGGCAACCTGAACTACAAGAAAGGCGACATCGTTTCCGCCGTGCTGAAGGGCACTCACGAACTGTCGCTCAAGGATCAGGGCAACTGGGCCGCGCTCGGCCGCTTTACCTGGTCGACGGATTTCGCCGCGGCGCACACCGACCGCACGCCGCTCGATCCGGAAGCGGAGAGCGCCGTGAAGCGGGACGTCACGCTGCTCGACCTGTGGGTGTCGAAGGATTTTTCCATCGGCGAAAATGCGGGGAAAGTGAAGTTCGGCAACCAGGTCATCAGCTGGGGCGAGGACATTTTCATCTTCGGCGGCATCAACTCCATCAACGCCTACGACCTGCGCAAGGCCCACATCCCCGGCACGCAGCTGAAGGAAATCTTCATTCCGGCGCCGATGATCTCGGTGAACACCGCGCTGGCCAAGGGCGTCTCGATGGAAGCCTATTACCAGTTCGCGTGGAACGGCTTCCGGCTCGATCCGGCCGGCACCTACTGGTCGACGGCTGACTTCCTCGGCAAAGGCGGCAAGCGCGGCGCCTTCATTCCGTCCAGCTTCGGCGGCATCGGCGACTTCGATCCGACGCAGAACAGGACCCTGGCGGCCATCAATGCCGCCGGCGGCCTCGTGCCGGTGGAGCAGACTTCGCCGAAGAACACCGGCCAGTTCGGTCTGTCGATGCGCTTCAAGCCGGAAGACGGCGATACGGAATGGGCCGGCTATTTCATCCGCTACCACGACAAGCTGCCTTTCGTCGGCTTCCGCCAGGACCTCAACAAGGCCTGCGCCGGCCCCGGATGCCTCAACATCGGCGGCTATACGGCCATCGAGCAGTATGGCGAAGATCGCAGCCTGTTCGGCGTCTCGATGAATACCAAAGTCGGCGAGTGGGCGATCGGCGCCGAGCTTTCGTATCGGCCGAAGGACAGCGTCGCCATCGATCCGACCGTGCCGGCAGCCGTCTCGAACGCCAGGCCGGAATTCAACCTGCTCGCACTCGCCATGGCAGCGCCGACGAACGTCGCCACAGTGAACGGCTATGTCGAAGAGAAGAAGTACCAGGCGCACCTGACCGGCTTCCGCTTCCTGCCGCCTGAAGTCACCCAGGCGCTGGGTGCGGCCGACGGCTACGTCATGGCGGAGGCGGCCGTCACGCGCTATCCGGGGTTGGACTTGTCGGGCGCCATTCCCTACCTGCTCAACGACTATACTTTGCCGACCAAGAATTCCTGGGGCTACGTGGCGGAGTTCGGCCTGACCTACGCGAACATCCTCCATTCCGGCTGGACCATGAGCCCGGTGGTCGACTTCTACCACGACGTCAGGGGCGTGAGTCCGAATACGATTCCCTTCATCGAGGGCCGCAAGGCGATCGCCGTTGGCTTGAACTTCGACTATCACAACGCCTGGAAGGCGAGCGTCGGCTACACCACGTTCTTCGGTGGCGGCGACCTCAACCTGATGCGCGATCGCGACGTGCTGAGCGCGACCGTGTCGTATTCCTTCTAGCGCAACAGATGCGGGATGGCCGTCGTGCGCTTCGCGACGCGCCGTCCCGCAGCCGGACTGCCGTTGTCTTCGTGCCCCCTGGGCTTGTGGCGGACTAAATTTCTATGCCAAGCATCATCAGTTTCGTAAAGCGTCTGGAAGATTTCTTCTTCAGGTTCCGCCTTCCCACCTTGGCGGTCCTGATGTTGTTCACGCTCGTCATGGGCGGGCTCGCGGCGCAATTGCGCATGTCCGCCGGCTTCGACAAGCAGCTGCCGATCGGCCACGAATACACCGATACTTTCTTCCAGTACCGCGACCAGTTGTTCGGCTCGAACCGCATCATGGTCGTCGTCAAGGCGAAGAAGGGCGACATCTGGACCCAGGCGGGCTTGCGCAAGCTGTTCGAGGCCACCGAAGCCGTGCTCTACCTGCCCGGCGTCGATCGGCGCTCGGTGCAGTCGCTGTGGACGCCGAACACCCGGCTTTATGAGCTGACCGAGGAAGGCTACGCCGCCGAGGACGTGATCAGCGGGGACACCACGGCCGACGCGCTCGACGCCGAGAAGATCGCCCGCATCCGCGACCGCGTCGTGCGCGGCGGCTACATGGGCAATCTCGTCGCCAACGACAACTCGGCGGCGATGATCGTCGCCGACTTGAACGAGCTCGATGCCAGCGGCGCCAAGCTCGACTACCTCGACCTCGCGGCGAAGCTCGAATCGGCGGTGCGCACCAAGCTGGAAAGCAGCGACTACGACATCGAGATCATCGGCTTCGCCAAGCAGATCGGCGACATCGCCGACGGCGCCAAGGGCGCTGCCGCCTTCTTCGCGCTCGCCATGGTGCTGACGGCGCTGGCCGTGTATTGGTATTGCCGCTCGGTGCTGCTCACCCTGCTGGCCATCGGCTGCTCTACGGTGTCGGTGGTCTGGCAGTTCGGCACGCTGACGCTGCTCGGCTTCGGCCTCGATCCGCTGGCCATTCTCGTGCCCTTCCTGGTCTTCGCCATCGGCGTCTCGCACGGCGTGCAGCAGATCAACGCCATCTCCAAGGCGGTCGCCGCCGGGGCGAGTTCCATCGAGGCCGCGCGCGAGAGCTTCTCCAGCCTGTTCATTCCCGGCACGCTGGCCCTGGTCACGGCTTTCGTCGGCTTCATCACCCTGGTCATCATTCCCATCCCGATGATCCGGGAACTGGGCATCGCCGCATCCATCGGCGTCGGCTACAAGATCGTCACCAACCTGATCATGCTGCCGCTGACCGCTTCGTTCTTCCGCTTCTCGCGCGAGTACGCGCTGCGGCTCGAAGACTTGCAGGTCAAGCGGGGCAAGGTCATCGAGCGCCTCGGCTTCATCGCCGACATCCGCCACGCGCGCATGGTCCTGGCGCTGGCGCTGGTGCTGTTCGGCATCGCCGTCTGGCAGAGCCACGGCCGCCATATCGGCGCGCTGCAGCCCGGCGCGCCGGAGCTGCGTGCCGATTCGCGCTACAACCTGGACATCGAGAACATCGTCAAGCGCTTCGATCTCGGCATGGACGTGTTGACCGTGGTCTTCGAGACGCCCAACGATTCCTGCAACAGCTTTGCCGTGGTGAACTACATGGACCAGTTCACCCAGTACATGACGCAGGTGCCCGGCGTACTCTCCGTCTCCTCGCTGTCGGCGATGGCCAAGTTCGCCAATGCCGGCCTCAACGAAGGCAACCCGAAGATGACCGCGCTGCCGCGCGACAGCAAGGCGCTGCAGGTGGCCGTGGGCTACCTGCCCGAAGCCGGCGGCCTCTTCAACCGCGCGTGCACCATGATGGCGGCCAACATCTACCTGGCCGACCACAAGGCGCTGACCATCCGCCCGGCGATCCAGGCGGTCAAGGACTTCCGCCGGGATTTCGACCCGGCGCCGCTCGGCATCAAGGTGCGCCTGGCGTCGGGCAACATCGGCGTGCTCGCCGCCACCAACGAAGTGGTCGAAGAGCGCGAATTGCCGATGATGCTCTACGTCTATGCCGCCATCATGATCCTGGTGCTGGTGGCCTACCGCGACTGGCGCGCCATGCTCGCCTGCTGCGTGCCGCTGACGCTGGCCACCTTCCTCGGCTACTGGTTCATGAAGACCCTCGACATCGGCCTCACGGTGGCGACCCTGCCGGTGATGGTGCTGGCCACGGGCATCGGCGTCGACTATGCCTTCTACATCTACAACCGCCTGCTTATCCATCTCTCGCGCGGCGAGGACATGAAGGCCGCGCTCGAAGGGGCGCTGCGCGAAGTCGGCATCGCCACCATCTTCACCGCCATCACGCTGTCGGTCGGCGTCGCCACGTGGTCGTTCTCCGACCTCAAGTTCCAGGCCGACATGGGCATCCTGCTCACCTTCATGTTCATGATGAACATGATCATGGCGATCACGGTGCTGCCGGCCTTCGCCGTCAAGCTCGACTCCCTATTCCCGCGCCGGGGGCCGGTCAAGGCTCCGGCCATCGGCCACTGATCCGGAAGTCATGATGAAACGTCAATTCATTCCCCTCTGCCTGGTCCTCGCTGCCCTCGGGGCCGCCGGGGCAGGCGCGGCCGTCGCCGACCAAGGTCCGGCGGCCGCGAGCGAACTGCGCGTCGCGCCGCAGCTGGTGCATGCCGACAAGACCGCGATCTACGCCTCGGCGCTGGCCGGCAGGCGCATCGTCGCCGTCGGCGATTATGGCGTCGTCATTCTCAGCGACGACGGCAAGAGCTTTCGGCAGGCCGCGGCCGTGCCGACGCGCGCTCCGCTGACCAGCGTCTATTTCATCGACGACAAGCAGGGCTGGGCGGCGGGCCACGACGGCACCGTCATCGCCACCCGCGACGGCGGAGAGCACTGGCAGATAGCGCGCGAGGAGCGCGGCAAGGATCGGGTGCTGCTCTCCGTCTGGTTCGAGAACGCCAGCCATGGCCTGGCCATCGGCCAGTTCGGCCTCGCCCTGGAAACCAAGGATGGCGGCAAGACCTGGCAGGAGCGCAAGCTGATCGCCGGCGAGGCCGGGGAGATCCACCTCATCGAGCTGGTCCCGGCCGGCGGCGGACTGCTGTTCGTGGCGGCCGAAGCCGGCGCCATCCTGCGCTCCGACGACAACGGCGCCACCTGGAAACTGATCCAGACCGACAACAAGGGCTCCTTCTGGACGGGCCTTGCGCTGCGCGACGGTTCGATCCTCATGGCGGGGCTGCGCGGCCATCTTTTCCGCAGCGACGACCGCGGCCTCACCTGGAAGGAAATCGCCAGCGGCACCCAGCAGTCGCTGACGGCCATCGTCCAGCACGCCGACGGCAGCGTGCGCATTGTCGGCGCCAGCGGCGTCTCGCTGAGCTGCGGCGATCATCGCGGCGGGCCGCCGCTGCGCTTCACTGCGCCGGCCGGCCGGGCATCGGTCTCGGTCAGCAGCGACGACGCCGGCCAGGTGTTCGAAGCCAGCGTGCGCGCCGACCGGGCGGGGCTGACCAGCGTGGCCGCCGGCCCGGCGGGCGACGTGCTGTTCTCCGTGCTCGGAGTCGTTCCCAACAACTGATTCACCTGCTTCGATGAGGACGGCGTCGGTCCCGCATGGGGCCGAGTCGTCCGGCCGAAGCAATTGCCAGCCTGCCAAAAAAACTAGGAGATGAGACATGAACCTCAATGACGTCAAGGATCTGCTGAGCAGCGCCGCCCAGGAATTTCTCGCCCGCGGCAACCACCGCATGCTGATCGGCGGCCAGTGGGTCGCCGCCGCCGGCGGCGAGACCCTGGAAGTCGTCAATCCGGCCACCGAAGCCGTCATCGCCACGGTGCCGGCCGCTCAGCCGGCCGACGTCGACGCCGCCGTCGCCGCCGCCCGCCGCGCCTTCGACAGCGGGCCCTGGAGCCGCGCCAAGCCGGCCGAGCGGGAACGCCTGCTGCTGCGCCTGGCCGATCTCATGGAACAGAATGGCCGCACGCTGGCGGAAATCGAATCCATCGACAACGGCAAGTCCGCGGCGATCGCGCAGGCCGTCGACGTCGGCCTCAGCGTCAGCTACATGCGCTACATGGCCGGCTGGGCGACCAAGATCGAGGGCAGCACCGTCGACGTCTCAGTGCCCTTCATGCCCGACAACGAGTTCGTCAACTTCACGCGCCGCGAGCCGGTGGGCGTGGTCGCCGCCGTCGTCGCCTGGAACTTCCCGCTGCTGCTCGCCTGCTGGAAGCTGGGACCGGCGCTGGCCACCGGCTGCACCGTGGTGCTCAAGCCTGCCGAACAGACACCGCTGTCGGCGCTGTTCCTCGGCCAGTTGATCCAGGAGGCCGGCTATCCGGACGGCGTGGTGAATGTCCTGACCGGCGACGGCATCGGCGCCGGCGCGCCGCTGACGCGGCATCCGGGCGTGAACAAGATCACCTTCACCGGCTCCACCGAAGTCGGCAAGCTGATCGGCAAGGCCGCCATGGAGAACATGACCCGCCTCACCCTGGAACTGGGCGGCAAGTCGCCGGTCATCGTTCTCGAGGATTGCGACCCCGCCATGGCCGCCGCCGGCGCCGCCCAGGCCATCTATTTCAACCAGGGGCAGGTGTGCTGCGCCGGTTCGCGCCTCTACGTCCACAAGAAGAACTTCGACCGCGTCGTCGCCGACCTGGCGAGCCACGCCAGCGCCATGACCATCGGCCACGGCCTCGATCCCACGGCCCAGTTGGGGCCGCTGGTTTCCCGCGAGCAGATGGAGCGTGTTTGTTCCTACATCGACATCGGCCGCCAGCAAGGCGGCGAGATCGTCGTCGGCGGCGGACGGGCGACCGAGGTCGGCTACTTCGTCAAGCCGACGGTGATGACCAAGGTCGACCAGAAAGCGCGCGTCGTGCAGGAGGAAATCTTCGGGCCGGTGGTGGTCGCCATGCCCTACGACGACCTCGATGAGGTGGCGGCGCTGGCCAACGATACGCCCTACGGCCTCGGCGCCAGCATCTGGTCGAACGACCTTTCGCGCGTGCATCGCCTGATCCCCAAGATCAAGGCCGGCACGGTCTGGGTCAATTGCCATAACATGCTGGATGCGGCCATGCCTTTCGGCGGCTACAAGCAATCCGGTTTCGGCAAGGAAATGGGCCGGGCCGCCCTCGACGGCTACCTGGAACAGAAGTCCGTGTTCATGGCCGTTTGATCGACGATTGGAGGCGCACATGGAAACGGCAGAAAGCTATGTCAGCGGGGCCACCGACGTTCCGCTGATCGAGTCCACGATCGGCAGCCACCTCGACCAGGTGGCCGCCCGCTGGCCCGAGCGCGAGGCGCTGGTGGTGCGCCATCAGGGCGTGCGCTGGAGCTACCGCGAATTCAAGGAGAAGGTCGACGCGCTGGCCACCAACCTGCGCCAGCTCGGGCTGCGGCCGGGCGACCGCATCGGCATCTGGTCGCAGAATTGCAGCGAATGGGTGCTGACCCAGTTCGCCACCGCCAAGGCCGGGCTGCTGATGGTCAACATCAATCCGGCCTACCGGCGGCATGAGCTGGAATACGTGCTGAACAAGGTCGGCTGCGCGGCGCTGATCCTGGCGCCGAGCTTCAAGTCCAGCGACTATCTCGACATCCTGCGCTCCCTGGCGCCGGAACTGGATTCCTGCGCCGCCGGCGCGCTGGTGGCGGCGCGGCTGCCGCAGCTGAAGACGGTGATCCGCCTGGGCGCGGGGAAATCGGCCGGCATGCGCAACTTCGACGAGCTGATGCAGCTGCCGCCCGCCGCGGCCCTGGCCGAGATGGAAGCCGCCGCCGCGACGCTGACGGCGCACGATGCCATCAACATCCAGTTCACGTCCGGCACGACCGGTTCGCCCAAGGGCGCGACGCTGACCCATCGCAACATCCTCAACAACGGCTACTTCATCGGCGAGGCGATGCGCCTGACGGCAGAGGACCGCCTGTGCATTCCCGTGCCGCTCTATCACTGCTTCGGCATGGTGCTGGGCAACCTCGCCTGCGTGACGCACGGCGCGGCCATGGTGTTTCCGGGCGAGGGCTTCGACGCCAGGAGCGTGCTCGACGCCGTCCAGGCCGAGCGCTGCACCGCGCTGCACGGCGTGCCGACGATGTTCATCGCCGTGCTCGACTGCCCCGATCTCGCGACTTACGACACCAGCACGCTGCGCACCGGGATCATGGCCGGCTCGCCCTGCCCGACAGAAGTGATGAAGAAAGTCGTCGAGCGCCTCCACATGGACCAGGTGACCATCGCCTACGGCATGACGGAGACATCGCCGGTGAGCTTCCAGAGCGCGACCACCGACCCGCTGGATCGCCGCGTGTCCACGGTCGGGCGCATCCAGCCGCATGTCGAATGCAAGGTCGTCGACGCCGACGGCGCCACTGTGCCGCGCGGCGAGAAAGGCGAACTGCTGGTGCGCGGCTACTCGGTGATGCAGGGCTACTGGGGCGATCCCGAGAAGACCGCCGAAGCGGTCGACGCGGGCGGCTGGATGCATACCGGCGATCTTGGCGTGATCGACGCCGAGGGTTACTGCAACATCGTCGGCCGCGCCAAGGACATGATCATTCGCGGCGGCGAGAACATCTATCCGCGCGAAGTCGAGGAGTTTCTCTACAGCCATCCGAAAGTCCAGGACGTCCAGTGCGTCGGCGTGCCCGATCCCAAGTACGGCGAGGAACTGTGCGCCTGCATCGTCTTGCGCCCCGGCATCGCGGCCACCGAAGACGAGATACGCAACTACTGCCGCGGCGAAATCGCGCACTACAAGATTCCGCGCTATGTGCGGTTCATGGAAGCGCTGCCCATGACCGTGACCGGCAAAGTCCAAAAATACATCCTGCGCCAGAAGCTGGCCGCGGAACTGGGCTTGAGCGAAGTCAAGACGGCGTGACCGCGTCGGCCGTGCCCGGCTTCCCGGCGGGCACGGCCGACGCAAGCTTGCGCGGCCCGTCGTTGCCGGCTTGACGGCGGGCGCGTGACGCCCAGCCGGCGCACCGGTGCGGCATTGGCGCCATGGCGACGCGAAATTCGCTGGAACTGGAGATTCTCGAGACGGCGGCGATCGAAGACGTGCAGCGCGTTGCCAGCGTCCTGCGCGAATGCCAGGCGATGGGCGTCGCTCTTGCCCTGGACGATTTCGGCACGGGCTACTCGTCGTTGTCGTATCTCAAGCTGTTGCCGGTTGGAAACGCTGAAGATCGACAAGAGCTTCGGCCGGGTGAAGCAGCGGCGGCCGAACGCGGCGTTGGGCCGGCCGCCGCCTAGGGCTTGATGCGAAAAAGTTTGGCGCGGCCGATGGTCGTCAGTTCAGTGGAAACCTTCGGCAAGGCAGTGCCGGCGTAGTCCTTCAGTCTATCCTGCATGACGACGACAACGGCCTCATTGCCGGATGCCAGCACCTTGTCGGCCGTGACGAAATTGGGATGGTGGGGCCGGATGCGACGCCCGAAAGCGAGATCGTTGCTCTTGCTGTCGATCACCGGGATCGTCTGCTTCAAGTAGATCGGCAGTGCGCCTAACGCCTCGAAGTCTTCAAAGATATAGACGGGTACATTTCGGTCGCGGTCCTGAATGTAGGCGGCGATCGTCCGCGCGGACATGAAGGGTTCGGCGCGAGCCACCAAATGGTCGAACTGCAGCGACACCGGCATCAGCAAGCCGCCCAGGCACAGCATGGCTGGCCGTCGCCACCCCGCCAGGATCAATGCCACGACGGCCAGCGACAGCATGGCGAGCAGGGCGATCGCTTGCGGTCCGCTGCCGTCCGGCATGAGCGTCACGGCTGCCGCCCTTCCGGAGCGAATCTGCCAGAGGCGATACGCCCAGATCGCGACGAACAGCAAGATCGGCGCGACGACCGCCATGACGAGAGGGAAGCGGCGGCGTTCGCGCAGCAGGCCGGGAAGATAGTCGGCCGTCAGCAGCGCCATGGCGGGAATGCAAAGCAGGATGTAATAGTTGGCCTTGGCGCTCGACAAGGTAAAGAAGCCGAACGGAATCCAGACGCACAGCCAGAGGAAGCGCCTGGTCTGCCGTGCATCAGCGGCCTGCCGCGCCGCGGCCAACCAGCCAAACAGCAGGACGCCGGCCCACGGAAAGAAGAACAGGAACAGTCGCGGCACGTAATACAGCGGGGAACCCGAGTAGTAGTCGTGCGGCTCCCGCATGCCCAGGAAGCGCAGGATGTGTTCTTCGACGATGACGTGCGCCGCGGCGCCCGGCAACGCGGCTTCAATGGCGATCAGCCAGAGGCACAGGGGCAGGAAGAACAGCAGAACTGCAGCAGGGTCGCGCGCCGATTTTCGCATGTCGTCGCGGCGGGCTGGCTCGAGAGCGTAATAGGCGATGGCGATGAGCCCGAACAGCATCAGCGCCAGCGCGCCCTTGATCAGCGAGGCGGCCCCCAGGAGCCCGGCGGCAAGGCGGACGCGGCTGACGCTGCGCGTCTGCAGCGCGGCCAGATAGTTGAAGCAGCCGAATGAAAACAGGGCCGCCAGCGTGAGGTCCGGCATCGCCACGCGCGACATGACATCGATGCCCAGACTCGTGGCGAGGATGAAGCCCGCAGTGAAGCCTCGCTGGCCGATCTTCAGCACCACCGAACTGCGGACGATGCCCAAGATCAAGCACAGCGCGGCAACTGCCGTGACCAGTCGCGGCGGCAGTTCGACGGAGCCGCCCAGGCTGGCCGCTGCCGCAACCAGCCAGACGAACAACGGCGGCTTTTCCAGATACGGCAGACCGTTTAGGGTCGGCACCGCCCATTCCTTGGACTGTGCCATTTCCCGCGCGGACTCCACGTACAGCGATTCGTTGCCGTTGAGGATGCCGTAACTGCCGAGCCCATAAAGGCAGGTCCATAGGGCAATGGCGATCAGGCCGAAATAGCCGAGCAGGTCGATGGCGCGGGGATCGATCGCGGCGGCCTGACGACGAAGTCGCAACGCCCAGAAATCGTGGTCGAATTTCTGTCTGTTCCTAACAACGTGGCTGCTGTCGTTCATCAATGCCAGGGGCTCAGTCATCAGGCCGTTGCGCCAAGGCCAGGGATCCGCATGAGGGTCCTGCATGCTAAGAAGGAAAGTATTTCCCATCAATACTGCGAAATAGGTATCCGTCGGCCGATGCGAATGGAAAGAAGAACGTGCACGCCGGATGTCGCATCGAAGTCGGCCTTGGCGATGAATCGGCTTGACCGCGCGGAAATCTTAAGTATCATTCAAACACCCGCTTGAAACCGGTGTTTGCCGATTCGACATGACGACCGTGGCCCCGATTTCCGATACCAGCAGCCGCATTCTCGACGCGGCCGAGCGCCTGTTCATGGCGCACGGCTTCGAGGCGACGACGCTGCGCATGATTACCGCCGAGGCGCAGGCGAACATCGCCGCGGTGAATTACCACTTCGGTTCCAAGGAAGCGCTGATCGAGGAGCTGTTTCGCCGCCGCCTCACCTGGCTCAATGAACAGCGGCTCGCGGCGCTCGATCGCCTCGAGGCTGCGGCCGGCGACGCGCCGGTCAAGCCGCGCCAGATCGTCGAAGCGTTCTTCGGCGTCGCCATCCGCATGGCCGCCGATACCGAGGGCGGCGGCTGCAACTTCATGCGCCTGCTGAGCCGCACCTACACCGAACCGGCCGAGTTCGTGAAGAACTTCCTCGCCGAGGAATACGCCGAAGTCCTGGCCCGCTTCAAGGCGGCCTTCTTCAAGGCGCTGCCGGACGTGCCGCAGGAGGAGTTCCTGTGGCGCTTCCACTTCATGCTCGGCGCCATGTCCTACGCCGTTTCCGGCGCCGATGCCATCAACGTCATCGGCGCAGGCCAGCGCGACCGCGACCAGGCCGGCGATGCCGACGCGCTCTACGCGCGCCTGATGAGCTTCCTCATCGGCGGCCTGCGTGCGCCCTTGCCGGAACGTGCGGCCAAGCCGTCCAAGAAGCCGCGCAAGGCGGCCTGACCAGAAGGAGTTCCGACATGACCTGGATCATTGCTGTTGTCGCCGTTGCGGTTGCCGTGCTGTTCGTGCCGCCGCTGCGGCGCGCCGTGCTCACCGGCCCGATCTTCGCTCTCTTCAAGAAGATCCTGCCGCCGATGTCGCAGACCGAGAAGGAGGCGCTCGAAGCCGGCACGGTCTGGTGGGACGGCGAACTCTTCTCCGGCAAGCCGAACTGGGAGAAGCTGCTGGCTTATCCGGTGCCGCAGCTCACCGCGCAGGAACAGTCCTTCCTCGACCACGAGTGCGAGGAACTCTGCCGCCTCGCCGACGAATGGGAGACGACCCAGGTGCACCAGGATCTCTCGCCTGCCGCCTGGCGCTACGTCAAGGACAAGGGCTTCCTCGGCATGATCATTCCGCAGCAGTACGGCGGCCTCGAGTTCTCCGCCTACGCGCATTCCTGCGTCGTGCAGAAGCTGTCTACGCGCTGCTCGGCGGCCGCCGTCTCGGTGATGGTGCCGAATTCGCTCGGCCCGGCCGAACTGCTGCTGCACTACGGCACCGAGGCGCAGAAGAGCCACTACCTGCCGCGCCTGGCCAAGGGCCTGGAGATTCCCGCCTTCGCGCTGACCAGCCCATGGGCCGGTTCGGATGCCGCCTCGATTCCCGACGTCGGCATCGTCTGCAAGGGGCAATGGCAGGGGCGCGAAGTCGTCGGCATGCGCGTCAGCTGGGACAAGCGCTACATCACGCTGGGGCCGATCTGCACGGTGCTCGGGCTGGCCTTCCGCCTGCTCGATCCCGACCGGCTGCTCGGCGCGGTCGAGGACATTGGCATTACCTGCGCGCTGGTGCCAACCGATCATCCGGGCGTGAACATCGGCCGCCGCCACGCGCCGCTCAATGCCGTCTGGCAGAACGGGCCGAATTCGGGCAAAGACGTCTTCATGCCGCTCGACTGGATCATCGGCGGCGTCGGCATGGCCGGGCAGGGCTGGCGCATGCTGATGGAATGCCTGGCGGCGGGCCGCTCGATTTCCTTGCCGTCTTCCAACACCGGCATGGCCAAGCTGGCGGTGCGCGGCACCGGCGGCTACGCCCGCGTGCGTAGCCAGTTCAAGACGCCGATCGGCAAGTTCGAAGGCATCGAAGAGGCGCTCACGCGCATGGGCGGCAACCTCTACCTGATGGACGCCGCGCGCATCATGACGGCCGGCGCCATCGACCTCGGCGAGAAGCCTTCGGTGGTGTCGGCCATCGTCAAGTACCACGTCACCGAGCGCGCCCGCAAGGTCATCAACGACGCCATGGACGTGCAGGGCGGCAAGGGCATCTGCATGGGGCCGAACAATTTCATCGCCCGCGCCTACCAGCAGGTGCCGGTGTCGATCACCGTCGAAGGCGCCAACATCCTGACGCGCAGCCTGATCATCTTCGGCCAGGGCGCGATCCGCTGCCATCCTTACGTGCTCAAGGAGTTCCTCGCCGTGACGGAGCCCGACGCCGCCAAGGCGCTGGCCGACTTCGACGCCGCGCTGTGCGGCCATGTCGGCTTCACGGTCGCCAACGCCGTGCGCGCCTTTGGCATGGGCATCACGGGTTCGCACTTCGTCTCGGTGCCGGACAACATCGCGCCGGAAACGACGCGCTACTACCAGCAGCTGACGCGTTTCTCCGCGGCCTTCGCCTTCCTCGCCGACGTCTCCATGCTGCTGATGGGCGGCGACTTGAAGCGCAAGGAGAAGCTGTCGGCGCGGCTCGGCGACATTCTTTCGCTGATGTACCTGTGCTCGGCGACGCTCAAGCGCTTTGAAGCCGAAGGCCGCCAGGAGGCCGACACGCCGCTCCTGCACTGGGCGATCTGGGATGCGATGTTCGCGGCGCAAAACGCCTTCGAAGGCGTCATCGCCAACTACCCGAACAAGCTCGTCGCCAGCATCCTCTACCGCTTCATCTTCCCGCTCGGCCGGCCCTATGTCGTGCCCTCCGACCGCCTCGGCCACGAGGTGGCGAAGCTGCTGATCGAGCCCTCCGAGACGCGCGACCGGCTCACCGCCGGCATGTACGTGCCGCGCGACGAAAACGATGCCATCGGCGTCATCGAGCTCGCGCTCGACGCGACGCTTGCCGCCGAGAAAGTCGAAGCGAAGATCCGTGCCGCCGCAAAGGCCGGCAAGATCGAAGGCCGCGCCCTCGGCGGCAGCGCCACGCTGCCCGCGCGCCACGCCATGGAAGCCGGCGTCATCACGGCCGATGAACTCGCCCTGATCGAACAGCGCAACCGGCTGCGCGACAAGGTGATCCACGTCGACGATTTCCCGGCGGATTTCGGGCTCGGCGAAGCGCGGCGCTTCGAGTTGCGCAACGCGGCATGAATAACAGGCTGCGGAACCGCCGAGGCGCCGAGACGCCGGGAAACTCCTTCTCGAAATGTTGTTCTCGGCGCCTCGGCGCCTCGACGGTGAAAAGGTCTTCATGAACCCGCCCATCTACATCGTCGACGGCGCGCGCACGCCCTTCCTCAAGTCGCGCAACCTGCCGGGGCCGTTCGCGGCGTCCGACCTCGCCGTCGCCGCCGGGCGCATGCTGCTGGCGCGGCAACCGTTCACCGCGTCCGCTCTCGACGAGGTGATCCTCGGCTGCGCCAGCCCCAGCGTCGATGAAGTCAACATCGGTCGCGTTGCCGCGCTGCGCCTTGGCTGCGGCCACCAGGTGCCGGGCTGGACGGTGATGCGCAACTGCGCGTCCGGCATGCAGGCGCTCGATTCGGCGATGGCCAACATCCAGGCCGGCCGCTCGCAGCTCGTGCTCGCCGGCGGCTGCGATGCGCTGTCGCGCGCGCCGCTCTTGTATTCCGACCGGATGGTGCTGTGGTTTTCGCGAATGGCGCAGGCGCAGACGCTGGCACAGAAGCTGGCGCTCTTTGCCCAACTGCGGCCGGGCCAGCTGCTCGCGCCCGTCATCGGCATCGTCAAGGGCCTCACCGATCCGGTGGCGGGCTTGCTGATGGGGCAGACGGCGGAGAACCTCGCCTGGCGCTTCAACATCACGCGCGAGGAGATGGATGCGTTCGCGGTCGAAAGCCACCGGCGCGTCGCCGCGGCGCAGGACGCCGGGCGCTACGGCGAGATCGTGCCGCTGATCGGCGAGGATGGCACCGTCTATGCCGCCGACGACGGCGTGCGCCGCGACGCCGCCATGGCCGGGCTCGCCAGGCTCAAGCCTTTCTTCGACCGCAAGTACGGCAAGGTCACGCCAGGCAACAGCTCGCAGATCACCGACGGCGCGGCCTGGCTGCTGCTGGCGTCTGAACAGGCCGTCGCGCGCTGGCAGCTCGAACCGATCGGCAGGATCGTCGATTCGCAATGGGCCGGCCTCGACCCGGCGCAGATGGGCCTGGGCCCCGTGCATGCGGTGACGCCCATCCTGCAGCGCCACAAATTGACGCTCGACGACGTCGACGGCTGGGAGATCAACGAGGCCTTCGCCGCTCAGGTGATCGGCTGCCTGCGTGCCTGGCAGGACGACGCCTACTGCCGCGAACAACTGGGCCTCCCCGGCGCCTTGGGCGAGGTCGATCCGGCCAAGCTCAACGTCGACGGCGGCGCCGTCGCCCTCGGCCATCCGGTCGGCGCCTCGGGCGCGCGCATCGTCCTGCACCTGCTGCACGTGCTGCGCCGCACGAAGGGCAAACGCGGCATCGCCTCGATTTGCATCGGCGGCGGGCAGGGTGGGGCGATGCTGGTGGAAACGATTTGAACAGCGATTTGAACCGCCGAGACGCCGAGGCGCCGCGGGAACCGGGAGAAAGATCTTCTCCGCGCCTCGGCGTCTCGGCGGTGAAAGGGATGGCGTGAACTGCAGACACTGGAAGTTGCAACGCGACACCGACGGCATCGCCTGGGCGACGCTCGACCAGGCGGAGTCTTCGACCAATGTGCTGTGCGCCGAGGTCATGGCCGAACTCGCGCGAATCCTCGACGACTGCGAGCGCGAACCGCCGGCGGCGCTGATCTTCCGCTCGGGCAAGGAGGCCGGCTTCATCGCCGGCGCCGACATCGCGGAATTCACGCGCATGGACACGCCCGCCAAGGGCCGCGAACTCGTCGAGCGCGGCTGGCATCTCTACAACCGGCTTGCCGCGGTGCCCTATCCGACGCTGGCGCTGGTGCGCGGCCACTGCATGGGCGGCGGCACCGAGCTGGCGCTGGCCTGCCGCTATTGCGTCGCCGTCGATGAGCCGGGCACGCGCTTCGCGCTGCCCGAAGTCATGCTCGGCATCGTCCCCGGCTGGGGCGGCATGCTGCGCTTGCCGCAGCGGGTCGGTCCGGTTGCGGCGCTCGACATGATGCTGACCGGCAAGAGCATCGACGCCCGGCGCGCCAAGCGCATGGGTCTCGCCGACGAATGCGTGCCGCCGCGCGTGATGGAAAACGCGGCGCGCGCACTGGCCCTTTCGGGTTGCCCGCCGCATCGTCCGCCGCTGCTGCAGCGCCTCTTGAACAAGCCGCCGCTCAAGTGCCTGCTGGTTGCCAGGGCGGCGAAGAAGCAAGTCGCCAGGCGCGCGCGCCAGGAACACTATCCGGCGCCCTACGCCATCATCGAGATGTGGCGCCGCTACGGCGGCAATGCGCTCGCCGTTCCCGCCGCTGCGCCGACGTCGCTCGATGCCCTCATCGGCTCGGCGACCACCCGCAACCTCGTGCGCGTGTTCTTCCTGCAGGAGCGTCTCAAGGGCTTCGGCAAGGAAGCCGCCGACTTTCATCCTGCGCGCGTACACGTCGTCGGCGCCGGCGTCATGGGCGGCGACATCGCCGCATGGTGCGCGCAGCGCGGCATGACGGTGACGCTGCAGGACCAGGACGTCGCGCGCATCGCGCCGGCCATCCGGCGCGCCGCGGCCGCCTATCGCAAGACGTTCCGCCATGAACGCGACGCCGACAAGCAGGTGCGCTTCGCGCTCGATCGCCTGATTCCCGATCCGGACGGCTGCGGCGTGCGCCATGCCGACGTCATCATCGAGGCGATTGTCGAGAACCTCGCGGCCAAGCAGGCGCTGTTCCGCGCCATCGAGGCGCGGGCGAAGCCGGACGCGGTGCTCGCCTCCAACACGTCGAGCTTGCGCCTCGCGGACATCGCGCAGGCCCTGGCGCAGCCGGCGCGTCTCGTCGGCATCCACTTCTTCAATCCGGTGGCGAAAATGCCCTTGGTCGAAGTGGTGCAGGGCGCCGCCACCAACGCCGCCGCGGCGCAGCAGGCGGCCGCCTTCGTGCGCAAGCTCGACAAGCTGCCGCTGCCGGTCAGGGACGCGCCGGGCTTCCTCGTCAATGCCGTGCTCGCGCCCTACCTGCTCGAAGCCATGCGCTGCGTCGATGAAGGCCTGGCGCCGGAAACCGTCGACGCCGCCGCGCTCGCCTTCGGCATGCCGATGGGGCCGCTCGAACTGGCCGACACCGTCGGCCTCGACGTCGTCCTGGCGGCCGGCAAAAGTCTTGCCGGCGGCGCCGGCTTGCCGCCGCACAAGCTCGCCGAACGGGTGGCGGCCGGCCATCTCGGGCGCAAGACGGGACGCGGCTATTATGCGTATCATGACGGCGAGCCCGTGAGGGCCAAGCCCGGCGGCATTCCTGCGCATCTCGCGCTGCGCCTCGTCGGCCCCCTGCTGGAGGCGACGCAGAAGTGCCTGGACGACGGCATCGTCGCCGACGCCGACCTGGCCGACGCCGGCGTGATTTTCGGCACCGGCTTCGCGCCCTTTACCGGCGGTCCGCTGAACTATGTGAAGAATCGAGGAAAGCTGCCATGAACGAACAGATCACCGCCCGCCCGGCCCGCGAACCCGAATTGCGGGTGGTGCCGATGCCGTCCGACACCAATCCCTCGGGCGATATTTTCGGCGGCTGGGTGATGGCCCAGGTGGACCTCGCCGGCGGCATCGTCGCCATGCGCCGCGCGCGCGGGCGCGTCGCCACGGTGGCGGTGAATGCGTTCTCGTTCCGGCAGCCGATCTCGGTGGGCGACGTCGTCAGCTTCTATGTCGATGTCGTCAAGGCGGGCCGCACCTCGGTGACGGTCGATGTGCTGGTGATCGCCGAGCGCCACCCCGAACATCCGATCACCGTCAAGGTGACCGAGGCGACGCTGACCTACGTCGCCCTCGACAGTCAGGGCAACAAGAGGGAACTGCCGCCGGCATGATGGCCGGCGAGGAGAACGCGACAGATGCTGTGCGCATCCGGCGGCGAGGAGACCGTCGCGGTGCGATGGGGAAGGGCATGTGCAGTAACCGTAACACCGACTAACCGAGGAGAACGACTAATGAAGAAACGAGGACTAGTGGTGCGCGCCATTCCGGCGCTGGTGGCGGGTATGGCGTCCGGCTATGCAGCGGCGTCGGGGTTCCAGCTGATCGAGCAGAGTGCATCCGGCATCGGCAATGCCTACGCCGGATCGGCGGCGGTTGCCGAGAATGCCAGCACGATCTTCTCCAACCCGGCCGGCATGACGCAGTTGCAGGAACGGGAATTTTCCGCCGGCGTGACCGCCGTGCAGCCGAGCTTCAAGTTCTCCAATAGCGCATCCAGTGCCGGCAACCTCAGCGCCGCCGGCACCGGCGGCGACGGCGGTTCGCTCAATTTCGTTCCCAATGGCTACGCTTCGTGGGCGGTGAACAAGGACTTGTACCTGGGCCTCGGCATCAGCGCGCCCTTCGGGCTGAAAACCGAATACAACAATCCCTGGATCGGTGCCGCGCAGTCGCTCAAGTTCGAAATCAAGACCCTCAACGTCAATCCGTCGATCGCCTACCGGGTGAATGACACGGTGTCGCTCGGCTTCGGCCTCGACTGGCAGAAGATCGATGCAGAGTATCGGCGGCTGGCCGGCACCGGGCTGGCTCCGACGGGCCTGCCGTCCCCCCCGTTTCCCGCGGCGATCGACGTTTCGACCATCACCTCCGTGCTGAAGGTCAATGACGACGCCTGGGGCTGGAATGCAGGCGCGCTGTTCAACGTGTCACCGGCGACAAAGATCGGCGTTTCGTATCGCTCGGCCATTAAATACAAACTGACCGGCGATGTTTCGCTGAGTGCGGACGGCACCGTTGCGGGGGCGACCGCATTGGCCGTGCTGACGGGCGGCGGCAAGGCCAGCAATGTCAGCGCCGACCTCAAGTTGCCCGATACCTGGATCTTCAGCGCCACGCACAAGCTGAACGATCAGTGGGAACTGCTCGGCGACTTGTCGCGGACCGGCTGGGCCTCGATTCCCAAGCTCGACATCGTTCGCACTTCCGGTGTTGCCAGCGGCGCCATCGCACAAACGTTGAACACCGATTTCCGCAACACCTGGCGTGCTGCCCTGGGCGCGAACTACAAGCTCAGCGACACGGTGAAGCTGAAGATGGGCATCGCCTACGACCAGACGCCGGTCAAGGCCGCCGAGAGCCGTCTCGTCTCGCTGCCGGACAACAACCGCACCTGGCTTTCCGTCGGCACCCAATGGCAAGCGAGCAAGAGTTCGACGCTGGATGTCGGCTTGGCCTATCTGTTCGTCAAGGATGCGCCGATCAACAACAACCAGTCCGCTACCCTTCAGGGCCTGGTCAACGGCACCTACTCGGACAACGCCTGGCTGCTCGGCGCCCAGTACTCGTATCGTTTCTAAGCCTCGCCACGCCGCAGGCAGCGCGCCTGCGGCGTTTTCTTCTTGAAGCCTTTCCGCACTTCCGAATCCAAAATCGGGTCAACGGCAGAAAGCCATTGTCGGTTCGACCACAGCGAGGAGTCCTGGCCATGAAGTCCGCCGAAAAGATCGTCGTCACGCCGTCCGCCTACGCCTATCCGCTGTTGATCAAGCAGCTGCTGCACACGCCCCTGGCCATCGCACCCGACCAGGAGATCGTCTACGCCGATCAGCTGCGCTACACCTACCGCGATTTCCACGGCCGCGTGCAGCGCTTCGGCGGCCTCATCGACCGGCTGCATCTCGAAGGCGAGACCATCGCCGTGATGGACTGGGACAGCCATCGCTACCTCGAAGCTTTCTTTGCCGTGCCCATGAGCGGCAGCGTGCTGCAGACCGTCAACATCCGCCTCGCGCCGGACCAGATTCTCTACACGCTCAACCACGCCAAGGCCCGCGCAGTGTTCGTCAATGCCGAGTTCCTGCCCGTGCTCAAAGCCATCCGCGACAAACTGGAAACGGTGCACACCTTCGTCCTGCTGTCCGACGATGCGCAGGCCGCCGTGCCCGACGGCTTCGCCGGCGAATACGAGGCGCTGCTGGCCGCCTCTCCCGCCCGTTTCGATTTCCCCGACTTCGACGAGAACACTCGCGCCACGACCTTCTACACCACCGGCACCACCGGCCTGCCGAAGGGGGTCTATTTCAGCCATCGCCAGCTCGTGCTGCATACCATGTCCCTGCTCGGCATCATGGGCATCGCGCCGCAGCAGGGCAGCTTCCACCGCGACGACGTCTACATGCCGCTGACGCCGATGTTCCATGTTCATGCCTGGGGTTTCCCCTACGCGGCGACGCTGGCCGGCGTGAAGCAGGTGTATCCGGGCCGCTACGTGCCCGACACGCTCATCAAGCTGATCGAAACCGAGAAAGTGACCTTCTCGCATTGCGTGCCGACTATCATGCACATGCTGCTGAGCTCGCCTGCCGCCGAAAAAGCTGACCTCAAGGGCTGGAAGGTCATCGTCGGCGGCTCGGCGCTGCCGACGGCGCTGGCGAAGGCGGCGCTGGAGCGCGGCATCGACATCTTCACCGGCTACGGCATGTCGGAAACCTGCCCGATCCTGTCGCTGGCTCACGTTGAAACGGCCGATCTCGGCGACGACGACACGGCCGTCCGCACCAAGACCGGCCGCCCCAACCTGCTGGTCGACTTGCGCACGGTGACGCCGGAAATGACCGACCTGCCGCACGACGGCAAGTCGGTCGGCGAAGTCGTGGTGCGCGCGCCCTGGCTGACGCAAGGTTATCTCGACAACCCGGTCGCCTCGGAGAGCCTGTGGCAAGGCGGCTGGCTGCATACCCAGGACATCGGCCACATCGATGCGCGCGGCTACCTGCAGGTCACCGACCGCATCAAGGACGTCATCAAGACCGGCGGCGAGTGGGTGTCGTCGCTGGAGATCGAGGACATCATCGGCCGCCATCCGGCGGTGGCGGAAGTCGCGGTCATCGGCGTCAAGGACGAGAAATGGGGCGAGCGCCCGCTCGCCATGATCGTGCTGAAGCCGGGCCAGAGCGCGGATGCCGCCGCCATCGCGGCTCACGTCAAGGCCTATGCCGAGCAGGGCCACATCTCGAAGTACGGCGTGCCGGACCAGATCCGGTTCGTCGACAGCCTGGCGCGCACCAGCGTCGGCAAGCTCAACAAGCGGGCGATGCGCGAAGCATTGTCCTGACCGCAAGGAGACATCGAAGTGAGCAATTTCATCGTCAACAAAGTCGCCGTGCTCGGCGCCGGCGTCATGGGCGCGCAGATCGCCGCGCATTGCGCCAACGCCAACGTGCCGGTGGTGCTGTTCGACCTGGCCGGCAAGGACGAACCCAACGGCATCGTCAGGAAGGCCCTCGACGCGCTGAAGAAACTGGAGCCGTCGCCGCTCGCGACCAAGGACCGCGTCGCCTACATCGACGCCGCCAACTACGACCAGCACCTCGATCAGCTCCAGGGCTGCGATCTCATCATCGAGGCCATCGCCGAGAAGATGGAGTGGAAGGAAGACCTCTACCGCAAGATCGCGCCCTTCGTCGCGCCGCACGCGATCATCGCTTCCAACACCTCGGGCCTGTCGATCAACCACCTGGCGGGCGTGTTGCCCGAGCCGCTGCGCACGCGCTTCTGCGGCATCCATTTCTTCAATCCGCCGCGCTACATGCATCTCGTGGAATTGATCGCGACGACGCAGAGCGATGCGGCGCTGCTCGACAACCTCGAATCCTGGCTGGTGACGCGCCTGGGCAAGGGCATCGTCCGCGCCAAGGACACGCCCAACTTCGTCGCCAACCGCGTCGGCGTTTTTTCGATGCTGGCGGCGATGCACCACACCCAGCGTCTCGGCATGGGCTTCGACGAGGTCGATGCGCTGACCGGGCCGAAGATCGGCCGACCCAGGAGCGCGACCTACCGTACCGCCGATGTCGTCGGCCTCGACACCATGGCGCACGTCATCAAGACGATGCAGGACACGCTGCCGAATGATCCCTGGCACGGCTATTACGCCACGCCCGCCTGGCTCGCCGCCCTTACGGCCAAGGGCGCGCTGGGCCAGAAGACCCAGTGCGGCGTCTTCCGCAAGGTCGGCAAGGAAATCCAGGTACTCGATCTCTCGGCGCAGGACTACCGCGTTTCCAAGAGCGAAGTCGCGGCGGAAGTCGACGCGATGCTGAAGATCAGGAACCCGGCCGAGAAGTTCGCCGCCTTGCGCGCTTCGCAGCACCCGCAGGCGCAGTTCATGTGGGCGATCTTCCGCGACGTCTTCCATTACTGCGCCTTCCATCTCGCCGACATCGCCGACAACGCCCGCGACATCGACTTCGCCATGCGCTGGGGTTTCGGCTGGTCGCAAGGCCCGTTCGAGACCTGGCAGGCGGCCGGTTGGCAGGCCATTGCCGCTGCGGTGAAGGCCGACATCGACGCCGGCCTCGCCATGAGCGCGGCGCCGCTGCCGGCTTGGGTGTTCGAGGTCGAAGGCGTCCACGCGGCGACGGGTTCGTACTCGGCCGCCGAGAAGAAGCTGCAGGGCCGCTCGACGCTGCCCGTGTACCGACGCCAGATCTTCCCCGAGCGCGTGCTCGGCGAAGCGCAGGTTCCCGCGGACAGGGCCGGCGAGACGCTGTGGCAGAACGAAGGCGTGCGCCTGTGGCGCCTGCCCGAGGTCGATGCCGGCATCGGCATCCTGTCGTTCAAGACCAAGATGCACACGCTGGGCAGCGCAGTCGTCGCCGGCGTGCGAGAAGCCGTGGCGCTTGCAGAGCGCGAATGCCAGGGCCTGGTGATCTGGCACGAAGCGCCTTTCGCCGTCGGCGCCGACTTGAAGGAGGTGCTGCAGGCGGTGGGCGACAAGCGGTTCGACCTGCTCGAACAATCGGTGGCCGATTTTCAGCGCGCGGCCATGGCGCTGAAATTCTCCCCGGTGCCGGTGGTCGCCGCCATCAGCGGCATGGCGCTCGGCGGCGGCTGCGAGTTCTCGATGCATTGCGCGCGCCGCGTCGTTGCTCTGGAATCGTACATCGGCCTCGTCGAGGCCGGCGTCGGCCTGATTCCGGCGGGCGGCGGCAGCAAGGAGTTCGCGCTGCGCGCCGCCAGGAAGGCCGCGCAGACCGCCAACAACGTTCCCTTCGACTTCATCCAGCCGGTGTTCAACACGGTGGCGATGGCGACGGTCTCGAAGAGCGCGGAGAACGCCCGCGAACTGGGTTTCCTCGATGCCGCCGACATCGTCGTCTTCAACAGCCACGAACTGCTCTACGTCGCGCTGCGCCAGGCGCGCGGCCTGGCGGAGAGCGGCTACCAGCCGCCGCTGCCGGTGCGCAACGTGCCGGTGTGCGGGCGCACCGGCATCGCCACGCTGGAGATGATGCTGGTCAACATGCGCGAAGGCGGCATGATCTCGGCCTACGACTACGTGGTGGCGAAAGCCGCGGCCACGGCGCTGTGCGGCGGCGACATCGAAGCCGGCAGCCTGGTCGACGAGGAATGGCTGCTGCGCGTGGAGCGCAAGCTCTTCGTCGAACTGCTGAAGAACGAGAAGACGCAGCAGCGCATCGCCCACACCATGGAAACCGGCAAGCCGCTGCGCAATTGAGGAGATGGAAATGAACAGACAAATCCAGGACGCCTACATCGTCGCCGCCACGCGGCTGCCGGTGGCCAAGCGCCGCGGCATGTTCAAGAACGTGCGCCCCGACGACATGCTGGCGCATGCCATCAGGTCCGTCATGGCGCAGGCGCCGGGCCTCGACCCGGCGCTGATCGCCGACGTCATCGTCGGCTGCGCCATGCCGGAAGCCGAGCAAGGCATGAACGTCGCCCGCATCGGCCTGCTCCTGGCCGGCCTGCCCAACACCGTGCCGGGCATCACCATCAACCGCTTCTGCTCCTCGGGCGTGCAGGCGGTGGCCGATGCGGCGGCGCGCATTCGTCTCGGCGAGGCCGACGTCATGATCGCCGCCGGCACCGAATCGATGAGCGTGATGCCGCAGATGATGGGCAACAAGGTCGCCATGAATCCGGCCATCTTCGAGCACGACGAGAACCTCGCCATCGCCTACGGCATGGGACTCACGGCCGAGAAGGTCGCCAGCCGCTGGCAGGTGACGCGCGAAGAGCAGGACGCCTTCGCCGCCGCCAGCCATGCCAAGGCCATCGCCGCGATCCAGGGCGGCAAGTTCAAGGCCGAGATTTCGCCCTACGCGATCCGCGAACACCTGCCCGATCTGCGCAGCGGCGAGGTGAAGCTCCGGCAGCGCAGCGCCGACACCGACGAAGGTCCGCGCGCCGACAGCACGGCGGAGAAGCTTGCCAAGCTGCGGCCGGTGTTCGCCGCCAAGGGCTCGGTGACGGCGGGCAACAGCTCGCAGATGTCCGACGGCGCGGCGGCCGTGCTGCTGGTGAGCGAGAAAATGCTCAAGCAGTTCGACTTGCAGCCGTTGGCGCGCTTCGCCGGCTATGCGGTCGCCGGCGTGCCGCCGGAGATCATGGGCATCGGCCCGATCGAGGCGATTCCGCGCGCCTTGAAGCAGGCCGGCATCGGCCAGGCCGACCTCGACTGGATCGAACTCAACGAAGCCTTCGCGGCGCAGTCGCTGGCGGTGATGAAGGCGCTGGCGCTCGATCCGGCGAAAGTCAATCCGCTCGGCGGCGCCATCGCGCTCGGCCACCCGCTCGGCGCCACCGGCGCCATCCGCACCGTGACCGTGGTTCACGCCTTGCAGCGCGAGCAGCTGAAGTGGGGCATGGTGACCATGTGCATCGGCACCGGCATGGGCGCGGCGGGCATTTTCGAGCGCATGTGAGGCTATTTCGCGAGGCGCTGGACGAAGAGGCCCAGCCACTCGTGCAGCGCCAAACTGCTGTCTTCGAGTGCCGTGGCGGAGGGCAGCAGGTGCTCGAAGAGCGCTGGCGACGGCGTCGTGTAGCCGGTCGGCGCCGGGAAGACTTCCAGCCCTTGCCGCTCGAAGAGTTCGATGGCGCGCGGCAAATGCCAGCCATGGCTGACCAGGGCGATGCGCGATATGCCGTCGGCCTTGAGCAGGCGCGCTGAATAGGCGGCGTTCTCGGCGGTGTCGCGCGAGGCGTCCTCGACCCACTTGACCTTGCCGCCGAAGTCGCGCTCGAGGGCTTCCTTCATGCTGTCGCCGCCCGGGCGCCCGCCGAACGGCGCGCCGCCGGTGACGAGGATCGGCAGGCCCGAGCGCTTCTGCAGATAGACGCCGTAGCGCAGCCGCTCCAGCGTCCGGCGACCGACCGTATCGCCGCCGTATTCGGGCGCGGCATCGTAACCGTCGCCGCCGAGAATGACGATGGCCTGGGCGCGGGCCAGCTGCTGCGCCATGATCGGCGGACGCTGTTCGAGGCTGTTCATCAGGGCATCGGCGACCGGCGGCAGCGACAACGCCAGCAGGCCGAGCAGCGCCACGCACGCGATGCCGCGGCCCAGACGCGGATGCCGCCGCGCCAGCCACAGCCCCCACATGGCCAGCAGCAGCGGCCCGGCGGGCGGCAGGACGAGGGCGGAAAGCAGTTTCTTGACGTAAAACATGGGATAAAGGGCGGCCTGATCCGGATTTACCCGTGGGGGGACGGCGGCTATTATCGGGCTAATCTACCCTGACCATACCTATGCCCGACCGCGAATTCATCATTGACGCAACGCTCGCCCAGCGGCGCCGCCGGCGCGGATGCCGTATCGCGGCGGCCGGGGGCTCGGCCTGATGGACATCGGCGAATTCGCCCGCGACGTCCTGCTGGTGGTGGCGGGGCTGGTCGGCATCTATCTCGTCGTCATGGTGCTGCGCCTGACCCAGCTGCGCCGCCGCAAGGCGATCGCGGCCGCCGCCGAAGCGCCGGCCGCGCCCGCGGCGGATGACGAGGCGGAGGAAGAACCATTCGTCTATGAAGCCCCGGTCGTTCCCCGGCCGGCGGCAGCGCCCGCCGACTTCGGCGCCGAACTGGCGCGCAGCCATCAGGATGCCGAACTCAGGCAATTGCGCGACGAGCTCGCGCAGCTGCGCGAGGAAGTCGGGCAGCTGCGCGCGGACCTTGCCGATCTCAACGCGGCGCGCCTCGTCTCGCCGCAGTATTCGGATGCGATGGCGCTGGCCCAGCGCGGCCTGACGGCCCAGGACGTGGCCGACCGCTGCGGCATTTCGCTCGGCGAGGCGGAACTGGTATGGGCGCTGTCCCGCGGCCCGATGAATTTCGACCAAGAGGAAGACTATGGCGGAGAATCCGGAGTCAAGCACGCAAGATCCGCATGAGGCGGACGAGGCGCTGAAGAAGCGCCTGCTGTCGCGCATCGCCGTCGCTGGCGTGCTGGTGGTCGCCCTGCTCGGCGGCCTGGCCGTCGTCGACGCGCTCTACGGACCGCCGCAGCACAAGACGGCGCCGAGCGAGGAAGCGCAGAAGCCGACCGAGGAAGTTGCGCCGAGCCCCGCAGCCCAGCCGGAGGAAAAGGCGGCCGAAGCGCCTGCCGAGACTCCCGCCACGGGCGCGCCGACCGAGACGCCCGGCGCAGCGGCGCCGGCCGAGAATAAGGAAGAGGCCAAGCCCGCCGTGCCCAGCGAAGCGGAACGCACGACGGCTGCCGTGACGCCGTCGCCCAAGCCGGCGCGGCCCCTGACCATGCCGGCGACGGCGCGCCCTGCCATGGTCAAGCCCTCCGCGCCGGTCGCCGCGCCGCAAAAGCCGGAGTCGGAAAAGGAAATCGCCAAGACGGCGCCGCCGCCCAGTCCCATCGCCCAGCATGCGCCGGCATCGCGGCCGCTCACGCAGGCGGTCGAGAGCCGCCGCCAGTATGTCGTCCAGATGGGCGTCTTCAACAACCTCGCCAATGCCGAGGACTTGCGCGCCAAGCTCGAGCTCGCCGGCATCCCGTCGCAGATCGAGGCGCGCGTCCAGGTCGGTCCGTTCAACACGCGCCAGGAGGCCGATGCCGCGCGCGAAAAACTGCGTGCGCTCGGCATGGACACGGGTATCCTGACGGCCATCAAACGCTAACTCCTATGGACGCCATCATGAAAATCGAAAGTCCGCGTTTCGGCACGCTCGAGGTCGACCCGAGCAAGATCATCGAATTCCCGCGCGGCCTGCCCGGCTTCGAGTCCTGCCGCCGCTTCACGCTGCTCGATCCGGCGGGCGAGGATTCGAAATACTTCATCCTGCAGTCGCTGGACGATGCCGAGGTGGCCTTCCATGTCGCCGATCCGGCGCGCTTCGGCTTCAGCTACGAGATTTCCTTGTCCGACGAGGAAGCCGCCGAGATCGGACTCGCGGACCCCGCCGCCGCGGCCGTCGCCGTGATCCTCTCGAAGGCGGAAGGTGCGACGCCGGTTTCCGCCAACCTGAATGCGCCGCTGGTGATCAATCTCGCGTCCCGCCGCGGACTGCAGCATGTGTTCGCGCGGCTCAATTACGCCGTGACGCTCAAGGCCGGCGCTTGAATCGGAGACATCCATGAGCCGCGAAATCATTGCCACCGCCAACGCTCCCGCCGCCATCGGCACGTATTCGCAGGCCGTCAAGGCCGGCAACACGATCTACATGTCGGGTCAGATCGGCCTCGATCCGGCGACCATGCAGATGGTCGAGGGCATCGACGCCCAGATCGTGCGCGTCTTCGAGAATCTCAAAGCCGTGGCGGCAGCTGCCGGCGCCTCGCTCGATGACGCCGTCAAGTTCAACATCTACCTGACCGACCTCGCCAACTTCGCCAAGGTGAACGAGGTGATGGCGAAGTACGTCGCGCAACCCTACCCGGCGCGTGCCGCGGTCGGCGTCAAGGAATTGCCGCGCGGCGCGCTGGTCGAGGCGGACGCCGTTCTGGTCGTTGGCTGAGGGAAGGAAACGCGCCGCCGGCAACACGCTGGCGGACAGGTTGGGCCGCCTCGGCCTGCGGACCGATGCCGATTTCGTCATGCATCTGCCGCTGCGCTACGAAGACGAGACGCGCATCACCGCCGTCGCCGCGGCGCTGCCTGGCGTCACGGCCCAGTTCCAGGTCGAGGTCGTCTCCGCCGAAGTGGCGTTCAGGCCGCGCCGGCAATTGATCGTCCGCGTCGCCGATGCCAGCGGGGACATGCTGCTGCGCTTCCTCAACTTCTACCCGAGCCAGCAGAAAGTGCTCGCGCCGGGCGCGACGCTGCGCGTCTTCGGCGAAGTGCGCGGCGGCTTCTTCGGCATCGAGATCGTCCATCCGCGCTTCCATGTCGTGCGCGACGGCGAGCCGCTGCCGGACCGCCTGACGCCCGTCTATCCGACTACCGCGGGGCTGGCGCAAAGCGCGCTGCGGCCGATGATCCGGCGCGCGCTGGAGCGCAGCGATGCGCAAGGCGAGCTTGCCGACACGCTGCCGGAAGATGTGCGCAGCCGGCTCAAGCTCGCCGACTTCGCCGCCAGCCTGCGCTTCCTGCACGAGCCGCCGCCACAGATTTCGCTCGCCGAACTCGAAGCGCGCGGCCATCCGGCCTGGCGGCGCATCGCCTTCGACGAACTGCTGGCGCAGCAGCTGTCTTTGCGCTGCGCCTACGAAGCCCGCCGCGCCCGCAACGCGCCGCCGCTGCCCGGCACTGGCGCGCTGAGTGGGCGCTTGCTGGAGCAGCTCCAGTTCAAGCTCACCGCGGCGCAGCAGCGCGTCTGGCGCGAAATCGCCGCCGACCTCGCCCGGACGCATCCGATGCAGCGCCTGCTGCAAGGCGACGTCGGCAGCGGCAAGACCGTGGTCGCCGCGCTCGCCATGCTGCAGGCGGCCGAGTCGGGCCACCAGGCGGCCCTGATGGCGCCGACCGAAATCCTCGCCGAGCAGCACTACCGCAAGCTCGCCGCCTGGCTTGCGCCGCTGGGCATCGAAGTCGCCTGGTTGGCGGGCAGCCTGAAGAAGAAGCAAAAGGCGGCGATGGCGGCGGCGATCGCGGCCGGCAGCGCGCGGCTGGTGGTCGGCACCCACGCCCTGATCGAGGAGGGCGTCGAGTTCGAGAAGCTGGGGCTTGCCATCGTCGACGAGCAGCACCGCTTCGGCGTGCGCCAGCGTTTGGCGCTCAAGGAAAAGGGACTGAGCGCGCATCAATTGACGATGTCGGCCACGCCCATCCCGCGCACGCTGGCGATGAGCTACTACGCCGACCTCGACGTCTCCGTGATCGACGAATTGCCGCCGGGACGCGCGCCCATCGTCACCAAGCTGGTGGCCGAGGCGCGCCGCGAGGAAGTCGTCGCCCGCGTGCGCGATGCCTGCCGCGCGGGGCGCCAGGCCTACTGGGTGTGCCCGCTGATCGAAGAGTCCGAAGTGCTCCAGCTGCAGACGGCGCAGGAGACATACGCGCGCCTCGCCGCCGACCTGCCGGATATCCGCGTCGGCCTGGTGCACGGGCGGCTGAAGGCCGACGAAAAAGCCGCGGTGATGGCAGCTTTCGTGCGCAACGAAGTGCAGCTGCTGGTCGCCACCACGGTCATCGAAGTCGGCGTCGACGTGCCCAACGCGAGCCTCATGGTCATCGAGCACGCCGAGCGTTTCGGGCTGGCGCAGCTGCACCAGTTGCGCGGCCGCGTCGGCCGCGGCAGCCACGAGTCGGCCTGCATCCTGATCTTCGCCGCGCCGCTGGGCGAGACGGCGCGCGCACGCCTCAAGATCATTTACGAGAACACCGACGGCTTCGAGATCGCGCGCCTCGACCTCGGCCTGCGCGGCCCCGGCGAATTCATCGGCGCCCGTCAGAGCGGCCTGCCGCTGCTGCGCTTCGCCGACCTCGACGATGTGGCCCTGGTCGAACGCGTGCGCAACGTCGCGGAGGAAATGCTGCGCGATTGGCCGCAGGCGGCGGCCGCCCACATGAAGCGCTGGCTCGGCGGGCGCGAGGAGCTCTTGAAGGCATGAGCTCGCAAACCGGATTGCTGCGGGAGCGCCGCTTCCTGCCCTTGTTCGTCACGCAGTTCCTCGGCGCCCTGAACGACAACGTGCTGAAGAACGCCATGGTCGTGCTGCTCACCTTCCAGGCGGCAGCGTGGTCGACGCTGAAGCCCGACGTGCTGCCCAATCTCGCCGCCGGCATTTTCATCCTGCCCTTCTTCCTGTTCTCCGCGACGGCGGGCCAACTGGCGGACAAGCTCGACAAGGCGCGCCTCGCGCGGCTGGTGAAGCTGCTCGAGATCGTCATTGTGGCGGTCGCCGGCGCGGGTTTCGCGCTGCAGAGCCTCGCCGTGCTGTTCGCGGCGCTGTTCCTGCTCGGCCTGCATTCGACGCTGTTCGGGCCGGTGAAGTACGCGATCCTGCCGCAGCACTTGCGCGAGACGGAACTGGTCGGCGGCAACGCGCTGATCGAGGCCGGCACTTTCGTCGCCATTCTTCTCGGCACGCTGCTGGGCGGGCTGCTCGCCGCGGCTGCGGGCGCGACCGCCTGGATCACCGCGGCGGGGCTCGTCATTGCCGTCGCCGGCTATGTCGCGAGCCGTGCGATTCCGGCCGCGCCGCCGCCGGCACCGCAACTGCGGGTCAATCCCAATCCCTTCACCGAGACCTGGCGCAACATCGCCTTCGCGCGCGAGGACCGCACGGTGTTCCTGTCCATCCTCGGCATCTCCTGGTTCTGGCTTTACGGCGCGCTGTTCCTGGCGCAATTTCCGGCTTACGCGAAGAACATCCTCGGCGGCGCCGAAACGTCGGTGACGCTGCTGCTGGCCACGTTTACCGTCGGCATCGGCCTGGGCTCGCTCGCCTGCGAGCGGCTTTCGGCGAAGCACGTCGAACTGGGCCTGGTGCCCTTCGGCTCCATCGGCCTGACGCTGTTCGGCCTGGACCTCGCCGCTGCCTCGCCAGGCGGCGCCCCGGCGGCCGCCGGCACGCTCGGTGCCCTGGCGCTGCTGGCGCAGCCGGGCATGACGCGCATTCTCGCCGACCTCCTGCTCCTTGGCCTGTTCGGCGGCTTCTTCATCGTGCCGCTCTACGCGCTGGTGCAGCAGCGCAGCCGCGCCGAACACCGTGCGCGCATCATCGCCGCCAACAATATCCTCAATGCCGCCTTCATGGTCGCGGGCGCGCTGGCGGCGGCGGGGCTGCTTGCGGCGGGGTTGTCGATCCCGGCGCTGTTCGCCGTCGCCGCCCTGTGCAACGGCGCGGTGGCGCTCTATATCTACGGGCGGCTGCCCGAGTTTCTGCTGCGCTTCATCGTCTGGCTGCTGGTGCACTCGGTCTATCGCCTCGACCAGCGCGGCATCGAAAACGTGCCGGCGGAGGGCGCGGCGCTGATCGTCTGCAACCACGTCAGCTTCGTCGATGCGCTGGTCATTATGGCAGCATGCCGCCGGCCGATTCGATTCGTCATGGACCACCGCATCTTCCGCTGGCCGATTCTCGGCTTCGTCTTCCGCACCAGCCGTGCCATTCCCATCGCGCCGGCGCGCGAGGATGCGGCGCTACTGGAACAGGCTCTTGCCACCGCCGCCGACGCCTTGCGCGACGGCGAGCTGGTGGGCATCTTTCCCGAGGGCAAGATCACCGACAGCGGCGAAATCAATCCCTTCAAGTCCGGCTTCTCGCGCATTCTCGAACGCGTCGAACAGCCGGTGCCGGTGGTGCCGATGGCGCTGCGCGGGCTGTGGGGCAGCTTCTTCTCGCGCCGGCGCGGCGCGGCGATGACCCGGCCGTTTCGTCGCGGCGTGTTCGCGAAGATCGCCCTCGTCGTCGGCGCCCCCGTCGCTGCGCATGAGGCAGGACCGTCGCGGTTGCAAGCGGCTGTCGCTGAACTGCGCGGCGAGCAGCGCTAGAATCCACGCCAGGGGCATGCATTCGTTTATCATAGGCGCCGCCGCAAATAGAGGCTGTGCGTCAAAGACTTGAAGAACTTGCTGGATTGACCGCCCCATCGGGCGCACTGGGAAACATGCTACATTGTTCGCGAGAGACAACCATGGCACCTGCGCCAAGACGACTGCGCAGGCCGGTTCCGTCTGCTGCCGTCGATCTAAGACATGCTGGTAAGCCACAGGGAGGAATAACTCTTGACTGACCCGCACGAACTCTTTGCCGACAGGATGATCCACGCCTATCGGCGCTCGGGGACGAATTTTGTTCAAAGCGTCCTCGTGGCGGGGGCTCTTTCCAGCTTTCTTCTCACCGAATTGCCGGTTGCGCCGGTGGCTCTGTGGCTCGTCTTCCTGATCGTCAGCGTCGGCAACCACAGCCTCATGGGGAAACGGCTTCTGGCGGTGGATCGGCGCGCTATGGCGGGCGTCAGCACTGTTCCGTTGATTCTGTTCGGCGCCTTGGCCGGCCTCGGCTGGGGAGCGGGCGCCGCTTTCCTGCCCTTCGTCTCGCAGCCCCTGCAATTGCTGCTGATCCTTACCCTGTTGGCTATCGGCACGGTCGCGCTGCCGCGCATGGCGGCCTTGCCGGCCATCCATGTCGCGTTCATGGCGGGGCTCGTCGTACCGATCCTCATTGCGCTCGTCTTTGTTTTCGGCGCCAGTAACTGGATGATGGTCGTCGTGCTGCTCGTCATCTGGGGTGGCCTTACCAACGAAGCGCGCAAGGCGCACGCCGACCTCGGCGAGCTTTACGGCGCGGGCCAGTCCCTTCAGGCGCAGGCCATGCACGACAAGCTTACGGGCATTCCCAACCGGCGTGCCTTCGACATCACTTTGGAGCGCGAATGGCGGCGCGCAGAACGGCTCAAGGTGCCGCTGTCACTCATCATGATCGACATCGACTTCTTCAAGGCATACAACGACCGCAATGGTCATCCCGCCGGCGACGAATGTTTGGCTTCGGTGGCCAAAGCCTTGGTTAGCGTCCTTCGGCGCGCCAACGATCTGGTGGCTCGCTACGGTGGCGAAGAGTTTGTGGCGCTGTTGTTCCATATGCCGCGGGATGACGCTCGTGTCGTGGCCGAGTCGATGCGCCGGGCCGTCGACAAGCTTCGCATTCCCCACCCTGTCGGCCCGGCTGGCGTTGTTACGGTCAGCGTCGGCGGCGCCACCTGCATTCCGTGCGCCGAGGCCGCGGTCGAAAGCCTCTTGGCAGCCGCAGACAGCGCCCTCTACCAAGCCAAGGCCGCCGGCCGCAACCGGGTCTGCTGGGCTGACGGCGGAAGCGCTCCGCTGATCTGAGCGCAAGGTTGCGGTGCCGGCAGCCACGTGCGCATGAGACGCATGCGACATGCCCGCAGCGCCGAGCGGCGGCGCGACGAACCGCACATCCTATCGTTGAATACCTAGACGGATCGCGACACCGCTGAAGGCACAAACGAGCGGCAAAAAATGCACTTGGCAAGTAGGATGAATGGGTTTATATTTAAAAAAAGTCATTGTTGCAGCCATGGCTACCGGTTTATTTATCTAAGTGCATTAATCTCAAGGAGAATCAATATGATGAAGTTTAACGTTAGCAAGTTCCTTAAAGACGAGGAAGGTGCTGCGGGCATCGAATACGCGATTATCGCTGCGATGGTGGCTGTTGTTTTGGCGGCGTTCGTTCCGGGTATCAGCGCCGCTATAAGGACAATGTTCACTACTATCCAAGCCGCGCTCTAAAGAATTGCTTTGGCCGAGAGTGTGTGTTGCCGCACATGTGGACGATGACGTCGGTGGGTTGGGCTTTCGTCGTGGGTTACGAAGACCTTTCCCATCGTCGTATCCCGAATGTGCTGACGTTCGGCGCGGCGTTCATCGCGATTGCTTATTTTGTCGTGGCCGGCACCAGCCCGCTCGGCGCGAGTAGCATCTCGGTGCTGTCGGGTCTTGGGTTGGCGCTCGTGCTCACGGTGCCTGGTTATTTTCTGCATCAACTAGGCGCCGGCGATGTGAAGTTGCTCCTTGCCATTGCCCTGCTGGGCGGGGCGATGATTGCCATGGTGAGCTTCGTGGTCGCGGCCGTCACGATGGGAGCCGCAATTGCCGCAAGGGCATCGTTGCGGCCGTGGTTCGGAGTACCTGCGTCTGCCGGTCGCTACTTGCCCTTCGGCGCAGCCCTGGCCTTGGGCTTTGTGGTGGCGACGGTGGGCGGCGAGGCAGGTTTGTTTGCTGCATTCAGCCAGGGATCATAATGATGACTCAGCGTACTTGCCGTTTACGGCACCGTCAACGAGGCGCGGCGGGCATTGAATTTGCGCTGATATTCATACCGTTTTTCGTCATTTTTTACGCCATCGTCTCCTATTCTCTGGCGATGTTGCTGATGCAAGGGTTCACGCAGGCGGCCGAAGAGGGCGCGCGCGCGTCCATTGCCGTCGATCCTTCCGCTTATAGCAGTACTGCCGACTATGCGGCCAAAGTTCAATCGGTGGCCGTTGATCGCGCCGCAGCGGCGCTTTCCTGGCTGCCGGCTGGGGCGAGACGACAGGTGATTGACGGCCAACAGATCCGCGCCGTACTGGTCGGCTCCGTGGTCAGTGTGACGGTCACCTATCCTGACTACAGCACTAACGGTCTCGTGCCGACACTCACCCTCCCGGTGATCGGTGCCGTACCGCGCCTGCCGACGAACCTGGTCGGTGCAGCGTCGCTCAGCATATAGCTAGCGTCGGCGCGGGGCCGCGCCCACGTCATCCAAGTCATGGCGGAGCGACTCTGTCGCCACCACTTTGGCGATGGGCGGCAAGGATGTCGTGATTCTGGCACCCACTTTCCGGGTATCGGGCTTAACACGACGGCCATCCGCATGACGCATTGAAAGTCTTGGTCAAAGCATGCCCAACGCGTTGAAATTCTGACTGTAAATATTGAAGGTAGCGGCCAATTCGTCCATGATTGCGAGATAGGCGAGCACAGGCGCCAGAACCCAGACGACAGTGGACGCGGCATTGAGCCCCGAGGCCGTTCCTAGCATTTTCCCTGAGACAAAGAAGCCCCAGAAGACCCAGGCGCCGACGAACCATAGGGGGTTGAACAGGTCCAGAATCGTCGTGAAGTAGGCTGATAGATTCGCCAGCATGTCCCGCTCCTTTGCCAACCAAGTCGCGTAGGCAAATAGCCTTGCGCTCGGAATTGAGGCCCGACAAGGACACAGCGCAAAGGAATGGCGGCGAACTCCGCCCAGGACGTGCTGACTTAGAGGCGCGCACCATACAAGAACAAGACGACACGGCACACCTCGTCGCGCCTAGCAGCCCCGCTGTCTTGGAGCGCCTGAGCGCTCTTTAGACCGGAAACTTTGCGTCCCCACCTTTCGATGGGTTTGCCCTCTTTCAAATAGGCCAACACTTCCAACATATACCAAGTAAATTCAAAAATCAAGTGGCGTAAAAGTTTTGTATCGGGGGCCGCTGCGCCTTCAGCGGCAAGTACACCGAACGTTGCGGCAAATATATTTGCCGTAGCGAATGCGACGACGCGATGAATATAAATGCATTGTCGCCGCATGCGGCGCCGTTTAGGTGCCGTGGGAAGAATGCTCCGGGGATTAACGACTCAAATCACGAGCTGGGCACCGCTCCGATAAATGATGTTCTGCAGCGTCACATCGAGGCCGCCCACCTGGATTCCCAGGAGTTTCAGCAATGGGTCGAGCAAGGAACTGCCAATGGTCCCCAACAACGGGCCGACGACCACGGAGAGTATCGGCGACAGGATGGAGTCGAGCAATCCGCCCAATAGATCGGGTAGCAGTTCGATGGTGATGGCATTGGGATTTGACAATGCGGAGCCGAGGCTGTCGCCAAGAGAGCTGTTTATACTTTGCATCATCGGCAGATGATCGGCAACAGGGGTGCTGACGTCATAGACGAGGTCAGTGTCGTGGGCCGGTTGGATGGGGATGTTAACGCCGATGTTGGCGAGCGTGAGGCCGAGAAGCTTGATGGTGGCGGGCCCGGTGTTGGCGGCGTTGGTGAGTACGATGGAGGCAATGCCGGACCTCGCGCCAATTACGGCCTGGTTCTTGCCCGGCGCCAGGACGAGACTGTTCAAATGGGCTGAGCCCTGGGCCAACTGCACGCCCAAGCCCAGGTCGACGTCGGCGAGGCCAAGCAAAGGGGCGTTCACGGCGACTCGCACATCCAACTGGGCGGTGCGTGTTTGAGTGCACCATTGGCCGGTGGCTGGATTGATTCCCGCGGGACCGACGGCAATCTGGGGCGGCTGGATGATATCGATCTGCGCATTCACGCTGAGGAGGCCGGGGAGATTCACCGCCACGGGCATCGACACTGCATGTTGCTTGTTCGCCACGAGGATGGTCGTGGTGATGAGATCGAAGACGTTAATTCCGGCAGTGGCTGCCGCTTCGCTGCCCGGCGCCGCGACATTGAGCACGTCGCCCAACTTGACGTTCAAGTCGTTCATGTCGGCCGACAGGAGCGTTTGCAGCCCCGCGGTGACCGACGCATCGAGAGCCGTCTGTCGGCTAAGCGCGGTTGCCGTCAGGCCTAGCACCTGGGCGACGGTCAGGTCCGCGGTCAACAACTCATCCACCGAGCCCACGGTGGCGCTGGCCTGGAGAAGCTGCGCGAGATTTACTTCGGTGCTGGCCAAGCCCTTGTAGGCGACAGCGTCGAGCGAAAGGCTACCGCCCAGCAGGCCGCCGATCAAGCTGTTGAGCAAGCTCACATCCTGCGTCGTGGTATCGATGCGCAAGAGGTAGCTGCCGGCGGAGAAGATGGCTTGGGACGGATCGGCCTGGGCCGTAGCCTCGGCCATGATCGTGACATTGTTGCCGAAGAGGCCGCCGAGCACCAGACTGGCGGGTACGGTCCTGTTGACCACCACGTGGACGGCATCCAGCGTTGTGCCCGCGGTAAACTTGCGCAGGCCAGCCACGGTGGCGAGCCCGCCCACTTCCACTCGGTTCGGTGCGTCAGCCAGGCTGCCGGCAAAACCGTTGCGCGCCGCTGCCGCCTGGGCGTCGGCCAGCAGGCTGCCGGCATTGCCGCCACAGCCGGCATCCTTGGCCGCCTCGAGAGCGGCGATGTCCGCAATAGACTGCAACTGGCGTCGCTCGAACCAAAGCCGTCCGGTATCCACCGCCAGAGCGGTGAACAACAGCGCCATCAGCAGAACCATGGTGCCAAAGAGGCCGATTGCGCCTCGTTGGCTGCCAGGCCATGCCTGGGGCTCAGCGCGACGTCGTCCCACCATTGACCTGCTCGCTCTGGATGTGCTCCGGGACGGGGTGGCTAAAACTCTTGCGATAGCGCTCGAACACTTGTTCCATGACCGGTCCGGGCAATGCCTGCGGCTTGTCTGACGCCTGCACGCCCTGACGTTGACGTTCCAGCCACTGCCGGGTTGCCTCGCCGTTCCTTGCCGGCTGGGCGGCCGGCTCTTCCGTAGGAGCCGGCGCCTCTGCTCCGGCGACCATACCGCTGGCAAGCAGCAGCGCTGCTGCTGTCAGTTTTGAATATCGCAATGTCATGGCTATTCTCCTTGTTGTGGCGCAGGCTGCGCGACGGCATCGTGTTGTTGCGGCGCAAGCTGCGCTGCGGTGTCGTATTCTTGCGGTGCAGGCTGCGCGGCGGTGTCGTACTGTTGTGGCGCAGCCTGCGCGGCGGTGTCATGTGGTTGCGGTGCAAGCTGCGAGGCGGTGTCGTGTTGTTGCGGCGCAAGCTGCGCGGCGGTGTCGTGTTGTTGCGGTGCAAGCTGCGCGGCGGTGTCGCGCAAGCGCGTCAGTTCGTCTGCGCCGACGTGGTAGCGCTGTGCCACGGCTTCGGCGCGTGCCGTGTCTCCCTGGCGATAAAAAAGCAGCACCAGATTGAGGGCGGCCTTGGGGTCTTCCGGGTCGAGGTCTTGAGCGGTCAGGAATTCGAACTTTGCTGCTTCGAGGTCGCCGCTGAGCAGCAGCGCGTATCCCAGATCGCTACGCACGCGAACGTCAGCGGGCAGAGCCAGCCGCGCTTGGCGCAGGTGGTCGACACTCTCGCCCAAGCGTCCCGCTTCGCCGGCCAGGAGGCCCAGGCCGTGATGACCGGCGCCCGCCAGACAAGTGGTCAGCAGGCCTTGATAGAGGGCTTGCGCCTCCGCGCTATGACCGATGCGGCGCAGGGCATCAGCCCGCAGATCGTCCACTCCGATGCCTTTCATTCCCGTGGCGTCGAGATGGGCCAAGGCGGCATAGGGATGCCCCGTATCCAAGAGCTTGCGGATCATGGCAAGCCTGGTGAGATCGCCCGAATCGGAACTCCGCCCGCAGTTGGCCATCGCCCCGGCGGGCGTGGCCGCTTGTCCGGCGTAGGCGGATGCGAGGCCGGCGACGCAGAAGGCGCACACGAATAGTCGCCGCATGTCAAAGCATCCGGGTGAGGGCGCGCCCCAGGGCGAGGAAGCCTGGGCCGGCGAGAAAAAGCATGAGGGCAGGGAACATGAAGACGACCATCACGACGGTCATCTTTGCCGAGAGTTTGCTGACGTATTCCCGCAGCCCGGTCAAGTGCCTGTCTTCCATGAGCGCGGCAAAGCGGGTAAGCGACTCACGCAAGCTGCCGCCATAACGTGTCGCCTGCTTGAGGATGGCGACGGTATCGCTGAGCTCGGGCACGTCGAGGGGGGCTGCCATTTCATCCAAGGCGTCGCCCCGCTCCTGGCCGGCATTGATGCGGGCCAAGGCGAGTCCAATTTCCTTGGCCAGTTCGGGCACCAGTTCGCGAGCCTGCTCGCTAATGACGCGCAACGCATGCTCCAGCGATAGGCCGGCGCTGAAAAGCATGCGTAGGAGATGAAGCACGGCCAGCATTTCGTCGCGCATGACCTTCTGACGGCGCTGAGCCTGCCAACCGAGGACGCGGGGTGGCAACAGATAGCCGGCACCAAAGCCGAGAAAAGCCAAAGCTGCCGCGTCGCCCAGTCCTTCTCCGATGCCGGCACCCCAGAGCCCACCCGCCACCATGCCGACGATAGGAGAAAAAGCCGCGAAGGCATAATAGACGGTTTGGCTGCCGGGCGTCATCCAGCCGGCGCGGCGAAGATTGACTCCCGTGGTCTCGCCGGGGCGGCGAGAGACGCGTTTCAGCACCTGGCGAGTGCCGCTTCCGACAGTTTCGCCTTCCCCACGCGGCAACCAGCCAGCGTCCTGACGGGAGTCCAGTACTTCTTGAAACCGTCGCCGCGCGTCGTCGCCCTCCCGCTGCCGCAGGAGGACGATGAGCACTAGTCCGGCGCCGGCCAGTAGTACAGCGACTATGATGAGCCAATGCATCAGAACCACCTCATACGCTTTTCACCATGCGCCAAAGAATCAGCACACCCGTTGCCTGCATGGCCAAGGCTAGCAGCAGTACGATGCGGCCGGTGGGGTCGTACCACATGGCGTTGATATATGTCGGATTGACGAACGCCATATACAGGGCAATGGCGCTTGGCAGCAGGCTCAACAGCCAAGCGCTGAAACGGGTTTCGCCCGTCAGCGCCCGCAATTCCCGCTGTGCGTGCTCGCGGTGGCGGACCAAAGTGGCAACGCTGTCCAGCATCTCGCGCGGGCTGCTGCCGTAGCCACGGGATATTTGCACCGCCATCGCGACGAAGTGGAGTTCGTGGAGATCGTAGAGGATGGCTGCGTCACGCAGGGCGCTGCCGGCATCTTCGCCCAGATCCACAGCTTGCTGCACCCGCGCCATCACATCGCCGAGGGGAGCACGGGTCTCTTCGGTGGCGAGGCGCAGCGCGCCGTCCAGGTTGCGTCCGGTTGCCAGGCTGCGCACCACCTGGTCGAGAAACAAGGGCATTTGCGCCACCATGGCCGCCGCGCGCTTGCGGTACTGGAGGTGGGGCCAGACGATCGCGGCGACGATCGCTGCGCCAAGGACGGCAATGGCAGCGAACAGGCCGCTGCTCGTCCAGGCCAACAATGCAGCCAGAATCGCGCCTGCGCCCATTACAAAAGCATATCCCGGCTTCAGGTGGATTCCGCCCCGCCATAACCAGCGATCCACGAAGTTCCCACCCAGCGGCCGCGCCGTCGGCTTGGTCCCGCTGTGAAAGGTGGAGATATTCCGGAAGCGCTGGCCCACGCGCGCCTGCAAGGCAGCCCGCTGTCCTGAGCGCAACGCCAAAACGGCTGCCGCCAGAAGGAGCAGTGCAAGGAGAAAGAGGCCGAAGGTCATTAGCGCCATTTTCCGCGGCTATCACTGGGGTCCAAGCGCAACTTGGATATTGTCGGCATGCCGAGACTGGCGAAGCTGTCGCTTTCGCCCCGATATTCATATAGGGAATCCGAGACGAACTGACCGTCGCGCACGCCCAGTACTTCCTCGATGCCGACGATGCGACGTCGGCCATCCGGTAGGCGGCTGATTTGCACGATGATGTCGAGGGCGGTGGCAACCATCGTCTTCAAGGTCAGGTCCGTGCCCTGGAATCCCGCCAGGCCGGCGAGCATCTCGAGGCGGACCAGGGCATCTCGTGGGCTGTTTGAATGCACCGTGCTCATGCAGCCGTCATGGCCTGTGTTCATCGCTTGTAGTACGTCCATGACCTCGTAGCCCCGCACTTCACCAAGGATGATACGGTCGGGGCGCATGCGCAGCGCATTGCGGACGAGTTCCCGCGATGTCACCTCGCCGCGGCCATCGATATTTGGCGGCCGCGTCTCGAGGCGAACGACGTGGCTGTGGCCCAACTGCAGTTCGGCGGCGTCCTCAATGGTGATCAGGCGCTCGGACGGCGGGATGTAGCGGCTGAGTACATTGAGCAGCGTTGTCTTGCCGGCGCCCGTGCCGCCGCTGATGAGGATGTTGCAGCGTCGCTCCACGGCCTTTTGCAGGAAGTCGAGAATCTGCTGGTCGGCCGTGCCGAAGGCGAGGAGGTCGCCGGCTTGAAAAGGATCCTTGCGGAACTTGCGGATTGACAGGCACGGCCCTTCCAAGGCTACCGGCGGAATGATGGCATTTACTCGGCTGCCATCCGGCAGACGGGCGTCTACCATCGGACTCGACTCGTCGAGCCGTCGTCCCAGCGGTGCCAGGATGCGGCGGATGACGCGCAGGACGTGGTCGTCGTCGATGAAGCGCAGATCCGTGTGCTGGAGTTTGCCGGCGCGCTCGATGAAGATGTTGCGGCAACCGTTCACCAGGATGTCGTTGACCTGCTCGTCGTGAATCAGCTTCTCCAGCGGGCCGAAGCCGGTTAGCTCATCGACCATCTCCCTGGCTAGCTGCTCGGTGTCGTAGGCGGTGACGGCCAGGCGTTGGTCAGTCACGTAGCGAGACACCTTGCCGCGCACGTAGTTCGCCATGTCGGTCTTGGACATATCGGCGACCGGGATGCGCTCCTCCTCGATGCCGTCGATCAGGTAGTGGTGCAGGCGCAGCTTGATGTCCTGATAAGTCTCACTCTGCTTGAGACTGTAGTCGTAGCCGAAAGTTGTGAAGGTCATGGTCTGCTCTAGCGCTGGCCGCCCATAAGCCATTCCCGCAGCTTGACGCGCCAACCCGGCGAGCTGGCATCGGCGAGGGGTTCTGAGGTCACAAGTTCTCGCGCCAGACGGCGTATGCCGATGGCGTAGTTGTCGCGCGGAGACGTGTCAAACATGCTTTCGCCGCTGTTCATCACGGCTAGACGAGCCAAGCCCGAAGACGGCAAAGTCGCCAAGAGGGGCAAGCCCATGCCCTTGGCGACGCTGTCGGCATCCGGCGGCATCTTCGACAGATAGTGGTCGACGACCAGACGGACGTTGGCCAAGTCGATCTTGTTGTCGCGCAGGTGCTGCAGAAGGGCCATATTCTGTTTGCAACTGGGCAGGCTCTGCTCGGCGATCAGCACGACGCGGTCGACGCGCCCCACGGACAGGTAGAGGAAGTCCGACGCCGGAACACCGCCGAGGTTGATCACCACATGGGTGAAATAGCGGCGCAGGGTGCCGAGCAAGACATACACGTCGGCGGAAGTGATGTCCCGGGCCGATAGGTGTGGATCCTCGGGCATGGAAAGCAGACGCAAGCCGCTCTTGTGCTTGCCGAAGGCGGTCTCGATGAGCGTTGCGTCGAGGCGGCGCAGGCTGCGCACGGCGTCGACGAACGTGTAGGACGACTTGACGCCCAGGAACAGCAGCGTGTCGGCCGGCGGCGCGCCAAGATCCAAGAGCAGCGTCTTATGCTGAGGCGATATAGCCTGGATGGCGAGGGCCAGGTGCAGCGCGAACATGGGCGCGTCGCCACCTGGCCGCGCGCTGATTACGGCGGCCGCCCAGCCATTCTCGCCGGGGCTCACCGCCAGGGAATGAGTGCGATCGAGGGTGTGGCGAATTACCGTGATGGCATCTTCGGGCCGCGACTCCGGCGTAATGAAATCGCGGGCGCCGGATCGCAGGGCCGCGAGCAGCAGCACGTGGTCGGGCGCCTCCGCCACCGCGATGATCGGCAACAGCGGTTTGGCGGCAGCCAGCGCCTCTAGAAAAGCCGTCTCCTGGCGCAGGCCGTCGTGAGACAGGCTGACAAATACCAGCCGCGTACCCGTGACGTCGACAAGTTGCAGTACGCGCTCAAGAGCGAGCGCGTCCACCACGGTGGTTTCACCCTGGTCGCGCAGCAGATTGGTGAGCCAGCGGGCGAAGGTTTCTTGAGCACTGACGATGACAAAACTGCGACGCTCGGTCATCATTCAGAAAATCCCGTGCGGGGACCGAAGCGGCCCTGGTCCGGGAATAACAGTTGGGAGAAGGTCGGATCGTAGCCGCCGTAGGCTTCGCCGGGAAGCGTGGGCAGCTTCTGCTCCTTGGCAAAGGGCCGCACGACGTGGGCGGTGACCACCATCAGCAATTCCTTGTCGGCGCGGTTGAAGTTGGTGGAACGAAAGAACGCGCCGATGATCGGCAGGTCGCCAAGGAAGGGGAATTTGTCCACAGCGTTTGTCGTGTTGCGGCTGACGAGGCCCGAGAGAACGAAGCTTTCGCCGTCGGCCAGGCCGACGCTGGTATCCGTGCGGCGCACGCGCAAGCCGGGAACGGCAACGCCGCCTGTCTGGACGCCGAGCGTGTCATCCAGTTCGCTCACTTCCGGAGATACTTTTAGAAAGATGCGATCGCGGTCGAGCACGGTCGGCGTCAGCGCCAGCTTGACGCCGAACTGTTTGAATATGATGTTGATCGAACTGTCCGAGCCCGTGCCGGTTCGCATGGGAATAGGAATCTCCCCCCCCGCCAGGAAAGTCGCCATCTGACCGCTTATGGCCGTGAGGCTGGGCTCCGCCAGCGTATAGGCAAACCCGTCCTCCTCAAGCATGCTGAGGGCGCCGAGAAGGCCTTTCTGCGCGCCACCCCAGACGAGGTTATAGGACTTGAGGAAAGGCAGGAACCCCGACTCGCTGAGCAACGTGAAATCTCCGTTAGTAGTATTCGACTGCACGCCGGAGAGGTTGTTAGGCCCCGAAATTGCGGCCGTGGTCTGACTCGTATTCTTGCCGAGGAAGAAGCCAGCGTTCATCAATCGGCTGCGGCTCACCTCCACAACCTTAATGTCGATCTGCACTTGGCTGTCGAAGGTCGAGCTGGTGGCGTCAATGGTCTTCACATCCTCGCGTGCACCCTGCAAGATTGCCGCATGCTGATCGAGAGAGGTAATGGCGCCGGAAAGCTTCAGGCGGCTGCCGAAGGGCTCGACCCGCGGGCCACTGCCGTCCCCGGCCAGATCGGGTAGCGGGGTCACGACCAGCCGCGCCTGGTAAGTCGGAGCCGAATCCTGGCGATTTTCCCAGACGAATAATGTCGTGCTGCCGGTCTGCTTACCCGTAATGAGCAGTGATCGAGGCGACGTTACGGCAACGGCAGCCACCTTCGGATCACCGACAGCGACCCGATGAATCGGCTTCGCATGCGTGAATGGCAATTGGCTGCCAGGGGAAAGGACAATGTTCTCCATCTCGGCGGCCGCAAAGGGAGCAGCCAGAAGCAGGGAGGCGAAGCAGGCAAGCAGGCGATGGTACACGGAAACCTCGGCGAATAGAGACTCAGCGGGATGAAGTATGGACGGCGTGGACGGTCGTACCCTCGTAAAGCATGATGCCCGGCGTTCCAACGCCCCGTGGCCCAGGCTTTGCGGGAACTGGGCGCGTGGTTTTGGCCAGTTCGGCTAGGTGGACGAGGTAGGGTTGGTCGGAAACGGCGACGATGGGCTCGGCGGGCCGGAGGGAAAGGCGCAGCGTGCCGCTGTTTGCCGCCAGCATGAGCTTGGAGGCCGATGCCTCGGGAATGGCGAGAACCGCGGAGGTAGTGGTGCGTGGGCGGTTTGGCACCTTGTCTGCGGCACTGGCGGCGGCATGCGCGGCCATGTTTTCGCCCTCGGTCGGTGCTTGCGCTGCCGGCTGCGTCGACTCGCCGTAGGCCAACAGACGTACACCGGCGAGAACCACTTGGGCCGAACTGGCGTTGTCGATCTCCTGAGCACCGCGCAAGTAAAGCAGGACGTCTACCCGGTCGCCCGGTTGGGCGAAACCGCCGAGACCAACGACTTCGTCGACCTTGATGGCGACGGCACGCTCGCCGGCGTGTAGGCTATGCAGCAGATTGCCGGGGCTGGGGAACTGGGCGCGGGTGAGCGTTTCGCCGGCGGGTATATCGACCATCGGCATCTGGCCGACCACTTGCGTCGATGCGACGAAGCTGCCTACCGGCTTCGCCGGCACGGATTTCAGGGCGATATCCTCGACTCGAATCGGTTCGCCGGCATGCAAGGCCTTGAGAGACTGCACGACTGTCTCGGTGGGCGCGACAGGTTGTACGGGCGGTGGCTGGGTGCTCATTCGATAGCCGAGAAAAGCCGCGACAATTGCCCCGACCACCAGAATGAAGGCCAAACCACGCATGAGCCAAGTAACGGTCACAGCACCCCCCTAGGCTCGCAAGACCGAGCCGGAACCAAATAAGTAAAAGTCACGGCATCCCGTAACGCGCTCATGAAGCCGATGAAATTTCTCCGCTTCCGCAGCTCCATGGCGAGCGGATTTAGAGTTTGCCGGACGGCTGCCTGGCGAATGCCATTGCCGGCAAGCCGTTGCTCATCCGCCACGAAGCTGGGTGCCCAAGCGGTTTGGGATGCCACAGCGCTCGTATCTTTCACTGACTGCACGTGCCCAAACGGCTGCACCGGCAGAATTGTAAGTCGTTCAATCGCACCGTCATTCAACTCAAGCATTTGTCTGCACACCATTTCGTAGAAATCCTGCCTGCACCGGCTCGCCGCTATTGGACTTCGGCCGTCGCCGCAACTGATCCAGTTCGTCGTTCTTGAGCAAGGTTCTCAGATAGCTCACATTCCGCTGCATGGAGTCTTGCCAGGGATCATCGCCCGCCATGTGCACGCGCAGGTAGCGGCGTACGCCTTGGAACTCCACATCCAGGCGTTCCCGAAGAACGCCATCAAAGAATTCGGGCGTCTTCTCAAGCAACGCCTTGCGGTCCGGAAAGGGGCTATCAAGTTTTCCGGCCAGACCGAACGAGCTGAACTCGAGAAACAGGAAGTCGCGGCACTTTTCAAGGTAGTAGCGATCCGACGTTTGGCTGACCAAGTCGGCGGTGGCGAGCAGGCTGGCGAGCGTTCGTTCCGTCGCCGACCAGCTGGTGGGCATCTTGTACGCCGGCTTGGTCGCCATGATCAACCTGCATTCGCCGACAAGTGCGGCGAGCGCGGTGCCGGAGAGATATGCCTCCATGAATTCGATGCCGCGCTCTTCATGGACGGGGGTCAGCGCCGGCCCCCACAAATGCGCTTCGGCGTCGCGGCGCAGCAAGCCGATGTCGTGAAACAGCGCGAGCACGATGCCGAACAGAGCGAGATCGCCGTCGATTCCCGCAGCATCGTTCGGCGCGTGGATGGTGGCGTAGCCATCGAGCAGGCGGGCCATGGTCAGCGCCGTTTCGAGCGCATGACGCAGATCGTGATAGAGGGCGTCGCAGCGCAGCAACCCGGGGTATTCGCCGCGATAGGCGCGCACGGCGTCGGCCACGGCGGTGCGAAGAAAATCAGCGTCATAGCTGCCGGCGTAGCGACGGTCAAAAATCTCACGCAGCGCCATTTCAGCGGCTACCGGATCTGCCAAATCGGCACTGCCGATCGGATCGGGTATGGGCAGGCGCTGGCACTGATGAACTAGTTGGCGCACGTCGACGCACTCTTTCGACTCGAAACACGGACTGCCGCGGCCGCGGCACCGCTTCTTCGTACCTGCATGCGATTTTGCCGCGATCCCTGTGGCGTGAGGCCGAGGAGGCATCGCGCATTGCCTGGGGCTGCTTCGCCCAGCCGCAGACCGGCTGCAAAGGTGATATCGCCAGCTACGCTGTTGCCCCGACCCTTCTGGTCTTCCAGGACGCAGGCTCTCCTTGGCGCTTCAACTTTGGCAAACAACGCGTGTACTCCCCTGTGACCCCAAGCAACATAACTCAACATAGACTGGTTTTCGGCAATCTTCTCAGATAGCTGAATATCCGGATGTTGTCGGCAAGCGCGATTTTCTGAATCGTCGAAATTTGATACATGCGTTCAACTTTTGCGCGGGCCTCATGCTCGCTTCTCGCCCACAGCTTCAGCCTAAGGATATTTCGGCGAAATTGCACGTCGCAGTCCCACCACATAGTTTCCGACTTTCCAATGCCACCAATTTACAAACCATCACACGCACAAGATTGAACCGCCCGCACAACTAGATATTTCATCTTCGAGCCGATCACAACTTGGGCACCCTTAGGTTGGCCGCGATTTAAAGCGCCAATTTCAACTTGACAGGTCACAGCCGAAGCAATGACAAAGTGCTAAGCATGATGTCTTTGCGCAATGCTTGCGTCAATGAGCCGAACGGCCACGCCGTGATCCTGAGCCAACGGCGTTCTTCATCGCTGTCTGACACGTGACGCGCAATCGTCAAAATCGAGGTCGAGCCGATGCGAATGCGAAAAAACTGCATGCTCTTGCGTGCGGACGTGCCGCCTTGATGCCAGTATTTGACTTGTCGATTCCACTCGTGGTGTCGGCAAATGGAACGGGGTCCTACCTTGTTCAAGGCGCCGCACCTCGCGTCCGGTGCCTGGCCGCCACGCGTCAATAGGCCGAATGGCTCATGATTTGCGTGCGCCAAGGATGGCATCCGAGCGCCAACAGCGCAAGCAGCGCTGCCGCCCGGACAAGTCGGCATGACGACGGCTCGTCCCGGGGTCACGCGGTGGCGGCGCCTTCCGCGGGCTGACTTTGCGCCACCTCGCTGCCAACGGCGCTTGGCCTACGACAGCGTGGATAGATCGTGCCATGTTGCGACGGCCTGCGCCCGGTTCGAGACATCGAGCTTGCGAAAGATATGGCGCAGGTGATTCTTGGCGGTCAATTCGCTGATGTTCAGAATGGAGCCGATTTCACTGTTGGTCTTGCCTAGCCGCACCCATTCCATGATCTCGATTTCTCGCGGCGACAGCACGCTTTCTTGCGCCTTCTTGATCAGGCGCGCGGGTTGGTCCTCAACCGCGCCGTCGGGCTTTAGGCACGCTATCCGCTTGTAGGCGAAATCGATTTGCGGAAGCAGCATGTCGACCATGCCGTGATATTTGTTCGGCATGCCGACTTGCGAATGCAGGAACAAGTAGAGGCTATCTTGGCCAGTGCGTTCGTCGCGAACGCCGTGCACGATGATCGAGCGCATGCCGCGCAGCGCCGTATGGATTTCGCACGTGCAGGCATTGTCCGGCAGGAGATGCGGAGGCGACGTGACTGCCAGACAGCGGCGGTTGTTTTGCTGCCAGCACTCGTACAGATAGTTGGCGATGTCGTCTACGCCGCATTTGAACGAGTTTGCAGTGTTTACGCCGGGCAGTCCCGACACGACATCCATGGTGATTTGGCGGCGAGCAAAGTTGCCGCTGATCGAAAGCAAAATCTCGTGCGGCAAGAAATACTGAAGATCGGCCCGCAGCCAAAGGTAAAGATGAAAGTGCCGGTAGATGTGCATCGAGTCCTGCACAACGCGCAAGAACTTGTGACGCTCTTCGTCGTTTAGGCTGTCAATCGGCGACATAAGAAACCTGCGGATAAGCTAATGAGACGTCCCTTCGATCGATTCGTTGCCAGATTGCCTTGTGCGCATGACGTTGTCGTGAAGGCGGGGAAATGTGGCGGGCAAGGCGCAAAGGAGCATATAGATCGCCATAACTTTGGCCGGCGACCTGCGGACATAGCCGTCCAGCGGCCGGCTGACCCGGCTTCGCCCAAAGGACGCGGACATGGCTCCACGCGTAAGACATCATCCTCCCGCCGTCGCTCATGCGACACTCGTGTTCAATGGTATGGCCGGCGCGGTCGAAGGCCGACGTGTCCCGGTCGATGAAGCGAGCCAGGTCGAATGTACTCAGCTTCCCGGCGCCCTGAAGTCGGCGTAAACGGCAGACAGGGTAACACTGCTCGGCCGAATTGCATGCGGGAAGCGTTTTCCGGCGCGAGGCCACCAGCGGGTTGCCAACTCCTCCGGAACCCGCGACGCTCGGCTCCGCGGTCGCGACAGCTGTGCCGGCGCGTCGTCCACGGCCAATACTTTGGCGCCGCGCGGCGCGCCTACCGTGCGCAAGGCTTCCTCCGGCTAACGCCTGATTTCCATCTATGTTGCTGCGCGTAGCGCAGCATGAATGACCGGAAGATCCTATTTCAACTTTTAAGCTTGACCTCATTGTGCCAACCGAGTCACCGAAGATTTCACACCACAACCGCACTTTGGCAAATCGCAGGCAACCCTCTATGTCATGTCGTCCGACTTTAGCCGTGCACGCTGATCACAGCATGACACGGCATTACCTGCGCGCTAATTGCAATCGCCATTTTCCCATTATATATTTTAACGGCGGCGGCATGCACGACCACCTCCCCGCAGCTGTGCCGCAACGTAAAGGCCCGTCCACTGTCTGTCTTGGGCGCAGTACTTCGGTATTAGGATGGCTTGGCGTCGGCAAGCGGAAGCCGTCGCGACGCGAGCTTGAGGCGACATGCTCGACGATGGACCTGCATCGCGTGGTTCATTGAATCGCCCAGAGCCCGAGTTTCCCGACACTGGCCGCCAGCTTGAGCCGCGCCGTATACCATTCGGAGATCGATTTGATGCGGCGCTGTTCGGCGTTGGCCTGGGCGCTTTGGGCGTTCAGCAATTCCAAGATGTTGCCGATGCCGGCCTTGTATCGCCCCTGGGCGACGCGGAATGATTGGCGCGCATTCCGGACCAGCTCTTCGCTGGCCTTCATGTTTTCGTTGCCGGTGTGCAGCGCCTGGTAGTTCTTCCAGACTTCGAGCGTGACCCGCTGCTCGGCTTCGGCGAGTTCGGCGGCCTTGGCCTCCGCCAGGCCCTGAGCGGACTGGGTGCGATAGCCGCGGCCGAAGCCTTCAAACAGCGGAATGCTGACCTGGACGCCGACGCTCCGGGAACGATTGTAGGTGTCCATCGGTAGCCAGCCGAGAGACGGCGGCATGGCGAGTTGGTCGTTGCGTGCAATTTCAGATGTCAGCGAAATCGTCGGTCGTCCTTCCGCCTTCACCGCCGCCACCCTGGCGTCGGCAGCTTTCAGCTGAGCCTGGGCGGCCAACAAGGCGGGATGGTTCTGCCTGGCGTCGTCGATCAACTGATCGATCGCAGTGACGAACGCGATGTCGGGCAGCGCTTCTTTGCGTGCGGCGATCACCACCGCGGTATTGGGCGGCAGGCCCATGGCCGTGGCCAGGGTGCCCAAAGCGTTCTGAAATTCGCCTTCGGCGGTGACGCGGTCGAGGGTCGCCTTGGAGTAGGCCGTTTGCGCCTGCAGCTGGTCCGTGAGGGCGCCGACGCCGGCCTTGTGCTTCGCCTCCGCCGCCTTGAAGCTTTCGCCCGCGGCGCGTTCCGCTTCGCGGCTGGCATCGAGCGTCGACTGGGCTGTCTGCGTTTCAAAATAGGCTTGGGCAGCGGCGGCGAAGGCGGCCTGCAGCGCGGCGTCATGGCTTGCGTTCGCAGCGTCGAGCAGCGCGTGCGCCTGGTCGAGGTTGGCGCTGCGCAGGCCATAGTCGGACAGGACGAAGCTCATCTTCAAGCTGCCGCTCCGCACTGTCGGCCGGGCGTCGGAATCGAACTCGGGAAGGCCGTCAATATGGGACTGGACCTTCTGTTTGCTGACGCCGAGCGTCGCGGCGACGGTAGGAAGGTAGGCCGATTGCGCGACGCCAAGCTGGCCGGCCTGCGCCTTGGCATTGGCCCACGCCAGGCGCGTCTGCGGATTGTGGCAAAGCGCGCGCTCGATCGTTTCAAGCAAGGTCAGCGGCATGCCCAGGGCAGCAAAACTGCAGGGGTCTTCGTCGCCGGCGGCGGTGGGAATCATCGCCTTCGCCGGCGTGGCGGAGATGCCATCGCGGGTAAAAAAAGGATCGAACCCGTCGGCCGCGGCCACGGCGGGCGACAGCAATATCGCCATCGCGACGAGGCGGGGCGCGGCGCGCCAGCGACGCTTCATGCCGGCACGCCGCTGTTGGGCAACCGGGCAGTGGTCGGGGCGGCTCCTGCGCCGTCCGCTACCACCTTGCCCTCGGCCAGGGCAATCACGCGCGCGGCGGTGGCGATGGTCTCGGGGCGGTGAGCGACGATGACGCGGGTGACGTTGAGCGACTTGATGGCGGTATTGACCATGGTTTCGCGGGTGATGTCGAGATGGCTGGTGGCTTCGTCGAGGAACAGGATGCGCGGCCGCTTGTAGAGCGCCCGGGCCAGCAGGATGCGCTGCTTCTGTCCGCCCGACAGGGCGGCGCCCATGTCGCCGATCAGCGTGTTGTAGCCCATCGGCGTCGCCAGGATTTCCTCGTCGATGGCCGCCATCCGGGCGCATTCCTCGATCCAGGCCTGGTCGGCCTGATGATCGAAGAAGCAGATGTTGTCGGCGATGGAGCCGGCGAACAGCACGTCGTCCTGCATGACCGTGCCGACCATGCGGCGCAGCGCATCGATGCCGACCTGGCTGACGCTGACGCCGCCGATCAGCACGTCGCCTTCGTTCGGCGTGCGGATGCCGAGCATGGCGTTGATCAAGGTCGTCTTGCCGCAGCCCGACGGGCCGACTATGGCCACCGATTCGCCGGCGGCGATCTTCATGTTCACGCCATCGAGCACCCAGGGCTCGCCGTCGGCATAACGGTAGCGCAAGTTGCGCACTTCGATGCTCGCTTCGAGCGGCGCGTCGACATGGCTGCCGGCGCGCAGGCGCTGCGTATCTTCCGGCTCCGTCAGGACGATGTCGGCCAGCCGCTCGCCTTGCAACTGCAGCATCTTCATTTCGACGACCTTGTCGATAAGCGCGCTGACGCGGCCATCGAACTGGTCCTTGTAGGCGGTGAAGGCCATCAGCACGCCGACGGTGAAGTTGCCGTCGAGTACCAGCTTGGCGCCCAGCCAGATGATGACGATGCGCTCGAGGCCGAACAGAGCGCCGTTGATCAGGCGATAGAGCACTTGCAGTTTCTGGTTGCGCAGGTCGGCGTTGATCTGGTCCACGAGCAGGGTCAGCCAGGTTGCGCGCCGCTGGTCCTGGCGCTGGAAGAGCTTGATGGTCTTGACGCCGCGCACCGTTTCGAGAAAGTGGCTTTGCTGCTTGGCGGCGTAAATGATCTGCTCTTCGGTGGCGCAGCGCAGCGGCCGGTACCAGGCCCAGCGGCCAAGGCCATAGAGGACCATGGCACCGACGGCGACCCAGGCCAGCAGCGGACTGTAGACGAACATCATGACCAGCGTCACCGCCGTCATCAGGCCGTCGACGATGCCTTCGACGAAGGTCGTCGTCAGCGTCTTCTGGATGATGTCGATGGCGCTGAAGCGCGACACGATGTCGCCCAGGTGGCGCTTCTCGAAGTATTCCACCGGCAGGCGCACCAGGTGGTTGAAGACGTTGGCCCGCCATTGCACGTTCAGCGTCGTCGCCATGTGCATGATGACCCACGAGCGCAGCGTCGCCACCCCCTGCTGCATCAGCATCAGCAGGCCGAAGCCGACCGCCAGCGTGGTCAGCAGGTCGCGGTCGGCCGAGACGATGACGTTGTCGATGACCCACTGCAGGAAAAACGGGCTGACCAGGGCGAACACTTCGAGCGCGGCGGCGAGCAGCAGAATCTGGCTGAAGGAACGATACAGGCCAACGACATGGCCCATCAGTTCGCGCAGCTTGATGCGCTGCCGGAACGTGACGGCCTTGAAGCTGGCATTCGGCCACAGCTCGAGCGCGACGCCGGTAAATGAATCGGATACCTCGTCGAGCGACAACCGGCGCAGGCCCAGCGCCGGGTCGTGGATGACGGCGGTCTTGCCGCGGATCTCCTTGAGGACGACGAAGTGATTGAAGTTCCAGTGCAGCACGCACGGAAGCTTCAATTGCGGCAGATCAGCCAATTCCAGCTTGACCGGGCGGGTGGTCATCGACAGGGCGTTCGCCATGCCCACCAGGTGGCCGAGCGTCGTGCCCTTGATCGACACCAGGAAGAGGCGGCGCATGCTCGCCAGATCCGTGCGGAAGCCGTGATAGCCCGCCACCATGGCGAGGGAGGCAAGGCCGCACTCGGCCGCCTCGGTCTGCAGGATCAGCGGCAGCTTGCGGCCGAAGCCGAACGAAAGATCATCGAGAAAGGACATGGCACGTCTTGCCCAAGAGTTAGAGTTTTCCGGTCAGGCTGTAGAGCGGTTCGAGCACCCACTCGTACAGCCGACGCGTGTCCTGGAGCACGTCGGCATCGAGCAGCAGGCCGGCCTGCAACGGCTGCGCCCGGCCGTAGGCGGTGATGCTCTGCGCGGCCAGCTCGACGGTGATGCGATACAGCGGCTCTCCGCCTTGGCCGTTGCCGCCGCCGCCGGCGATGTTGCCGAGCGCGGATATCTCGCTGCTGGGAAGGGCCGTCTTGGCCACCGACACCACCGTGCCGTGGGCATGGCCGAATTTCTGGTAGGGGTACGCCTGGTAGCGCAACAGCACCGAATTGCCCGGCTGGATGAAGCCGACGGCACGGCTCGGCGCGTAAAGCTGGGCCTGCAAGCGAGCGCCGGTCGGCACGATACTGACGAGCGGCCGGCTGCCGTCCATCACCTGGCCGACTTCGGCGACGACGGCGGTCGCCGTGCCGGACTCCGGCGCGGTGATGACCAGGCGCCGCTTTCCTTCGCTCTCGGCCAACTCCTGGCCGACGCTGAAAATGCCGCGATCGATTTGCGCCAACTGGTTCTGGTGCTTGAGCGCCAGGCCCGACAGTTCGCTGCGGCGGGTGGCCAATTCGCGGGCGACGCCGATGCGCTCGCGTTCTCCGCTCTGCAGGCGGGCGCGCTGGTCGAGCAGGTCTTCCTGCTTCTGTTGCACCTGTTCCAGCGAGATATAGTCCTGGCTGAGCAAGCCTTGGTAGCGGGCCACCGTTTCCTCGGCCAGCTTGACGCGGCGCTGCTGGCCTTCGATCAGGCTGTCGAGTTTCTGGATTTCGGCGACCAGGCCGTCGATGCGCGTCGTCAGCGCGGCGCGCTCGTCCTGCTGCAAGCGTCGCGTCTTGTCCAGTTCCTGGCGCAGCGACTGCTGGCGGGACTCCACTTGCTGGCTGATGGCTGCCTGAATCTGTCCTTGAGTGCTGCTTTGGCGCTCGCTGGAAATCACATAAAGCATATCGCCCTGCTTGACCGTCTGCCCCTCGACGACGTGCTTTTCGAGGACGATGCCGACTTGCGGCACATAGACCTTGACCAGTCCCAGATCGGGGACCAGCTGGCCGATGACGGTGCTGCGCTTGGTGTAGGTGCCCCAGGCCAGGAAGGCGGCGACGGCGAAGGCAAGAAAGACCGCGGCGGCGGTGAGGACGCGCGAACTGACGGGGCGGATCAGGATGATCTCGCCGAGCCATTGCGTCTTGTTGGCGTTAAGGGCGGCGGCGCGATAGAGCGGTTGCTTGGTCATGCTTTCAGGGCTGTCCTCGGGTTGCTGGGGCTACAGCCGGTAATTGTCCAATCGATGACAGGGGCATTGTCCGGGTGGCGCAAAAGAGAAAGGCGGGAAGCTTAGGTACGCCTCCCGCCCTTCAAAAACTACGACCCGATTACAGCTTGAGGCCGCCGAGCAGGCCGCCGAGCAGACCGGTCACGGTATTGAGCAGACCGCCGACCAGGTTGGTCACCGTGCCGAGAACGGAGCCGACGAGGCCCAGCACCGGGGACAGAAGGCCGAGAACGGGGTTCAGCAGCGAGCCGAGGATGCCGCCCAGATCGAGGGCACCGCCGGAAACGACGTTGATTTCTTCCTTGCTCAATTCTTGAATTGCCATGGAACCAATCTCCTATCATGAAGTGAAAAAACGGCCTTGCAGCGATTACCATCAACCCTCGGGGAGCAAAGTGGTATACGTAGTAGGCACTTGCCCAAGCCATGCCCAGTCCAAATGTGGGGCAGATCGTGCAATGACAAAGGCGAATCCATGATGTCGTTGCGCCCCATTTGCGTCAATGAGCCGAACGCCCGCATAAGTCGAATGCTCGGCGCTGCGGCAAATCGAACGCGCGCTTCCCTGCCGCATGACGATGCCGGTGACAACGTCATATTGCCGATAAGGCGGCGCATGAGCTGATTGTCGGATAGTTGCTGCATGAATGCAGCATCATCCTGTTTTGCCACGCGCCATGATGAAGTCATGGACGGCGTCGCCGAAGCGAGGTGGCCGGCCCGAGAAGGCAAAACGCATGAACTCCCTTTGGCAAAGCGGCAATGATGAAGCAATGATCTGAACGGCTCATGGCCATGGTCCGAGTGGGCCGGTCCGCCTGGCCGTTGCGGGCACTCGGCAAAGAAATTCCTTACGATACCGCTGGCTTTTTTTTCGACGCGGCGCCGTTTCGGCGCGCTCCCGGCTTTCGACGGTCTTGCGCGACGAAACGCCGTTCTGCTTCCTAACCGGGGCCCGCCGCTGGTAATCTCCCCGCTTCCCCTTAGTTTTCAAGCTTCGCGCGACTATGGCCAAGATTTCAAGAATCGTAGAAAAGTTCGATCAATACGAGCGCCTGTTGCGGCTCGACAAACCCATCGGCATCCTGCTGCTGCTGTGGCCGACGCTGTGGGCGCTCTGGATTGCCAGCTGGGGGCGGCCGGGATGGCTGCTGGTCTGGATCTTCACCCTCGGCACGGTGTTGATGCGTTCGGCCGGCTGCGTCATCAACGACTACGCCGACCGCAATTTCGATCCCCACGTCGAGCGCACCAGGGCGCGGCCGCTGGCGGCCGGCACGGTCAGCGTGCGCGAAGCCTTCGCGCTGTTCGGCGTGCTGCTCGCTTGTTCGTTCCTGCTGATCGTGCCGCTCGGCCAGCGGGTGTGGCTGTGGTCGCTGGCGGCGGTCTTCCTGGCGGCGAGCTATCCGTTCACCAAGCGCTTCTTCGCCGTGCCGCAGGCCTACCTCGGCGTCGCCTTTGGCTTCGGCATTCCAATGTCTTATGTCGCGGTGCTCGGCGAGACGCTGCCGCTGACCTGGCTGCTGCTGACGGCCAACATCTTCTGGGCGATGGCCTACGACACCGAATACGCGATGGTCGACCGCGAGGACGACCTGCGCATCGGCATCAAGACCTCGGCGATCACCTTCGGCCGCCACGACGTCGCCATGGTGATGCTGTGCTACGCCGCGACGCTGGCATTGCTGGCGTGGGCCGGATATGCGCTGCGCTACGGCGCGTTCTACTTCGGCGGGCTGGCGCTCGCCGCCGCCATTGCCGGCTACCATTACACGCTGATCCGCGAGCGCGAGCGCATGAAGTGCTTCAAGGCCTTCCTGCACAACAACTGGTTCGGCGCGGCGGTGTTCGCCGGCATCATCGCCGAACTGAATCTCAAACCTTTGTTGGGATAACCACCATGGCCGACTACGAAGTCATCACGGCGAACGACGACCTCGAAGGCCCGCGCGCCTGGTGCCACGTCATGTACGGGCTGCATGCGCTATCCGCAGTCGGCGGGCTGTTGACGTCGGCCACCATCGTCGGCGCCTTCATCACCGGCTGGCCCTCGATCCTGGCCGTCATCATCAACTACGCGACACGCAGCCGCGTCACGGCGAGCTGGCTGGAAAGCCATTGGCGCTGGCAGTTGCGCACCTTCTGGTTCGCCGTGCTGTGGGCGACGCTGGCCATGTTGCTGTTCTTCAGCGTCCTCGGCATTCCGCTTGCCTGGGGACTGATCGTCGGCACCGGCCTGTGGCTGCTCTACCGCGTCACCCGCGGCTGGCTGGTGCTGCTCGACCGCAAGGCGATCGCATAGAGCAGGTGGTAGGTCGTGCCGCCCCCGCCGGCGGCTAGGGCGCGCAACACCCGCCGCATTTGCCCCGCCGACAAGGGCTGCGTGCCGGGCGCGGGCGTGTCGGCACCGATGCGCCGCAGTCCGCGGACGAATTCGAGCGGATCGCCCGGGGGCTCGACGAAACGCTCCTGCGCGACTTCGACCTCCAGGTCCGCCGGAAAGGCGCGCGCCAGCGCCGCGGCCTCCGGATACGCGGGCGTGGCGGCAGCGAAGCCTGCCGCGGCGTGCGCCATGCGCCATTCCGCGAAAGTGCCGGCGCCGAGCGTGACGAGCGCGATGCGGCCGCCCGGTGCCAGCAGTTGGGCAAGCGTCGCCAGCGTCGTGGCCAGATCGGCGAACCACTGTGCCGCCAGGCTGGCGACGATCAGGTCAAGGCGGCCGGGCGCCAGCGCCGGCCGCTCGCCATCCATGACAATGTACTGCGCGGCGCCGCCGACCCGGCGCCGGCAAGCGCGGACCATCGCCGGCGCGATGTCGCTGGCGACCCAGTCGCCGCCGAGGGCGGGCAGCAGTTCGCGCGTCAGGTGCCCGGTGCCGCAGCCGATTTCCAGCACGCGCGGCGCGGCCGGCAGGCTCAGCCCCTTCACGCGCGCCGCCAGGCGCTGCGCGGCTTCGCGCTGGAGCGGGCTGTGGGCGTCGTAGTCGATGGCGGCGGCGCCGAAGCGGGCAGCGATGCGGGATTTGCGGTTGCTCATGGCTCCAGCGCCGACCGGATGAGCTCGGCGCATGCCTGCGGATGGCTCAGCGGCAGCAAGTGGCCGCCGTCATCGACCCAGCGCAGGCGACCGGCCGGCAAAGCGGCGCCGGCGACTTCCGTCAGCGCGGCGGGCACAACGGCGTCGCCGCGGCCGGCGAGGGCGTGGATGTCGGCGCCGCGCGCGGCCCAGGCGGCACGGCCGTCGCAGCTCGCCAGAATTTGCAGCCCGGCGGCGAGCGGCGCCGTGTCGAGCGGCAGCAACGGGCCGCTGTTGCCGCACATGGCCTGGAAGTCGACGAGCACCGTGGCGGGGGCGACGGCGAAGCGCTTGCGCATGCGGTCGAGCACGCGCGGGGCGACGCCTTGGGGAAAGTCCGGCGCGGCGGTGAAGCGCGGGAAAGCATTGATGGCGACGAGCGTTCGCCAGGGCAGGTCGCTCAGCGCCAGCCACCAGAGGGCGCCGAGCGAATGGCCGACGGCAACGCGCGGTGCTGCGCAGGCAGCCGGCAGCGTCGGCCGGCCGAAGTAGCCGAGGTCTGCAACTTCGACGTCCAGGCCGGCGAGCAGCGGCAGGACCTCGCGCCAGAGCGTCGCGTCGTAGCCCCAGCCATGGACGAGCGTGAGGCGCGGCGTCATGCGAGCGTGGCGACGGCGGCGAGCAGGGTGTCGAAATCGGCCGCGGAATGCGCCGACGACAGCGAGAAGCGCAGGCGGCTGGCGCCTTCCGGCACCGTCGGCGGGCGGATGGCGACGGCGAGCACGCCGCGCTCTTCCAGGCGCTGCTGCGCGGCGAGCGCTTGCGCTTCGCTGCCGAGCACGGCCGGCACGATCTGCGTCGTCGAGGCGAGCGTGGCTATGCCGAACTCGGCGAGCCGCTGCCGCAAACGTTCGCCGCGCTCGGCAAGCAAGGTACGTTCGGCGTCCATCGCCGGGATCAAGTCGAGCGCCGCGTCCACCGCCCCGCAGGCGGCGGGCGCGGGAGCGGTCGAGTAGATGAAGCCGGCGCAGCGGTTGACCAGGTAGTCGATGAGCGGCTTCGAGGCGGCGATATAAGCGCCGGCGCTGCCGAAAGACTTGCCCAGCGTGCCCATGACGACGGCATTCTGCGCAGCGCTGCCGAGCCCGCATCCGCGCGGACCCAGCACGCCCGTGGCGTGGGCTTCGTCGAGATAGAGCAGGGCGTTGTGGCGGTCCGCGAGATCGGCGAGCGCCGCGACGTCGGCGCGGTCGCCGTCCATGCTGAAGACGGATTCGGTGACGATGAAGCACGGCCTGCCGCCGGCCTGCCGCGCCAGCAGTTCGTCGAGATGGGCGAGGTCGTTGTGGCGAAAGCGGATTTCCTTGACAGCGGCCGCGGCGCAGCCGGCATGCAGGCTGGCGTGGTTGAGGCGGTCCGTGAACACCAGCGCCTCGCGCCCGCCGGCGAGCTCGAACAGCGCGGGCAGCACGGCGGCGTTGGCCTGGTAGCCGGCGTTGAATATCAGCGCCGCCTCCTTGCCCTTGAAGGCGGCCAGGCGCGCTTCGAGTTCCAGCACGGCTTCGAGCGTGCCGGTGACCAGCCGCGCGCCGCGCGCGCCGGCGCCGAAGCGTTGCACCCATTCGATGGCGCGGGCCTTCAAGGCCGGATGCTGCGACAGGCCGAGGTAATCGTTGGAGGAGGCATCGATCAGGCGGCGGCCGTCGGCGAGCGTGAGCAGCGCGCCGGGAATGGCGACCGCGCGCATGCGGCGGCGGCGCCGCGCGGCGTCGACGCCGGCCAGTGCCGCGTCGATGGCGTCGTCATACCACATCGTGCGCGTCCCGTCCGTGAGGCTCGTGCGTCGCGTGGCGCGACCGCGCCGCAACGACTTCGCAAATCGCCGCCGTCAGCGTCGCCAGGTCGGCCGGTTCGATGACGAAGGGTGGCATGACATAGACGATATTGCCAAAAGGCCGCAGCCAGACGCCGCGCTCGATGAAGTCGGCGCGCAGCCCTGCGGCCGGGGTCGCCAGCTCGACGACGCCGATGGCGCCCTTGACGCGCACGTCGACCACGCCCGGCAGCGCGCGGCAGGGCTCGAGTTCGCGCGCCAGCTGCGCTTCGATGGCGGCGACCTGGGCCAGCCGCGGCTCGGCGTCGAAGAGGTCGAGCGAAGCGTTCGCTGCGGCGCAGGCGAGCGCATTGGCCATGAACGTGGGGCCGTGCATCAGCGCGCGCTCGAATTCGGTGCCGAGGAAGGCGGCAAACACGTGCCGGCGCGCGACGCTGGCAGCCAGCGGCAGCGTGCCCGCGGTGAGCGCTTTCGACAGGCAGACGATGTCGGGCACGATGCCGGCCTGCTCGCAGGCGAACAGCGTGCCGGTACGGCCGAAGCCGGTCATGATCTCGTCGGCGATCAGCAGCAGATGGTGGCGGTCGCAGGCGGCGCGTACGCGCGCCAGCGTGGCGGCGTCGTGCAGGCGCAGGCCGCCGGCGCCCTGCACCAGCGGCTCGATGATGACGGCGGCGAGCTGCGGCGCTTCGCGTTCCAGCAAGGCGTCGAGCGCCGCGCTCGTCGCCGCGTCGCGCGGCAGTTCGGCCAGCAGCGCCGGCGGCACGATGCCGCGAAAGGCGTCGTGCATGCCGACCGCCGGGTCGGTGACCGCCATCGCCATGAAAGTGTCGCCGTGGTAGCCGTGGCGGAAGGCGAGGATTTTGCGCCGCGCGGGTTCGCCGCGGTTGCGCCAGTACTGCAGCGCCATCTTCAGCGCGATCTCCACGGCCACCGAGCCGGACTCGGAAAAGAAGACGTGATCGAGGTCGCCCGGCAGTTTGGCGGCGAGCCGTGCCGCCAGCGTGTAGGCCGGCGCGTGGGCGAGGCCGGCGAACATCACGTGGGAAAGCTGCGCCGCCTGCTGTTGCACGGCGGCGACGATGTGCGGATGGCCGTAGCCATGACACGCCGTCCACCACGATGAAATGCCGTCGATGAGTTCGCGTCCGTCGGCGAGCTTCAGGCGCACGCCGGCAGCCGACACGACCGGCAGCGGCTGCGGCGCGGCGGCCATTTGCGCGTAGGGCAGCCAGACGTGATCGAGGTTCAGCCAGTTCGGAGGCTCGGCCATGGGAGGGGCTGGGAAGGCTACAATGCCGGCGCGATGGAAAGCTCTTATTTTATCACTGCGACCGCCACCGACGCCGGCAAAACCTTTGTCGCAGAAGGCCTGGCGCGGGTCTGGCGCGCGCACGGCCGGCGCGTTCGCGCGCTCAAGCCGGTGATGAGCGGCTACGACGCGGCAGCCGCGGAACAGTCCGACGCCGGCCGCTTGCTGGCCGCTTGCGGCTATGCGGCGACGCCGGAGAACATCGCGGCGATTTCGCCCTGGCGCTTCGCCGCGCCGCTGTCGCCCGATCGCGCCGCGGCCGCGGAGGGCCGTGCCCTGGACTTCGACGACCTCGTCGCCTGGTGCCGCAGGGAAGTCCTGCGCAGCGAGGGCGCCGCGCTGGTCGAAGGCATCGGCGGCGTCATGGTGCCGCTCGACGCCAACCATACGGTGCGCGACTGGATAGTGGCGCTCGATCTGCCGGTGCTGCTGGTGGCGGGAACCTACCTCGGCGCCATCAGCGATGCGCTCTGCGCGCTGGCGGCGCTGCGCGAAGTCGATGTGCGCCCCGTCGCCCTGGTGCTCAACGAAAGCATCGGCGGGGTGAGCCTGGACGACACGCAGGCGTCGCTGGCGCCGCACCTCGACGGCATTGCCATGTTCGCCCTCGGCCGCGACGACGCGGCCGGCCTGGAACGTCTTGCCGCCAGCCTCGGCGCGCCGCCACGTTGATCCGCTTGTCCTGAATCCATTGTCGCCGCGCGGCGACAATTGACGCTCTGACCGGCCGCAGCGGTTAATTGGGCATCCGCGCCAGCGGACGTCAATGCCGCATGCGGCAGGCCAGGACCGATGAACAGGAAAGGGATAGTCACCAAGACGGCGAAGGGCATGCGCGAAGCGTCCGGCGCGACGCATTTTCTCGCCCGCGACTTGAAGGCGCTGCTCCATGCGGTGGACGGCCGATCCACGCCTGACGACCTCGCCGAGCGGCTTGGGCGGCCGTCCGCGTCGGCTTTCGATCGGACGCTGGAACGCCTCGCGGCCGAAGGCTACATCCAGGAAGCCATGCTGGCGCCGCCAGGCGCGAGCGACGCACGCGATCTCGACTTCACCGTCTACGGCCATGCCGCGGATGCGCCGCGCGACGCCAGGGCGGACGCGCGCCGCAAGGCCGAAGAAACCGCCCAGCGTTGGGCGGCGGAACGCGCCAGGCGACGCAGCGAGGAGCGCGCGCGGCGCGAAGCCGACAAGCAAGCGCAGCGCGAGGCCGCAGCGCGCGCGGCGCGGGAAGCCGAGGAAACGGCGCGGCGCGAGGTGGACAAGGCGGAAATTGCGGCGCGCAAGGCGGCGGCAGCGCAAGCCAAGCGCGCAACCGAAGAACGGCAGCGTCTTGAAGCCGAGGCACAGGCGCGACGCGATGCGGCCGCCCGCCGCAAGCGCGAGGCGGAGGACCGGGCTCGGCGCGCAGCCGAAGAACGCGCGGCGCGGGAAGCGCAGGAGCGCGCCCAGCGTGCCGCGGAAGAAGCCGCGCGGAATGCGGCCATCGAGCGCACCCGGCGCGAAGCCGAAGCGCGCAGCCGCCGCGAAGCCGAGCAACTGGCGCAGCATGCTGCCGAAGAGCAGGCGCGGCTGGCGGCGGCGCGGGTCGCAGCTGAGGCGCGGGCCCGCCGCGAAGCGGAAGAGCGGGCGGCGCAAGAGGCCAAAGAACGGGATCGTCGGGAAGCTGCGGCGCAGGCAAGGCGCAAAGCGGAAGAACGCGCCCGGCGCGAGGCCGAGGCGCAGGCGCACCGCGAAGCGGCAGAACAGGCTGCACGCGAGGCGGAAGAGCGGATTCGTCAGGAAGCTGCGGCACAGGCAAAGCGCGAGGCGGAAGAGCAGGCCAGACGCGAAGCCGAGGCAAGTGCGCTGAGCGCGGCGCGGGAGCATATCCGTCGCGCCGCAGCGGCACACACGCGCAAGGAGGCTGACGAATGCGCGTGGCACAAGGACGCCGAAGCGCTCCTGCGCGAGGCTGGCGAGGCAGCCCGGAGCGAGGCCGCCGCCCAGGTGCGGCAGGAAACTGCGGCCCTTGCGCTGCGCGCCGAACAGGAGCGCCAAGAGCGCGAGGCTGCCGAGCATGCCGCCGCGCTGCATGCCGAAACGCTGCGCCGCGAGCGTCCGGCACGCGAGGTTCGCGTCGCCGCCGCCGCGCCGACGCCCTATCGTCGGCCGCTGCGCTGGGGTCGGCCGCTCGCGTTCGCTTCCCTCATCCTGCTGGTCGGCGGCCTCGCTTTGCTCCAGCTGATGTCCTTCGACAGCCAGGTTGCACGCTTCGAGAAGATCGCCGCCGCACAATTTCACCAGCCGGTGAAAATCAGGGCGGTGCACTTGTCGCTGCTGCTGCGCCCGCACTGGAGCCTCGAAGGCGTGACCATCGGCGATGCCGGACAGATTCAGGCGCGGCGCATCCGGGCGATCGGCGAGGTCGGGGCGCTGCTGCGCGACGAGGCGGCATTCTCGGTCATCGAGATCGAGGCGCCGGTGCTGACCGAGGAGGGACTCGGCTGGCTGCTGCTGGGCAGGGCGCGCGGGGGCGGCTTCGGCGCCACGCGCCTCGAAGCGCACGGCGCCGTGCTGCAATCGAAGGCCTTCCGCCTGCCGCCCTTCGATGCCAGCGCCGAGGTCGGCGCCGATGGCAACTGGCGTCGCCTGCAGGTCGGCTTGGCCGGCACGGACCTGGCCCTCGACCTTGCGCCCGCGGATGCGGCGGTCAAGTTCTCGCTCGCATCGACAAGGTTCGCGCTGCCGTTTCTCGCGGACCTGCCGGAACTGGCGGGCTTCAGCGCCGAAGGCACGGCAGACCGCGCCGGGCTGCAGGTGACGCAGTTCGAGGGCCGCACGCACGACGGCAGCGTCAGCGGCAGCGCGCGCCTGCGCTTCGGCGACGCCATGACGCTCGAGGGCGAGGCGAGCGCCAAACACATCGACATGGCGCGGTTGATTCCCGGCATGTTCGAGGGCGGCTTGCTCGAGGGCGCGGCGACTTTCGCCCTGCCCGTGCCCGTGCCCGTGCCGGGGGCCGGCAAGCCGGCGGCGGCGCCGCGTCTGGCCGGCAGCTTCGTCGTGCAACGCGGCATTCTCGCCGGCATCGACATGGGCAGCGTGCTCAAGGATACGGGCCGCGGCGGCCGCACGCGCTTCGCCAGGCTCGAGGGCGCGCTCGCCATGGAAAACGGCGGCGCCCATCTGCGCCAGCTTCGGCTCGATGCCGGCGCCATGTCGGCCAGGGGCAGTGTCGATGTCGCCGCCGATCGCAGCCTGCAGGGTCGCTTCGACGTGAACCTGAGCGCGGCGACGACGCGCCGACATGCCGTGCTCGACCTGTCCGGCGCGTTCGCGGCGCCGTACCTGAAGAACGCCGACTGGACTCGGCGCTAAAATGGCTGCCGTTCCGCCGCCAGGATGACTTCATCGTGGCGTGCCGGCGGGGGCCATGCACACATGAAATATCACGACCTGCGGGATTTTCTGCGCCAGCTCGAAGCGCTCGGCGAACTCAAGCGCGTCGGCGTCGAGGTTGATCCGAAGCTGGAGATGACCGAGATCTGCGACCGCGTGCTGCGCGCCGGCGGGCCGGCGGTGCTGTTCGAAAAGCCGAAAGGCCACACGATTCCGGTGCTCGGCAATCTGTTCGGCAGCGCGCGCCGCGTCGCCCTCGGCATGGGCGAGGAGGACGTCGCGAGCTTGCGCGAAGTCGGCAAGCTGCTGGCCTACCTCAAGGAGCCGGAACCGCCGCAAGGGCTCAAGGATGCCTGGGACAAGCTGCCGGTGCTCAAGCAAGTGCTCAACATGGCGCCCAAGGTGGTGTCTTCGGCGCCTTGCCAGGAAGTGGTGTGGGAGGGCAAGGACGTCGATCTCGCGCGCCTGCCGATCCAGACGTGCTGGCCCGGCGACGTCGGGCCGCTGGTGACGTGGGGGCTGGTGGTGACGCGCGGGCCGAACAAGCGGCGCCAGAACCTCGGCATTTATCGGCAACAGGTCATCGGTCCGAACAAGCTCATCATGCGCTGGCTGGCCCATCGCGGCGGGGCGCTGGATTTCCGCGAGCATGGCGAAAAGCATGCCGGGCAGCCCTTCCCCGTCGCCGTCGTCATCGGTGCCGATCCGGCAACCATACTCGGCGCCGTGACTCCCGTGCCGGATACGCTGTCCGAATACCAGTTCGCCGGCTTATTGCGCGGCGCGAAGACGGAACTGGTGAAATGCCTGGGTTCCGATTTGCAGGTGCCGGCGTCCGCCGAAATCGTATTGGAAGGCTACATCGCCGCCGACGAAACGGCGCCGGAAGGCCCTTTCGGCGATCACACCGGCTATTACAACGAGGTCGCCGAGTTCCCGGTCTTCACCGTCGAGCGCATCACGATGCGCCGCGACCCGATTTACCACTCGACCTACACGGGCAAGCCGCCGGACGAGCCGGCGATGTTGGGCGTCGCGCTGAACGAGGTGTTCGTGCCGCTGCTGCAAAAGCAGTTTCCGGAGATCGCCGATTTCTATCTGCCGCCGGAAGGCTGCTCGTATCGGCTCGCGGTGGTGAGCATGAAGAAGCAGTATCCGGGGCACGCCAAGCGCGTGATGTTCGGCATCTGGTCTTTCCTGCGCCAGTTCATGTACACCAAGCTCATCATCGTCACCGACGACGACGTGGACATCCGCGACTGGAAGGAAGTGATCTGGGCGCTGACGACGCGCGTCGACGCGGCGCGCGACACCTTGATCGTCGAGCACACGCCGATCGACTACCTCGACTTCGCTTCGCCGACGGCGGGACTCGGCAGCAAGATGGGCATCGACGCCACCAACAAGTGGCCGGGCGAGACGAACCGCGAATGGGGGCGGCCCATTGCCATGGACGCGGACGTGAAGCGGCGCGTCGACGCCATGTGGCAGGCGTTGGGACTCTAGCCGCGCCGGAGCGACGCGCCCGCAGGCGCCCGTCGCTGCCGTGCGGCCGTGCCGCGCCGGTTGCCGATCATTCCTCCACTACGCGCAGCGTCCAGAAGTCGTCGGCGAGCGTATTGGTGCCGATGTATGCATAGGGCATGTAGAAGTAGCCCTTGTCGCCCCAGTTGGTAGACCAGGAATTCATCACGGTGACGTTCTGGCTGGCGTCGTCGTAGCCCACCGCCAGGACGGCATGTCCGCCCAGGCATTTTTCGCCGGTCGCCGGCATCGGCATCTTGCCGGTCGTGGCGACGGCTTGGGATTCGAAGCTTTCATAGACGCTGAAGCCGAAGACGAACGGATAGCCGGCGGCGAGGCAGCCTTTCATTTGCGCCAGCGTCTGGGTGATGCGCTGGTAGGACAGGGCCTGGTGCAAGAGCGCGTCCTTGTAGGCCTTCGCCGGCGGCTTCTTGGCGAATTTGGCGATGTCGTAGGGCCATTCCGTTTCGGGGCAGGCGCCTTGTTTGACGATGGACTTGATGCCGTCGCGGATCTGGGCGCCGGCATCGCTGCCGGTCGTGCCTTCCATGGCGCGCTCGTTGTAATAGATGAAGAGGCGCGAGGGCGCCATCGGCTTGGCGACTTTCTGCTTCATTTCGTCGAAGCGAAAGGCGTTGGCGATGGCATTCGCCGTGCAGCTGCCGAGCTGGCCCTGATCGAGAACCGGCGGGCAATGCGGACGCAGGTCCACCTTTTTCGGCAGCACCGCGAGAACGCGCGGCGGCGCGGCGTAGAGATGGTCGCGGTGGTCGGGCAGGTCCGGTATCCAGCCGTAGCGGGCATTCTTGCGTTGCATGTTTGCCTCCATCGTGGGTGGGTAATGACGGTGCACTATACCATGAGCATGGCCGGCGGGCGGCGGCGTTTCCGGCGCAGCCGTGCCGCACGAAGCGCACGCCTGCCGGTTCGACGGCCGCCGAACCGGCAGGCCTTGCCCTGCCAACTCTGCCGCCGCAGGTAACGAGGCTGTCATCTAGCGCGGCTAAAGTGGCTGCCGATCGCACCACTGCGCCAAGCCATGAAATCGATTCGGCCCCCCTCGCAAGCCTCTGTGGACATCCCAGGGTGACCATGCGGCACTTTCGCTCGATCTTCCTCTCCGACATTCACCTCGGCACGCGCGCCTGCCAGGCCGATCGGCTGCTCGACTTCCTGCGCGAACATACGGCCGACCATCTGTTCCTGGTCGGCGATATCGTCGATTTTTGGGCCATGAGCCGGGGCATCAGCTGGTCGCCGGCGCAGAACACCGTGGTGCAAAAGGTGCTGCGGCGTGCGCGGCATGGCGAAAAAGTCTTCCTGATTCCGGGCAACCACGACGAAGCGCTGCGCGAGCATGTCGGCGCCTTGTTCGGCGAGATCCGCATCGCCCTCGAATACGTGCATACCACCGCCGACGGCCGCCGCCTGCTGGTCACGCACGGCGACGAATTCGATCAGGTCACGCGCTACCATCGCTGGGTCGCCGTGCTCGGCGACGTTTCCTACAATCTGCTGGTGCGCATGAACGGCTGGTTGTCGTGGGTGCGGCGTCGGCTCGGCCTGTCCGGCTACTGGTCGCTTGCCGGCTATGCCAAGCGCAAGGTAAAGACGGCGGTCAGCTTCATTTTCGATTTCGAGGATTCGGTGATCCGTGCCGCCCGCGAGCGCGGCCTTGACGGCGTCGTCTGCGGCCACATCCACAGCGCCGCGATGCGCGAGGTCGACGGCGTCAGCTACATCAACTGCGGCGACTGGGTCGACAGCTGCACGGCCATCGTCGAGCATGCCGACGGACGCTTGGAACTGCTGCAGTGGGGCGCCGTCGCGGTCGCGGCGGCACCGGCTTTGCAGCCGCTGCTGGCGGCGCTGCCGGAGCCGGCGAACATTCCGGCCATGGCTGCAGCGGACCTCGGCACGGTTGAGCTACCCGCGGAAATGGACCCCTACTTGGCGTCGTAGACCCACTGCAGCAGCGCGTCCTCGGCGGCCTGGCCGGCCTGCGCGTTGGCGTGGTTGATGATGAACACGACGGACTGGTTGCGTCCGTTGCGATCGAGGACATAGCCGGCGATGGCCTTGACGCCGTCGAGCGTGCCGGTCTTGATGTGCATTTGCCCCGCGGCGTCGTTGCCGTTGAAGCGCTTCTTCATGGTGCCGTCGACGGCGGCGAGCGGCAGCGAGGCGACGAATTCCGGCATCAGCGGGCTTTTCCAGGCGGATTGCAGCAGACGTCCGAGATCTTCGGCGCTCAGTCGTTCCTGGCGCGAAAGGCCGCAGCCATTCTCGATGACCATGTCGGGGAAGGCCAGGCCATGGCCATCGAGCCAGGTGCGGATCGCTGCTTCGGCATCCGCAGGCCGCACCGGCCGCTTCCCGCTCGCCAAGCCCAGCGTCAGATACACCTGCCGCGCCATGACGTTGTTCGAGAACTTGTTGATGTCGCGCACGATGTCGGCGAGGCCCGGCGACTCGATGGTCGCGATCAACCGTGCGCTCGGCGGCGCCGCTGCGTCGCGCACGCCGCCCTTGATGCTGCCGCCCAGCTCGCGCCAGAGTTGCTCGAAGACGCCGCGGACATAAAGGTCGTGCGGCATGATGCCGAGTTGCCAGTTCTTCTGGCCGCAAGCGGCCGGGTAGCTGCCCGTGAGCACCAGGCGGAAGCGTTCGGCCCGCTGGGAAATGTCGGCGCGCAAGCCATCCTTCCAGTCGCCGCAGGCGTGGCTGCCCAGGCGGATGCGGTTGACGATGTCGAGATTCGCGGGCTGCGGGTCGACGGCGAGTTGCACTGCCCTTGTCACGGCATCGGGCATCAGGTCGAGCCGTATTGCCTTGAAGCCCACGAGCAGGCCGTCGGGGCTGACGTTGTAAGGTCGCAGGGGCTGGTCGTCGAAGGCGGCAGCGTCAACCGCCGGCAACTGGAAAATGCTGCGGTCCAATACCAGATCGCCGTCGATGTCGCGAATGCCCTGGGCGCGCAATTGCCGCAGCAGCAGCCAGAATTGCTCGAATGTCAGCTTCGGGTCGCCGCCGCCTTTGAGGTAGAGATTTCCCGCCAGCGTGCCGTTTGCCACCGGCGCGTCGATGCGGGCCTCGGTCTTCCACGTATAGGCGGGACCGAGCATCTCCAGCGCGGCGAAAGTGGTGACAAGCTTCATTACCGAGGCCGGATTCATTGGCTGCTCGGCATTGACGCTGAGGCGCGGCGTCGCGGATCCGACTTCCTCGACATAGACGGCGACGGCGCTGGATGGAATGGCGACCGACTTCAGGGCGACGGCCACGGCGGCAGGCAAGCCGGTATCGACTGCCGCGGCGGCCGGACCCGCGCGGAGGTTTCCCGTTAGAAAGGCGGTTAGGAAGGCGGCTGCGAGTAGATGGCGCATTTCTTTCTGCATGCGCAATCTTAACGAAGCCAGGCGCAGATTGATCGCCCGCAGCAGACAAAATAGCGAGCGGGTCGCCGTACCGTCGGTCAAGCCGTCGACATCCCCGTACCGAAAGCGTCGATGGCGATCTCGAGCTCGATATCGCCGGGACACAGGTTTTCGCTTGCCAGGATGTCGGTGACCATGCGCAGGAGGTCCCCTGGTCGGCTTTGTCGGGGCGACACATTGACGGCGTCGGGACGCCAGCGCGCAAGGGCTTCGACGCCCCGCGGGAGGCCAGAACAGATATCCACCTGCGGCTGGAAATAAGCTTCGAAATCGCCGCCGCCTGCCGCAAGGCGCTTCTTCATGGCTGCCGCTATCTTGTGGTCGCCGAGAGCGTTGATGGCTTCGCGGCCATCGAGAACCAAGACGTCGACGCGCCGGACCATCGCGCGTTGCAACGCGATGCGCGCTACGCTTTTTGCAGCGTAAAACAGTGGCCGAAAATCGGCAGATGCGGCGCAAGCGTCGCTTCTGAGCTCTGGTACTGCGCGGCGACGGCGACTTCCTTGCGCAACAGGCGCTCGGCTTCGGTTTCGTCGCATGAACTGGCGTGGAGCTGCGTCACATCGATGCAACCCTGCCTGACGGCATGGACAAGGTCGAGCCAAAGCTGCGAGCGCATCCGGACGTCGCGGATTTGTTGAACGAGCCGGTCGTCGATCAGCCAAGCCGCAATGCTGACCAGCAGAAGCGCGACGAACAGGACGAGAAAACCCCGGCCCATCGGGATGACCACGGCGCCTGCGGCGTCGGCGCTGTAGACGGAAATGGCCGCCAGCACGGTGGCTATTCCCGCCGATTGCGCCTTCTTCGTCATCGCCTGGTCGCGACGGTAGATTTCTTGCCGCCTGCGGATGAGAGCATCCAACCGCTCGCGATCTGCCGACCACCAGGGCGGCGTCGGCCACCGATCCGCATCGTTGCGATGGGCGCCGGACTGCGATGCGGCCGGTGCTGGCGGCAGATTAGGGTTGGGGCGCATGGCTGGTTCCTTTCCTGTTTCCGCATGTGCATCGACTTCTGCACTTGGCCTGGGGCCGCCGATATACGGTAATGGCACTCTAGCGAGAGGGGGGAATAATGCCAAATGCGAATTTTAAATCCGACTATTTTGCTTGGATTTGCTGGAATTGACGTCGACAGGCTAGGGTAGCCGATTGAAAGCATGGGGAATCGCAGCGCCGCCCCATAACCAAAGGCGACCGGGGCGGGTATTGGGTCCGTTAATCCGGGCTTAGGCCGCGTACCCAGATCTGGGTATCGCGACCTACCGGAAAGTCGCTAGGAAAACCTGCGGCGACGCGCACGCCGGCGAATTTGTTGAACCTTTGCCGCACTAAAACTGGCGTCGCCCCTTGAAATCTTGACCACGACCCCATACTATTAGCACTCACTGGCGGCGAGTGCTAACAAAGGCTGCCCGCCATTTCCGACCGGTCGGGGTGTCCCCGCCATTCAATATCGTCAGCACAAAGGAGCTAACTCCATGAAAATTCGTCCTTTGCACGACCGTGTGATTGTTAAGCGCGTCGAAGCCGAGCGCACCACGGCCAGTGGCATTGTGATTCCCGATTCCGCAGGCGAGAAGCCCGACCAGGGCGAAATTCTCGCCGTGGGCAACGGCAAGATCCTGGATGACGGCAAGGTTCGTCCGATGGCCGTGAAGAAGGGTGATCGCGTGCTTTTCGGCAAGTATTCCGGCCAGGCTTTCAAGATGGACGGCGAAGAGTACCTGCAGATGCGCGAAGAAGACATCATCGGCATCATCGAAGCCTGAGCCGCGTCGTCCGCATAACTGAATTCAAGGAGAGAAGAGAATGCCTGCTAAAGAAGTCAAATTCGGCGATTCCGCGCGCGAGCGCATGGTTGCCGGCGTCAACATCCTGGCTGACGCCGTCAAGGTGACCCTCGGCCCGAAGGGGCGCAACGTCGTGCTGGAGCGCTCCTTCGGCGCGCCGACCGTGACCAAGGACGGCGTCTCCGTCGCCAAGGAAATCGAGCTCAAGGACAAGTTCCAGAACATGGGCGCGCAGATGGTCAAGGAAGTCGCTTCCAAGACTTCCGACGTCGCCGGCGACGGCACCACGACCGCCACCGTGCTGGCCCAATCCATCGTCCGCGAAGGCATGAAGTTCGTCGCCGCCGGCATGAACCCGATGGACCTCAAGCGCGGCATCGACAAGGCCGTCGCCGCCGTGGTCGAAGAACTGCAGAAGATTTCCAAGCCCTGCACCACGACCAAGGAAATCGCCCAGGTCGGCTCCATCTCCGCCAACTCGGACCAGGACGTCGGCGACATCATCGCCCAGGCCATGGACAAGGTCGGCAAGGAAGGCGTCATCACCGTCGAAGACGGCAAGTCGCTGGCCAATGAACTCGAAGTCGTCGAAGGCATGCAATTCGACCGCGGCTACCTGTCGCCCTACTTCATCAATAATCCGGACAAGCAAATCGCCATCCTGGAGAATCCGTTTGTCCTGCTGCACGACAAGAAGATCTCCAACATTCGCGACCTGCTGCCCGTGCTCGAGCAAGTCGCCAAGGCCGGCCGCCCGCTGCTGATCATCGCCGAAGACGTCGAGGGCGAAGCCCTGGCGACCCTGGTGGTGAATAACCTGCGCGGCATCCTCAAGACCGTCGCCGTCAAGGCGCCGGGCTTCGGCGACCGCCGCAAGGCCATGCTCGAAGACATCGCCGTCCTGACCGGCGGCACGGTGATCGCCGAGGAAGTCGGCTTGTCGCTGGAGAAGGCCGCGCTGAAGGATCTCGGCCAAGCCAAGCGCGTCGAAGTGGCGAAGGAAAACACCACGCTGATCGACGGCAACGGCAAGGAAGATGCCATCAAGGCTCGCGTCGCCCAGATCCGTACCCAGATCGACGAAGCGACCAGCGACTACGACAAGGAAAAGCTCCAGGAGCGCGTGGCCAAGCTGGCCGGCGGCGTGGCGCTGATCAAGGTCGGTGCCGCTACCGAAATGGAAATGAAGGAGAAGAAGGCCCGCGTCGAAGACGCGCTGCACGCCACGCGCGCTGCCGTGGAAGAAGGCATCGTCCCCGGCGGCGGCGTCGCGCTGCTGCGTGCCCGCCAGACCGTCAAGGTCACCGGCGACAACCACGAGCAGGACGCCGGCATCAAGATCGTGCTGCGCGCCCTCGAGCAGCCGATGCGCGAGATCGTCGCCAATGCCGGCGACGAGCCTTCCGTGGTGGTCAACAAGGTGCTCGAAGGCAAGGGCAACTATGGCTACAACGCGGCCACCGGCGAGTACGGCGACATGGTGGCGATGGGCGTGCTCGACCCGACCAAGGTCACGCGCTATGCGCTGCAAAATGCCTCGTCCGTTGCCGGCCTGATGCTCACCACCGACTGCATGGTGGCCGAGCTGGTCGAAGACAAGCCCGCATCCGGCGGCATGCCCGGTGGCATGGGCGGCATGGGTGGCATGGGCGGCATGGGTATGGACATGTAATGTCGTTGCGGCCGGCGACAGCCGCCGCAATAGCTCGCCGAAATCAAGCGGACGGTCATGCGGCCGCCTGATTTTGCGAGCACCCGCTGCCGAGCGCCCCGCATCTTGCGGGGCGTTTTTCATTTCGGCGGCAGGCGCGCGAGCCTTGCCTGTCGGCGTGCCGAAACATTCCTTGCAAAGGATCCCCGTTCCCCTATACTCAAAGCCATATTGGCCTACTGAAACACGGCAAACCCGTCGAAAGGCGGGGACGCAAAGTCACCGGTCTACAGGGTGCCCCGAACAAGCACTCCAGGACAGCGGAACCGCCAGGCTAGGTAAGACGTTCGATCGCCACGCCGCCGCCGTGCACTAACGGGCGAGTCGGTTCGGGTCGCGTTTCCCTGCGGTTTCCCTGTCCTGCTGTATTTCCTCGCCTGCGCGCCATGCCCTGTCGTTCGACCGGCCTTGGCCGCCGTCGCGCGCTTTGGCGTTGCGGCTTCTGTGGAGACGCGCATGGGCACGACAATGGTTACAAGGCGGATCGTCGGCTACGTCAAGGCGAAGAAGTCGAAAATTCCACAGGCATCGTTGCCGCGGCAGCCGTCGTCGGACGAGATGGCAGGAGACCAGGCGAAGTCCTTCGTGCCGCGGATCGCGCCGGCGCCGCGCCAGCCAAGTCCGTACGCCGGCTGGCGGAAATTCCTGAAGTCCACGGCGATTGTCGTCGGCGTGGTTGTTTGCGGCGCGCTCGCTTATTGGATCGGCAAGGCGAGGCCGCCGTCGTACGACTATGCCGATACGTCGGACACCCGTACCATCGTGACCTCGATGCCGTCCAGGGCCGCGTTCGCGTCGTCGCGTGCGCCAAGCGCCGCAGATCAGCCAGGGATGCCGGAGCGGACGGAAGCCGTCGTGCAGTCGCGACGGGCGGCGTCGACCGACGAGAGTTTCCTCGCCGCCGCCTATGTCCGCAGGAAAGCATCCTTGTCCAAGCTGTCGGGCGTGTGCAACGTCCAGGGCAGCGGCAGCCGTGACCTGGACGAATGCCTGCGCCGGCTGGCGCAAAAGTGAGCGCCGCGCCGCGCGCGTCGGGCCGGGCGGGCCGATGCCTGCGCCTATGCTAGACTTTGCAGCCGATTGAGAAACGGCTGGGGGCGGCCGCAATTCCACTGCTCCCCGGGGCGGGTTGCCGATGAGGGAGCCGCCTGCGCAGACCGAAAGGGGAACAGCGGCTCGCTCGCGGCGGCCGCTGACGAGCAACTTGCATCGGTGGCCAGCCGATGGTCGCCTAACCATGAGAATTCTTCTCGCCGAAGATGACCGCATCATCGCCGACGGCCTGTCGCGTGCCCTAAAGAAAGCCGCCTATGCCGTCGACCACGTGGTGACGGGAGCGGACGCCGACACGGCGTTGATGGCCCAGCAGTACGACTTGCTGATCCTCGATCTCGGGCTGCCCCGGCTGTCCGGCATCGACGTCCTGAAGCGCCTGCGCGGCCGCAAGAATCCGACGCCGGTGTTGATCCTCACTGCCCAGGACGGCATCGAGGATCGCGTGCGCGGCCTCGATGCCGGCGCCGATGACTACCTGACCAAGCCGTTCGCGCTACCCGAACTGGAAGCGCGCGTGCGTGCGCTGACGCGTCGCGGCACCGGCATGCCGACGCAGATCGATTTCGGTCCGCTGACTTACGATCAGGCCGAGCATGTCGCCCGCATCGACGGCCAGGTCGTCGACTGCTCGGCGCGCGAACTGGGCTTGCTCGAGATCCTGCTGCTGCGCGCCGGCCGGCTCGTCAGCAAGGAACAACTGGTCGACCACCTCTGCGGCTGGGGCGAAGAAGTCAGCACCAACGCCATCGAAGTCTATGTCCATCGCCTGCGCAAGAAGCTCGAGCCGAGCGGCGTGCGCATCGCCACCGTGCGCGGGCTCGGCTATTGCCTCGAGAAGCTGGCCGGAACGACGAGCGGAGATGGCGGCGCCTAAGCGTAGCGTGAAATCCCCATCCGCGCCCCGCCGCGGCGGGCTCTTCGGCGCGCCCGGCGAACTGAACTCCCTGTTCGGGGAAATTCTCGACTGGATGCTGGCGCCGCTGCTGTTTCTCTGGCCGATCTCGATCGCCGTCACCAATCACGTCGCCAACCAGATCGCGGACCAGCCGTACGACCAGGCCTTGTCGGAGAATGTCGCCGCCATCGTGCGTCTCGTCAAGATCGACGGCAACCGCGTCAGCGTGAATTTTCCGGCACCGGCTCGGGCCATGCTGCGGGCCGACGAGTTCGACACGCTCTACTATCAGGTGACCGGCCTGCGCGGCGAGCTGGTGGCCGGCGACCGCGAGATTCCCTGGACCGAGATTCCGCGGGACATCGGCGCCGACGAAATCCTGTTCCGCGACGATTCCATCAACGGCGAGGAAATCCGCGTCGCCTATTCGTTCCTCGCCGTGCCGCCCGGGCGCGTGCCGGTGCTGGTGCAAGTCGCGGAAACGCGCAACAAGCGCGGCGCGCTCGCCTCGCGCATTATTTCGGGCGTGCTGCTGCCGCAGTTCGCCATCATTCCGCTGGCGGTCATCCTCGTCTATCTCGGGCTGTCGCGCGGCATTGCGCCGCTGAACCGCCTGCAGGCGCGCATTCGCAGCCGGCGGCCCGGCGACCTGTCGCCGATTCCGATCCGCGGCGTGCCCGAGGAAATGCGCCCCGTGATTCTCGCCTTGAACGACATGATGCAGCGCCTGGAGGAGAATCTGCAGGCGCAGGAGCGCTTCATCGCCGATGCGGCGCACCAGCTGAAGACGCCGCTGACCGGCCTGAAAATGCAAACGGAACTGGCGCTGGAGGAAACCGATCCGCAGCAATTGCGCGAGTTCGTCGTGCGCATCGCCGCCGCGACGCAACGCGCGGCCCACCTGACCAGCCAGCTGCTCATGCTGGCGCGCGCCGAAGCGAGCCACGAGAAGATTCATTCCGTCGAGCCGGTCGACCTTGAAGTGCTGGCCAAGCGCGTGGCCGAGGAATGGGTGCCGCAGGCCATGGCGGCGGGCATCGACCTCGGCTTCGAGGGCACAGGCTGGCCGCTGGTGATCGAAGGAGTCCCGGCGCTGCTGCGCGAACTGCTCAACAACCTGATCGACAATGCCATCAAATACACGCCGCGCGGCGGCCGCGTCACGGTCATGACGCGCGCCGGGACGCGGGCTCTCCTCGAAGTCGAGGACAACGGCATAGGCATTCCGGAAGCCGAGCGCAGCCGTGTCTTCGAACGCTTCTACCGGGTGCTCGGCACCGATGCGGACGGCAGCGGCCTGGGCTTGCCGATCGTGCGCGAGATCGCCGACCTGCATCGCGCCGACATAACGCTGGCGACGCCGTCAGGCGGTCAGGGCACCCTGGTGCGGCTCAGCTTCCCGCGCCGCCGCGTCGAGCTCGACGCCGCGGCCGCTTCGGGCTGAAGCGTGGGATGGAAACCGCAAGTTGAGGAGGATACCGATGCGGCTTACACAAAGGCAACAGGAATACTGGCACAAGAATCTGTCGATCACCGCGGCGCTGCTGGCGCTGTGGTTTGTCGTCACCTTCGTCGGCAGCTATTTTGCCGGCGAACTCAACACCGTGGTCATCCTCGGCTTTCCGCTGGGGTTCTACGTGGCGGCCCAGGGGGCGCTCGTCGTCTATGTATTGATCATATTGTTCTACTTCCACTACATGAACAACCTGGACAAGAACTACGGCGTCCACGAAGGGGAAGACGAATGAGCGGCGCACTGCAGTGGCCGGCAGCCTAGCCGTCGCCGTCGTCGGCGCCGCGCGCGCCGTCGTCGAGGTGGCGATGCTCGCCCTGCTCGGACAGGGGGTTTTGGCGCTCGTCGCCGGAGCCGGCCGCGCCGGCAACCCGATTTATCGCCTCTTCCTGATAATCACCGGGCCCACGCTGCGCGCGGCGCGTCTCGTCGTGCCGCAGCGCATCATCGACCGCCATCTGCCGTATGTCGCGTTCTTCGTCCTCTTCTGGCTCTGGATACTGCTGGCCTACGTAAAGCGGGCGTTGCAGAGCTGAGGCGCCGCGTTGCTGCGGCGCAGCGGAAATCGTCAAAAACGCTGGCCCGCCATGCGCAAAAAGAGACCGAGCGCACCCGCCGTGCGGCGGGGCTTGGCGCAGAAAACTCCACCATGTAAGACGGCAGTAAGCATTTCGATATAACTTGAAAAAGTAATATTTTGTGGAGGAGACAACATAATGGGCAAGAGCAACATCAACCCATCGGTGATCAGTGCGGATCAGGGAAGCAAACTGGAAGCCATAGGAAACGGAGGACATCATGTCTGAATTGATTGCGAGCAAGATACAAAACAACCCCAAATACCACGAGCTGGTCTCGCGGCGAGATACGCTGGCGTGGACGCTGTCGGCAATTGTCTGCATCATGTATTTCGGCTTCATTCTCCTGGTCGCGTTCGGCCGCGATTTCCTCACCCAGCCACTGGCCGTGGGCAGCGTGATTCCTCTGGGCATGCCCATCGGTGTCGGCGTGATCTTCTTCTCCTGCGTGCTGACGGGTCTCTACGTCTACCAGGCGAATACGGTTTTCGATCGCCTCAACCACGAAATCATCGAGGAAGCCTCCAAATGAGAACATTAAGAAACGCTCTCTGGGCAATCCTGGCTTCGGCCACGCTGCTTGCCACGACCCTGTCGTGCGCTGCGGATACGGCGGCGCCTGCTGCCGCACCCGCAGCGGCGACCGCCGCTGCCGCGCCGGCTGGCGCGCCTGCTGCCGCTCCGGCGGCCGCCCCCGCCGCGGCGACCGCCGCCGCGCCCGCCGCTGCCGCACCGGCTGCGGCGCCAGCCGAGCCGGAGCTGAACTGGCACGCCATCATCATGTTCATCATCTTCGTCGCCATCACCCTGGGCATCACCTACTGGGCGGCAACGCGGACGAAGACGGCGACCGACTTCTATGCTGCCGGTCGCAGCGTCACCGGCTTGCAGAACGGCCTGGCCATCGCCGGCGACTACATGTCGGCGGCGTCCTTCCTCGGCATCGCCGCCCTCGTCTACTTCAACGGCTTCTACGGCCTGATCTTTTCGGTCGGCTGGCTCGTTGGCTGGCCGATCATCCTGTTCCTGATCGCAGAACGGCTGCGCAACCTCGGCAAGTTCACGTATGCCGACGTCGCGTCGTTCCGTCTCCAGCAGGGTCCGGTCCGCACCATGGCCGCGATCGGTTCGCTGATCGTCGTGCTCTGGTACCTGATCGGCCAGGCCGTCGGTGCGGGACAGCTGCTGCACACGCTGGTGCCGCAGATCTCCTATCGCGAATCGATCGTCATCGTCGGCGTGCTGATCATCATCTACGTCACCTTCGGCGGCATGAAGGCGACGACCTGGGTGCAGATCATCAAGGCCGGCCTGCTGCTCGGCGGCGCCACGCTGATGGCTCTCGGCGTGCTCTCCCATGAAGGCTGGAGCCTCGAGAAGCTGTTCTCCGATGCGGTCGCGGCCCATCCGAAGCACATGGCGATCATGCAGTCCGTCGTTGCCATCGGCGCCAAGGTCAACCCGATCGAGTCCATCTCCCTCGGCCTGACGCTGATGTTCGGCACTGCCGGCCTGCCGCACATCCTGATGCGCTTCTTCACGGTGACGGATGCCAAGGCGGCGCGCAAGTCCGTGCTCTACGGCACCTGCTTCATCGGCTACTTCTACATCCTGACGTTCATCATCGGCTTCGGCGCCATCATCCTCGTCGCCAACAATCCGACGTACGTGGTCGATGTCGCCAAGAACGTCCTTGACCTCAAGGGCGGCGGCAGCATGCCGGCGGTGTATCTGTCGCACGCCATCGGCGGCGACTTCTTCCTCGGCTTCATCGCCGCGGTTGCCTTCGCCACGATCCTGGCGGTGGTGTCCGGCCTGACGCTGGCCGGCGCTTCGGCACTGTCGCATGACATCTATGCTAACGTCATCATGAAGGGCAAGGCCAGCGAGGCGAGCGAAGTCTGGGTGTCGAAGATGTGCGTGATCGGCCTCGGCGTCCTCGCCATCATCCTCGGCATCGCCTTCGAGAAGCAGAACGTCGCCTACATCGTGGCGCTGACGTTCTCGATCGCGGCCTGCGCCAACTTCCCGATCCTGGTCATGTCCGTATTCTGGCGCGGCCTGACCACGCGCGGCGCGGTGTTGGGCGGCTACACCGGCATCTTCGGCTCCATCGGCCTGCTGATCATCGGCCCGACGGTGTGGACCAAGGTGCTCGGCATGGGCCCGGCGATCTTCCCGTACGACTTCCCGACCTTCGTCGTGCTGCCGGCCGTGCTGCTCGTGTCGTGGCTCGCCTCCGTCACCGACGGCAGCGAAAGCGCGAAGCTGGAGCGCGCCAAGTTCGATGCCCAGGAGATCCGCTCCGAAACCGGTCTCGGCGCCGAAATGGCCGCTGTGCACTGAGTTTCGCAGCTGCTTCGTCTTGACTGGCCGCCGGGTTCGCCCGGCGGCTTTTTTTCGTCTGCCCGTCGCGCTATCCGCGGCCATTCGCCGACGTCGCCAAGTGCTATCGCCGGGCGATGCGTAAGAGTTGCGTCAGGTTGAATTGCTAGAGTCTTCGGCACCACAAGGCTTTCGGGTTTCCCGCTGACCAAGGAACAGGAGACGTGATGTCCGCCAACTCGATCAACTGGGCAGCAATCGACAACGATCCCCGCTTCCAGCGGCTCCACACCAAGAAGGCGGCGTTTCTCACCTGGCTGATGGTGTTGTCCACGGCCTACTACTTCCTCCTGCCGATCGGCGCCGCCTACTTCCAGGATCTGTACAGGACGAAAGTCTTCGGCGTGGTCAACTTCGGCATCCTGTTTGCGCTGTCGCAGTTCGTCGTCGCCTGGGCCATTGCCGGCTTCTACACGATGAAGGCCAAGGAATACGACGCCATGGCGCAGGAACTCATCGACGACGCTCAGAAGATCGGCGCCCGGTGATGCGGAACGCCCTGAAGAACAAGATGGCGCTCGGCGCCATGGCCGTCATGCTGCCGTTGCTGTCGCTGCCGGCGATGGCGCAGGGGGCGGTGAAGGACGAATTCAAGTGGCTGACCTTTGCGGTCTTCGGCGCCATCATCGCCGTCACCATGTTCGTCACCTACTTCGCCGCCAAGCGCGTCAAGACCGCCAAGGATTTCTACACCGCCGGCGGCGGCGTCTCGGGCATCCAGAACGGCTGGGCCATCGCCGGCGACTACCTCTCGGCCGCCTCCTTCCTCGGCATCGCCGGCCTGATCTCCATCTGGGGCTATGACGGCTTCATGTATTCGGTCGGCTGGCTGGTGGCCTACATCACGGTGCTGCTGGTGATGGCCGAGCCCTGCCGCAACATCGGCAAGTACACCCTGCCCGACATCCTTGCCTACCGCAACGACCCGCGCAAGGTGCGCGTGGTCGGCGCCTTGTCCGTGGTCACCGTGTCCACCTTCTACCTGACGGCGCAGATGGTCGGCGGCGGCGTGCTGGTGAAGACGCTGATCGGCATCGACTACGAAGTCTCGGTGATCGTCGTCGGCGTGCTGATGCTCGGCTATGTGCTGTTCGGCGGCATGGTGGCGACGACCTGGGTGCAGATCATCAAGGCCGTGCTGCTGGTCACCGCCTCGATCGTCATGGTGATCCTGGTGTGGAGCCAGTACGGCTTCTTCGGCGACTTCCTGTCCGCCGTCGTCAACGATCCCAAAGTGCAGGACCGCGTCGCCAGGATCCTCGGCGACGCCGCCAAGAACATGACGGCGCAGGAACTCGGCCAGCGCTTCCTCGAGCCCGGCCTCTTGTTCAAGGCGCCGATCGACCAGATTTCGCTGGGCATGGCGCTCGTCTTCGGCACCGCCGGCATGCCGCACATCCTGATGCGCTTCTTTACCGTGCCGACCGCCCAGGAAGCGCGCAAGTCGGTGGTCTGGGCGATGGCCATCATCGGCGGCTTCTACGTGCTGACGCTGTTCCTCGGCATGGGCTCGGCGATGAAGGTCGGCCCGAGCACCATCATCGCCATCGATCCGGGCGGCAACATGGCCAACCCGCTGCTGGCGCAAGCCCTCGGCGGCGGCGCCGACAGTTTGCTCGGCAATTTCATGCTGGCCTTCGTTTCCGCCGTCGCCTTCGCCACCATCGTCGCCGTGGTCGCCGGCCTGGTGCTGGCCGCGGCCTCCGCCATGGCCCACGATGTTTATGTCGGAGTCATTCGCGGCGACCGCGCCACGCAGGCAGAGCAGGTGCGCGCTGCCAAGATCGCGACGGTGGTGTTCGGCGCCCTGGCCATCGCCATCGGCATCGCCGCCAAGGGCCAGAACGTCGCCCACCTGGTGGCGCTGGCGTTCGCCGTCGCATCCTCGGCAAACTTCCCCTGCGTGTTCCTGACGATGTTCTGGAAGAAGTGCAATACCGGCGGCATCGTCGCCGGCATGGTGGTCGGCACCGTATCCGCCATCGGTCTCGTGCTGGTGTCGCCGAACATGACCTATCCGCTGCAGATCAAGGCCGCCGGCGAGAAGGCCATCAAGGCGGCCGACGCGACGCTGGTCCGGCTGAACGCCGACCTGGCGGCGGTCGATGCGCCGCTCGTCAAGCTGAACAACGATCTCGTCGCCGCGACGGAGGCCGCGGCGAAGGCGTCGATCCGGGCAGAAATCGAGCAGGCCGCCGGCGCCAAGACCGCGTCCGAAACCAGGCTCCGGGCGGACCTCGACAAGACGGCGAAGGCCAAGGCCGCCGCACAGAAGAAGATCGACGATCTTCACGGCGACACGACCTCCCTGGTCGGCCTCGAGAAGCCCTTGTTCGACCTCAAGAACCCCGGCATCATTTCGATCCCGCTGGGTTTCCTCGCGGTGTTCGTCGGCTCGCTGCTGTATCGCGACAAGCGCGCCGAGGACATGTGGGACGAACTCTACGTACGCCAGAACACGGGCATTCTCGCCGCCAAGGCGACTGCCCACTAAGAGCATTGGAGGAGGAGAGGGGAAGGGCCCCCGCGCAAGCGGGGAGCCTTTTCTTTTTGCCGCGAGGCTTTGACCGAGGCAGCCTTTCGGCTATAATCGCGCGCTCGTTTGCGCCGTAGGCTTGATTAGCGCAACACGGCCAGGTAGCTCAGTTGGTAGAGCAGCGGATTGAAAATCCGCGTGTCGACGGTTCGATTCCGCCCCTGGCCACCAAGATTTCGACCCGCGCGCAGCGGGGGGCAAAATCCGGCCAGAGGCAATTCCGCCCCTTGGCCACCGAGATTTCGACCCACGCGCAGCGTGGGGCACAATTCGGCCGGCCGGTGGGCTCCGCCCCTGGCCCGACAAATAAAAACATACAGGGGTTCTGCGGAACCCCTGTATGTTTTTATAATCTGCGCATTGCGCTAACCGGTGTCGCCCGATGCAGTTGTTCGCCCTCGGCATCAACCACCATACCGCCCCGCTCGCCATGCGCGAGCGGGTGGCGTTCGATCCCCTGCGGCTGCCGCAGGCGCTGCTCGATCTCATGCGCACGAAGCCGGTGCGCGAAGCGGCGATCCTGTCGACCTGCAACCGCACCGAGCTGTATTGCGCCACCGAGCGTCCCGAGGTCGCCGTCGAGTGGCTGGCCGAATATCATTCGCTGCCGCCGCGCGACATTCAGCCCTTCCTCTACACCCATCCGCGCCGCGACGCCGTGCGCCACATGTTCCGCGTCGCCAGCGGGCTCGACTCGATGGTGCTGGGCGAGCCGCAGATCCTCGGCCAGATGAAGCAGGCGGCGCGCACCGCCGAAGAGGCGGGCACCCTCGGCACGCTGCTCAACAAGCTGTTCCAGAATACTTTCGCCGTCGCCAAGGAAGTGCGCTCGACGACAGCCATCGGCGCCAACATCGTTTCGATGGCCGCGGCTTCGGTGCATCTGTCGGCGCGAATCTTCGAGAACCTGGCCGACCAGAAAGTGCTGTTCATCGGCGCCGGCGAGATGATCGAACTGTGCGCCGCGCACTTCGCCGGCGAAAAACCGCAACGCCTGACCATCGCCAACCGCACGCTGGAGCGCGCCGAAGCGCTGGCGGCGCGTTTCGGCGGCGACGCCATGCGCCTCGACGACGTCGGCGCGCGGCTCGCCGAATACGACGTCGTCGTCGCCTGCACCGCGAGCCCGCTGCCCATCATCGGCTTGGGGCTGGTCGAACGCGCGCTGAAGACGCGTCGCCATCGGCCGATGGTGATGGTCGACCTGGCCGTGCCGCGCGATATCGAAGCGGAAGTCGACAAGCTCGACGACGTCTTCCTGTACACGCTCGACGACCTCGGCCAGATCGTCGAGCAGGGCCTCGAATCGCGGCAGGCGGCGGTAGTCGAGGCGGAGGCCATCATCGACGACCGCGTCGCCCATTTCCTGCAGTGGGTCGACGCGCGCGAAACCGTGCCGACCATCCGCGCCCTGCGCGACACGGCCGAACGGGCGCGCCGCCACGAAGTCGACCACGCCCTGAAGATGCTGAGCCGCGGCGACGATCCGGCGCAGGTGCTGGAAGCGCTCTCGCGCGGCCTCACCAACAAGCTGATGCACGGCCCCACGCAAGCCCTTAACCAGGCCGAAGGCGCCGACCGCAGCGAGATTTCCGAACTCATCGCGCGCATCTACCGCCTCCATCCCGGAGAGTAGCTGTCCCATCCGTCTGCGGCCCGCCTGCAGGGGCGCGGCTGACTCGTGCCCATGAAAACCAGCATCCGCGACAAACTCATCCAGCTGACCGAACGCCGCGCCGAGATCGACGCCTTGCTGGGCAGCGAAGGGGCGACGCGCGACATCGACAACTATCGCAAGCTGTCGCGCGAGCATGCCGAGATCGGCCCCGTCGTCGAGCTCTTCGCCGCCTACGGCAAGGCCGAGAACGATCTCGCTGCGGCCCGCGAAATGCTCGCCGATCCCGAGATGAAGGAACTGGCCGCCGAGGAAATCGCAGCTGCCCAGCAGCAGATGCAGCGGCTCGAGGACGATCTTCAGCGCGAACTGCTGCCGAAGGACCCCAACGACGACAAGAACCTCTTCCTGGAAATTCGCGCCGGCACCGGCGGCGACGAATCGGCGCTGTTCGCCGGCGATCTCTTCCGCATGTACACGCGCTATGCCGAGCGCCAGCGCTGGAAAGTCGAAGTCGTCTCGCGCAACGAATCCGACCTCGGCGGCTATCGCGAAGTGATCTGCCGCATTGAAGGCCACGGCGCCTACTCCAAGCTCAAGTTCGAATCCGGCGGCCATCGCGTCCAGCGCGTGCCGGCGACCGAGGCGCAGGGCCGCATCCACACTTCGGCGTGCACCGTCGCGGTGATGCCGGAGGCCGACGAACTCGCCGACGTCGAAATCAATCCCGCCGACCTGCGCATCGACACCTACCGCGCCTCGGGTGCCGGCGGCCAGCACATCAACAAGACCGACTCGGCGGTACGCATTACGCATATTCCCACCGGCATCGTCGTCGAATGCCAGGACGACCGCTCGCAGCACCGCAACAAGGCGCAGGCGCTGGCGGTGCTGGCGGCGCGCATCAACGACGCCCAGCAGCGCGCGCAGCAGCAGCAGATCGCGAGCACGCGAAAGAGCCTGATCGGCAGCGGCGACCGCTCCGAGCGCATCCGCACCTACAACTTCCCGCAGGGCCGCGTCACCGATCACCGCATCAACCTCACGCTCTACAAGATCGACGCCATCATGGACGGCGAGCTCGACGAGATCGTCGCCGCGCTCACCGCCGAACACCAGGCCGAGTTGCTGGCCGCGCTCGGCGACGAGTCGTGAGCAGCATCGCCGCGGCGCTGGCCGCGGCACGGCAGGCGATCCCGCCCAGCGAGGCGCGCTGGCTGCTGGCCCATGTGCTCGGCTGCAACGGCGCCTGGCTCGAAGCGCATCGCGACGACGCGATGGACGCGGCGCCGGCCGCGGCTTTCGCCGCCCTGGTCGCGCGCCGCGCCGCCGGCGAGCCCGTCGCCTACCTGCTGCGCTGCCGCGAGTTCTACGGCCGCGATTTCGCCGTGTCGCCGGCGGTGCTCATTCCGCGGCCCGAAACCGAACTGCTGGTCGATCTCGCCAAGGCCGCCGTGGCCGGCCTGGCGGCGCCGCGCATCCTCGACCTCGGCACCGGCAGCGGCTGCGTCGCCGTCACGCTGGCGCTCGAAGTCGCCGGCGCCGACGTCACGGCGCTCGACCTTTCCGCGGCGGCGCTCGCCGTCGCCCAGGGCAATGCCGAACGGCTGGGCGCGGCCGTGCATTTCGTCCGCAGCGACTGGTTCGCCGCGCTCGGCGCCGGGCGCTTCGACCTCATCGTCGCCAACCCGCCCTACATCGCCGCCGGCGACCCGCATCTCGCGCAGGGCGACTTGCGCTTCGAACCGGAACTCGCGCTGCATTGCGGCGCCGACGGCCTCGACGCCATTCGCCGCATCGTCGCTGCCGCGCCCGGCTATCTGCACGGCGGCGGCCGCCTCTATTTCGAGCACGGCTACGACCAGGCCGCAGCCGTCGCCGCGCTCTTGCGCGCGGCCGGCTACGCGGCCATCGAACAGCACCGCGACCTCGCCGGCATCGTCCGGGTGTCCGGCGGGAAAGTCGCTTGACCGGGTGACGGCAGGGCCACTACAATTACCCGACAAAAGCCGTCGACTACTTTACAAGGAGTTCCCCCCATGGATGCCCTGCAGCGAATCAAGGAAACCGTCACCACCAACCCGGTCGTGCTTTACATGAAAGGCACGCCGCAATTTCCGCAATGCGGCTTTTCCGCCAAGGCCGTGCAGATTCTCAAGGCCTGCGGCGTCAAGGACTTCGTCGGCGTGAACGTGCTCGCCGACCCCGACATCCGCCAGAGCATCAAGGACTACGCCAACTGGCCGACCATTCCGCAGCTCTACGTGCGCGGCGAATTCATCGGCGGCTCCGACATCATGGAAGAGATGTACCAGGCCGGCGAACTGCAGCAGAAGCTCGAAGGCCTGGCCGCGGCCGCGTAGCCGCCGCGCGGGGCATGCCGGCGCTTGACATGCCGCGCCGCCGCCCCGCACAATCGCCCGATGCCCGCCGCGTGCGCTTCCCGATGCCGCTTCTCCTCCTGCCGACGCGCCACGCGCGTCGGCACCGTGTCGGCGCGCCCGCGGGCTGAAAGCCCCTAGAACGTTCCTCAAGGTTTTCCCCCTCAAAAGGCCGCGACACCGCGGCCTTTTTGTTTCTTCCTGCCTGGAGACCGGCGATGACCACGCAAGCGCAGCACGACACTTCCGCCCTCATGACCGTTGCCGCCAAGCCGGACCTCGTGTTCGTGCGCGGCGCCGGTTCCTGGCTGTGGGACGAGCGCGGCCGCCGCTATCTCGATTTCGTCCAGGGCTGGGCCGTCAACAGCCTCGGCCACTGCCCGCCGCAACTCACGGCGGCGCTGGCGACGCAGGCGGCGACGCTGATCAATCCCGGCCCGGCTTTCCACAACGGGCCGGCGCTGCGGCTGGCGCGACTCATCACCGACGGCTGCGCCCTCGACCGCGTCTTCTTCGCCAACAGCGGCGCCGAAGCCAATGAAGGCGCGATCAAGCTGGCGCGCAAATGGGGCCGCCAGCATCGCGGCGGCGCCTACAAGATCGTCACCCTGAACGACGGCTTTCACGGCCGCACGCTCGCCACCATGTCCGCCTCCGGCAAGCCGGGCTGGGATCGCCTGTTCGCGCCGCAGGTCGACGGCTTCGTCAAGGTGCCGATCAACGACCTCGACGCCGTCGCCGCTGCCATCGACGATCGGACGGCCGCCGTCATGTTCGAGCCGATCCAGGGCGAGGCCGGCGTGATTCCCGCCAGCGACGCCTTCCTGCGCGGCGTGCGCGAACTCACGCGTGCGCGCGGCCTGCTGCTGATCCTCGACGAAGTGCAGACCGGCGTCGGCCGCACCGGCAAGCTGTTCGCCCACCAGCACTGCGCCGTCGATCCCGATGTCATGACGCTCGGCAAGGGCCTGGGCGGCGGCGTGCCGCTCGCCGCCCTGGTGGCGCGCGAAGACGCCTGCTGCTTCGAGCCGGGCGATCAGGGCGGCACCTTCAACGGCAATCCGCTGGCGACGGCGGCCGGCTGCGCGGTGATGGAGGCGGTGACGGCGCCGGGCTTCCTCGATCAGGTCGTCGCCGCGGGAACGTACCTGCAGGCGCAGCTCGAAGGCATCTCGCGCCGATTCGATCTCGGCGCCGTGCGCGGGCGCGGCCTGCTGCTGGCGTTGAGCCTGGGCGGAAAGGCCATCGGCCCGGACATCGTCGCGGCGGCGCGCGCCGAAGGGCTGCTGCTCAACGCGCCGCGTCCCGACTGCCTGCGCTTCATGCCGGCGCTCAACGTGACGGCCGCGGAGATCGACGCCATGAGCGCAATCCTGCAGCGGGTAATGACGTAGGCATAGCGCCCCGCCGGCCCGAGCGTGCTCCCGGCGCCGAACTAGCGGCCGCGCAGCGCCTCCAGCAGCCGCTCGATCATGCGCCGTGCCTGGTTGAGGTAGCCGGCGCCGAACAGGTTGAAGTGGTTGAGGACGTGGTAGAGGTTGTAGAGCGTCTTGCGCGTCTCGAAATTCTCGGACAGCGGCCACGCCTCGCGGTAAGCCGCGTAGAAGGATTCGGGAAAGCCGCCGAAGAGTTCCGCCATGGCGATGTCCGCCTCGCGGTCGCCGTAGTACACGGCGGGGTCGAAGATCGTCGGCGTGCCGTCGGCCAGTTGCGCGGCGTTGCCCGACCAGAGATCGCCGTGCAACAGGGACGCCTGCGGATGGCCGCCGACGAAGAAGGCGGCGGTCTGCTCGGCGATGCGCTCGCCTTGTTCGACGAGCACGCGCTCCATGCCGTTCTGCCGCGCCCGCTTGAGCTGCGGCAGCAGGCGGCGCCTGGCGAAGAAAAGCGGCCAGGAATCCGCCGGCGCATTTTCCTGCGCGGCGGCGCCGATGAAGTTGTCATGCGGCCAGCCGAAATGCGGGCCGCAGGTGTGATGCAGCTGCGCCAGCGCGCGGCCCAGCGCGGCGCCGCTGGCGCGATCGAGCGGCCGGAGATCGAGGCGTTCGAGGACCAGCCAGGCGCTGCGCTCGTCGCGGCCGCAGTCGATCACCGCCGGCACGCGCACGGCTTGCGTCGCGCGTAGGGCGGCCAGGCCGTCGACTTCGGCGACGAAGCGCGCGTAGTCCGCGGCGGCGCCGCTCTTGACGAAGTGCCGCTCATTGCTCGTCATGCCGATGACATCCAGGCGTTCGCCAGCGCGAGGCGGCCCGCCAGCACGTCGAGGAAGGCCTCGTAGAAATGCATGCGGCAGACGTCGGAAGCCTGGCGCAGCGCGGCGCCGGAAATCGTGATGACCTTCGCCGCCGTGCGCGCGACCACGTCCGCGCTGCGCACATGGCCGCGGTGTCCGATCACCGCCATCTCGCCGAAGCAATCGCCGGGCAGCAGCGCGCTGATGTGGCGGCCGCGCTTGACGACCGCCAGCTCGCCCTCGAACAGCAGGCAGAAGGTGTCGCCAGGGGTGCCGTCGGCCATGATCGCCGCGTCGGCGGCCACCGATTCCCAGCGCGAGAAGCGCACCACTTCCCATATTTCCGGATCGGAAAACTGATCGAAGAAGCGCAGGCTGCGCAGGCCTTCGAACTTCTGCGTGTCGGCGAAGCTCTCGGGGTGCGACGCCAGCGCGCCGCTGCGGAACACCTCGGCGAGGTCGTGGGAGAAATCGTCCCAGGCGGCGTAGCGCTCGTCGAGGTTGCGCTTCATGGCGCGCGCGACGATGCCGTCGAGCCGCGCCGGCACGTCGGAACGGAAGTTGGACGGCGGCGCCGGATCGATGTTGCAGATCTCGTGGATCAGCGCGTAGTTGTTCGTCGCCATGAACGGCAGGCGCGCGGTCAGCAGCTGGTACATGACGACGCCGAGCGACCAGATGTCGGTGCGATGGTCGACGGCCGATTCCTGCAACTGCTGCGGCGACATGTAGGCCGGCGAGCCGACGCCGACGACCTGGGTGACCGAATCGCCGCTCGTCAGGAAGGCGTTGCCGAAATCCGAGATCTTGATGTCGCCGGCGGCGGCCATCGGCGAGGCCAGCAGGATGTTGGCCGGCTTGATGTCGCGGTGGATGACGCCCATGCGACACGCATAGTCGAGGGCGCGCGTGCACTTGAAGATGGTTTCGACCAGGCGTTCAAGCGGCAGCAGGTTATCGACGTGGCAGAAGCTCTCCAGCGTGCCGCCGGAAACGTACTCCATGACGATGTAGCTCGATTCCTCGCCGACCACCGCGTCGTAGATCTGCGCGATGTGCGGGTGCAGGAGCTTGCCGGCCAGCGATGCTTCGTTCTTCAGCAGATGGCGGAAGATGCGGCCGTTGCGCGCGTCGCGGAGGACTTCCGGGGCGAAGACCTTGATGGCGACGTCGCGCCGGGCGAAGGGATCGTAGCCGAGGAACACCGTCGACGTCGCGCCCTGGCCGATCTTGCGGCCGATCTCGTACTTGCCGATGCGCTCCACGGCGGGCCCCGGAGGTGCGTCCTACAAGGCGGCGCGGGCTCGGGCGATGGCGGCGCGCACCTGGTCCGGAGCGGTGCCGCCGACGTGGTTGCGCGCGGCGAGCGAGCCGGCGACCGTCAGCACGGCGAAGACGTCGTCGGCGATCAGCGGCGAGAAGGCCTGCAGCTCGGCGAGCGTGAGTTCCGGCAGTTCGCAGCCTTTGGTTTCGGCGGCGCGCACGGCGCGGGCCACGGCTTCGTGGGCGTCGCGGAAGGGCAGGCCCTTCTTGACCAGATAGTCGGCGAGATCGGTGGCCGTGGCGAAGCCCTGCTTGAGCGCGGCGCGCATGGCCTCGGGCTTGACGACGATGCCGGGCACCAGTTCGGCGAAGATGCGCAGCGTGTCGATCACCGTATCGGCGGTGTCGAACAGCGGCTCCTTGTCTTCCTGGTTGTCCTTGTTGTAGGCGAGCGGCTGACCCTTCATCAAGGTCAACAGGCCCATCAGGTGGCCGAAGACGCGCCCGGTCTTGCCGCGCGCGAGTTCCGGCACGTCCGGGTTTTTCTTCTGCGGCATGATCGACGAGCCGGTGCAGAAGCGGTCGGCGAGATCGATGAAGCCGACGCGCGGGCTCATCCACAGCACGAGCTCCTCGGCAAAGCGCGAGACGTGCACCATGATCAGCGACGCGGTGGCGCAGAACTCGATGGCGAAGTCGCGATCGGAGACGGCGTCGAGCGAGTTCTCGCAGACGCCGTCGAAGCCGAGTTCCTGCGCGACGAATGCGCGGTCGATCGGATACGTGGTGCCGGCCAGCGCCGCGGCGCCCAGCGGCAGGCGGTTGATGCGGCGGCGCGCATCCCGGAGGCGCTCGCGGTCGCGCCTGGCCATCTCGAAATAGGCGAGCAGGTGATGGCCGAAAGTGACGGGCTGCGCGACCTGCAAATGCGTGAAGCCGGGCAGCGGCGTTTCCGCGTGGGCCGCGGCCATGTCGAGCAGCGCGGCCTGGTAGGCTTTGAGCAAAGTGTCGATGGCATCGACGGTGTCGCGCAGCCAGAGGCGGATGTCGGTGGCGACCTGGTCGTTGCGCGAGCGGCCGGTGTGCAGGCGCTTGCCGGCGTCGCCGACGAGCGCGGTCAGGCGCTTCTCGATGTTCAGATGCACGTCCTCGTCGTCGAGGTTCCAGGCGAACTCATTGCGCTCGATCTCGCCGGCGATCTGCGCCATGCCGCGCTCGATGGCGGCGAGATCCGTGGCAGCGATGATCTTCTGCCGCGCCAGCATCTTCGCGTGCGCCAGCGAACCGCGGATGTCCTGCAGCGCCATGCGCCGGTCGAAGAAGACCGAAGCCGTGTAGCGTTTGACGAGATCGGAAACCGGTTCGGAAAACCGGCCCGACCAGACTTTGACATCGGTTTGATCTGACATAATGAAACCCGAGATTATTCAGCCACCTGGGTGGCACAAGAGGCGCTGCGGGGAAAATGGGAAGTATACGGGAAAAGGGGCGCGACGCCGGCGAAAGCCGGCGGCAAAAGGAACTCGACGCCGAAAGCCGGGGCCAAAGCGCGAGTCCGGCCCGCTTGCCCGACTTTCGCAACATGGGCGTCTGGCTGCGGATATTGCTGGCCGTCAATCTCGGCGCCCTGGCCGCCGCGCTGGCACGCAATCGCGAGCTCGCCCAACTGCCGCGCGAATTCGCCGAGCTGGCGGCCTTCGTCGAGCCCGTCGTGCTCGGCAGCCTGACGCTGCTGGGCGCGGCGCAGCGCCGGCTGGAGCGCCTGGCGCCGCCGGCCGCGATGGTCGCCGTCGTCGTCGCGGCGATGGCGGTGGCGCAGTTCTTCGGCCTGCTGTTCGCGCCGATGTTCGAGTCCGCGGCCGGGCTGTGGCGGCCCGCGCTCTGGGCCGCGCTCGCCGCCGGCCTGCTGCTGGCGTGGTTCGACTTGCGCTGGCGCGCGCATTCGCCGGCCGTCACCGAGGCGCGCCTGATGGCGCTGACGGCGCGCATCCGGCCGCACTTTTTCTTCAACAGCCTCAACGCCGTGCTCGGCGTCATCCGCAGCGACCCCAGGCGCGCCGAGGCCGCGCTCGAAGAACTCTCCGACCTCTTCCGCGTGCTGATGCGCGACAGCCGCGAACTGGTGCCGCTCTCCGAAGAGATCGCGCTGGCGCGCCAATACCTCGAACTCGAAAAGCTGCGCCTGGGCGACCGGCTGCGCATCCGCTGGGACATCGAAAGCTGTCCGCCCGACGCGCTGGTGCCGCCGCTGATGCTGCAGCCGCTGCTGGAGAACGCCGTCTATCACGGCATCGAGCGCCTCGAGTCGCCCGGCGAGATCGCCATCCGCGTGAGCCGCCAGGGCGACCGCGTCGCCTTCGAGCTCACCAACCCCTATGCGCCGGGCAGCACCCATCAGGCCGGCAACCGCATGGCGCTCGCCAACATCCGCGAGCGGCTGATGCTCTTCTTCGATCTCGAAGCGCAACTGGAGACGGCGGAGCGCGCCGGCTTCTATGTTGTCAGCATCGCGTTCCCGTACCGCAGGGGCGGCAAGCCGTGAGCGCAGCGCTGCGCGTGCTGCTGGTCGACGACGAAGCTCCGGCGCGCACGCGCCTGCGCGACCTGCTGTCCGACCTCGCCGGCGAACTGCCCAGCCGCATCGTCGGCGAAGCGGCAGACGGCGTCGAAGCGCTCGAACGCCAGGCCGCCGATCCGGCCGACGTCGTGCTGGTGGACATCCGCATGCCGCGCATGGACGGCATCGAACTGGCGCAGCACCTGGCGCGCCTGCCGCAGCCGCCCGCCGTCGTCTTCGTCACCGCCTACGACCAGTACGCGGTGAAGGCCTTCGAGCTTGCCGCCATCGATTACCTGCTCAAGCCCGTGAAGGCCGCGCGCCTCGCCGAGGCGCTGAAGAAGGCGCGCCGCCTCGCGCCCGACGCGCCGGCCCTGCGCCAACTCGCGCCGCAAGGCCGCCGCCATCTGCGCAGCCTGGAACGCGGCAAGATGCTGCTGGTGCCGGTCGCCGACGTGCTCTACTTCAAGGCCGAGCTCAAGTACGTCACGGCGCGCACGAAAGAGCGCGAATACGTGCTCGAGGAATCCCTCGCCCAGCTCGAAGAGGAATATGTTGCGCGCTTCATGCGCATCCACCGCAACTGCATCGTCGCCCGCGACGCCATCGCCGGCGTGGCGCGCGAGAAGGATGCCGCGGATGCCGAGGGCGAGCCGCACTGGATGCTGCTGCTGCACGGCGTCGCCGAACGCCTGCAGGTGAGCCGGCGGCAGTGGCCGCAGGTGAAGGAATTGCTGGGCGTGTGAATCGACCTGACGCCGGCTTGTCCGCGCTCGGCAAGACTGCTACGCTGCCGTCATTTCAGCACAGGCCAAGAGCATGACGCGATCCGTTCCGAGCAGGGAGAGCCGCATCGTCAAGAAGCTGCCGCCCGGCACCGGGAACCAAGCGGCTGGCCTTGAACATTAGAGCCCATGATCCCGCCGCGCCATGCACCGAAGCGACGGCTTGCACTGTAGGTACAATATAACTACACTTTAGCGATGAGCGCAGTGCACTTCGAATGGGATGAAAGGAAGGCCGCTGCCAACGTGAAGAAGCACGGCGTGAGCTTCGAAGAGGCGAAGTCCGCCTTCTACGATGACCGCGCGAAGCTCATTGGCGATCCAGACCATTCTGCAGACGAAGATCGTTTCGTCCTTCTCGGACTGAGTTCTGCGCTACGGCTCTTGGTTGTCTGCCACTGCTACCGCGGCGACGATGGGGTAATTCGCATCATCTCGGCGCGGAAGGCAACGGCCAAGGAAACACAGTTCTATTCGTGAAGGTGCAACCATGCGCAAGGAATACGATTTCTCGAACGCCAAGAAGAACCCGTACGCTTCTCAATTGAAGAAGCAGGTCACGATCCGGCTGGATGAGGAGTCTATCGATTACTTCAAGTCTCTTTCCGAGCAGGTTGGTATCCCATACCAAAGCCTCATCAATTTGTACTTGCGTGACTGTGCAGCCTCTCATCGCAAGTTGAACCTAAATTGGAAGTAGTTTCCGTAGGGCACAGGGGCTCTAAGCTTCCGTTGCAGGGGACGCTCCGCCTGTCGGCGGCGCGCCCCTGAACTCCACGTGAACCGGCTAGGTCGTATATGCATCGTAAAGAAATGCCCCGCGTGTATGAGTTACAAGACCTGATTTACGATCGGTCTGCACCCACCGCGTACTTCCAGAACTTTGACAACTCCGTTCAACAATTCCCGGAGAAGCGGACGACATGGCTTGTGCGCGAGAAAGTTCTTCAGCGGCTTGATGCGAAGTCATGGGAGTTCCTAAAGAACGAAGCCAGGCCATATCTTACGAGTCAAGTCCCAAGTGGGCGTGGGCATCAACAACTCATTTCAATCTTGAATCAAGCCTTCGCATACGGCTACCTCATTGACGAAGGATGGTTGGATGTGGCTTTCATTCCTCGATCAGGAGTGTCGGGGCAGGAAACACCCGATCTCAAAGGTCAGGTCAATGATCGCAAAGTGCTGTGCGAGGTAAAGTCGATTGGCATTTCAGACGACGAGGCGGCCCGTCGACAAAGTGGCGGTTCGGGATCGACGACAAACTTACTTGGAATCGGGTTCTTGAATAAATTGACGTCCGACTTGCGTAAGGCTAAGGGGCAGATCGAAGCCTACGACGCGTCGAACGACATCACACGCATCGCGTTCGTCGTTCCTGATTTCGATGACCTTCTGGGCGAATATAAGCTTGAGTACTTTCAACAGATCGACCGACATCTTGCAGTGGGACGTACGGCCGGCATCGATATCGTCTTCTACAATTTGCGGACGGCATTCCACCGTTCGGTTTCCATGAGTAATGCCCATGTCGTTAATGAGCAAGCGGCCTAGTCTCAACGTCGAAGCACAACAAGTCTCAGCACCCATGACAGACTTCCGATGCGAACTGCGCCCATGCCCGACATAGAACCGAACGCCGAACTCGTCGCCTGCTGCGGACTTTATTGCGGCGCCTGCCGATTCTATCTGACCGGGAAATGCAACGGCTGTCGCGAGAACTCAAAGGCCTCCTGGTGCAAGGTGCGCGCATGCTGCATGGCGAAGCGCATCGACACCTGCGCCGCGTGTGCCGAGTTCCCGGAGCCGCGCGCGTGCCCCAAATTCAACAACTTCATGTCCCGATTGTTCGGCCTGGTATTTCGCTCCGACCGCGCCGCCTGCATTGCGCAAATCAAGCGGCTCGGCCGTGACGGCCACGCCAGGGCCATGGCTGAAATGAAAACCCAGACGATCAAGCGCTAACCATGTCGTCGCCGTCGCCGCCGCCCGCCTTTCCAACTACCCGCTATTCCGCAATCCCGCCGCAATCCCGTTGATGGTGAGGTGGATGCTGCGCTTGTCGCGCTCGTCGGCGGCGCCGGCGCGGTAGCGGCGCAGGAGTTCGATCTGCACGTGGTTGAGCGGATCGAGGTAGGGGAAGCGGTTGCGGATCGAGCGCTTGAGCAGCGGGTTGCCGTCGAGCAGTTCGCGCTGGCCGGTGATTTCCAGCAGGGCGTCGATGGCGGCTTGGCGCTCGGCTTTCAGGCGCGGGAAGATCGCTTCGCGCAGCGCGTCGTCCTTCACCAGCAGCGAATAGCGTTCGGCGATGGCGATGTCCGTCTTCGCCAGCACCATGTCCATGTTCGACAGCAGCGTGCGGAAGAAGCCCCACTCGCGGTTCATCTCGGCCAATAGCGCCATGCCGGCTGCGCCGTGCGCTGCGCGCCAGGCGGCGACTGCCGCGCCGAAGCCGTACCAGCCGGGCAGCATCAGGCGGCATTGCGCCCAGGAGAAGACCCAGGGAATGGCGCGCAGGTCCTCGATGGCGGTGGTCTTCTTGCGCGAGGCGGGGCGGCTGCCGATGTTGAGGGCGGCGATCTCGGCGATCACCGTCGATTCCCAGAAGTAGCGCTCGAAGCCCGGCGTTTCGTAGACGAGGCCGCGGTAGGCCTTGAGGGCGTGGTCGGCGAGTTCCGCCATCGCCGCGAGGTATGGCGGCTGCGGCGCGTCGTGGGCGTGCGGCAGCAGCGATGCTTCGAGCGTGGCGGCGGCGAAGATTTCGAGGTTGCGGCGGCCGAGTTCGGGGTTGGCGAATTTCGAGGCGATGGCTTCGCCCTGTTCGGTGATGCGGATGCCGCCCTGGACGGCGCCGGCGGGCTGCGCGAGGATGGCCTGGTAGCTGGGGCCGCCGCCGCGGCCGACCGAGCCGCCGCGGCCGTGGAACAGGCGCAGGACGATGCCGTGCTTGGCGAAGACTTCGATCAGTTCCGTCTCGGCGCGGTAGAGCGCCCAGCCGGAGGCGAGGAAGCCGCCGTCCTTGTTGCTGTCGGAATAGCCGAGCATGACTTCCTGCACGTTGCCGCGTGCCGCCAGCAGGCGCCGGTAGGCGGGCAGGCCGAGCAGCTTGTCCATGGTGGCGCCGCAGGCGGCAAGGTCGCCGATGGTCTCGAACAGCGGCACGATGTTCACGGCGAGCGCGCCTTCGCGCGGCAGCAGGAGGCCGGCTTCCTTCGCCAGCAGCGCGACTTCGAGCAGGTCGGAGACGCCGTCGGTCTTCGATATGACGATGTTCTCGATGGCGGCGGCGCCGTAGCGCTCGTGCATCGCCCGCGCCGTGCGGAAGATCGCCAGTTCGCCGGCCGTCTCTTCCGCGTAGGCGACGAAGGGCGACGAGAGCAGGCGCGGCGTGGCGAGCTCGGCAAGCAGGAGGGCGATGCGGCCGTCCTCGCTGCGGCCGGCGTAGTCGGTGCCGGGGCGCGCCGCCTCGAAGAGTTCGTGCACCGTGCGCTCATGCACGTCGGAGTTCTGGCGCAGGTCGAGCGGCGCCAGGTGGAAGCCGAACACCGAGACGGCGCGGCGCAGGCGCCGCAGGCGGCCGTGGGCCAGCAGCGCGGCGCGGCTGGCGACGAGCGAGCGGTGCAGGATGTCGAGGTCGGCGGCGAATTCGGCGGCGTTGGCGTAGGGGGCGGCGGCGGCGACGGCATGCAGCGGCGCTTCGAGGTCGTCGAGCACGCGCGCGGTGGCGGCAAGCCGCGCGTAGAGGCCGGCGATGGCGCGGCGATAAGGCTCGTCGTCGCGGTGCGGATTGCGGTCGGGCGAGGCGTCCGCCAGCGCCTGCATCTCGGGGCTGATCGCGATCAGCAGCGAGGTGGACGACAGCCCGGCGCCGAGGCGATGCAGTTGTTCGAGATAGTAGCCGAGCGCCTTGCGGCTTTGCGCGCGCAGGGCCGCGGCGAGCATGTCGGCGGTGACGTAGGGGTTGCCGTCGCGGTCGCCGCCGATCCACGAGCCGGGCCGCAGGAAGGCCGGCAGCTCGTTGCCGTTCCAGCCGGGCACGGCGGCGGCGAGGCGGTCCTCGATGCGGTTGTAGAGCCGCGGCAGTTCGCGCAGGAAGGTGGTGTCGTAATACGACAACGCGTTGGCGACTTCGTCCATCACCGAGAGCTTGGCCCGCCGCAGCATGCGCGTCTGCCACAGTGTCAGCACGGCGCGGCGCATGGCCTCGACGTGGTCGGCGCTTTCTTCCGGCGTGAGTAGCGTGCGGTCGCGTTCGTCGAGCAGGGCGGCGAGCTTGCGCTCGCAATCGAGGATGCTCTTCCGCTGCACTTCGGTCGGGTGCGCCGTCAGCACCGGGCTGACGCGGCTGGCGGCGAAGAAATCGGCGATGCGCCCGGCCCCGGCGCCGGCCGCCAGGGCGCGCTCCAGCGCGCAGGCGAAGCTGCCCGGTCGCGGCTTCGAGCCGGCGATGGCGTGGGCGCGCGAGCGCCGGATATGGTGCTGGTCCTCGGCGATGTTGGCCAGATGCGAGAAATAGCTGAAGGCGCGCACGATGGGGTTGATCTCGCCGCGCTTGAGGCCGTCGAGCAGGGCCGTCAGCTCGGCGCGGGCGGCGGCGTCGTCGTCGCGGTGGAAGCGGATCGACAGCGTGCGGACGCGCTCGACGAGGTCGAAGACGGCGTCGCCTTCCTGGTCGCGCAGCGTGTCGCCGAGCATGCGTCCGAGCAGGCGGATGTCCTCTCGCAGCGGTGCGTCCTTGTCGGCGGGTGCGTTCATCGTGTTCCCCGGGATGTTGCGGCCATGTTGCCGGCGGCGGCGGCTGCCGGCGCAAGGGCCGGCGCCGGGCCTTTGGCGCCGGGCGAAAGCGGACGCCATGCTAGAATCCGCGGCGTCAGACGACCGCAAAACGAAGATGTCAACACCAGTCTCCTTGCGGTTGCCGCCACCGGTCAGCCTTCATTGGAAATCGAATTGAGCACTCCCACCGCGCCCGCAAGAATCGTCATCGCCACGCGCGAATCGCGCCTCGCTCTCTGGCAGGCCGAACACGTGCGGTCCTTGTTGCAGAAATTATACCCGGCGTGCAGCGTCGAACTGCTGGGCATGACGACGCGCGGCGACCAGATCCTCGACCGGCCGCTCGCCAAGGTCGGCGGCAAGGGGCTATTCGTCAAGGAGCTGGAAACGGCCCTGCTCGACGGCAGCGCCGACCTCGCCGTGCATTCGATGAAGGACGTGCCGATGACCCTGGAGCGGGAATTCGCCCTGGTCGCCATCGGCCCGCGCGAAGTGCCGCAAGACGCCTTCGTGTCGAACAAGTACGCGACGCTCGAAGACCTGCCGCCGGGAGCCGTCGTCGGCACTTCCAGCCTGCGCCGCGAAGCGCAGCTGCATGCGCGCTATCCGTATCTGGCGGTGACCTCGCTGCGCGGCAACCTCGACACGCGCCTGCGCAAGCTCGATGAAGGTCAATATGACGCCATCATTCTCGCCGCCGCCGGGCTGACGCGCCTGGGACTCGGCGCCCGCATCCGTTCGGTGCTGAGCGCCGAGGCCTCGCTGCCGGCGGCCGGCCAGGGCGCGCTGGGCATCGAGGCGCTGGCGTCGCGGCCCGAAGTCGCCGCCTGGATGGCGCCGTTGAACGATGCCGAAACTTCCGCCTGCGTGCGCGCCGAACGCGCTGTCTCGCGCGCGCTCGCCGGCAGCTGCGAAGTGCCGCTCGGCGCCTACGCGCTGATGCGCGAAGGCAAGCTCTGGCTGCGCGGCTTCGTCGCCCTCCCCGACGGCACGCGCATGGCGCGCGCCGAACTCGAAGGCGCGGCGGACGCCGATCCCGAAGCGCTCGGCCTGCAGCTCGCCGACGCGCTGCGCGCCCAGGGGGCGGAAGATATCCTCGCCGCGCTCGGAGGCTGAGTGAGCGAGCCGCACGGCCGCCTGCAGGGGCGCCAGCCACGATGTGGAGCCGCGCAGCGGCGAACCGCCGTCACCCCTTCCCTCGGGAGGGGGCGGGGGGAGGGGCTTCAGTGAGCGAGGCGCTTTCCGGCCGCCACGTCGTCATCACCCGCCCGGCCGGGCAGGCGACGCACCTGGCCGAAGCGCTCGTCGCGCTGGGCGCCAAGCCCGTGCTGTTCCCCGTGCTGTCGATCTTCGACATCGAAGACACCCGCCCTTTGCTCGATGTCGCCGCGCGCCTCGACGAATTCGACTGGGCCGCTTTCGTCAGCCCGAACGCGGTCGAAAAAGCGCTGACGCCGATCCTCGCCCGCCGCGCCTGGCCGGCGCACCTGCGCGTGGCGACGGTCGGCCACAGCAGCGAAATGGCGCTGGCCGGCTTCGGCATCGGCGCGGTCACGGCGCCGCAGGACCGCTTCGATTCCGAAGCCCTCGTCGCGCTGCCCGAACTGCAGGACATGGCCGGCAAGAAGGTGCTGATCTTCCGCGGCGACGGCGGCCGCGAACTGCTCGGCGACACGCTCAAGGCGCGCGGCGCGACGGTTGAATACATCACCTGCTATCGCCGCGGCAAGCCCGCGCTCGATCCGGCGCCGCTGCTCAAGCTCTGGACCGACGGCCGCCTCGACGCCATCACCGTCACCAGCAGCGAAGGCCTGCACAACCTCGTCGACATGGTCGGCAAGCTCGGCCAGGCCTGGCTGCGCAAGACGCCGACCTTCGTGCCGCACGCGCGCATTCTTGATGCGGCGCGCACGCTCGGCCTGCACGAAGTCGTCCTCACCGGTCCCGGCGACGATGGCCTCGTCGCCGGACTCACCGCCTACTTTGGAACCGCCGTCCATGCCGCCTGATCCGCAAACCCCTGAAACGCCGGATGCCGTTGCCGCGGTGACGCCGCCGGCCGCTCCTGCGCCTGCGCCCAACGCCGCGCTCGCCGCGTGGCGCCGGCCGTCGGCGGCGATCGCCGCCGTCGCCCTGCTGCTGCTCGGCTGGCAATGGGTCGAGACGCGCAGCCGCCTGTCCGACGTGCGCGAGGAACTCGCCAAGCGTCTGTCGGAAAGCGACGCCGTGGCCGCGGCCGCGCGCACGCTCGCGAAGCAGACCCAGGAAGACGTGCAGGCGCTGCAAGCCAAGGTCGGCGTGCTCGATGCCAAGCTGGCCGAAACGCAAGGCCAGCAGCTGGCGCTCGACGCCATGTACCAGGAATTGTCGCGCAGCCGCGACGAGCGCCTGCTGGCCGAGATCGAGCAGGCCGTCACCATCGCCGCGCAGCAGCTGCAGCTCGCCGGCAACGTCGAGGCGGCGCTGATCGCCCTGCAAGGCGCCGACGCCCGCCTGGCGCGCGCGCCCAATCCGCGCCTGCTCGGATTGCGCAAGTTGCTGGCGCGCGACATCGAGCGCCTCAAGGCGCTGCCGGCCGCCGACGTGCCGGGCATCGCGCTGAAGCTGGAAAGCGTCGCCGTCGCCGTCGACGCCATGCCGCTGGCCGCCGAACAGCGGCCGCACGCCGAGCTGCCGACGAAGGCTTCGCATTCGCCCGCCGACTTGAGCTTCTGGCAGGCGCTGGCGCGCGACGTCTGGAACGACACCAAGCAGCTCGTGCGCATCGAGCGCATCGACGCGCCCGAACCGGGATTGCTGTCGCCGAGCCAGAACTTCTTCCTGCGCGAGAACCTCAAGCTGCGGCTCGTGAACGCGCGCCTGGCGCTGCTGTCGCACGACGCCAGGAGCTTCAAGGAAGACGTGAACCAGTCGCGCCTCTGGCTGGAGCGCTACTTCGACACTTCGTCCCGCCCGGTGCAGGCGGCGCTCGCCACCTTGAAGGGGCTCGCCGCGGTCGACATGGCAACCGACATGCCGTCGCTCGCCGAAACGCTCAACACGCTGCGCAACTTCAAGGTGGCGCAGGAAAAGGACTCCCCGCCGCCCGGCCCCCGCGCCGCGGGCAAGGGCGCCGGCGGAGCCAAGTAATGCGCGGACTGCTCTGGCTGCTGACCCTTGCCGCGCTCGCCGTCGGCCTGTCGCTCGCCGCGCGCTACAACGACGGCTACGCGCTGTTCGTGCTGCCGCCCTGGCGCATGGAGATTTCGCTCAACCTGCTGCTGGTGCTGCTGGCGGCCGGCTTCCTGCTGTTCTACCTGGTCCTGCGCGGCGTCGCCAACACGCTGGGCCTGCCCGACAAGGTGCGCTCCTTCCGCGCCCGCCGCGCCCGCGAGAAAGCCGGCGACGCCCTCGCCGACGCCATGCGCCTGATGCAGGAAGGCCGCTACGGGCATGCGCTGAAAAGCGCCGAGCGCGCTTATGACGCCGCCTTCCGGCCCGGCCTCGCCGCGCTGACGGCGCAGCGCATCGCCCATGCGCTGCGCGACGAGCAGCGCGAGGCGCACTGGCGCGAGCGCGCCACCCGGCACGACGACGAAACCTATGCGGCGCGCCTGATGACGGCGGCCGAACTCGCGGTCGATGCGCGCGATTTCGACACCGCGCATCGCTCGCTCGAACGCCTGGCGGTGACCGAAGGCCGCCACATTGCCGCGCTGCGCCTGTCCTTGCGCGCGGAACAGGGGCTCGGCAACTGGCGCGAAGTGCTGCGCCTGACGCGGCAGCTGGAGAAATACAAAGCGCTCACGGCCGAGCAGGCGACGCCGCTGCGCAGCCGCGCGCACCGCGAGATCATCTCGCAGATGGGCGATCCGGCGCAGCTCGTGCGCTACTGGAACGCCATGCCGGCCGCCGAGCGCCTGGAGCCGCGCCTGGCGCAGCAGGCGGCGCGCACGCTCGCCGCCACCGGCGGCTGCCTGGAGGCGGCGACGCTGATCGAGGACTTTCTCGACGAACGCTGGGATTCCGCAGTCGCCGCCATCTATGCCGACTGCGAAGGCGGCGACACGCTGGCGCGCATCGCCCATGCCGAGAAATGGCTGGGCGTGCATCCGCGCGACGAGCAGCTGCTGCTGGCGCTCGGCCGCCTCTGTCTGCGGCAGAAGCTGTGGGGCAAGGCGCAGAGCTATTTCGAAGCTTCGCTCGCCATCCTGCCGACGCGCGGCGCCCATGTCGAACTCGCGCAATTGCTCGACGACCTCGGCCGCGGCGACCAAGCGAACCAGCAATACCGCGCGGCGGCGATGCTCTGACCGCGCCCGGCGCAGCCTAGCTCGCCAGCAGCGCGGCCGCCGGCGCGCGCTCGAGGCACGGCGCTTCCTGGTCGGGAAACGGGACGCGGCGCAGCTTGGCGCCCTTGCCGTCGCGGTAGACCAGATCGCCCGTGTCGAAGGCGTAGTCGGGGTGGCGCGGATCGTTCCACTGGTTGAGAAAGTAGGTGTAGAAGGACGGAAAGAAGCCGCGGTTGGGCTTTTCCGGCTGCAGGGCGAAAACATATTCCGGATGCTTGGCGATGTCGCGCGTGCCGTGGCAGCTGCGCACCCAGACATGCTCGCCGGCGAACACCAGCTTCCAGAAGGGCGGCTCGTCGTAGAACTTGAGGGCGACGTTCTTGCCCATGCCCTGGAGCCGCCGCAGGCAGGCGACGCTGGCGCAGGCTTCGCGGCGGATGTCGGCGAGGATCGCCTCAGGGTCGGCGTGGCTGGCGGCATAGGCGTCGGCCGCCGGGCCGTAGGGATTGAGCAGCATGACGCGGATTTCATAGCAGTCGGCGAGCAGATCCTTGAGCGCGCTGTCGAGCGCGGCGAAAGTGCCGTAGCCGGTGACGGCCATGATGGTCAGGTCCCGCTTCCAGGGCAGGTCGCGCAGCAGGTTGTCCTTCAGCCAGCGCGACAGACGGCCGTCGCCCTCGCGCGCATACACCAGCGAGGCAATGGCGCTGGTCTGCGCCGCCTGGCGATAGCGCCAGGCGAGCTTGGCGAGGTTCAGCAGCGCGACCAGCATGGCGGCGAAGCTGATCTCGGTGACGACCAGCATCTGCGTGTCGTCGCGCACCTTGGGCCACCAGTTGAACAGGATGAAGGTCGCCGCCTGCGGCAGCGAGAAAGCGATGCCGAGGGCGAGCAGCGTGATGCCGGCATGCGTGGCGATATGGCCGAGGCTGCTCCAGAACTTGAGGAATGGCGTCTTCGTGAGCATGGCTTCTCCTTTGACGAGTTGCAGATCGGGGGAATGGCGGGCCGCCCCAGGACAAGGGCCTGGAGCACGGCTGAAGGCAGGGAATCCGCCGCGCGGATCAAAGACCGCGGCGAAGGCGGCGGACGGCGCGAACCCCTTGTGCCGGAACGGGTTCCGGGTGGCGGTGGGCGTTCACAGCTTTTTCAGACCGAGGCCCGGCGCACAAGTTCGATGGCGATGGATGAACGCATCGAATCAAGCGCTTGCGCCGTTCTTGCCGCGTTCAGATCCAGTCGCGCGGCGGCAGAAAGTCGGTATAGAGCTTCTCTTCGGCGCTGCCCGGCGCCGGGTGCCAGTCGTAGCGCCATTTCACGAGCGGCGGCAGCGACATGAGGATGGATTCGGTGCGGCCGCCCGATTGCAGGCCGAAGAGCGTGCCGCGATCCCAGACGAGATTGAATTCGACGTAGCGGCCGCGGCGGTAGGCCTGGAAATCGCGTTCGCGTTCGCCGTAGGCTAGCTCGCGGCGACGTTCGCAGATCGGCAGGTAGGCGGCGGTGAAATGCTCGCCGACGCTTTGCGCGAGGGCAAAGCAGCGCGCGAACGACCAGGGCGGGACAGCGTCGCCGCCCGGGCCGCCGGCGTTGAGGTCGTCGAAGAAGATGCCGCCGATGCCGCGCGCTTCGTTGCGGTGCTTGAGCACGAAGTAGTCGTCGCACCACTTCTTGTAGCGCGCATGGACGTCGTCGCCGAAAGGCGCGAGCGCTTCCTTGCAGGTGCGATGGAAGTGGACCGCGTCTTCTTCGAAGCCGTAGTAGGGCGTGAGGTCGGTGCCGCCGCCGAACCACCAGACCGGCTCGGCGCCGTCTTTCTCGGCGACGAAGCAGCGCACGTTCAGGTGGCTGGTCGGGCAATAGGGATTGCGCGGATGCAGCACCAGCGAGACGCCGAGCGCCTGCCAGCGCCGCCCGGCGAGTTCGGGCCGGTGGGCGGTGGCCGTGGCCGGCATGGCAGCGCCGGTGACATGCGAGAAATTGACGCCGCCGCGCTCGAAGAAGTCGCCTTCCTCGATGAGGCGGGCGATGCCGCCGCCGCCCTCGGGGCGCTGCCAGGCGTCGCTGCGGAACGGCTGGCCGTCGAAGGCTTCAAGCGCCGCGACGAGGCGGTCCTGAAGTCCGGTGAAGTAGTCCCGGACGGCGGCCAGTTCGATCAACGCCGGATGGCCCGATGCCCGATGTCGCGGCGGTATTGCATGCCGTCGAAGCGGATCTGCTCGACGAGTTCGTAGGCGCGGTTCTGCGCCAGCTTGGCGGTGTCGCCGAGCGCGGTGACGCACAGCACGCGGCCGCCGGCGGTGACCACCTGGCTGCCCGCCAGGGCCGTGCCGGCATGGAAGACGTGGGCGTCGTCGACTTCGCGCGCGGGCAGGCCGGCGATGGCGTCGCCCTTGCGCGGATTCTCCGGGTAGTCGGCGGCGGCAAGCACCACGCCGAGCGCGACGCGGCGGTCCCATTCGGCGTCGATCTTGTCGAGGTGGCCGTCGATGGCGGCATCGAGCAGGGTGACGAAGCTGCTCTTCAGCCGCATCATGATCGGCTGCGTTTCGGGGTCGCCCATGCGGCAGTTGAATTCGAGTACCTTGATCGAGCCGTCCGGCTTGATCATCAGGCCGGCATAGAGGAAGCCGGTGTAGGGAATGCCGTCCCTGGCCATGCCGTTGATGGTCGGCATGATGACTTCGCGCATGGCCTTGGCATGGATCTGCGGCGTGACGACGGGCGCCGGCGAGTAGGCGCCCATTCCGCCGGTGTTGGGGCCGGTGTCGCCGTCGCCGAGACGCTTGTGGTCCTGGCTGGTGGCCAGCGCCAGCGCATGCACGCCGTCGGCCATGACGATGAAGCTGGCTTCCTCGCCGTCGAGGAATTCCTCGATGACGACGCGGGCGCCCGCATCGCCCATCTTGTTGTCGAGCAGCATCATGTCGATCGCGGCATGCGCTTCTTCGGCCGACATGGCGACGACGACGCCCTTGCCGGCCGCCAGCCCGTCGGCCTTGACGACGATGGGCGCACCTTCGGCGTCGATGTAGGCGTGGGCCTGCGCGGCGTCGGCGAACGTGGCGAACTTCGCCGTCGGGATGTTGTGGCGCGCCATGAAGCGCTTGGCGAAATCCTTCGAGCTTTCGAGCTGCGCCGCGGCTTTCGTCGGACCGAACACGCGCAGGCCGCGGGCGCGGAAAGTATCGACGATGCCGGCCGCCAGCGGCGCCTCGGGGCCGACCAGGGTCAGGTGGACCTGTTCCCTGGCGGCGAAGTCGGCGAGTTCATTGACGTCCGTGATCGGCACGTTCTTCAACTCGGCTTCGCGCGCCGTGCCGGCGTTGCCGGGAGCGACGTAGACGACTTGCAGGCCGGGCGTCTGCGCCAGCCGCCAGGCCAAGGCATGCTCGCGACCACCGGAACCGACGACGAGGAGTTTCATATCAGATGTCCTTGTTAACCGCCGAGACGCCGAGGCGCCGAGAAAAGCAGGATGGGCTTACCTCTGCGTCTCGGCGCCTCGGCGGTTCAAATCAATGCCTGAAATGGCGGAAGCCGGTGAACACCATGGCGACGTTCTGCTCGTCGGCGGCGGCGATGACTTCGGCATCGCGCACCGAGCCGCCGGGCTGGATCACGGCCGTGGCGCCGGCTTTCGCCAGGACGTCGAGGCCGTCGCGGAACGGGAAGAAGGCGTCCGAGGCGACCACCGAGCCGGCGACGGTGAGGCCGTTGTTCTCGGCCTTGATGGCGGCGATGCGCGCCGAATCGACGCGGCTCATCTGGCCGGCGCCGACGCCCATCGTCATGTTGTCCTTGCAATAGACGATGGCGTTCGACTTGACGTACTTGGCGACGCGCCAGGCGAACAGCAGGTCGGCCATTTCCTGCGGCGAAGGCGCGCGCTTGGTGACCACCTTGACGTCGGCCTGGGTGATGCGGGCGTTGTCGGCCGTCTGCACCAGCAGGCCGCCGCCGACGCGCTTGTAGTCGAAGGCGGTGCTGTCGCTCTTGCCCAGCGGCACGACCAGCACGCGCAGGTTCTGCTTGGCGCCAAAGACGGCGCGGGCCTCGGCGGTGATTTCCGGGGCGATGATGACTTCGGCGAACTGGCCGGCGACGGCCTCGGCCGTGGCCTTGTCGATGGCGCAGTTGAAGGCGATGATGCCGCCGAAGGCCGAAGTCGGGTCGGTCTTGAAGGCTTTGCGGTAGGCTTCTTCGGCGTTGACGCCGATGGCGACGCCGCAGGGGTTGGCGTGCTTGACGATGACGCAGGCGGCGCTGCCGGCGTCGGCGAAGGCCTTGACGCATTCCCAGGCGGCATCGGCGTCGCCGATGTTGTTGTAGGAGAGCTCCTTGCCCTGCAATTGCTCATAGGCGGCGATGCTGCCGGCGACGGGCACCGGCTCGCGGTAGAAGGCCGCCGACTGGTGCGGGTTCTCGCCGTAGCGCATGGTGTCGACCTTGTCGAAGGCGAGCTGCAGGCGGTCGGGGAAGGTGGCGGGCTTGTTCTCGGCGTCGAGGCTGGTCAGCCAGTTGGCGATGGCGCCGTCATAGCGCGCGGTGTGCGTGAAGGCCTTCTTCGCCAGCGCGAAGCGCGTCTTGTAGCTGAGCGTGCCGCCGCTGGCCTTGAGTTCGGCGATCACCGGCGCGTAATCCTCGGGATCGGTCAGCACGCCGACGCCGCCGGCTTCGTTGCCGTGGTTCTTGGCGGCGGCGCGCACCATGGTCGGGCCGCCGATGTCGATGTTCTCGATGGCGTCGTCGAGCGTGCAGTCCTTCTTCGCCACGGTCTGCGCGAACGGGTAGAGGTTCACGACGACGAGGTCGATGGCGGGAATGTCGTGCTGCTTCATCGTCGCCAGGTGCTCGGGCAGGTCGCGGCGGCCGAGGATGCCGCCGTGCACCTTCGGATGCAGGGTCTTGACGCGGCCGTCGAGCATTTCGGGAAAGCCCGTGTAGTCCGACACGTCGGTGACCTTGATGCCGGCGTCGCGCAGCATTTTCGCCGTACCGCCGGTCGAGAGGATATTGACGCCGAGGGCGGAAAGTTCGCGGGCGAAGTCGACGACGCCGCGCTTGTCGGAAACGCTGATGAGTGCTTGGGCGAGTTTCATGGCTGGGGGTCCTTAAAGCAAATCGTGTTCGGTAAGTTTCTTGCGCAGGGTGTTGCGGTTGATGCCGAGCATCTCGGCCGCCACCGTCTGGTTGCCGTCGGCATGCTTCATGACGACTTCGAGCATCGGTTTTTCGACGCAGCCTAACACCATGTCATAAACGGCATGCGGGTTCTCGCCGTCGAGATCGCGGAAGTAGCGATTCAATGCGCGGCGGACGCAATCGGAAATCTCCGCACTCATGCTGCAAGCGCCTCCTCGTAGGTGAGACGGTCGTTGGCGGCGGCCTGGGCGAGGAAGAACTCGTCCGTGGCCGCGAGCTGTGCGTCGACGGTCTGCAATTGATTCATGGCATGACGGAAGCGCGCGGCCCCGGCGATGCCCTTGGTATACCAGCTGATGTGCTTGCGCGCGACCTTGGCGCCGGTGTCCTCGCCGTAGAAGGCGTAGAGGTCGGCGAGATGCTCGCGCAGGACGCGGTGGATCTCGGCCACTTCGGGCGGCGGCAGCTGCGCGCCGGTGTTGAGGTAATGCTCGATTTCACGGAAAAGCCAGGGCCTGCCCTGGGCGGCGCGGCCGATCATGAGGCCGTCGGCGCCGGTGCGGTCGAGCACCAGCCTGGCTTTCTGCGGACTGGTGATGTCGCCGTTGGCGATGACCGGGATGCGCACCAGCGTCTTGACCAGCGCGATGGTGTCGTACTCGGCTTCTCCCATGTACTGGTCCGAGCGCGTGCGGCCGTGGATGGCGACGGCGCGGATGCCGCAGTCCTCGGCGATGCGCGCGATGGCCGGCGCGTTACGGTGGTTGCGGTCCCAGCCGGTGCGGAACTTGAGCGTCACCGGCGTGTCGGGCACGGCCTTGACGACGGCATCGAGGATGCGCGCCACCAGCGCCTCGTCCTTCATCAGCGCCGAGCCGGCCATGACGTTGCAGACTTTCTTCGCCGGGCAGCCCATGTTGATGTCGATGATCTGCGCGCCCTCGGCGACGTTGAATTGCGCCGCTTCGGCCATCATGCGCGGATCGGCGCCGGCGATCTGCACGGCGATCGGCTCGACTTCGCCGTCGTGGTTGGCGCGGCGCAGCGTCTTCTTGCTCTTGTAGAGCAGGGAGTTCGACGTCACCATTTCCGACACCGCGAGGCCGGCGCCCAGCTTCTTGCAGAGCTGGCGGAACGGGCGATCGGTGACCCCGGCCATCGGCGCGACGAACAGATTATTGCGCAGCGCAAAACCGACGAAATTCATGGGCGGGAATGGCGAAAGGGCGAGGCGCGGATTCTAGCCCAAAGCGCCTAAAAATTGTGCAATGGGGCTATAAGCTCCGCTACCAGGCGCGGGCGCCGAACATCATGCGCCGCGCCAGGAAGGAGCGCAGCGGCGGCAGCAGGTCGAGCGCCAGCAGGCCGGCGCCGCGCGCATGCAGCATGAATCGATTGTCATTGCTGAAGACGCGCACCAGCGAATCGGTGAAGCCGATGGCGGCGCGGCGGTCGGTGCGGCGCGCGGCGGCATAGCGCGCGAGCGTGGCGGGCGCGCCGGGATCGGCGGCGTCGGCGAGGCAGCGCGCCAGTTCGAAGATGTCGCGCAGCGCGAGGTTGAAGCCCTGGCCGCCGACCGGATGCAGGGTCTGGGCGGCGTTGCCGATCCAGACTTCGCGTGCGCCGACGGGCTGCGTCCGGTAGCGCAGGCCGAGCGGGAAGACGTGGCGGGCCGTGGCGGCGGTGAACGCGAGGCGGCGGCCGCAGCGCGCCTGCAGCAGGTCGAGGAAGGCGCGCTCGTCGCCGGCGGCGATGGCGGCGGCAGCGGGCGCCTGGGCGGTCAGGACGACGGCAACGTCGTCGCCAAAGGGCAGCACGGCGACCGGCCCCGCCGGCGTGAAGCGCTCCCAGGCCATGCCGCCGTGCGGCTGCCGCGTCGTCGCCGTGCAGATGACGGCGTGCTGGCCGTAGTCGCGGCTGACGGCGTCGGCGGCGTCGACCGCGCCTTCGGCCCAGACGACCAGCGGCGCGCCCGGCTTGGCGTCGGCGGCGACGTGGGTCTTGTCGTGAAAGGCGATGCCGGCCCGCGCCAGCGCGGCGTCGAGGCTCGCGGCCAGCGCGCCGGCAGCGAGCACGTAGCCGAGCGCCGGGACGTTTTCCTCGCGCGCCGAGAGGCGGGTGCGGCCGAGGCCGCCCTGATGGGAAACGTCGATGGTCGCGATGGCCGTGTGCGGAATCTCGCGCCAGACGCCGAGCCACTCCAGAATCAGGCGCGAGCCGTGCGACAGGGCGAGGATGCGCTTGTCCGCGCTCGCCGCACCGCGGGCGCGGGCGTCGACAATCGCGCTGGCGACGCCCTGCCGGTGCAGCGCAAGCGCCAGCGCCATGCCCGCCGGCCCGCCGCCGACGATGGCGACTGGGCCAGTGTCGGCGGCCAGCGGCCGACCGGCGTCAGGCATTTCGCCCGTCGCGCATCAGTGCTTCGACGTCGACGATTTTCTTCGGGGCGTCCCGCGTCAGGACTTCGGCGCCGTCTACTGTCACCAGGACGTCGTCCTCGATGCGCACGCCGATGTTCCAGAACGCCTGCGGCACGTCGGCGGCGGGGCGGATGTAGCAGCCGGGCTCGACGGTCAGCACCATGCCGGACTGCAGCGCGCGCCAAGTGTCGCCGCTCTTGTATTCGCCGGCGTCGTGCACGTCGAGTCCCATCCAGTGGCTTGTGCGGTGCATGTAGAAGCGCTTGTAGCCTTCGGTCTCGATGACGGCATCGACGCTGCCTTCGAGCAGCTTCATGTCGACCATGCCCTGCGCCAGCACCTTGACGGCGGCGTCGTGCGGCGCGATGAAGGTGGCGCCGGGCTTGACGGCGGCGATGGCGGCGCTCTGGGCATCGAGCACGAGATCGTAGATGTCGGCCTGCGGCCCCGAAAAACGGCCGTTGGCGGGAAAGGTGCGCGTGATGTCGGAAGCATAGCCGTCGAGTTCGCCGCCGGCGTCGATCAGCACCAGTTCGCCGTCCTCGATGCGCTTGTGGTTCTCGACGTAATGCAGCACGCAGGCGTTGGCGCCGGCGGCGACGATGGGCGTGTAGGCCGGGTACTGGCAGCCGTGGCGGCGGAACTCGTGCAGCAGCTCGGCCTCGAGTTCGTACTCGTAGCGGCCCGGCGCGGCGGCCCGCATCGCGCGCTCGTGGGCGCCGGCGGCGATGGCCGCGGCGCGGCGCAACAGCGCGACCTCGTGCGCGTCCTTGATGAGGCGCATCTCGTCGAGCACGGCGCGCACGTCGCGAATCTCGGCCGGGGCGCGCTTGCCGGCGCGGCTCTGGGCGCGCACGGCGTTGAGCGCGGCGGCGATCTGCACGTCCCAGCCGGTGTCGTGGCCAAGCGAGAACCACAGCGCCGGACGGTCGGCGACGAGTTGCGGCAGCAGTTCGTCGAACTGCTTGATCGAATGCGTTTCGTCGAAGCCGAAATTCTCCCGCGCGCCTTCCGGGCCCTGGCGGTAGCCATCCCAGATTTCCTTGTCGGCGTCGCGCTCGCGGCAGAACAGGATGCTCCGGGCATCTTCGCCGGCGAC